>NZ_CATKPO010000043.1:0-316447 GCF_949768395.1 Pseudomonas sp. IT-P260
TCCTACAGCATGCGGTAGGCCCTTCCGGCTGTCACAGCCTGCCGACAGTGCTAAGGTTCTGCCTTGGCTTTTGTACTTTTCCAAGGAAGCTTTTATGCCGGACGCCTCGTCCCTCAACGCTGCATTCATGGTGGTCCAGAGCAATAGCCTGGACGAGCTGCGCAGCCTGGTGGTCAGCATCATGCGGCGATACCCATTGGCTCCCTTGGAGAATGAAATCGCTCTGGTCCAAAGCAACGGTATCGCCCAATGGCTCAAGCTGGCATTGGCAGAAGATCCTGAAGAGGACGATCTCGGTGGTTGCGGAATAGCCGCTGCCATCGATGTGCAGCTTCCAGGCAGTTTCATGTGGCAGCTCTACCGTATGGTGTTGGGCCGAGACGAAATCCCCGCCACATCCCTGCTCGACAAAGCTCCCCTGACCTGGCGGCTGATGCGCCTGTTGCCGCAAGTGATTGATCGCCCCCATTTCGAACCGCTACAACGCTTCCTCACCCATGACACCGACTTGCGCAAGCGCTACCAGTTGTCCGAGCGCCTGGCAGACCTGTTTGACCAATATCAGGTGTATCGGGCCGACTGGCTCGAAGATTGGGCCGAGGGCCGGCATCAGTTACGTAATGTTCGAGGCGAGATAAAGCCACTGCCTCCAGTCAGTTGCTGGCAGGCTGAACTGTGGCGTGCTCTTTTGGAAGATGTCGGTGAGCAAGGCATGGCCCAGAGCCGCGCCGGTGTTCATCAACGATTTATCGAGTGCATAAATTCCCTCGAACATGCACCAGCAGGACTACCCTCGCGGGTGATCGTGTTCGGTATATCCTCGTTGCCCGCCCAGGTGCTTGAAGCGTTGGCCGGACTCGCACGTTTCAGTCAGGTGCTGTTGTGTGTACACAACCCTTGCCGACACCACTGGGCCGATATCGTCGCCGACAAGGATCTGCTGCGTCATCAATACAAGCGTCAGAGCCGCAAGAACGGCATGCCGGTCGTACTCGATCCTGAAACGTTGCACCAACATGCTCATCCGCTGCTCGCCGCCTGGGGCAAGCAATGCCGCGACTATATCAACCTGCTCGACAGTTACGATGACCCCAACAGCTATCGCGCGGCGTTTCGTGACGGGCGCATTGATCTGTTCAGCGAAAATCAGCCACATAACATGCTCAACCAACTTCAGGACGACATCCTCGAGTTGCGGCCACTCAATGAAACGCGTGAGCGCTGGCCTGCCGTTGACTTGACGCAGGATGGGTCGATCCGCTTCCACATAGCCCACAGTGCCCAGCGCGAAGTGGAAATCCTTCACGATCAGTTACTCGCACGCTTCAGCGCCAATCCAGATCTGCGCCCACGAGATGTAATTGTGATGGTGCCGGACATCGACAGCTATGCGCCGCATATCCGGGCGGTGTTCGGACAACTGGATCGACATGATCCACGCTTCATTCCATTTACCTTGGCCGACCAGGGCCAGCGGGGCCGCGATCCGTTGCTGATTGCTGTCGAGCACCTGCTGAAGCTGCCCGATAGTCGTTTCCCGGTGAGCGAGATCCTCGATCTGCTCGACGTCCCTGCGTTGCGCGCCCGATTTGGCGTACAAGAGCGTGATTTGCCTACTCTGCATCGCTGGATCGAAGGAGCAGGCGTGCGCTGGGGAATGAACGCCGGGCAACGTGCCGGCCTGGGCTTGCCGGATGAGCTCGAACAGAACAGCTGGCATTTCGGTTTGCGGCGGATGTTGCTGGGGTACGCAGTTGGCAGCTCCAGCGCCTGTGCCGGTATCGAACCCTACGATGAAATCGGTGGTCTGGATGCTGCGTTGATCGGTCCGCTGGTTGCCCTGCTCGATGCATTGGAACTGGCCCATCACGAACTCACTCAAGTCGCTCAGCCCAAGGTGTGGGGCCTGCGTCTGCAAATCCTGATGCAGCTGTTTTTCAAGGCCAGTAACGAGCACGACGATTATCTGCTCACGCAACTTGAGGAGTTGCGCGAAACCTGGCTGCAGACCTGTGAATCCGTTGGGTTGGTCGATGAATTGCCGCTGACGGTGGTTCGCGAAGCCTGGCTTGCGGGGCTGGATCAGGGGCGTCTGTCCCAGCGCTTTCTGGCCGGCGCGGTAAATTTTTGCACACTGATGCCCATGCGGGCGATCCCGTTCAAGCTCGTCTGTTTGCTGGGGATGAACGATGGCGATTATCCCCGGGCGCAACCTCCACTTGATTTTGACCTCATGGGCAGCGATTACCGGCCCGGGGACCGTTCCCGACGTGAGGATGATCGCTATCTGTTGCTCGAGGCGCTGCTGTCTGCGCGAAATCAGCTGTACATCAGTTGGGTCGGACGCAGTATTCGAGACAATAGTGAACGGCCTGCTTCCGTGCTGATCGGCCAGTTGCGCGATCACCTCGCCAGTGGCTGGCGGTCGCTCGATGAGCACCAGGAATTGTTGCACGCCATGACCGAGGAACATCCCCTGCAACCGTTCAGCTCGCGCTATTTCCATGAAGGCGACCAACTATTCAGTTATGCCCGTGAATGGCAGGTTTTGCACCAGATGCATGAGCCACAACACGAAGCGGAGCTACTCGCGCCTTATGTTCAGGAGGAGCCGCTGAGTCTGGCCCTTCTGCAGGATTTCCTGCGCAATCCGGTCCGGCACTTTTTCACGCAGCGACTCAAAGTGTACTTTGAGGCCGCCGAGGCGCCCTTGGCTGACGAAGAACCGTTCGTGCTGGACGCATTGCAACGTTACACACTGAGCGAGAGCCTGCTCGAGGCCGCACTCCGGCAGCCCGACAATATCGATCGGGCACTCGAAGATCAGGCGCGGCGTTTGCAAAACAGCGGATTGCTGCCCATGGCCGGCTTCGGCGAATGCCTGCAACGAGAGTTGATCGAGCCGTTACCTGACTTGCTGCAACGTTACCAACACCTTCTGGCGTTATGGCCGACACCATTGACCAGCGCGCTCCCGGTCAGTCTTGAGTTGCAGGGCGTGCGTGTTGAAGGCTGGCTCGCCGGTTTGCATCAACGCGCTGACGGTGGCGTGTTGTCGGTCACGACCATTCCCAACAGCATCGGCTCGATCAAAAGTCGAAAATGGCATCGGTTGATCAAGCCGTGGGTCAATCACCTGGTGGCCTGCGCCAGCGGACTTATCCTAACCACGGCACTGGTGGCGAGTGACGATACGCTGCTGCTTGAGCCGACGGAGAAGGACCGAGCGGTTCGTTTTCTGGGTGATCTGCTGCTCGCCTGGCAGGCCGGCATGCGCCAGCCGCTGCCGATCGCGGTCAAGACGGCCTTCGCCTGGCTTGCGCAGACTGATCCGCTCAAGGCTGAGGCGGCTGCCAGAAAAGCCTACGAAGGCGACGGCCAGACCAGTGAAGGTGAGCGCCGTGAAAGCCCTGCGCTGTCACGCCAATTCGCTGACTTTGACGCATTGAGTGCCGACGAAACATTCTCCGGTTGGTGCGACGCGTTGTATCGCCCCCTGTTTGAAGCGCCATGGCGCTCGTTGGCCAGCGAAGGGGCACGCGCATGAGTACCAAAACACCGCTGGCTCTGGCCTTCCCACTGCACGGCAGTCAACTCATCGAAGCCAGTGCGGGTACCGGCAAGACCTTTACCATTTCTGCTCTCTATCTGCGGCTGATCCTTGGCCACGGCGGCGAATCGAGCGGCTTCGGCCGTGAATTGCTGCCCCCGCAGATTCTTGTGGTGACCTTCACCGATGCCGCCACCAAGGAGCTGCGTGAAAGAATCCGTACGCGGCTGGCCGAGGCTGCGCGGTTTTTCCGTGAAGAAACCCCGGCGCCGGATGGCTTGATTGCCGAGCTGCGCGAGCAGTTTGACCCGGCACAATGGCCCGGTTGCGCCAATCGCCTGGACATCGCCGCGCAATGGATGGACGAAGCGGCCGTCTCCACCATCCACAGTTGGTGCCAGCGCATGCTGCGCGAACACGCGTTCGACAGCGGCAGCCTGTTTACCCAGTCCCTGGAAACCGATCACAGCGATCTGCTCGGTGAAGTACTGCGCGATTACTGGCGACTGTTCTGTTACCCGATGCAGGGCGACGCGCTGAACTGGGTTCGCGCTAACTGGGGCGGGCCGGCAGCGTTGTTGCCACGAGTGCGCGGCCTGTTTGGCAGTGAGCGCGACAGTGATGACGGCAAGGCCCCTGCAGAATTGATCAATGAGTGTCTGCAAGAACGGCGTGCCGCGTTGCTCGAGCTGAAGATGCCGTGGCGTCAGTGGGCCGATGAGCTGCTGGTGATCTGTCACGAAGGCGTTGCGAGCAAAGCCGTCGACGGACGCAAGATGCAGGCGCGCTACTTCGAGCCCTGGTTCGAGAAACTCAAGGCGTGGGCCGAAGACGAGGCCATGGAGCAACTGGACATCGGCACCGGTTTCACCCGATTGACCCCTGACGGAATGGCCGAAGCCTGGAAGGGGCAGGCACCGAGTCATCCGGGTCTCGACGCGATGCCGGGGCTCAAGTCGAGCCTCGACGCGCTTCCCACCCCCGATGCCGCCGTATTGCAACATGCGGCGAGATGGGTGGGCGCGCGTTTTGAGGAAGAGAAGCGTCGTCGTGCGGAAATGGGGTTCGACGACATGCTGTTGCGCCTCGATGCGGCGTTGCAATCCGACAGCGGCGAGCGCCTTGCTGCGGTGATCCGCGAGCAGTTTCCGGTTGCTCTGATCGATGAGTTTCAGGACACCGACCCGGTGCAATACCGGATTTTCGAGAGCATCTACCGCATCGAGGACAACAGTCCGGATACCGGCCTGTTCCTGATCGGTGACCCCAAGCAGGCGATCTACGCGTTCCGTGGCGCCGATATCTACACCTACCTGCGTGCGCGTCAGGCCACTGCCGGCCGCCTGCATACGCTGGGCACCAACTTCCGCTCCAGCCATGGCATGGTCAACGCGGTCAATCACGTATTCGAACGCGCCGAGTCCCGCGAGCAGGGACGCGGCGCGTTTTTGTTTCGGGAAAAAACCGGGGAAAATCCGGTGCCGTTCCAGCCTGTTGAGTCTCAGGGGCGTAAAGAGCGGCTGCAGATTGCGGGGCACGATGTCGCGGCACTGAATGTCTGGCACCTGTCGACGGACCAGCCGCTGTCAGGGGCGGTCTATCGCCAGCAGTTGGCGGCGGCCTGTGCCAGCGAAATCACCGCGTTGCTCAATGGCGGGCAAACCGGTGCGGCGGGATTTGTCCGCGACGGAGAAGACTTCAGAGGCTTGCGACCCTCTGACATTGCGATTCTGGTACGCGACGGCAAAGAGGCCCAAGCCGTACGCGCAGAACTCGCGGCCCGTGGCGTGCGCAGCGTTTACCTGTCGGACAAGGACTCGGTGTTCGCCGCCCAGGAAGCGCATGACCTGCTCTCCTGGCTCAAGGCCTGCGCGGAGCCGGATGTCGAGCGCTCTCTGAAGGCTGCGCTGGCCAGCATCACCCTCAATCTGCCGCTGGCTGAACTGGAACGATTGAATCAGGACGAGTTGGTCTGGGAAGCCCGGGTCATGCAGTTTCGTGGCTATCGCGAACTGTGGCGCAAGCAAGGTGTGTTGCCGATGTTACGGCGCCTGCTGCACGACTTTCACCTGCCGCAGACCCTGATCGCACGCAGTGATGGCGAGCGGGTACTGACCAACCTTTTGCACTTGTCGGAACTGATGCAGCAGGCTGCCGCTGAGCTTGATGGCGAGCAAGCGCTGATTCGTCATCTGGCCGAGCTTCTGGCGTTGTCTGGTCAGGCCGGCGAAGAGCAGATATTGCGTCTGGAGAGTGACGAGCAACTGGTCAAGGTCGTGACCATTCACAAGTCCAAGGGGCTTGAGTATCCACTGGTGTTCCTGCCGTTCATCTGCTCGGCAAAACCGGTGGATGGCAGTCGCTTGCCGCTGCATTACCACGATGCCTCCGGCAAAGCCCAGGTGACACTGAAGCCGACCGCCGAATTGATCGCCCTGGCGGATGACGAGCGTCTGGCCGAGGACCTGCGTCTGCTCTACGTCGCCCTGACTCGCGCACAGCATGCCTGCTGGCTGGGTGTCACGGACCTCAAGCGCGGTAATAACAACGGTTCGGTGCTTCATCTTTCGGCGCTTGGCTATCTGCTGGGTGGAGGCGCAAGGCTGGATGAGTCAACCGGTCTGAGCCGCTGGCTGCAGGATTTGCAGCAGAACTGCGCGGCCATCAGTTTGGGGGAGTTGCCTCAAGCCACTCAGGAGATCTACCGGCCCGAGCGTAACGAAGCGATCCTCAGCGCTACATTGGTGCCCAAGCGCAAGGCCAGCGAAAACTGGTGGATTGCCTCCTACAGTGCTTTGCGCATCAGTGACGTGTTGAGCGTGGGCAGCGATGAGGCGCCGGACAGTCCACAAGCGCAAAAGCTGTTTGATGATGAGCGTCTCGACCCGGATGCGCCACGCGAGATCGTCGCCGGTGGCGCCGATATTCATCGTTTTCCTCGCGGTCCGAATCCGGGAACCTTTCTTCATGGTCTGCTCGAATGGGCCGGAGACGAAGGTTTTGCCGTTCCTTTTGAAACGCTCAAGGATGCGATTGGCCGGCGCTGCAACCTGCGTGGTTGGGAGGGTTGGATCACCACCCTGAGTGATTGGCTGCAACACTTGCTCAAGTCGTCGCTGCCAACAGGTAGCGGACAGCCTCCGGTGGTTCTCGAGCAACTCAAACAGTACCGCGTCGAGATGGAGTTCTGGTTCGCCAGCCACAAGGTTGATGTTCTCAAACTCGATGAGTGGGTGCGCCAGTACACTCACAACGGTGTGGCACGAGTGGCCGCCGAGCCAGTACAGCTCAACGGCATGTTCAAAGGCTTCATCGACCTGACCTTCGAACATGAAGGGCGCTACTACGTGGCCGACTACAAATCCAACTGGCTGGGTGTCGACGATGCAGCCTATACCGAGCAAGCCATGGAGCGCTCGATCCTCGACAACCGTTATGACCTGCAATACGTGTTGTATCTGCTGGCGTTGCATCGACAACTGAAGGCGCGGTTGCCTGACTACGATTACGATCGGCATGTCGGTGGTGCCTTGTATGTGTTCCTGCGCGGGACCCGGGCAGACAGTCGCGGGGTGTATTTTGCGCGGCCGCCGCGCGAACTGATCGAGCGCCTGGATCGCCTGTTCCAGGGTAAGCCGGAACCCAAGGCCGAACCCGCATGGGAACAGGGAGTCCTGTTATGAACCGAACCTTCGCCGATCTGTCATCGGCTATCGACAACCCGTCGAGCCTGGCGCCACTGACCAGTGCCTCGGATCTGCTGATCTTGCTTGATCGCTGGGTCGAGCGAGGCTGGCTTCGTTCGCTGGACAAGGCCTTTATCGGTTTTCTGTACGAACTCGCACCCCAGTCCGATCCACTGGTGTTGCTCGCTGCCGCACTGACCAGCCATCAACTGGGTCACGGACATGTCTGCCTCGACCTGTTCGAAACCCTCAAGGCCCCGGATTTCGCCCTGTCTTTACCTCCTGAAGGCGATGAGCAAAGTGATGTCTTGCTCCTGCCGTCGCAGTTGCTTGAAACGCTGGATGGCGCCCATTGGTGCAAGGTGCTGGCGAGCAGCGCTCTGGTTGCACTGGCTGCGGACAATAGCGAAGCGGCGCATCAGCGACCGTTGGTGCTGTCCGGCAAGCGTCTGTACCTGCGGCGCTACTGGGCCTATGAGCGGCGTATCGATGCGGCGTTACGCACACGTCTGGCCCAAGGCGAAACGCCGCCGGATGACTTGCCCCAGCGTCTCGATGAATTGTTCGGCCCCGCCAGGCCGGGAGCAGTGATCGACTGGCAGAAACTCGCCTGCGCGCTTGCCACTCGGGGAGCCTTCAGCATCATCACGGGCGGCCCGGGAACTGGCAAAACCACCACGGTGGTGCGTCTGCTCGCGCTGCTTCAGGCGCCGGCGGTGGAAGCCGGTCAGCCGTTGCGCATTCGTCTGGCGGCGCCCACGGGCAAGGCTGCTGCGCGGTTGACCGAGTCCATCAGCCAGCAAGTGCAGTCGCTGCAAGTCACCGAAGACGTGCGCGAGAAGATCCCCTGCGACGTGACCACTGTCCATCGTTTGTTGGGCAGTCGGCCCGGCACCCGACATTTCCGCCACCATGCCGGCAACCGCTTGCCGCTGGATGTGCTGGTGGTCGATGAAGCTTCCATGATCGACCTGGAAATGATGGCTAACCTGCTCGATGCGTTGCCGGCGCATGCGCGTCTGGTGTTGCTCGGTGACAAGGATCAACTCGCCTCCGTAGAGGCGGGGGCGGTGCTCGGCGATCTGTGCCGCGATGCCGAGGCAGGCTGGTACAACCCGCAGACCCGGCGGTGGCTGGAGTCGGTCAGTGGTGAGTCATTACAGGACAGTGGCCTGCACGAGGACCACGACGGCTCGCATCCTTTGGCTCAGCAACTGGTGATGTTGCGCCATTCCCGACGCTTCGGTGAAGGCAGCGGCATCGGTCAGCTGGCGCGGCGGGTCAATCAGCAGTTGCCGGAGGAGGCGCGCCAGTTGCTGGCGGCCGGTCACTATGATGACGTGTTTTCCCTGCCGCTCAAGGGCGAACACGATCACACGTTCGAGCGGCTGCTGCTCGACGGTCATGGGGAAGGTCCAAAGGGTTATCGCCACTATCTGAACATCCTGCGCGAACAACGCCCGCCAGCAGGCAGACCGCTGGAGCATCCAGACTGGATCAACTGGGCGCGGGCGGTGCTGCAGGCGTTTGACACCTTCCAGTTGTTATGTGCCGTGCGCAAGGGGCCTTGGGGCGTTGAAGGGTTGAATCTGCGGATCACCGAAACGCTGGTCAAGGCACGCCTGATCGAGCATGACCAGCAATGGTACGAAGGCCGGCCGGTGCTGATGACGCGCAACGATTACGGTCTGGGTCTGATGAACGGCGATATTGGCATCGCCCTCAAGTTGCCCGAGCGCGAAGGCCCCGAAGCTGGCAGACCGGTACTGCGCGTTGCCTTTCCGCGTAACGACGGGCAGGGCGGTGTGCGTTTCGTGCTGCCGAGCCGGCTCAACGATGTGGAAACGGTGTACGCGATGACGGTGCACAAATCCCAGGGCTCCGAGTTCGCCCACACCGCGCTGATCCTGCCGGACGCTTTGAATCCGGTGTTGACCAAGGAATTGATCTATACCGGTATTACCCGGGCCAAACACTGGTTCACTTTGATCGAGCCCCGGGCCGGCGTGTTTGAAGAGGCGGTGCAGCGCAAGGTCAAGCGCCTGAGCGGATTGATGCTGGAACTGGAAGAAGGTGGCGAGGTTCGGGAATGAAATAACCTGATGTTCGGTGCCGATTATTGACCATCTGGTCAGCAGCTGCTGTCTCGCTGGTGTTACTGCGCTGTGCTATCGTTGCGGCATCATTTCGGTACGATCCAAGAGAATCCCTGCATGAAGGTGGCTGTCTGGGCGACAGAGCGCGTGGTTCGCTGCAAGCACGCATTGCTTGTCGGTCTGCTCTGTTTGCTGACCGGCGCCGCCATGGCGCAGGCACAGACGCCGGTGGGCATGGCCGAGCAGCGCGCCCTGTCGGTGACGCAGGTTGTGCTGGGCATCCTCAGTTACGCGCGCTGGCCGGTGGAACCCGCACAATTGCGCCTGTGCATCGTCGGCCCCACCGAATACACCGATGACCTGGTCAAAGGCACTACGCAAGCCACCGGTCGTCCGGTCGCTGTGCGCCGACTGCTGGCCGACAACCCGGCGATCGTCAGCGAATGCGATGCGGTGTACATCGGCAAACTCACCGCAGATGAACGCAGTCGGCTGTTCACGTCATTGATCGGCCATCCGGTGTTGAGCATCAGCGAAGGGGGCGATCAGTGCACGGTGGGCAGCCTGTTCTGCCTGCGCGTCGGCGATGAACAGGTGTCCTTCGAGGTCAACCTCGACTCTGTCGCGCGCAGCGGTGTACGCATCCACCCGAGCGTACTGCAATTGTCGCGTCGCAAACCGGCGGCGCCATGAAACTGTTCCGTTCCGGAAGCCGCCCGACGCTGGGATCGGTCATTGGCCGTGGACATTTGATTGTGGCGCTGGTAGCCGTGACGATGGCCAGCGTATCGCTGACCCTGTTGGGCGTTCTTGCGCTGCGGGTGTACGCCGATCACAACCTGCAGCTCATTGCGCGCTCGATCAGCTACACCGTGGAAGCAGCGGTAGTGTTCAACGACAAGGCCGCCGCGACTGAAGCGCTGGCCTTGATTGCGTCCACCGAAGAGGTGGCGGACGCGCAGGTGTTCGATGCGCAAGGTCAGGTGCTGGCGCGTTGGCAGCGGCCGGAGAACGGCTTGTTCACCGAATTGGAAATGCAGATCACGCGTACCGTTCTGGAAAAGCCGGTCAGGCTGTCGATTGTGCATCAGGAGCGCGAAATCGGTCACATTCTGCTGGTCGGTCATGGCGGCAGTCTCATGCGCTTTTTGCTGAGCGGTCTGGCAGGGATCATCCTGTGTACCGCCATCAGTGCCTGGGTCGCGCTCTATCTCGCGCGTCGACAATTACGCGGTATTACCGGACCACTGCGTAGCCTCGCCGCGGTGGCCCACGCCGCGCGCAGCGAGCGCGCGCTGGATCGACGGGTACCGCCGGCGCAGATTGCCGAACTGGATAATCTGGGCAACGACTTCAATGCTTTGCTCGACGAACTCGAATCCTGGCAAACCCACCTGCAGAGCGAGAACGAGACCCTCGCCCACCAGGCCAGCCACGACAGCCTCACCGGCTTGCCGAACCGGGCGTTTTTCGAGGGCCGATTGATTCGTGCCCTGCGTAATGCCGGCAAACTCAACGAGCGGGTAGCGGTGTTGTTTCTCGACAGTGACCGTTTCAAAGGCATCAACGACAACTTCGGCCACGCCGCCGGCGATGCCGTGCTGGTGGCGGTCGCCAATCGGATCCGCGCGCAGCTGCGTGAAGAGGATCTGGTGGCGCGGCTCGGCGGCGATGAGTTTGCCGTGCTGCTTGCGCCGCTGCATAAGGTCGAAGATGCCGAGCGTATTGCCGACAAGATTCTCGACAGCATGGACATGCCCATCGCGCTGCCGGGCGATACCAGTGTGGTGACGTCGCTCAGTATCGGCATTGCGGTTTTCCCTGATCATGGTGCCACGCCAGGTGCCTTGCTCAACGCCGCCGACGCGGCGATGTACCAGGCCAAACGCCTGTCGCGTGGTGCTCAATTCACTGCCGGGTCGGAGAGCCCGGTTGTCAATCTGCAAACCAGGAGCTGATTCCCGTGTTCACACTTCCCGCTCGATTGTTTTCCGCCTTGCTGATGATCGCCGTACTGGCGCTGACCGGCTGCCAGACCGCACCACAAAAAGGCCTGACCCCGGCGCAGATCGCCGTCCTCAAACAACAAGGCTTCGAGGCAACCGACGAAGGCTGGGAGTTTGGCCTGTCAGGCAAAGTGCTGTTTGGCAGCGATATCGAAAGCTTGAACGCGCAAAGCACCGAAATCGTCGAACGCATCGGCAAGGCGCTGGTGGGGGTCGGTATTGAACGCGTACGGGTCGACGGTCATACCGACGCCTCGGGCAAAGAGACCTATAACCAGCAATTGTCGCTGCGCCGGGCCAAGAGTGTGGCCAAAGTGCTGACCACCGTCGGCATGAAGGAAGAGAACATCCAGTTGCGAGGCCTGGGCAGCAGCGAGCCGGTGGCGTCCAACAGTACTGCCGCCGGACGTACCGAGAATCGTCGGGTGTCGATTGTGGTCAGCGCCGATTAATCGGCAAACCGCATCTCGCGGGTCTGCCCCATCAGTAGACCCTGATTACGCTCGGTCACCTCACGGATGTAATCCCACAACAGGGTGATCCGCTTTAACTTCCTCAGATCCTCCCGGCAGTACATCCAGAACTGCCGGGTGATGTCGATTTCTTCGGGCAGCACCGGCAGCAGGCGCGGATCCTGGGCCGCGAGGAAGCACGGCAGAATTGCCAGTGAACGCCCTTGCTGCGCTGCGACGAACTGCGCGATCACGCTGGTGCTGCGCAGGTTCGCGCTGGCGCCGGGCAGCACGTTCGCCAGGTACAGCAGCTCCGAGCTGAACGCCAGGTCATCCACATAACTGATGAATTGATGCTTGCCCAAATCGGCCGGGCGGCGGATCGGTGGGTGTTGGTCGAGGTAGTCCTGAGTCGCGTACAGCTGCAAGCGGTAGTCGCAGAGTTTGCAGCACACGTACGGGCCGTGCTCCGGGCGCTCCAGGGCAATGACGATATCGGCTTCGCGTTTGGACAGGCTGATGAAGTGCGGCAGCGGCAGGATGTCTACCGAGATTGCCGGGTAATCGTCGACGAAATGGCTCAGCTGTGGGGTGATGAAAAAGCTGCCGAAACCTTCGGTGCAGCCCATGCGCACATGGCCCGACAGTGCCACACCGGAGCCGGAGACCTGCTCGCAGGCCATGTGCAAGGTGCTTTCAATCGACTCGGCATAGCCCAGCAAACGCTGGCCTTCAGTGGTCAGGACAAAACCGCTGGTGCGCGATTTTTCGAACAGCAATGTACCCAGCGCCGCTTCCAGCGAGCTGATGCGCCGCGACACCGTGGTGTAATCGACGGCCAGGCGTTTGGCCGCGGTGCTGGCCTTGCGGGTGCGGGCGACTTCGAGGAAAAACTTCAGGTCGTCCCAGTTCAGCGACCCCAGGGAGGTGATGTTTTTTTGCATGATGGACGGGCTTATATGTGCGTTCTTATTAGAAGTTTGCACATCTATACTCCAAAAACAGTCCGACAACCAACTCGTGACACACGCCTCATCTCAAGGCGAACCTTTCGCCTTGGCTCCTACGATAAAAACAAGTTTCGGAGACCAGCATGAACGCATCGCTTACGCCCAACGAAACCACGGTCCAGAAGGTCAAGCTGCTGATCGACGGCGAGTGGGTCGAATCGCAGACCACCGAGTGGCACGACATCGTCAACCCGGCGACCCAGCAAGTGCTGGCCAAAGTACCGTTCGCCACCGCTGCTGAAGTCGATGCCGCCATCCGTGCCGCACACCGCGCCTTCCAGACCTGGAAACTGACCCCGATCGGCGCGCGGATGCGCATCATGCTCAAGCTGCAGGCACTGATCCGCGAGCACTCCAAACGCATCGCCGTGGTGCTGAGCGCCGAGCAGGGCAAGACCATTGCCGACGCCGAGGGCGATATTTTCCGTGGCCTGGAAGTGGTCGAACACGCCTGTTCCATCGGCACCCTGCAAATGGGCGAGTTCGCCGAAAACGTGGCGGGCGGCGTCGATACCTACACCCTGCGCCAGCCGATCGGCGTGTGCGCCGGCATCACCCCGTTCAACTTCCCGGCGATGATTCCGCTGTGGATGTTCCCGATGGCGATCGCCTGCGGCAACACCTTCGTCTTGAAACCTTCGGAGCAGGACCCGCTGTCGACCATGCTCCTGGTGGAGCTGGCGATTGAAGCCGGCGTTCCGGCGGGTGTGCTCAACGTGGTACACGGCGGTAAAGACGTGGTTGATGGTCTGTGCACCCACAAGGACATCAAAGCGGTGTCGTTCGTTGGTTCGACGGCGGTCGGTACTCACGTTTATGACCTGGCTGGCAAGCACGGCAAACGCGTGCAATCGATGATGGGCGCGAAGAACCACGCCGTGGTGCTGCCGGACGCCAATCGCGAGCAGGCGCTGAATGCCTTGGTCGGCGCCGGTTTCGGTGCCGCCGGGCAGCGTTGCATGGCCACTTCGGTGGTGGTACTGGTCGGTGCCGCGAAACAATGGCTGCCGGACCTGAAAGCACTGGCGCAGAAACTCAAGGTCAACGCCGGCAGCGAGCCGGGCACCGATGTCGGCCCGGTGATCTCGAAGAAAGCCAAGGCGCGGATTCTCGATCTGATCGAAAGCGGCATCAAAGAAGGCGCCAAGCTGGAACTTGATGGTCGCGACATCAAGGTGCCGGGCTACGAGCAAGGCAACTTCGTCGGTCCGACCCTGTTCTCGGGCGTGACCACCGACATGCAGATCTACACCCAGGAAATCTTCGGCCCGGTGCTGGTGGTGCTGGAAGTCGACACCCTTGATCAGGCCATTGCGTTGGTCAACGCCAACCCCTTCGGCAACGGCACGGGCCTGTTTACCCAGAGCGGTGCAGCGGCGCGCAAATTCCAGACGGAAATCGACGTCGGCCAGGTCGGCATCAACATCCCGATTCCGGTGCCGGTGCCGTTCTTCAGCTTCACCGGCTCGCGCGGTTCGAAACTCGGCGACCTCGGCCCGTATGGCAAGCAAGTGGTGCAGTTCTACACCCAGACCAAAACGGTCACGGCGCGCTGGTTCGATGACGACAGCGTCAACGACGGCGTGAACACCACCATCAACCTGCGCTGAGGACTGGTCATGAAAATCGCATTTATCGGTCTGGGCAACATGGGCGCGCCGATGGCGCGCAACCTGATCAAGGCCGGCCATTCGCTGAATCTGGTGGACCTGAACAAGACTGTGCTGGCGGAGCTGGAGCAACTGGGCGGCACCATCCGCGCCTCGGCCCGTGAAGCGGCGCAAGACGCCGAGCTGGTGATCACCATGCTCCCGGCCGCGGTGCATGTGCGCAGCGTCTGGCTCGGTGAGGACGGTGTGCTGGCCGGTATCGGCAAAGGCGTGCCGGCGGTGGATTGCAGCACCATTGATCCGCAGACCGCCCGCGATGTGGCCGCCGCTGCCGCCAAACAAGGCGTGGCCATGGCCGATGCACCGGTCTCCGGCGGCACTGGCGGCGCGACCGCCGGCACGCTGACCTTCATGGTCGGCGCCACCCCGGAACTGTTTGCCACCCTGCAGCCGGTGCTGGCGCAGATGGGCCGCAACATCGTGCATTGCGGCGAAGTCGGCACCGGGCAAATCGCCAAGATCTGCAACAACCTGCTGCTGGCGATTTCGATGGTCGGTGTCAGCGAAGCGATGGCGCTGGGCGATGCACTTGGGATCGACACCTCGGTGCTGGCCGGGATCATCAATAGCTCCACCGGGCGTTGCTGGAGTTCGGAAATGTACAACCCGTGGCCGGGCATCGTCGAAACGGCGCCGGCCTCACGCGGTTACACCGGTGGTTTCGGTGCCGAGCTGATGCTCAAGGATCTGGGGCTGGCCACCGAAGCGGCGCGTCAGGCGCATCAACCGGTGGTGCTCGGCGCGGTGGCGCAGCAGTTGTATCAGGCGATGAGCCAGCGCGGGGACGGGGGGAAGGACTTCTCGGCGATTATCAACAGCTATCGCAAGCCACAGTAACCAGGCATCAAATTGTGGGGGAGGGCTTTTGTGGCGAGGGAGCTTGCTCCCGCTGGTCTGCATGGCAGACCTAAACCTGGTAAACGCGCTTTCTGAATTTACGACTGCTGCGCAGCCGAGCGGGAGCAAGCTCCCTCGCCACAGGTGGTTTCCTGGGCTTTTTATGGGAGGCAAAAAAGATCGCAGCCTTCGGCAGCTCCTACAGGGTGTACATCTTGCCCATGTAGGAGCTGCCGAAGGCTGCGATCTTTTGCTTGTCAGGCAAAGACAAAATATTTGCGTACGGTCTCGACCACTTCCCAAGTGCCTTTCATCCCCGGCTCAACCACGAAGATGTCGCCGGCACGCAGGTGAATCGGCGCCATGCCGTCCGGGGTGATGATGCAATAACCTTCCTGGAAGTGGCAGTACTCCCACTTCACGTAGTCGACCCGCCACTTGCCCGGGGTGCAGATCCAGGTGCCCATGATCTTGCTGCCGTCTTCGCTGGTGTAGGCGTTGAGGTTGACGGTGTGCGGGTCACCTTCGAGTTTTTCCCATTTGCAGGCATCGAGTACCGGCAGCGGGTGGGTGTCGCGCAGAACGGTGATGGGGGCGGTCGCGGTCATGGGAACTCCGGGCAGAGGGATTTGAAGTCGAACCCTATAGCGCCTGCTCGCCGTTCAGTTGTCTGTGCTCGACATCGAACTGCTCAGAAACGCGCGGATCAGTGAGCGCGTGTAACAACGCGCGGGCGTAATTCGGCAACGTAGCGAAATCTCGGGCGCACAGCATGAGCGTGCGGCGTGCCCATGCTTCATTGAGCGCAACCCATTTGAATGACCGCAACGCGGTTCGCTCGACAGCGGCCAGCGGCACAATTGCCAGCCCGGCACCTCGGGCGACCATGCGTAGCACCCCGTCGAATCCGTCGGCGCGGATGCGGATCTGCATCCGCGAGCCGCTGTGCAGCGCTTGTTCTTCCAGGTACACCGCCAGCGCACTGTCGGCGCGCAGTCCGACAAAGTCATGCGGCAGGGCGTCGCTGAAACGGACTGGCGCAGCGTCAGACAATGGGTGGTCGAGGGGGAGGATCAGCACCAGCGGATCGGCACGAAATGGCAGGGTCTGCAGGTCGGTGGTATCGACGGCGTCGGACACAATCCCAAGGTCCGCCGCGCCTTGGCGCAAGGCATGAGTGATGCGCGCGCTGGGCAATTCCTGCAGATCGATGTCGAGGTTGGGATGCTCGCACAAAAAGTCCGCCAGCACTTCCGGCAGGTATTCAGTGATCGCGGTGGTGTTGCACAGCAACCGTACCTGGCCTTTGACGCCTTGGGCGTAATCCGCCAGATCCTGCTGCATGCGTTCGGACTGTTGCAGGAGGACGCGCGCATGTTGCGCCAGCGCCTTGCCGGCCGGCGTCGGGCTCACGCCACGGCGCCCGCGCTGCAGGAACTCGGTGCCGAGTGAAGCCTCCATGGCCCGGATACGCGCACTGGCGGCGGCCAGCGACAGATGACTGCGGGCGGCGCCGGCGGTGATGTTGCCGCTGTCGAGGATGTGCAGGTAGAGGCGCAGGTCGGTGAGGTCGAAGTGCATCAGGCAGCCTCTGGTTTTTCTGGTGTCTGGGGATGGTCCTATCGCTGGCAAGCCAGCTCCCACAGGATGTGTGTTGTGCACAAAATCTGTAATCCACACTGAAACTTGTGGGAGCTGGCTTGCCAGCGATGAGGCCAGAAATATCAATCAAGTCTTCAGCCTCTTGTATCGAAAGAGGCAGCCTCAGTATATGGCAGATTTTCAGCGCACCCGCCAAGGCGCACAGTAGCGCCATGAACGCACTCGCAGACTTCTATCAAAACCTCGGCCTGGCCTTATCGTTGCTGGTCATTGCCACCTTCATCATGGCCGGTCTGGTCAAAGGGGTAATCGGTCTCGGCTTGCCCACTGTCGCGATGGGGCTGCTGGGTCTGGCTATGGCCCCATCTCAGGCAGCCGCGTTGCTGATCATTCCGGCGACGCTGACTAATGTCTGGCAACTGGCCTTTGGCGGGCATCTGAAAGGGCTGATCAAACGCCTGTGGCCGCTGCTGCTGATGATCTTCCTCGGTACCGCCGTCGGCACGTTGTCGATCGGCATGGCGGGCGGGCATTGGGTGGTGCGCGGCTTGGGCGCGGCGTTGCTGCTGTATGCGTTGAGCGGGTTGCTGCTGCCGACCCTGCAGATCAATCCCCGGCATGAGCCGTGGCTCGGCCCGCTGTGCGGGCTGATCACCGGAGTCATCACTTCGGCCACCGGCGTGTTCGTGATACCGGCGGTGCCGTACCTGCAGGCGCTGGGTTTGCAGCGCGATGAACTGGTGCAGGCGCTGGGCCTGTCGTTCACCGTCTCGACCCTGGCGCTGGCGGGCGGCTTGTTCTGGCACGGCGCACTGGGCAGTGGCGAATTAAGTGCGTCGCTGCTGGTGCTGATTCCCGCGATGCTGGGCATGGGGTTCGGCCAATGGCTGCGGCAGCGCATCAGCGCCGTGCTGTTCAAGCGGGTGTTCTTTATCGGACTGGGCGCACTCGGCGCCCATTTGCTGATCAGCGGCTAGCCGACGACGCGCTGAGCATGTCGATCCGCCGGATATCGAAATCGCGCTCCAGGTACGTCATGCGGTTGTCGAAAAACTCGCGCATGTGCGGCAGGTTCGAGTGCACGTCGAGGTGCGCCTGGCTTTCCCAGATCTCGTAGAAGATGAACAGCGTCGGGTCTTCCTTATCGCGCAGCATGTGGTACTCGATGCAGCCCGGCTCGGCGCGGCTCGGCTCGACATAGGCGCGAAACAGCGCTTCGAAGGCCTCGGCTTTCTCCGGTCGGGTCTTGGCGTGCAGGATGAAACCGTGGCGTTCACTCATCAGAACAACTCCTCAAATGCAGATGGCTGCCAATGCTATTGCAACAATCTGTGTTCCATTCGTGCTTTTTGATCAAATGTATTTTGCGCCGACGCGGCTTATTCCGCGCGAGATGGGTGGTTAACCTGCCGCCATTCGTTTTCCCATCTTTCTCCAGCCCAATGGCTGCGCGAGGCGTTCTGATGAAAAAAGTGTTGTTGCTCAATGGCGGCAAGAAATTCGCCCATTCCGACGGTCGTTACAACGCGACCCTGCACGAAACTGCACTGAGCGTGCTGGATCGTGGTGGCCTGGATGTCAAAACCACGTTCATCGATGAGGGTTACGACGTCGCCGAAGAAGTGGCTAAATTCCTCTGGGCCGATGTGATCATTTATCAGATGCCGGGCTGGTGGATGGGCGCGCCGTGGACGGTGAAAAAGTACCTCGACGAAGTCTTCACCGAAGGCCATGGCAGCCTCTATGCCAGCGATGGCCGGACCCGTTCCGATGCGTCGCAGAAGTACGGCAGCGGCGGCCTGATTCAGGGCAAGCAATACATGCTGTCGCTGACCTGGAACGCACCGCAGCAGGCGTTTGATGACCCGAGCGATTTCTTTGAAGCCAAGGGTGTGGATGCGGTGTATTTCCCGTTCCACAAGGCCAACGAGTTTTTGGGCATGACCGGATTGCCGACGTTCCTCTGTGTCGATGTGATGAAGCGGCCGAACATCGAGAATGATGTGGCGCGGTATGAGCAGCATCTGAAACAGGTGTTTGGTCTCAAGGCTTGAATGGTTTCGGGCTACTATCGGCGGTAAGAGCAAAAGATCGCAGCCTGCGGCAGCTCCTACAGGGGAATGCAGTTCACTGTAGGAGCTGCCGAAGGCTGCGATCTTGGCGATTTCAAAGAGGACACCCGTGAAAGCCAGATCCGATGAGTTGCAGATTTTCGTCTGCGTGATCGAGTGCGGTTCGATTTCCGCCGCCGCCGAACAGGTCGGGCAGACGCCGTCGGCGGTCAGCCGCACGTTGTCGCGGCTCGAAGCCAAGCTCGACACCACGCTGATCAACCGCACCACGCGGCGCATGGACCTGACCGAGGAGGGCAAGTATTTCTTCGAGCAGGCCAAGCTGATTCTCGACCAGATGGATGCGCTCGAAGAGCGTCTGTCCTCACGCCAGCAAACCCCGTCCGGACGTCTGCGGATCAACGCTGCGTCGCCGTTCATGCTGCACGCCATCGTGCCCTACATCGACGAGTTCCGCAGGTTGTACCCGGACATCCAGCTTGAACTCAACAGCAATGATCTGATCATTGACTTGCTGGAACAAAGCACCGACGTCGCGATCCGCATCGGCACCCTGGCCGACTCGACGTTGCATGCGCGCTCACTGGGTTGCAGCCCGCTGCTGATCGTCGCCAGTCCGGCGTATCTGGAGCAGCACGGCGCGCCGCAGCAGGTCGCCGACTTGAGCGACCACGCCCTGCTCGGTTTCACCCACAACGAAGGCCTCAATCAGTGGCCGCTGCGTTACGTGCACGGTGACCGTTGGCCGATCACTCCGGCCATCAGCGCCTCCAGCGGTGAGACCGTGCGCCATCTCGCGCTGGAGGGGCAGGGCATTGCCTGCCTGTCGCACTTCATGACCATCGACGACATTCGCGCCGGGCGCCTCAAGGTGCTGCTGGCGGAATACAACAGCGGCTATCGCCAGCCGATCAACGCGGTGTACTACCGTAACTCGCAGTTGGCGCTGCGCATTCAGTGCTTTCTCGACTTCATCCAGAGCAAGCTTGCGGCTTACGCCAGTGCTGATTTCAAGGGTTGATTCGTGATCCCTGCGCAACAGTGATTTGGGCGAGGGCGGGTTTTTCCATCGGAGTGACCGGTCGATACTCGCTGCATCACTTATTCACGCAGGGAGTTTCTCCATGAACGTATTCATCACCGGTGCTGCCGGTTTTATCGGCGGTTCCATCGCCACCGGTCTGGTCCGGGCTGGGCACTCTGTCACCGGCCTGGTGCGCAGCGCCGAGCAGGCCGATGAGCTGAAAGCTTTGGGCATCACTCCGGTGATCGGCACCCTCGAAGACAGCACATTGCTGGCTGAACAGGCCCGCGCCGCCGATGCGGTGATCAACGCCGCCAGCAGCGACCATCGCGGCGCGGTCGAAGCGTTGCTCGACGCCTTGCGCGGCTCGCACAAACTGTTCCTGCACACCAGCGGTTCGAGCATCGTCGGCGATGCCTCGGGCGGCAAGTCCAGTGACGTCATCTACTACGAAGACAATCTGCCGGCGCCCACCGTCGACAAGGCGGCGCGCGTGGCGATCGACAACCTGATCCTCGCCGCCGCACAGGACGGCGTGAACTCGGCAGTGATCTGCAACACCCTGATCTACGGCCACAGCCTGGGCGTCAAGCGCGACAGCGTGCAGTTGCCGCGTCTGCTCAAACAAGCACGCAAAAGCGGTGTGGTGCGGCATGTCGGCACTGGCCAGAACATCTGGTCCAACGTGCACATCGAAGACGTCGTCGCCCTGTACCTGCTGGCACTGACCAAAAACGTACCGGGCACCTTCTACTTCGTCGAAAGTGGCGAAGCCTCGTTCATCGACATGACCACTGCCATGGCGCAGGCGTTGAATCTGGGCCAGCCACAAGACTGGCCACTGCAAGACGCCGAAGCCGAATGGGGCTACGAAATGGCCAACTACGGGCTCGGCTCCAACAGCCGCGTACGCGGCAAACACGCTCGTGAACTGCTGGGCTGGGCGCCAAAGCGTACGTCGGTGGTGGAGTGGATTCGTAACGAGATGGTGTGAATCCCGTTGCACCGCATCATGCCTTTCGCGAGCAGGCTCGCTCCCACAAATAGAACGGATTCTGACTGAAGGAATGCAATCAACTGTGGGAGCGAGCCTGCTCGCGAAAGCGGTGGATCAGTCGGCAGAGATGTTGAATGTGACGCCGCCTTCGCGAGCAAGCTCGCTCCCACATTGGTTTCTCGTTCACCAAAAAGCCATGTAAATCCCGCCCCGCGATTTTCATTAATCGCGACAAGACATATCCAACAGCGACACGCCTTACCTCTCCACGAAAATTACTTTCATGGCGTTTGAAAACTCGATCTCGAAATGATTTATGAGTTTCACAACCCATTCGAACGTGACCCTTTCGAGGATTACCGCATGACGCCTTCCTTCGGCTATTGGCTGCTGATGTACGCCGCCGTCGCCATCAGTGCCTTGATCGTGCTGATCGCCCGTTACCGGCTCAATCCGTTCATTGTCATCACCCTGATTTCCATCGGTCTGGCGCTGGTAGCGGGAATGCCGCCGTCGGGCGTGGTGGGGGCGTATGAGGCCGGCGTGGGCAAGACGCTGGGGCATATTGCGCTGGTGGTGGCGCTGGGGACGATGCTCGGCAAGATGATGGCCGAGTCCGGCGGCGCGGAGCAGATGGCCCGCACCCTGATCGAGAAGTTCGGCGAGAAGAACGCGCACTGGGCGATGGTTTGCATCGCGTTTCTGGTCGGCCTGCCGCTGTTCTTCGAGGTCGGTTTTGTGTTGCTGGTACCCATCGCCTTCACCGTGGCGCGGCGGGTGGGCGTATCGATTCTGATGGTCGGCCTGCCGATGGTTGCCGGCCTGTCGGTGGTGCATGCGCTGGTGCCGCCGCACCCGGCGGCGATGCTCGCGGTGCAGGCGTATCAGGCCTCAGTCGGGCAGACCTTGCTGTATGCGATTGCCGTCGGTATTCCCACCGCAATCATCGCCGGTCCGCTGTACGCCAAATTCATCGTGCCGCGCATTCAACTGCCGGCGGATAACCCGCTGGAAAAACAATTTCTCGACCGCGAACCGCGCGACAGGCTGCCGGGTTTCGGCATCACCATGGCGACCATTCTATTGCCGGTGGTGCTGATGCTGATCGGTGGCTGGGCCAACCTGATCTCCACGCCGGGCAGCGGTTTCAATCAGTTTCTGTTGTTCATCGGCAACTCGGTGATCGCACTGTTGCTGGCGACCTTGCTGAGTTTCTGGACGTTGGGCATCGCTCAGGGTTTCAACCGTGAATCGATCCTCAAATTCACCAACGAGTGCCTGGCGCCGACCGCCAGTATCACCTTGCTGGTCGGCGCCGGCGGTGGTCTGAACCGGATTCTGGTGGACGCTGGGGTCACCGATCAGATTGTCGGGCTGGCCCACGAATTTCACCTGTCGCCGCTGATCATGGGCTGGCTGTTCGCCGCGTTGATGCGGGTGGCCACCGGCTCGGCCACCGTGGCGATGACCACCGCATCCGGCGTGGTTGCGCCGGTCGCCATCGGTCTGGGTTATCCACACCCGGAATTGCTGGTGCTGGCGACCGGCGCCGGCTCGGTGATCTTTTCCCACGTCAACGACGGCGGCTTCTGGTTGATCAAGGAATACTTCAACATGACGGTCGCGCAGACGTTCAAGACCTGGACCGTGCTTGAGACCCTGATCTCGCTGGTCGCTTTCGCTTTGACCGTCGGCCTTTCTTACCTGCTGTAACCGGAGCCCGCCGCCATGGACATCCTTTATCAGATCCGCGCTCATCAGGACTCCTTCAGCGCCGGCGAAGGCCGCATCGCCCGGCTGATGCTGGACGACGTCGGTTTTGCCGCGAGCGCCAGCCTCGAACACCTCGCGCAACGGGCCGAAGTCAGCACCGCCACGCTGTCGCGTTTTGCCCGTACGGTGGGCTGCCGCGACCTGCGCGATCTGCGCCTGCAACTGGCCCAGGCCAGCGGCGTTGGCAGCCGTTTTCTCGACCCGGCGGGTACCCCTGAACAGTCGGCGTTCTACGGGCAGATTGTCGGCGATATCGAAACCACGCTGCGCCAGCATCTGGCCGGGTTTGACGAATCACGCTTCGCCGACGCGGTGAAAATGCTCGGCCAGGCGCGGATGATTCATGCGTTCGGCATGGGCGGTTGCTCGACCCTGTGCAGCGATGAATTGCAGGTACGCCTGGTGCGCCTCGGCTACCCGATTGCGGTGTGCCACGACGCGGTGATGATGCGCGTCACCGCTGCCAGCCTCAATGCCGAGCACGTGCTGATCGTCTGCTCGCTGACCGGCATCACCCCGGAGCTTTTGGAAACTGTCGAACTGGCGCGCAACTACGGCGCACGCATTCTGGCCATCACCCGCGCCGACTCGCCGCTGGCCGAACTGGCCGACATCGTTCTGCCGCTGCAAGGCGCGGAAACTTCGTTCATCTACAAACCGACGGCGGCGCGCTACGGCATGTTGCTCGCCATCGATGTGCTTGCGACCGAGCTGGCGCTGGCCAATCCTGAAGACAATCAAGAGCGTCTGCGGCGGATCAAACTCGCCCTCGACGAATACCGTGGCGGCGACGATCACCTGCCGCTGGGAGACTGACATGCAGTACGACACGCTGATCCGCAACGCCACCGTCATCGATGGCAGCAACACCCCCGGCTACCGCGCCGATGTGGCGATTCTCAACGGGCGCATCGAACGCATTGGCGACTTGCACGATGCCCGCGCCACGGAAGAAATCGACGCCGCCGGCCGCGTGCTCGCCCCGGGTTTTATCGACGTGCACACCCACGACGACACCGTGGTCATCCGCCAGCCGCAGATGCTGCCCAAACTCAGCCAGGGCGTGACCACGGTGATCGTCGGCAACTGCGGGATCAGCGCCTCGCCGGTCAGTCTCAAAGGCAATCCACCGGACCCTATGAACCTGCTCGGCACAGCCGCCGCATTCGTCTATCCACGTTTCAGCGATTACCGCGCCGCCGTCGAAGCGGCGAACACCACGCTGAACGTCGCCTCACTGGTCGGTCACACCGCGCTGCGCAGCAATCATCTCGACGATCTGTTGCGCACCGCCACGCCAGACGAAATCGCCGCCATGCGTGAGCAATTGCGTGAAAGCCTTGAGGCTGGCGCGCTCGGTTTATCCACAGGCCTGGCCTACGCCAGCGCCTTCAACGCTTCCACCGATGAAGTGAAGCAACTGACCGAAGAACTGACCGCGTTCGGCGCGGTGTACACCACCCATCTGCGCAGTGAATTCGAGCCGGTGCTGGAGGCGATGGACGAAGCGTTCAGCATCGGCCGTCACTCGCAGTCCCCGGTGATCATTTCCCACCTCAAATGCGCCGGTGTGGGTAACTGGGGGCGTAGTCCGCAGCTGCTCGCGGCGCTGGAGGCCGCGGCGAAAACCCAGCATGTGGGCTGCGATTGCTATCCCTACGCGGCGAGCTCTTCGACGCTGGATCTGAAGCAAGTCACCGATGCCCATCGCATCACCATCACCTGGTCGACGCCGCACCCCGAGGTCAGCGGCCGCGACCTGATCGACATCGCTGCCGAATGGAGCGTGCCACTGCTCGACGCCGCCAAACGCCTGCAACCGGCGGGCGCGGTGTACTACGGCATGGACGAGGCGGATGTACGAAAAATCCTCGCGCATCCACTGTCGATGGTCGGCTCTGACGGACTGCCGGAGGACCCGTTCCCGCACCCACGCCTGTGGGGCGCTTTCCCACGAGTGCTCGGCCATTTCAGTCGTGATGTCGGGCTGTTTCCGCTGCACACGGCGGTACACAAGATGACCGGTCTGTCAGCGGCGCGGTTTGGCTTGAAAGAGCGCGGCGAGATTCGTGAAGGCTATTGGGCGGATCTGGTGCTGTTCGATCCTTTGACGGTGCGCGATGTGGCGGATTTCACTGATCCGCAACGGGCGGCGCAGGGGATTGAGGGGGTGTGGGTCAATGGCGCGTTGAGCTATCGCGACGGACAGGCGAACGGTCGCCGGGAAGGGCGGTTTCTGGCGCGGCAGGGCGATTTGCGCGAAGGGTTTCATTGATTGCAAAGCCCCTGTAGGAGCTGCCGAAGGCTGCGATCTTTTGATCTGCGTCTCATAGTGGCACTCTGAGATTAAAGAATGTCGAAACCAAGCCGAATTGCTGAGATCCAGCCCGGCTACACTCTTGGGCCAACCAGTCAGGGAGCACCCCATGAGCTTCGGCAAAACCACCCCGATCCTGCGGATCTTCGATGAAGCCAAGGCGTTGGAATTTTACGTCGACTTCCTTGGCTTCAAGATCGACTGGCAGCACCGTTTCGAAGCGAATTTCCCGCTGTATCTGCAGGTGTCCCGTGGCGAATGCGTGCTGCACCTGTCCGAGCATTATGGCGACGCGACGCCGGGTTCGGCGTTGCGCATCGAGACCGACGAACTGGAGGCGTTTCAGCAGCAGTTGCAGGCCAAGGATTACAAGTTCTCGCACCCACAGATTCAGGCGATGCCGTGGGGCAGTCAGGACATGACCATTGCCGATCCGTTTGGCAATCGACTGGTGTTTACCAACGCGATCAGTGTCTGAGTCGAGCCATACAAAAAAGCCCGTGGCCAAACCACTAAGGTCTGGCTGCGGGCTTTTTCGTTATTCGGTCGGCACTAATTTATCCAGCACTCGGTTGACGGCGATCTCCGCCACCATCACCACTTGCGCGATGCCTTGCAGGGTCTTGCGGTGCGAGCCTTCAAGCAGCCCGGCGAAGTCGTTGAGCATCACGGTGGCCGAGCCGAGGGATTCGCAGGCATCGGCCAGCAACGGTTCGGTGCCGCTGGCCGGATTGGCCATGTAGAGACGATTGGGCTGGTACGGGGTGGCCAGGATCGCGGGCCTCGGTGGGCCGAGGTAGTGGTCGAGGGCGCGCTCGGCGGCTTCGTGGAATTTCTTTGATTCGGGGGATTCGTAGGGGGAGGCCGCGTCGGTGGGCGGCGGGTTGGGTGTTACTTTGAACATATGCCAGATCCTCATTGAGGGCTGGCCGCCGTTTCCCTACTAAAAGAAATGGAGGCAGCCGTACGCAGGTTAGTAGACCGGGGATCTGGGAAACCGGCGCGCCCGAGGGCGCCCTGCGCACAGCCACCATAACGTTCAGGCAAGACCTGACTGTCTGATGAGCGATACGCCCCAAAAACCTCGGGCTACTAAACCCGATCACTGGAAATCAGTGACGGACTCAAGTTACCGACGGCCTCCGGGGCGCACAAGCCGGCGGATTCTGGCTTAGCCGTAGGCAGCGGCGCAAGGATTTGTAGGGTGGTGAGCCGTAACACTGAGTGTCTTTAAACAGGCGTGCTGGAAAGTGTTTATTGCACTACAGGAGCGGAGGATTTGTCTGTCGGATTGAGGTGAGGCGACTGACGCCTTCGCGAGCAGGCTCGCTCCCACAGGGGGGTTATGTCGTACACAAAATCTGCATTCACTGAAGATCCACTGTGGGAGCGAGCCTGCTCGCGAAGAGGCCGGCGGCGTCACCCCCGATGCATCTGCCGAAACTCCCCCGGCGGCATCCCGCGCCGGCTCTTGAAGGTTCGGTGAAAAGAGCGCGGCTCGGTAAACCCCAGATACTGCGCAATGTCCTGAATCGGCAACGTACTGTTGAGCAAATAATGCTCCGCCAGCTCTTGGCGCAAATCGTCGAGAATCTGCTGATACGACGTCCCCGCCTGATGCAACTGACGCTGCAACGTGCGCACCGACACCGCGAGCTGCTCGGCCACCTGTTCCTTGCGCGGCAAGCCTTCCTTGAGCAGCTGACGCAGGATGCTTTTGACCCGCTGCTCCAGCGACGCATCCTCCAGCGTCGCCATCAACCCCATCGCATGTTCTTCCAGGGTGCGCAGCAATTGCGCATCGGCCTGGCGCAGCGGTAATTGCAGATACGCCAGCGGCACGATCAGCGCCGAATACGCCTGCTCGAACAGCACCGGGCAATCGAAAAACGCTTCGTACTGCGCCTGGCTGGCGTCTGGCGGGCACGGATGTTCCAGCCACACGGCGGCGGGCGACATCTGCGTGTCGGCGATCCAGCGCGCGTATTGCAGCCACGAGCCGAGGACGTTTTCCACCAGATGCCGGCGGATGCGCGGGCGCTCGTAGCGGCAAGTCCAGATCAGATGCACGTGGCCGTCCTGCACTTCGGCGCGGCTGACGCCCATGTCGCCCACCAGTTTTTCGAACGGCATGATCCGGCTCATCGCATCGCCCAGGGTCGCGCAGTTCATGGTGATGTAACCGAGCACGCTCCAGGAATTGGGCAGGACGAAGTTCGCGGCGTTGAGACCAAACAGCGGATCGCCCGAGTGCTCGCAGAAATAATCGAGCAGGCGCTCATGGGTTTCGCCCGGCAGGCGCAGGCTGTTGTCGCTCAGTTGCTGCGCCTGCAAACCGGCAGCGGCCAACGCCGGCTCGATGGCCATGCCCAGTTGCTCGGCATGGCGCACGTATTTGAGCAGCGGCGGAACCGAGGTGAAGCCGAGCGATTGCATGATCCGAATCCCTTGATCAAGGCCTGCGTGAGCGAATGAATGCCTGAAAGGTAATTTGAAACCCCGACTAAAGTAAATGGCTGGCACTTGCGCGACGTTTGACTCAATTGGCTACTCGAACTGGCCGGATGCGACCGTGACACTTTTTGGCCGCTGACTAGTATGGAGGCCTGCAATATCACTGATCAGACTGCATAAGAAGGACACACGCATGCGACGCTGGAACGGCTGGGGAGATGCAACCACGGTGGTCGAACTGCCGGCCCAGGGTGCGAGTTTTCTCCATGAACGGTTGGGGGCCGGGCGCGCGCTGCCCGATGCGACGCTGGAGGCAGCATTGGCGCGGGTGCCGGTCTCACGGCTGGCGGCGCACGCCTTTTACAGCGTTGATGCCCATGATCGTCTGCTGCACGCTCGGGGCCAGAGTTTGCCGGACTGGCTGGCGCTGCGCGAAGGCGCGCTGGGCAACTATCCGGACGCGGTGGCGTTTCCGGAGACCGCCGAGCAGATCCGCCAATTGCTGTCGCTCGCGCATCAACAGGACCTGTGCCTGATTCCCTACGGCGGCGGCACGTCGGTGGCCGGGCACATCAACCCGCCGGATTCGACGCGGCCGGTGGTGACCGTGTCGCTGGCGCGGATGAATCGTCTGATCGACCTCGACGAGCAGAGCCAACTGGCGACGTTCGGCCCCGGCGCCAGTGGCCCGCAGGTGGAAAGTCAGCTGCGCGCTCGCGGCTACACGCTGGGGCATTTCCCGCAGTCGTGGGAGTTGTCGACGCTGGGCGGATGGGTCGCCAGTCGCTCCAGTGGTCAGCAGTCGTTGCGCTACGGGCGTATCGAGCAGTTGTTCGCTGGCGGCACCCTGGAAACTTTCGCCGGGCCCTTGGAAATTCCGACGTTCCCAGCTTCGGCGGCGGGGCCTGATCTACGCGAAGTGGTGCTCGGTTGCGAGGGCCGTTTCGGGATCATTTCCGAGGTCAAAGTGCGGGTCAGTCCGCTGCCGGCCGATGAGCGTTTTTACGGGGTGTTCCTGCCCAGTTGGAGCAAGGCGCTGCAAGCGATCCGCCAATTGGCCCAGGCGCGGGTGCCGTTGTCGATGCTGCGCCTGTCGAACGCGGTGGAGACCGAAACCCAACTGGCGCTGGCCGGGCATCCGCAGCAGATCGCCTGGCTGGAAAAGTATCTGAACCTGCGCGGTGCCGGTGAAGGCAAGTGCCTGCTGACCTTCGGCGTGACCGGCAACCGTCGGCAAAACGCGCTGTCGCTGAGCCAGGCGCGGCAGCATCTGAAAGCCTTCGGCGGCGTGTTCACCGGCACCTTGCTCGGCAAGAAATGGGCGCAGAACCGCTTCCGTTTCCCTTACCTGCGCGAGAATCTGTGGAACGCCGGTTACGTGGCCGACACCCTGGAAACCGCCACCGACTGGAGCAATGTCGACAATCTGCTCAACCTGATCGAAAACAGCCTGCGTGACGCGCTGGCGGCGCAGGGCGAGCGGGTGCATGTGTTCACCCATCTGTCCCACGTTTACGGCGAAGGTTCGAGCATCTACACCACTTACGTGTTTCGCCCGGCGGCGGATTATCCGGCGACGCTGGCGCGCTGGCAGGCACTCAAGCATGCGGCCAGCCAGACCATCGTCGACAACCACGGCACCATCAGCCACCAGCATGGGGTCGGCAAGGATCACGCGCCGTACCTGCCGCGCGAAAAAGGCGCGCTGGCGATGGACACCTTGCAGGCGCTGAGCAGGCACTTCGATCCGGCCGGGCGCCTAAACCCCGGCACGCTGTTGCCGGAGTGACGATCATGCACCCGAACTGGAACGCCGCATGGCGCCAGCAAACCTTGCCGACATTGGCCGACGCAAGCTGGGACCTGATCGTCATCGGCGGCGGCATCAGCGGTGCCGGCATTCTGCGCGAAGCGGCGCGGCGCGGTTGGCGTTGTCTGCTGCTGGAACAACGGGATTTCGCCTGGGGCACCTCCAGCCGGTCGTCGAAAATGGTTCACGGCGGTTTGCGTTACATCGCCAAGGGCCAGTGGCGCCTGACCCGCGATTCGGTGCGCGAGCGCCAGCGCCTGCTCGACGAAGCGCCGGGGCTGGTGGAGCCGATGAGTTTCCTGATGCCGCACTATCGCGGCGGCTTTCCCGGGCCGCGTGTGCTCGGTGGTTTGTTGTCGGTGTACGACGCGTTGGCCGGGCGACGCAGCCATCGTTTTCACGACGCGCAGCAACTGCGGTTTCTCGCGCCGGGGGTGAAGGAAACCCGGCTGCTCGGTGGCACCTGTTTTGTCGATGCGCTGACCGATGATGCACGGCTGGTGATGCGCGTGTTGAGTGAAGCGCGGGCCGATGGCGCAGTGGTGCTCAACGGGGTGCGCGTCGAACATTTGCTGCGCGAAGAAGGCCGGGTGTGTGGGGTGCAGATCGAGGACTGTAAGGCGGGTGGGGCGCGGCAATTGCGTTGCGGCGTGCTGGCGGTGGCGACCGGGGCATGGGCTGAGCGCCTGCGTTTGCCCGAGGCTCCGCGACAACTGCGGCCATTGCGCGGCAGTCATCTGCTGCTGCCGGGCTGGCGTTTGCCAGTGGCGCAGGCCCTCACGTTTCTGCATGCGCGCGACCGGCGGCCGGTGTTCGTTTTTCCGTGGGAAGGGGCGACGGTGGTTGGCACTACGGATCTCGATCATCGTGAGGATCTGGATCAGAGCGCGAGCATCAGCACCGAAGAACTCGACTACCTGCTGGCGGCCTGCACGCAACAATTTCCAGGTGCCGAAGTGACGGCGAGCGATGTGCTGTCGACCTGGTCCGGCGTGCGTCCGGTGGTGGGCAGCGCGGCGGGTGCACAGCAAGGCAAGCCGTCGAATGAAACCCGTGAACATGTGCTGTGGCAGGAGCCGGGTTGTGTCACGTTGGCCGGCGGCAAACTGACGACGTTTCGCCCGCAAGCCATCGAAGTGCTCAAGGCCTGTGCCGACATGCTTGGCCGCGCTTTCGAAGATGATGCTGCGCCGGTTTTCGCAGCCGTGCCGCCGCTGACCATTCCCGGACTCAGCCCGCAACAGTGGCGACGGCTGGCCGGCAGGCACGGCCGTGATCTGCCACGACTGGCGCAACTGATCGCCGAGTCGGGCCACGAAACGGTCGGCAACACTGACACCTTGTGGGCCGAATTGGCCTTCGCCTGTGAGGCGGAAATGGTGCTGCACCTCGATGATCTGTTGCTGCGTCGTACCCGGCTGGGCTTATTGCTGGCACGCGGTGGCGAAGAACAATTCGCTGCCATCCGCCAACTCTGCCAGCCAAGGCTGGGCTGGGACGATGCACGCTGGCAGCAAGAACTACAGCGTTACTTGGCGTTGTGGCAACGTCACCACGGTCTGCCGGATGGCACGCCTTGATGCCCCTTGAAGAGAGCGCCATGCATAACCACTCGAACAAGCGCTACCTGCTGGCGATCGACAACGGCACTCAGAGCGTGCGCGCGTTGCTCTTCGATTTGCAGGGCAATCTGCTCGGTAAAGGCAAGGTCGAGTTGCAGGCGTACTACTCGACGCAACCGGGCTGGGCCGAGCAGGACCCGCAATATTACTGGGCGAAACTCGGCGAAGCCTGTCAGCAGGTATGGGCGCAAACCGGGATTGATCGCTCGCAGATTGCCGGGGTGTCGCTGACCACTCAGCGCGGCACGGTGATCAACGTCGATGCTCAGGGCAAGCCGCTGCGCCCGGCGATTCTGTGGCTCGATCAGCGTCAGAGCGAAGTCGAGGGCGGGATCAAAGGGCCGTGGGGCTGGCTGTTCAAACTGGTCGGCGCACAGGCCACCGTGGATTACTTTCGCGCGCAGGCCGAGGCCAACTGGATCGCCAGACACCAGCCTGAAGTCTGGGCGGCGACCGACAAGTTTTTGCTGCTCTCGGGCTTTCTCACCCATCGCCTGTGTGGGCGCTTTGTCGACTCGGTGGGTTGCTGCGTCGGTTACCTGCCGTTCGACTTCAAACGTCTGAAATGGGCCGCGCCCAGCGACTGGAAATGGCAGGCGCTGGCGGTGCGCCCGGAGCAATTGCCGACCTTGCTCAAACCTGGCGAAACCCTCGGCTATATCACCGCCGAAGCCGCTCGCCATACCGGCATTCCCGAAGGTTTGCCGCTGATTGCTGCCGGCGCTGACAAGGCCTGCGAAGTGGTCGGTTCAGGCGTGGTCGATGCGAGCACCGTGTGCCTGTCCTACGGCACCACCGCGACCATCACCAGCACCCGCTCGCGCTATCTGGAAATCGTCCCGTTGATTCCGCCGTACCCCTCGGCGGTGCCCGACCAGTACAACTGCGAGGTGATGATTTATCGCGGTTACTGGATGGTCAGCTGGTTCAAGAACGAGTTCGGTCTGCGCGAAATGCAGCAGGCGCAAGAGCAGGGCATTGAACCCGAGCAACTGTTCGATGCGCTGGTCAACGCGGTGCCGCCGGGATCGATGGGGCTGATGCTGCAACCCTACTGGTCGCCGGGAATTCGTGAGCCGGGCGTTGAAGCCAAAGGCGCGATGATCGGCTTCGGCGACGTGCACACCCGCGCGCACATTTACCGGGCGATTCTGGAAGGGCTGGCGTATGCGTTGCGCCAGGGACTGGAGAACATCGAGAAGCGCTCGAAGGTGTCGGTCAAGCGTCTGCGGGTGGCCGGTGGCGGTTCGCAGAGTGATGCGGCGATGCAGCTGACGGCGAATATCTTTGGTCTGCCGGCGGAGCGCCCGCATGTGTATGAAGCGTCGGGGCTGGGCGCGGCGATCTGTTGTGCGGTGGGGTTGGGGGTGTATGCGGATTACCCGGCAGCGATAACGGCAATGACCCGCGTCGGGACGGTATTCACCCCGCAACCCGAGGCGCAGCAGGTCTATGAGCGCTTGTACAAAGAGGTGTACCTGCGCATGTATCGCCAGCTCAAACCGTTGTATCAGAGCATCCGCACAATCACCGGTTACCCCGCGTAACCAGACACTGGAAATCCCCTGTAGGAGCTGCCGAAGGCTGCGATCTTTTGATCTTGTTTTTAAAGAATCAAAGTCAAAAGATCGCAGCCTTCGGCAGCTCCTACACGGATGGACGGTGAGCCTGAAATGGCGCTATCGGAGAACTTTTCTGGTGAGATCGGACAGTGTCAGCGCCGGAGGTGGTTGTTAGGCTCAACCCCCACAGCACCTCCAATAAGAATTAAAAGCAATGAAGCTGACCTTTCTCCTGTTGCTGCTTTGTGCAACAGCCCCGACGGCGTGGGGCTGGTCGAACCACACGGTCGGCAGCTATCTGGCGTTGCAGGCACTGCCGGCGCTGCGCGATGCGCCAGCGGTTGAGGTTGAGCCGCTAGAGCGTTTTCTCGCCGAGCAATATCCGGCCGTGGTCGCGCTGCTGGAGCAACAGGAAAGCTTCGCCCGTGAACACTTCACCCAGTACCCGCCGCGCCCCGACAATCTAAAGCTGCCCGCCGTACCGAGTGACGATCTGCGCCACGATTTTCTCACCGCGTTGCGACTCAATCCGCGCATTCATCTGGCGATGGTCATTCAGCCGCTGCCGGGCCAAGACCTGCCCGAACGCGAACATCTCAGTGCCGATCAGGTGATGGTCGAGCAGACGCTTTCGCCATGGAATCGTCAGCGTTTCATTCGCGTGGCGGATGGCGAGAACGTCGCGCCGCTGGCCGTGCTGGCAAGCGCCGCCGACGAGCCGGATTACGGTCACGACATCAACCTGTTCAGCGACAACCCCGGCGAGGTCGGCGCGCGGTACGGCTTCGGCCCGCAGCCGTTTGGCGATGATCGTTTCCAGTACAGCTCGCAGGCGCCGTTCCACATGGGCTTCTTCCATGAAAGCGCGGTGGTGTATGCCGCTGCTGGATTTCTTCAGCGCAGTTGGCCGGACTGGCGCGCCTATCAGTACCTGGGCCTGGCGCGTCTGGCGTTCGCCACTGGCCATCCTTACTGGGGCTATCGGTTCCTGGGTTGGGGCGTGCACCACGTGCAGGACTTGACCCAGCCGTATCACGCCAAGCCGTTGCCCGGGGTCGAACTGCCGAGTCTGTTGTTGCTGGAGGGCAAGGCGCTGGCCGGTTTTGCCGACGATAAAAAAGCCTCCATCGAACGGGTCGCCACGCGCCATATGGAAGTCGAGAAGTATCAATCGACCTGGCTGCGCCGCGTACTGCGCGCCGGTCAGGCGCATCCGATGCTCGCGGCCTACGCCGATGTCGCTCAAGACCAACAGTATCCGCCGTACTCGGTGGACTACTTGCGCGACGTGGTCAGCGCCGAGTCGGTCGAGGACTCGGCGGCGTTCGATGAAGCCATCGGCCAATGGCTGGAGACGGCCCCGGTGACCAGTGATTTCAGCAGTGGCAATCAACTGCAGCGCGAGACGTTCGAGCATCCGGCACTCAATCAGCAGCTGTTCAAACTGCTCGGCCATTTCGGCGCGCACAGCCGGATTTATGTCCGTGCGGGACTCACACCGTAGCCATCGCGGTCACGCAAAAAACAATAAGAACAAGGAGGAACCCATGATCAACACTCGATTGCGCCTCAGCGGCGTGGCACTGCCCGGTGTCGGCCTGGCGGGGCTGCTGCAACTCTGTGCGGTGGATGCGGTGCAGGCTGCCGAGTTCAGCGTGCTGGACAATCAAGTCACCGGATCGATCGACACGACCCTGTCCTATGGCCGTTTGTGGCGGGTGCAGGGCCGCGACAAGAACAACGACGACGTCAACACCAACGACGGCAACCGCAACTTCGATACCGGGCTGGTTTCCGAGGTGTACAAGATCACTTCGGAACTGGAAGCCAACTATCAGAATTACGGGATGTTTCTGCGCGGCACGGCGTTCTACGACACCCAGTTGATGGACAAGCGCAACGATTACTACCGTAACAACAACCCGGCGCAGCCAAGCCAGAGCTACCCGCAGGATGATCGCTTTACCAGCCAGACCCGCGACATCGCCGGCAGCCGGATCGAGATGCTCGACGCCTATGTCTACGGTAACTGGGACGTGGCGCAGATGCCGGTGACTGCGCGGGTCGGGCGTCAGGTGTTCAACTGGGGCGAGGGGATTTTCTATCGCGGTGGTGTCAACACCACCAACCCGGTGGACGCCGCCAAGTACCGCTTGCCGGGCGCCGAGGTCAAGGAGGTGCTGATGCCGGTGGAGGCCGTGAGCTTCAACATCGGCCTGACCGATTCGTTGACTATGGAGAGCTTCTACCAGACCAACTGGAAGGAAACCCGCATCGACCCGGTCGGCACGTTTTACTCGCAGACCGACCTGTTCGCCGATGGCGGCAACACCGGTTACAACAACTTCAGCGGCACTGCGCTCGACACCCCGGTGCCGGGGTTCGGCAACGTCATCGGGCTGTACAGCGCACTGGGCAATAACCCGTTGCTCGGCCCGACGCTGAAAAGCACGGGCCTGTACGCCAACGGCGTGACACCGGCCTACGGCAATACGCTGAAAGTGGCGTCGATCGGCAAGGACTACAACGCACGCAACGATGGCCAGTTTGGCTTTGCGTTTCGCTACATCGCCGAGGCGCTCAACAGCACCGAGTTCGGCCTGTACCTGGTCAACTACCACGCCAAGGAACCGACCATCGCCGCTGACCTCGGTGGCTACAAGGGCATCGACATGAATGCCCTGACCAACATGCTCTCCACCGTCGCCGGCAGTCAGGCCGGGGCGCTGGCCAACGGTCTGGCGACGGCCGATGTGATGGGCAACATTCAGGCGCATCGGCGTTATGCCGAAGACATCCGCATGTATGGTTTCAGCTTCAACACCACTTTGGGCCAGGCTTCGGTGTTCGGCGAGATCGCCTATCGACCGAACCTGCCGATCGGTGTCGCTGCCACCAACGATCTGATCGGCGACCTGGCCAACGGTGCCGCTGTGGCGGTGACCGGCAAGCCCGTCAACGTCGGCGGGCAGATGGTCACCCTCGACAGCGAGATCAACAACGCCGAGCGCGTGGAGGCGTTCAACACCTCGCTGGGCAGCATCTACAACTTCGGCCCGACGCTGTCGTTCGACTCGATGTTCGGCATCTTCGAACTGGCCTCCGAACACCTGCGCGGCAGCAGCCTGCAATACACCGCCTATGACGGCAGCACGCGCTATTACGCCGGTACCGGCAACACCTCTTATGTGTCCGGCGGCGATCGCGACGATCAGGTCAATCGCAACTCCTACAGCTACACGGTGATGTTCAACGGCACCTGGAACGATGTGTACGCCGGGGTCAACGTCTCGCCGTACGTCGTCTACAAGGACGACTTCAAGGGCAACAGCTATCAGGCCGGCAACACCATCGACGGGCGCAAGGCTTACACATTGGGGATCAAGGCCAACTACCAGAACAAGCTCGAAGCCGAGGTGCAATACACCAACTTCTGGGGCGGCGGGCAGAACAACGGGATTCGCGACCGCGACAACGTCGGGTTCAACCTCAAGTATTTCCTTTAAAGGACTACACGAGATTTCAGCAACACCGCATCCCCCCTGTGGGAGCGAGCCTGCTCGCGAAGAGGCAGGCACCTTCAACATTGATGTCGACTGATACACCGCTTTCGCGAGCAGGCTCGCTCCCACAGGTTTTTGTACTTTGGAGAAGATCATGTTTCACACTTCAAGCATGACCCGGATTTCGCTGGCGCTGGTTCTGGGCCTCACCGCCGGCAGCGCCCTCGCCGCCATCACCCCACAACAAGCCGAACAACTGAAAACCACCCTCACGCCCATGGGCGCCGAGCGTGCCGGCAACGCTGCCGGCAGCATTCCGGCCTGGACCGGCGGCATCACCCAGGCGCCGGCCGGGTACAAACCGGGCCAGCATCACCCGGATCCCTACGCTGCAGACAAGCCACTGTTCACCATCACCAAGGCCAATCTGGAGCAGTACAAGGCCCACCTCAGTCCCGGTCAGATTGCGTTGTTCAACAGCTATCCCGACACGTTCCAGATGCCGGTCTATCCATCGCGCCGTTCCGGTTCGGCGCCGCAATGGCTGTATGACAACACGTTGAAGAATGCGACCTCAGCCAAGCTGCTGGAGGGCGGCAGCGGGTTCGCCGATGCCTACGGCGGCGTGCCGTTCCCGGTGCCCAAGGACGGCATCGAAGTGCTGTGGAACCACATCACCCGTTATCGCGGGATCTACGTGGTGCGTCGTGCGTCCGAAGCCCCGGTGCAGCGCAACGGCAGCTTTGCCCTGGTCACCTCACAGCAAGAAGCGCTGTTCAATTTTTATCGTCCGGGCGGGCAGTACGCCGACCTGAAAAACATCCTGTTCTACTACCTCGCTTTTGTGAAAAGCCCGGCGCGGTTGGCCGGTGGCGCGGCGCTGGTGCACGAGATGCTCGATCAGCTCAAGGATCCGCGTCAGGCCTGGGTCTACGACGCCGGCCAACGCCGCGTGCGCCGCGCGCCGAACCTCGCCTACGACACGCCGATCGCCTCATCCGATGGCCTGCGCACCGCCGACGACACTGACCTGTTCAACGGCGCGCCGGACCGCTACGACTGGAAGCTCAAGGGCAAGCAGGAAATCTACATCCCCTATAACAACTACAAGGTCGGCAGTCCCGAGGTGAAGTACGCGCAACTGCTGACCCCGGGCCACCTCAACCCGCAATTCACCCGCTATGAGCTGCACCGTGTGTGGGTGGTCGAAGGTAACCTCAAACCGGGCGCGCGACATGTCTATTCCAAACGCGTGCTGTTCCTCGACGAGGACAGCTGGGGCGCGGCGCTGGTCGATCAATACGATGGGCGCGGGGAGTTGTGGCGGGTGTCGATGGCGTACCTGAAAAACTTCTACGACCTGCCAACCACCTGGAGCGCACTGGACGTGTTTCACGACCTGCAGGCCCGCCGTTACTACGTGCAGAACCTCGACAACGAAGAAGCCTCCACCGTGGACTTCTCGCAACCGGTGCCGGAAGACGCGTATTTCATGCCGTCGGCGTTGCGCCAGCGCGGGACGCGCTAGAGGCGTATCACAACCTCTGTAGGAGCTGCCGAAGGCTGCGATCTTTTGACTTTGATTTTAAAAACAAGATTAAAAGATCGCAGCCTGCGGCAGCTCCTACACAAGGCGGGTTGTCGTTGCCATTGGGTTGACTGGTCGGACGCCATCGCGGGCAAGCCCGCGATTGGATTTACGCTTTGGCGCTGACTGAAATCAGACGCGGATATGGCTGACCATCTGCTGCAATGAGAATGGCCGTTCGGAAGATTCCCCGGTGTGAGCCAGAACGGATGTGCTAGCCTGCAATCAATGATTTCATTGATTGCAGGAGACGTCATGGCCAGCATCACCATTCGAAACCTTGACGAAAAGCTCAAGGAACAGTTGCGTATCACCGCAGCACACAACGGACACTCCATGGAAGAAGAGGCGCGCCTGATTCTCGGTCGAGCCTTGGCAACAGTTGATCGCGCCGGCGGACTTGGAAGCCGGATACGCAGCAGGTTCAGTGCAAACGGCGGAGTTGAACTTGAATTGCCGGAGCGCTCAGAGAAAGCCACCGGGGTGGATTTTTCTGAATGATAGTGCTCGATACCAACGTGCTTTCAGAGTTCATGCGTATCGAACCTGAAGCCAGAGTGCTGGCCTGGGTTGATGCGCAGCCCGCCATGGATCTGGCCATCAGTGCGATAACGGTGGCTGAGATACTCCACGGCATCTCCCGACTTCCCTCAGGCAAGCGCAAACAGAATCTTCAAGCCCATGCGATGGCAATGTTCGAAGAGGATTTCGCCGGACGCATTTTGCCGTTCGATGCGCATGCCGCTGTCGAGTACGCGGCACTCGTCGCAGATTGCGAAGCAAAGGGGCGGGCGGTGTCGATGGCTGATGCTCAGATAGCCGCAATTTGCCGGGCTCATGGCGCGGCAATCGCCACCCGTAACGTGAAGGACTTTCGGTTCTCGGGAGTGGAAGTGATGAATCCGTGGGAGGTGTGAGCGGTGGGGCAGTGAGTATGGGCTGACTGGACTGGCGCCATCGCGAGCAGGCTCGCTCCTACAGGGGATTGGCGTTGTTCACATGATCTGTGTTCAACGCATTACCTGTGGGAGCGAGCCTGCTCGCGAATCGATCTTCCGTTCAACGCAGAGGTGAAGATCAGACGCGGAAGTGGCTGACCATCTGCTGCAACTGACCGCCCAGGCGCGCCAGTTCAACGCTCGACGCTGCGGTTTCATCGCTGGCGGCGGCGGTCTGTTCCGACACGTCGCGCACGTTGATGATGCTGCGGCTGATTTCTTCGGCCACGGCGCTTTGCTGCTCGGCCGCGGCGGCGATCTGCTGGTTCATCGACTGGATGTTCGACACCGTGCGGGTGATGTTTTCCAGGGAGTCGCCAGCCTTGCGGGTCAGGGCCACGCTGCTGTCGGTCAGGGCGCGGCTGTTGTTCATCACGGCAGCCACTTGCTGGGTGCCGTTCTGCAGACCGGCGACCAGGCCTTCGATTTCTTCGGTGGATTTCTGCGTGCGTTGCGCCAGGCCACGGACTTCGTCGGCGACCACGGCAAACCCACGGCCGGCTTCACCGGCACGCGCGGCTTCAATCGCTGCGTTGAGTGCCAGCAGGTTGGTCTGCTCGGCCACGGCCTTGATCACGTCCATGACGCTGCCGATCTTGTCGCTTTCCTGTTGCAGCACGCTCATGGCTTCAGTGGAACGCACCACTTCGCTGGCCAGGCGCTCGATCTGGGCGATGGCTTCATTCACCACCTTGTCGCCTTCACGGGCTTCGCCGTCAGCGGCCGCTGCGGCTTGCGAAGCTTCTTCGGCGTTGCGCGCGACTTCCTGCACGGTGGCAGTCATCTCGTGCATGGCGGTGGCCACCTGATCGGTCTCGACCTTCTGGCTGTTCACGCCGGCGCTGGTCTGCTCGGTCACGGCCGAGAGTTCTTCGGCAGCGCTGGCGATCTGGGTGACGCCGTCGCGGATACCGCTGATCAGGTCGCGCAGGGTCACGCCCATGCGCGCGATGCCTTGTTGCAGCACGCCGAGTTCGTCGCGGCGGGTGACGGTGACGTTCTGGGTCAGGTCGCCGCTGGCAATGCGCTCGACCACGGCCAGGGTTTCCTGCAGCGGACGGGTGATCTGACGGGTGATGATCACCGCGGCAATCACGCCGACCAGCAGCGCCAGCAGGGTGCTGATCAGCTGGAGCGTACGGGCCTGGGCGCTTTCGATGTCGCGACGGTCGAGCTGGATCTGGTACAGCTGCTCGCTGGTGGTGACGATGGCCGCACCTTGATCGGTCATCTCCTTACGCGCCTGCACCGCTTCACTGTTGGCGTTCTTGTAGGCCTGCAACGCGCTGCGGTAGTTGGTCAGGGCGGTTTCCAGCTGATGCAGAGCGTCTTGCTGGGTCGCGGCGAAATGCACGTTCAGTTGCTTGAGGCTGTCGATGGCCACGTTCAGTTGGCCGACGGCTTTCTGCTCGGTTTCGGCGTTGGTGGTGGCGGTGTAGCCGCGCACTTCATAGCGCGCGAGGATGAACGCTTCCTTGGCCTGGGTGATGGCCTGGAACTGCTCGAAGCGCTGCTCGCTCATGTCCATTTGCTGCACGCGCTTGCTGATCGCTTCGATCAGGTTGTAAGCGGTCTCGGCGTTGCTGCCCATCACGTCGCGGGCGCTGTTGCCGGTGCGGTAGGCGTTGCGCATCTTGTTCAGCGAAGTCTGGTATTCGGCGATGGTCGCGGCCTGCTCTTTCAGCAGTTTGACGTTTTCCGGGCTCTTGAACTTGTTGATCAGCGCTTGTTGTTGCGCGGCGAAGCTTTCGAGGGTGGTTTGCACATTCTGCGCGGCGGTTTCGTCGCCGTTGGTCAGCATGTATTGCAGGCGCACCACGCGCAGCTTGGTCAGGCCGGCATTGAGCTGGGTGATGTCGCTCATCCAGTTGCTGCGGTCGATCAGACCGCCGAGGCTGGTCCAGCCAGTCAGGGCCAGTACGCAGGTCAGGGCCAGGACCAGGCCGAAGCCCAGACCCAATTTCATGTTCACGCTGATGTTGCCGAACCAGCTATTCATCACAATTCCTCCAGGAACGTAGAGCTACTTGATCGTCGGTCAGGCTGGAAGATTGTTGTTTTTTTGAGCCAGCAAGGGGGTTAGCAGGTTTGTATCGGCCGCAAACACGAGAGCTGAAAGGATTTTGTCCGACGGAATTTGTAACAAGGGCGTTTCAAGACTTTTTTCACATGCGTTTCACTCGCCACTTACGCCCGCTTCTCTACCCTCGCCGCATCGTATTGACTGTGATGGATGCCGACGAGGCGGCCCGATGTGGAATTGAGACTGAGTCTGTTCGGCGGCAAACGCTCGATTTCCCTGAGTAAGCTGGCCCGCGATCGCAACACGTGGGTGGTGCTCGGTGCGTCGCTGCTGGTGATCCCGCTGACCCTGTGGCTGCTCGCCCCGGCGGCGGTGCCTGACCTGGCCCACGGCAATGTGTCCGGCGCCCGCGCGCTGGCGGCCGGGTGGGCCAAGGGCGAGATGATTGTGCTGGTGCGTCACGTCGAGCGCTGCGATCACTCGCCGGCGCCGTGCCTGAGCGGTGATGACGGCATCACCGACCGCTCGCGCAGTGTCGCGGTCGGTGTCGGCGCACAGTTCGAGCATTTGGGCCTGAATAATGCCGATATCTACAACAGCCCGATGCTGCGCACGGTGCAGACCGCCGGTTACATGTTCAATCGCGCGGCCTCCGGCGAAGACTGGCTGATCAGCTGCAAGGGCCACATCCTGCAGGAAGCGCTGGCGCACAAGCTCGCGGGGCGCAATCTGATTCTGGTGACCCACAGCGAATGCATGGCGGAGCTGGAAAAGGATCTGAATTCGCCGGTTTCGGACCCGGGCTATGGCTCCTCGCTGTTTGTTTCCGCTGCGAACAAAGCGGCCCCGCGCGTGCTTGGCTTCATCGAAGCCTCCGACTGGCATTCAGTGAGCACTCGATGAACTGAGGTGGGCAAAGCGTCGGCCCAAACAAAACCCGCCAGTGACGGCGGGTTTTTTATTGGCTGGCGCGAAGGACGTCAGTAGCCGACGAAGTAGTACGCCTGGCGCCCGACCATCATGGTCTTCAGCACTTTGAGTGGTGCGACGGGTTCGCTGTCCGCCGAGATCACCGCGACGTTCGAGGGCGAGGCACTGAGGAAGTCATGCAGTTGCACGTCGGTGTCCAGTCCCTTGAGCACACGTTGGGTGTAGAACACGCTGGCGCCGCCGACCCGCTCGTTGGCCTGGAACAGCGCGACCTGCTGACCGTTGGCTTGCAGGCTCTGAATATGGTCAGTCAGCGGCAGGAACGACAGTTCTTTATCAGCGTTGGGCAAGGCCCACTGGGCCGCGCCGAGGTAGCTGGCGATCACCACCGTGAGCAAACCGGCAGCAACTGCCTGACGATGACGGGCGACTTTTCCGATAAAGCGGTCGGCGGTTTCGCGGGCCTGCAAGCGCTCGAAGAGCACGCGCGCATACTCGGCGGCGATCACCGCCGCCGCCGGGGTCATCGACATCAGGTATACCGTGCGTTTGCTGGAAGCGAGGGTCAGCATGATGAACTGCGCGACGATCCACAGGCTGAAAAACAGCAAGTAACGGTTGGCCTTCAGCTCCTTGCGGAAATGCCACAGGCCCAGGTAGACCAGAATGTTCCACGGCAGGAACGCTTCCGGCAGTTTGGCCAGGTAGTAATAGAACGGCTCGTAATGCCCGGCCTCGACGAACGAGCCGCTGAAGCGACCGACGCTATTGGTCAGCAGCACTTCAGCGACGGCGTGCGAGCCACCGCGCTGATAAAGCACGACGAGCCAGATCAGCAGGGGAATCAGGCCCACCGCCGTGAGCAGGCCGGGACGCAGCCACGCGCCGATCTTCAGGCGTCTGTCGATCAGGTTGTCCGCCAGCAGGTAGGCGAAAATCACCACGCCGGGCATCGCCAGTCCCAGCACGCCCTTGCTCAGCGTGGCGATGGCGATGCCGACGATAAACAGCAGCGAGTTAGCCGCGTTCGGTGCGCGTTGCGCCTGAAAGAACGCCAGCAACGCCGTGGTTACGCCGAGCGCCAGCAGCGCATCCTCGCCGACTCCACGCACGTTGCTCCAGTAACTGGCCATGGTCGCCAGCAATATCCCCGCCGTCCAGGCCAGCGCTTTCGGCCGTCCGAAGCGGCGCAGCATGCCGTACAGCAGCATCACGCTGAGCAAACCGGCCACCGCCGACGCCAGCCGCACCGCCCACGGCGAAACGCCAAACACGCGCATGGCGCCGGCGTCCAGCCACAGGCTCAGCGGTGGTTTTTCCAGAAACGGTTCGCCGAACAGGCGCGGCGTCACCCAGTCATCGTCCAGGTGCATCTCCATGGCGATCCCGGCGACCCGAGCCTCGGTGGAGCCTTGCAGCTGGTGGTTACCCAAAGCGAAAAAAAACAGCAGGGCGGCGAGTAGAAACAGCGAAGTGGCGGCACGCGGCATGGATTTCAGGCAACCGGAAAGGGCAGGAGCCTTGAGCATACTTCGCCAATGCTTAACAAATTGTGAAACTCACGCCAGTTGTCGTGACCAACGCTTTTCCGGCGCCTCGAACACCGGATTGACCAGCGCCGTCAGCACATGGTCCTGCCAGCGCCCGGCGATGTTCAGGTAGGCCTTGGCGTAGCCCTCGCGCTCGAAACCCAGACGCTCCAGCAAGCGCGCACTGCGCTCGTTGCCGGGTATGTAGTTGGCCATGATCCGGTGCAGGTTCTGCGTGTCGAACATGTAGCCGATGCCGGCCTCCAGGCCTTCCTGCATCAAACCCTGACCCTGATGCGCGTGGTCAATGTGATAACCCAGATAACAGGCCTGAAACGCACCGCGAATGATCCCGCTGAAGTTGCATGCGCCGATCATCTGCTGGCCGTCCGGCGTCAGCAGGGCGAAATGCATCGCCAGCCCGGCCTCGTAGGCACTGGCCTGAACTTCAAGGCGTCGGCGAATCTGCTCGCTGGAAAAGTACTCGGTAGTGCGAATCGGCGACCACGGGGCGAGATGGCGCTGGTTGCGTGCGTAGAAGTCACTTTCCAGTTCGGCCTGTTCCGGGGCGAGGATGGCGAGCGTCAGGCGTTGGCAGGGCAGGCTCAGCAGTGACATCGGGCGCTCCGGTGGGCAGGGTCGAGGGACAGGATTGCCTAGGAGATGGAAAAAAACAAACCGCGCTGGCGCTCTGTAAATTTCTTTGGTGGAGTGCACAGGGTTATCGACTGCGGCATTTCTGGGGTTGGAGGAACAAGCAATGGAATTTGCATTGACGGTAAATGGGTTTGCGCTGCGTGTTCAGTCGCCGGCCCCGGCGCTGGTTACCCCGGTGCGGGAGGCGCTGAACGCCAGTTACCGCGAGCATGCGCCTTTTCTCGAGTGGGCGGTTGAACACACCAGTGAGGAGCGGGCGCTGTCGTCCATGCTGCAAGCGCGCGATGATTTCGCCAGTGAGACCGGTGAGCGGCGCTTATTCATCGTGACTGAAGACGGACAAGCCGTCGTTGGCTGCATCGGCCTCGTGCCGCGTCGACGCAAGCGTTATGTCGTCGGTTATTGGGCCAACAGCGCGTTTGCCGGCAAGGGCTACATGCGCGAAGTGCTCCAGCAACTGGTCAGGCGCCTGCCTGAGTGCACCTTTTACCTGACCACTTCGTCGGCCAACACCCGCAGTCAGCGTCTGGCTGAAGCGGCGGGGTTTGCGCTGATCAGGGTTCACCCACAGGCGCGGCAATCGCAGCAGCACGGCATGCAGGACACTTGGGTGTATCGCTTCGGCAGCAAATGCCAAGCAAAAAAAAGCCCGCGGGAGAGCGCGGGCGAACCGTAGTTTCTTGAATGAGCGAGCGGACTGTACCGTGTTGATCGAGCCTGAGCAGTGAAGAAAAATTCATCTCGGCAGCGACCGCTCTGTAACGCATCAAGGCAAGTGATCCGCTGCAAAATCGGCTTCCGAACGTGCCTGCAGCCGGCCCTTGCGGCAAGCCTGCTGAAAACGTTCGAAGTCGCGTTCGTTCTGCGCGGTGTAACTGCGGGCGTATTTGAACAGGGCGTCGGCCAAGGCATCGCCCTTGCCGATATAGCCGCTGATGACCGCCGCATTGCCCGAGGCTTTGGCGTGGGCGCGGGCCAGTGCGCGACCGCAGACCCGGGCATAGGCAGCGAAGGTTTCGGCGTCGAAGTTTTCCAGTTCGGCGGAGATCTTCATGTCGCGCAATTGCCGCACATAAAAATGCCGACCGTGGGGGCCGGTGGTCCAGCCCAGAAACAGATCGCTCGCCGACTGCATCAAGCGCTGCCCCTCGACCACCCGTTGGCCTTCATGACGCGTGCGGGACTTGGTCTTCACATAGTCGGCGAGCACCGAGCGCCGCGCCTCCTTGAACTGCAGAAACAACGGAAATTCCTGATCGTCGGTCAGCAGCGCCACCAGACATCGGGTGCCCACACTGCCGACACCCACCACTTTGAACGCCAGATCCTGCACGTGAAACCGCGAGAGCAATTCCCGCCGGTCAGCCTGCAGCGTGGTGCGATAGTCACGCATGAATGTATCGAACAACGGCCGCCAGTCTGCCAGCCGCAACCAGTCATCGTCGGCGTCGAGCAGCGTAGTGTTCTTGTGCAGGTGGAAAATCTCCGGCAAATCGTCACGAATGACCAATCGCCCATTGGCGTCGCGCTCACTGATTTTCGGCAGCAACTCGGCATGGGTGCGCCGTTCGGCTTTATCGACGGCACGCTGCACATGCTCCAACGCACTCTTGCGCGCCTGATCGAGCAAGTCTTCGTACTTGATCGATTCGTACCAGGTTTCCAGCGCACTCTGTTCGGCACACTCCAGCATCGTCGCCTGATAGGCACCGACCATCTGCCGACAGACCTCTTCCTCAACCGACTCGCCATGGCGCAAATCCCGCGCCGCCACCACAAAACTCGCCGCCAGCCGCTTCACGTCCCATTCCCAGGGCCCGGGATGCGCCTCGTCGAAATCATTGACGCTAAACAACAGATTGCGCTCCGGAGTGGCGAACCCGCCGAAGTTCATCAAGTGTGCATCCCCACAGATCGGCCCGACCAGCCCCATGTTCTCGGTGCTCGACAGATCATGCGCCTGCAGCAGCGCGTTGCCACGGAAGAACGTGAAGGGCGACACCAGCATTCGTCCGTAACGCAACTCCACCAGCGAAGCGACGCGGCCCTGACTCGACGCTTTGATCAGCGGAATCGGATCGCGGCTCATTTTTCCGGTGGTGGCGTGGGTGCTGCGCGAGCATTGCTTGCGGGCGTCCTTGCCTTGCTTCATGCGGGTTTGGAGGGTGGTCATGGGGGCTCGTCGTGGCAGTGGGGGCGGTGTGAGTGTAGAAGTGGTTCAGGGGGTTATCCGCCGGCCGTAACGAACCCGGTCATTTCAGAACTCCGTGACCTTGTCCTTGCGTAAAATCCACCCGGCTTCACCCGCCACCAACGTGTACTGAACCTGACGCATCTTCCCCGTACGACCCGCACCCGCGTCGGCGCTGTCATACACCGGGAAGCGTTGCACAAGCCTGTTTTCCACCACGGCAAACGAGTCCTCGCCCTGATAGCCCTCCGCGGTTTTCGGGTTGTCGCTGACCGGAGGCAAGTAGATTTCGCTCAGGGATTTCTTGTTGTTGGCCGAATAGGCGATCAGTTCGCCCGGCATGCCGCGTCCGGGCGAGCGGGTGAACACATAGAGTTCAGGGGAGCCGTCGTTGTTGAGATCGGCGACTTCGGCGCGTACCACCTCACCGCTAAGGGCCTGAATGATGACCGTATTGTCGATCTCCAGCCCCTTGGGAGCGATGTGCAAAGTGGGTTTGCCATCGACCTGTTCAGTGCTGACGTGAAAGGCAATGCCCTGCAATTCCAGCGTCTGATCGAATGGTGGCTGACGGCTGATGGCATCGCCATTGACCAGCCTCAGCGCCAGCTCGTAGTTGGCCACTTCATTACGTCGTGCGGCGTTGCGCATGAGGTAGACCTGAACCGTGTACTCGCCATCGGTGGGCAATGTGCCGAGGAAGTGATTGCCCATGATCGAGCCATTGAACAGCGCGTAATCGGCCCCCTTGGCAGCGATGTTGAAGTAAGCGGAGGTGTTGGAGGGCTTGAAGTCGACGGTCAGCATCTGGCCGGCCTTGGCGTTGAACCGGTACTCCGCCGTCTGGTCACCCGTGATCGACTGTTTGCGCTGGACGCTGTCGGCAGCGGGTGTGAACGCGATCGGTTCGACGCGCACAGTGGGGGCGTCGGCCGCATGGACGGACAGGCAAATCAGCGCTGTCAGCGCGGCGGCGATCCAAGTCTTCATCTTCAACTCCATTGCATCTCGATGTTCGCAGCATAGAAGCTGCATCGAGCGATCGCCCAGAGATTGCGCGGATTAAATGTTGCTGGATTTGAGCACGTGCCAGAGGCCGTGTTCCCTGACACGAATCAGTTGTTCACATAATTCTCACCTGAGTTTTGCCATGATGCTGGCTGGTATTCCATCGGCCCCAGCGAGTGATCCCGGCATGAATATGAGCGTTCTCTACGCATTGATTGCGGCAGCGCTGTTTGGCGCCAGTACGCCCCTCGCCAAACTGCTGGGGGTACAGATTTCGCCGATTCTGCTCGCCGGGTTGCTCTATCTCGGCAGTGGTCTGGGTTTGACCGTTCTGCGTTTTGCCCGCGATCGTGGCTGGAAACCTTCCGGGCTCGGCACCGGTGAATGGCCATGGCTGATTGGCGCCATCGGCTTCGGCGGCGTGCTGGCGCCAGTGGCGCTGATGTTCGGTCTGACCCGAACGTCCGGCGCGAGCGCTTCACTGATGCTCAACCTCGAATCCGTGCTCACGGCGCTGCTGGCGTGGGTGGTGTTCAAGGAAAACGCCGACCGACGAATCGTGATCGGCATGCTCGCCATCGTCGCCGGTGGCGTCGTGCTGTCCTGGCCACAAGAGGCCGTCTCGGCGCAAGACTGGACCGGGCCGCTGGCCGTGGCTTTCGCCTGCTTTTGCTGGGCCATCGACAACAACCTGACCCGTAAAGTCTCGGCCTCGGACGCACTGTTCATCGCCGGCAGCAAAGGCCTCGTGGCCGGTCTGGTCAACTGCACATTGGCCCTGATCATCGACAGCCAACTACCCGCCGCCACCTCGCTAGTGCCGATCATGCTGGTCGGCTTTCTCGGCTACGGCGTCAGCCTGGTAATGTTCGTCCTCGCCCTGCGCGGCCTCGGCAGCGCACGCACTGGCGCCTACTTTTCCACCGCACCGTTCCTCGGCGCAGGCATCTCGATTCTGCTGCTGGGCGAATCGATATCGCTGATGTTGCTGCTCGCAGCAGCGTTAATGGCCGTGGGCGTATGGATTCATCTGATGGAAAACCATGTTCATGAACATCAGCACGAACGGCTTGAGCACGATCATCGGCATATACACGATGAGCATCATCAACATACGCATGGGTTTGAATGGGATGGGGTGGAGCCGCATAGTCATCCGCATGTGCATACGCCGATGCGGCACAGTCATGCGCATTTTCCGGATGTGCATCATCGGCATGGGCATTGATTGAAACTCTGAAGTCTGTCGATTGATGTCATTGTGATATCGTCTCTGTCGATTTCTTCAGTATTTCATTCGAGTCATTCCATGAAACCAATTTTCCTGTTGTTGCCCATTGCGGCCCTTTTTTCTGCTTTCAGCGTTGCCGCTGCACCTTCGCCGGTGGCGTCGTTTGCCGCTTGTGACGATCACTCCCTGGCAGTCGTGCAATCACCTTTGTTCAAGGATCTGGTGCCGAGCACTGTCGAAAATGGCCAGATCAAATTGTCCGGCGGCACCAAGAGCGATATGGGGCAGCGCTGGATGTTCGCCAAGCCGGTCGAAATTGACGGCATGTCGTTGACCGGCTTCTACGCCGAAGATACAGACCTGATGGGCACTCGCATCATCAGTTGGGGGTTCTACGCCAAGCAGACGCCGAATGAACTCCACACCCAGTTGGAAAAAGCGGGTGGGCCGCGTATGGACATGTCGCAGGGACTCTACGCACGCGCGGAAATCTGGTCCAACGGCAAATCCAACTGGCAGCCGGAAGACCCATCCGCAACGGCGGGCAAGCTGGTTGTCGACAGTGCCGAGCGCGTGTTTCTGATCGAGCCTGCTCCGCAAGAGCTGACGACTGGCAGCAAGGGGATGTTTACCTGCTCGATTCAAGGCAAGGTCAGTGAGGCAATGCTCAATTCCAGCCGTCCGGATCTGCTCAGCGCGGCTCATTGATTTTGATGAATGCAGGTTGGAAAAAGGACGACATCGTGTCGTTCTTTTTTGTGAGTAGGCAGAGCATTGCCAGGGTTGTCGAGTTTGATCGCCTGCGGCTGTGGGTTTGTGTGCCCGTTTTGGCTGATGTCCAGATGCGACAAAGCCCGCACTAGGCGGGCTTTGTCGTTGAGAGTTGGTGGAGCCGGGGGGATTTGAACCCCCGTCCGCCAGTGCTCCGCTGTCGGTACTACATGCGTAGCCGTGTCTATTAAGTTAACCCTCAGCGACCCGACGGGCAGGGTGCTTTGGGCGAGTTGTGTAAGTTTTAGCCGCTTCGTCCACAACGTACTGCACGGCGATTCTGTTCTATATGACAATCATTTCGGGTTTACAGACATCCCCTGATGATTGCTGGGCCCGAAGGCACCAGGAGTGCATGTCAGCTGCAATTAAGCAGCGAGAGCAGCACCGTATTGGTCGTCATTGGCAACTATAAGAAGTTGCAACAGTGGATTTACGACTTCTGTTACCAAGTCGGCATGCACCTAAAGTTTCGTCACCGGCGTCGAATCCTAATCGGCCCCGAACTCATTGCCTCGTACATCAGGTGAGGCAACAAGCCTGCGCAGTGTACGCCAAACGGCCGGCAAGGCCAACCCGAAGGTTGGCCGAGGCCTTGAATCAGTTGTTGGTGCCGGTGGATTTACGCAGTTCTATGATGGTTTGCGAGGTTTCCGCTACGCAGTCATCAATCTTGCCCTGGGCTTTCAGCGCCTGTGCCTTGCTCACACTGGCCTCAGCACGCTGACTGAGTTCCGGGTTCGCTGACAACTGCCCCTTGGCATTGTTGATGGTCTGGATATTGGCATCGCACAGGTCGGCGGGTTTGTCAGCGGCGAACGAAGTGGAGGCCATCATCGAGGCAGTAACGAACAGACCTAACAGTACAGAACGTTTCATGTGTATCTCCTTGAACTGAGGGATCCAGACTGCGCTGGCCGTCAGGACGGGCAACCGAGTGGAAGAAAAGCCCCGATTTTCGGGGTCTGTTCTGTGGACTACGGTCGCACGCAAGGGTTCTATTTTTCTTCAGCAGGCCTTGGCCCGGGTCACCCGATCCACCAGATAGACCAGCCCGTGATAGTCGATGCCGCCGTGTTGCGTCAGGCCGATCTCACAGGTGCGGCTGGTGGAAATGCCTTCGCTGCAATGTTGCACCGTGTCCTTAAGCGTGCGCAGCGAATGGCTGTTCAACTCCGGGGTGGTGAAGCCCTTGTCACCGGCAAACCCGCAACAATGAATGCCTTCAGGAATCACCACGGTTTTGCTGCATTTGCGCGCCAGATCGATCAGCGCCTGGCTCTCGCCCAGATGCTGGGTGCTGCAGGTCACGTGAACCGCAATCGGTGCCTCTTGCGGGGTGAACTCCAGTCGATCGAGAAGATGCGTACGAATGAAGCGCACCGGGTCGTACAGATCCAGGCGAACATTTCCCACGTCCTGCACCAGACGCAAGGTGCAGGGGCTGGTGTCGCAATAGATCGGATCGAGCCCGCCACGACTGGCATGGAGGAGGGCACTGATCAGTTCTTGGCGCTTGTGTTCGGCTTGCTCGGTGTAACCTTTGGAGGCAAACGGCTGACCGCAGCAGAGGTTGTCCTGATTGTCCGGGATCACCACTTGGTAACCGGCCTTTTCCAGTAGGCCACGGGTTTTGTCGTACAGCGACATCTGCTCCTTGTCACCCGCCGCCGGGCCCATCACCCGCGATACGCACGCCGCCAGATACACCACCCGCGGGCGCTCATCCGACACACTCGGGTTGAAGCGAATGGCTTTTTCCGGTTGCGGCATCGCGTTGGTCCACAGCGGCACCTGGCCTTTGGACAAACGCGTCAGGGTTGCCGACAGTTTTGCCAGACGCGGTGCGCCCAGCAGCATCCGTGCTCCATTGGCCACGTGCAAAGTGAAACGTGCACCTTGCAGGGTCTTGGCGAAATTTCCTTCGATCCAGTCAGCGGTTTTCTGATGCGTCGCGTGTCGGCCGCGAAGCTTTTTCACCAGTTCGCCGGTATTGATGTCCACAGGGCAACGCTGAGCGCACAAACCGGTCGCGGCGCAGGTCTCGATGCCTTGGTACTCGTAGGCCTTTTCCAGCTCGGTGGTGTCAACGCCGGCGCGTTTTTTCGCCTGAATGTCACGCCAGATGACGATGCGCTGGCGCGGGCTGAGGGTAAGGCCTTTCGACGGGCAGACCGGTTCGCAGAAGCCGCACTCGATGCATTTATCAACAATCTCGTCAGCCGCCGGCAGCGGCTTGAGGTGCTTGAGGTGGATCTGCGGATCTTCGCTGAGCACCACGTCCGGGTTGAGGATGCCGTTGGGGTCGAGCAGACGTTTGAGCTGCCACATCAACTGATAGGCATCGCTGCCCCATTCCAGCTCAACGAACGGCGCCATGTTGCGACCGGTGCCGTGTTCAGCCTTGAGCGAGCCGCCAAACTCCACCGCCACCAGTTGCGCGACGTCGTCCATGAACGCCTGATAGCGTGCGACTTCTTCCGGACTGTTGAAGCCTTGGGTGAAGACGAAATGCAGATTGCCCTCCAGCGCGTGTCCGAAAAGGATCGCTTCGTCGTAGGCATGTTTGTCGAACAGCTCGATCAGGCGGTTGACGCCGATCGCCAGTTGCTCAACCGGGAAGGTCACGTCCTCGATGATCACCGTGGTGCCGGTTTTACGCACGGCACCGACGGCGGGAAAGGTGTCCTTGCGGATGGCCCAGAGCTTGGCGTTCTCGGCCGGGTCTTCAGTGAAGTCGACCTGTTTTTCCACCGGGAAACGGGTCAGCGAAGCCATGATCTGCGCCAGTTGTTCCTGCAGCAACGTGGAAGAGGCGGCGCGGGATTCGATCAGCAGGGCGCAGGCATTGTTCGACAGGTGTTGTACGAAATCCGGCATGCCCGGTTTGTCTTGCACCGAGCGCAGGCTGCGTCGGTCCAGCAGTTCCACCGCTGACACCGGTTGGCTTTTCAGCACGGTGACCGCGTTGCAGCAGGTTTCCACATCCGGGAACACGATCAGCGCCGAGGCCTTGTTCGGGTGGTCGATCACCGTGTCGTAGGTCACCGCACTGATGAAACCGAGCGTGCCTTCGGAGCCGACCAGCAGGTGGCTCAAGATATCCACAGGCTCGTCGAAATCCACCAAGGCGTTGAGTGACAGGCCGGTGGTATTTTTCAGACGGTATTTGTGGCGGATTTTCGCCGCCAGTTCGGCATTGGCGCGGGTCTCGCGGCCCAACGTCGCCAAGCGCTCCAGCAGATCGCCATGGCTTTCGCGAAACGCGGCGACGCTGGCGGCGTCTTCGGTGTCGAGACGGCTGCCGTCGGCCAGTACCAGACGAATTCCGGCGAGAGTGTGATAGGTATTTTGCGCGGTGCCGCAGCACATGCCGCTGGCGTTGTTGGCGACGATACCGCCGATCTTGCAGGCGTTGATTGACGCCGGATCCGGGCCGATCTTGCGCCCGAACGGTGCCAGCCACGCGTTGGCCTGCGCGCCGATCACGCCCGGCTGCAGGCGGATTTGCAGGCCTTGATCACGAATCTCGCGAGCGTTCCAGTTATCCCCCAGCACAATCAGCACCGAATCGCTGATCGCTTGCCCGGACAAACTGGTGCCGGCGGCGCGGAAGGTCACCGGGACTTGATCGCGCTGGGCCAGTTTCAGCAGCGCTACCACTTCATCTTCGGACTCGACGCGGATCACCAGTTTGGGAATCAGCCGATAAAAACTGGCGTCGGTGCCGAAGGCCAAGGTCGACAGCGGATCGTCGAAGCGGCGCTCCGCTGGAATCAGTTGCTGCGCATCACGCAGGAAATTCACCGGAAGCGTCATTGGTCCTCCAGGATCAGTACCACCAGGTCTTTCGGGCCGTGAGCGCCGTAGGCCAACACTTGTTCGATGTCGGCGGTTTTCGACGGGCCGGACACCAGCAGCGCATTGGTCGGCATGCCTTGGGCCCACTCGAATTCCTGTTGCACCTGATAGAAGTTGTCGCGGATTTCGCTGGCCTTGAGCAGGGCGAAATGCACCGGCGGCACCAGGCTCATCAGTCGCGGCTCTTCACGGGTTGGCCAGAGAATCAGGCTGCCGGTGGCGGCGATGGCGCCGAGGGTGCCGGTCAGGCTGGCCGGAGTGTCGTTGAACAGTTCGGCTTTCCACTCCTCCATCGGCCGGTTGTAGTACTTCAGCGTCGGCAGATCAGGATTGTTCGCCCAGTGTTGTGAGACGCGTTGCCCGTGAGGCGTCGTCGGTGCAATCAGCAGGCTCGGCAGCTGACGGTCACGCAGTAATTGCGCGAGTAGCGCCGGCCAGTCTGCGCCGGTAGTCAGATGGATTTCGGTGTGCACCGCTTCCATCAGTTTGCGCAGCTGCGGGATACGTTGCTCGGCGCTGTAGGTGTAAGGCTGGGTCACCAGATCGACGTCGAAGTCGTCGGCAATCGGTGTGGCACCGGTCAGACTTTTCCGCAGCTTGGCGAGGATATTTTGCTTGGCGCTCATCAGCGGTCTCCCTGTTTGGCCAGATGCTCGCGGGCCATGTCGTGCAGTGAGCGGGCGGCGGGTTTTGGTGCGCTGTGGTTTTGCGTCCACGGGCCGACATTGCTCGGGGTCAGGGCACGCAGGCGCGTGGCGAAGAAACCAAACAACCGATACAGCGTCGGCGAGCTGTTGAGTTTCGCCCAGGCGTTCCAGATGAAACGTTCCTTGCGCGAATATTTGCTGCCTTGGCCGCGCATCACTTGATGCGGACTGTCCGGGGCTTTGACGTTTTCTTCGCGCAGGCGCCGCAGCAGGGCAGGGATCGGAATTTTCACCGGGCACACTTCACCGCAGGCACCGCACAACGACGAAGCGCTCGGGTGATCCGGGACTTTCGCCAGACCGACCATGTGCGGGGTGATGATTTTGCCGATCGGTCCCGGGTACACCTCGCCGTAGGTGTGACCACCGACGCGGGTGTAGACCGGGCAATGGTTCATGCACGCGCCACAGCGGATGCAGTTCAGGGTCTGGCGCAGTTCGCTGTCGGCGAAGGCCTGGCTGCGACCGTTGTCGAGCAGCACCAGGTGCACTTCCTGCGGGCCATCGAGTTCATGTTCCTTGCGCGGGCCGGAGATCATGTTGACGTAAGTGGTGATCGGAATGCCCAGCGCCGAGCGGGTCAGCAGCGACAACAGCGGCACCACGTCGCGCAGGTTTTCCACGACCTTTTCGATGCCGGTGACCGCGATGTGCACCGGCGGCACGGTGGTGGTCATGCGCCCGTTGCCTTCGTTTTCCACCAGCAGCAGGGTGCCGGTTTCGGCCACGGCGAAGTTGACGCCGGAAACGCCGATGTCCGCTTCGAAGAATTTCTGCCGCAGGACTCTGCGACCGATCTGAATGAGTTGGTCAACGTCCTTGGTGTACTCCACGCCAAGTTTGTCGTGGAACAAGGACGCGACCTGACCGGCATTCTTGTGGATCGCCGGCATAATGATGTGTGAAGGCTTTTCGTGGTCGAGCTGGACGATGTATTCCCCCATGTCGGACTCCAGGCATTCAACACCTTGAGCCTCGAGGAAATGGTTCATCTCCATCTCTTCGCTGACCATCGATTTGCCCTTGATCACTTGCCGCGCCTCGTGAGCGCGGATGATCGAAAGGACGATGCCATTGGCCTCGTCCACCGTTTCCGCCCAGTGCACTGTCACACCGTTGCGGGTCAGGTTCTGTTCCAGTTGCTCGAGCAGGTCGGGCAACTTGGAGAGCGCACGCGCCCTGATCGAGTTGCCCAGGGCGCGCAAGTGTTCTCTTTCGTGGGCATCGCTGAACGCCGCTGCCCGCTTGGTCATCAGTGAATCCATGGCAGTACGGAAGTTGTTCCGTAACTGCTGATCACCCAAGGCGTTGTGCGCCCGGGTGCGGAAGTCTTCTTCTACGGCAACCGTAGGAATAATCGTCGAGGTGCTCATTGCGCACCTCCGGTTCGTTGCCACAGAAAGCTGGCGAGATGTTGCCCGCGCAGCGCTTCCTTTTGTTTCTCCAATGCGCCGTTGATGTTCATCAAACAGCCACAGTCGGCGCTCAACACTTTGTGTGCGCCGGAATCCTTCAACGCTTTGGTCTTGTCAGCCACCATCGCGCCGGAAATGTCTGGCATACGGACGCTGAATGTCCCACCGAAGCCACAGCATTCGCTTTCGTGGTCATGGTTGACCCGTTCCACGTTGCTCAACTGCGCCAACAGCTCGCGGCCGTGCAGGTGGGTATTCATTTCGCGACGTGCCGAACACGAAGTGTGCAGCGCCACTTTGACCGGTTCGCCGCTGTCCTTGAGCTGCACCTTGCAGACAAACAGCAGAAACTCAGCCAGTTCATAAGTGCGGGCCGCGAGGGCCTGTACCTGTTTCAACGTTTGCGGCTCGTCCTTGAACAAGTCCGCGTAATGCTCGCGCAGCATGCCCGCGCAGGAACCCGACGGCACCACCACCGGATAATCCCCGGCAAACAACGCCAGTTGCGCGCGCGCGACCGACCGCGCCTGCTCGGTGTAACCCGAGGTGTAGGCCGGTTGCCCGCAGCAGCTTTGCCCTTGCGGGTACTCGACCTTGATCCCTTCACGCTCCAGCAAGTGGATTGCGTCCATCCCGGCTTCGGGATAGAACAGGTCGACCACACACGTGCCGAACAGATAGACCCGCGACGGTTTCTCGCTGGGGTATTGCCGAGGTTCGGGCAGTGGCGGTGCGACGCGAGTGGCGTTGGGCACTGCGTTGTAAAAAAGCTCGCTCATCAGGCGTGTCTCCGGGTGGGCCCGGTTATCCGTCTGTGGCGGCTGCTGAATATAAAGCGCCTTGCTTTCAGCAGCCTTACAGACCGGGTGGTGAATTGCTGACGCCGGAATCACCAGCCGGCGTCGGTTATTTCCGTTTTGTTTATAGGTTTAGTGCACCAGCATGCCGGTGAACCAGTAGGCCTGGGCCAAAGTGATCAGGCCGACAATCGTCGCAAAGAATAGGCTGTGCTTGAGGGTGAAGCGGAACAGATCCGACTCCTTGCCCACCAGCCCGGTCGCAGCGCAGGCGACGGCAATCGATTGTGGCGAGATCATCTTGCCGGTCACGCCGCCGCTGGTGTTGGCCGCCACCAGCAAGGTGTCGTTGACGCCGATCTGGTGTGCGGTGGTCGCCTGCAGCGAACTGAACAGGGCGTTGGACGAGGTATCCGAGCCGGTGAGGAACACGCCCAGCCAGCCGAGGAACGGCGAGAAGAACGGGAAGGCTGCGCCGGTCGCGGCCAGGACCAGCGCCATGGTCGAAGACATCCCGGAGTAGTTGGTGACGAAGGCGAAGGCCAGCACCATGCCGATCGACAGAATAGGCCAGCGCAGTTCGTAAAAGGTCTCTTTCAAAGTGGTCAGACCAGTTTTGAAGTTGATCTTCAGCACCAGCATCGAGATCAATGCCGAGAAGAAGATCGCTGTGCCGGTCGCGGAAATCGGGTCGAGTTTGAACACCGCCGGAATCGCAGTCGGCGTGGCCACGATCGGCGCGGTCTTGATCACCAGTTGATCCAGGTGCGGGATGGCGAAGTTGAATACCCAGGCGTACATCGAACCGCCAGCGGCGAACATGGCTTTGAAGGGTTTCAGCGTCCAGATGGTTACCAGCACGGTAAGGATCAGGAACGGCGACCAGGCGATGAAAATTTCCCAGAGGCTGTAAGGCGACGCCACGGTGCTGCGCTTCTGGCCGAAACCGCCTGCGCTGGCGGTTACCACCGAGGCCGACACGGCGCCGGCGATGTGCTGACCGGCGGCGCGTTTTGGCTGCCAGACTTTGAGGAACAGGGTCAGGGAAATCAGGCTGGCCAGGGCCGAGGTGATGTCCGGCAGTTCCGGGCCGATGAAGTTCGAGGTGAAGTACTGGGTCACGGCGAAGCTCAGGCCTGCAACCAGTGCTGCCGGCCAGGTTTCACGCACGCCACGCAGGCCGTCCATCATGAACACCAGCCAGAACGGCACGAAAAGCGACAGCAGTGGTAGCTGGCGGCCGGTCATTGCGCCGATCTTGAACGCGTCGATACCGGTGACCTGGCCGGCCACGATGATCGGAATCCCAAGGGCGCCGAAGGCGACCGGCGCGGTGTTGGCAATCAGGCACAGGCCGGCGGCGTACAGCGGATTGAACCCGAGGCCGACCAGCAGCGCGGCGGTAATGGCCACTGGCGCGCCGAAACCGGCGGCACCTTCGAGGAACGCACCGAAGCAGAAGCCGATCAGCAGCACCTGCAAGCGCTGGTCGTCGGTGATCGATAGCACCGAGCTGCGAATGACCTCGAACTGACCACTCTTGACCGTCAGTTTGTAGAGGAACACCGCCGCGACGATGATCCAGGCAATCGGCCACAGACCATAGGCAAAGCCGTATCCGGCAGCGGCGAAAGCCATGTCGACCGGCATGTGGAAGGCGAAAATCGCCACGGCAATCGACAGGGCGAGCGTGATGCTGCCGGCCACATGACCCTTGAGGCGGAACACCGCCAGAGCCAGGAAGAAGAAAACGATGGGAATGACGGCCGCGAGTGCGGAGACGCCGAGACTGCCGAGCGGGGTATAGAGCTGTTGCCAGGTTTGCATATGGGGTGGCCCCTAATTGTTGTTGGTCAGGCACTGTCAGCGTTCTTGGTTAATTGGTAATACCAATTTACAATCGCTGTTGGCTAGGGTAAAAGCCTTGATGTCGGTGTGTCAATTTGTCGCCCTGAAACTTTTGTCGAATAAGCGGTGCAGAAGGCATCTGATCCGCTCGGGAAAATGTGCTCTGACAGGTGTCGGCGGGGCGCCGATAGGCCAGAATAGAGAGCCCGGCGAGCGGTCGGGATCGTGGAGAAATGAGTTATGGGGTTTGATCAGATTCGTCAGCGCCGTTTGTCTGACGATATTGTCGAGCGCCTCGAGGGGATGATCCTCGAGGGCACGCTGAAGTCCGGCGAACGGCTTCCGGCCGAGCGCGCCTTGGCCGAGCAGTTCGGCGTATCGCGTCCGTCGTTGCGCGAAGCGATTCAGAAACTGGCGGCCAAAGGTTTGCTGGTCAGTCGCCAGGGCGGCGGCAATTACGTGGTGGAAACCCTCGGATCGACTTTCAGCGATCCCCTGCTATTGCTGCTGGAGAGCAACCCCGAGGCGCAGCGCGACTTGCTGGAGTTTCGGCATACTCTGGAGGCATCGTGTGCCTATTACGCAGCATTGCGCGCTACGGATGTGGATCGTGAGCGCCTGACCGCAGCGTTCAACGAGCTGCAGGATTGCTACACCCGGCATGACGAAGTGAGTCGGGTGGAAGAGGGCGCGGCGGACGCGAAGTTTCACCTGGCGATTGCCGAAGCCAGCCACAACGCGGTGCTGCTGCACACCATTCGCGGGCTTTTCGATTTGCTCAAGCGCAACGTGGTGACCAACATCGGTGGCATGTACAAACAGCGCACGGAAACCCGCGACATGCTGATCTCTCAGCACCGGGAGCTGTATCTGGCGATTATCGAAGGTCGGGCGGAGCAGGCGCGGGAGGTTTCCAGTCGACACATTCTGTATGTGCAGGAAGTGCTGGAAGAGGTGCGGCAGGAGGTTCAGCGCATGGCTCGGGCGGAGCGGCGCAAGGGAATGTAGCTTTTAGAAGCAAAAAGATCGCAGCCTTCGGCAGCTCCTACACAGGAATGTGTCTTTCCCTGTAGGAGCTGCCGCAGGCTGCGATCTTTTCAGGCAGAAGAAATTATTCTTCCTTGCCCTTGTTGCGCACAGCGCGCTGCAGCTCTCGTCCGGCGTCGCGTTCGCGCTCGGTGTCACGCTTGTCGTATTCCTTCTTGCCCTTGCCCAGAGCAATCTCGCACTTGACCATGTGCTTGCTCCAGTAGAAGGACAGGCACACGCAGGCGTAGCCTTTCTGTTGCACGGCAGCGGCGAGTTTTTCCAGCTCGCGTTTGTTCAGCAGCAGTTTGCGGGTGCGGGTCGGATCGGCGATGACGTGGGTGCTCGCGGTCATCAACGGCGTGATGTGACTGCCGAGAAGCCAGGCTTCGCCGTCCTTGAGCAGCACGTAACTGTCGACCAGTTGCAGCTTGCTTGCCCGCAGACTTTTTACTTCCCAGCCGGCCAGGACCAGACCAGCCTCGAAACGATGTTCGATGAAGTAATCGTGTCGCGCCTTTTTGTTCTGCGCGATGGTCCCTGTTGGGTGTTTCTTCTGTTTAGCCATAGGGGCGGCATTATATGGAGATAAATGATCCTCGGCTACGGTGATGCTGCGTGCTTGAGCAGGTTGAGTGAATCCCGGACAATGCGGCCTCTTTTTCTAACGCTTGGGCGTGATATTCAATGTCGACAGACAAGGTTTCTGTCCACGGCAGTTGGGCTAGCCGCTGGGTTTTCATATTCGCCGCGACCGGTTCGGCCGTGGGACTGGGCAGCATCTGGAAATTCCCCTACATGGTCGGGGTCTACGGCGGCGGCGCCTTCGTGCTGATGTTTCTCGCCTGCATCGCATTGATCGGGATCCCGGTCATGCTGGCTGAAACCCTGATCGGCCGTCGCGCACGGCAGAGTCCGGCGAACGCCTTGAAGGTGTTGGCGCGGGAGGCCGGGCATTCGGGCAAGTGGTCATGGGGCGCGTTTGCCGGGATGATCACGGCGCTGCTGATCTTGTCTTTCTATAGTGTGGTCGGCGGCTGGTCGCTGGATTACATCATCGACATGGGGCGCGGCGACTTCCAGGGCGCTACGGCGGAGCAGGTCGGCGCTTATTTTGGCAATGTGATCTCCGATCCCTGGCGTCTGACACTTTGGCACACGGTTTTCATGCTGTTGTCGGCCGTAGTGATCGCCAAAGGCGTGGTTGCCGGGCTGGAGCGCAGCCTGCGGATCATGATGCCGCTGCTGTTCGTCATGGTGTTGGTATTGCTGGGTTACAGCATGACTACCGGGCATTTCATGGAAGGCGTGCATTTCATGTTCGACTTCCATCCGGAAAAAGTCCTCGACGGCTTGCTGCCCGCCATGGGCCATGCGTTCTTTTCCCTGAGCGTGGGTGTGGGTTCGATCATGATTTACGGCGCTTACATGACCAAGGAAGCCTCGCTCTCTGGCACCGTGGTCGGTGTCGCGCTGCTGGATACCTTTGTATCGCTGGTGGCTGGTCTGGCATTGTTTCCGATTGTGTTCGCCGGCGGCTTGAACCCTAGCGAAGGCCCGGGCCTGATGTTTGTCAGTCTGCCATTTGCCTTCGGTAACGTGGTTTTCGGCCAGTTGATGGGCGTGGTGTTCTTTGTGCTGGTGGCGATTGCCGCCTGGAGCTCGGCGATTTCCTTGCTTGAACCGATGGTTGCCTATCTGGTTGAACGCACGAAAATCAGCCGTGGCTGGGTGACTTTCTGGCTGGCGTTCATCTGCTGGTTCGTCGGTCTGGGTACGGTTTTCTCCTTCAATATCTGGAAGGAAGCCAAATTTTTCGTGAACGAAGGCGGGCTGTTCCATCTCTATCAATGGGGTGCGACGGGCGGTCTGGACTTCTTCGGCGTGATCGACTTCTTCACCTCGCGGATCATGTTGCCGCTCGGTGGCCTGTGCTTCGTGCTGTTTGCCGGTTGGGTGATGGGGCGTGAGGCGGTGCGTGACGAGTTGTCGATTCGTAACCCGGCGCTGTTTGCCCTGTCCTTGTTCTTGATGCGCTACGTGGCGCCTATCGGCATTCTTGTAGTGTTTGCCGCTCAGCTCTGGAAGTAACGCTTACATGACGACACATATTCAACGTTCGGCGTTGCTGCCCTACCCGGCGCAATTCCTCTACGACCTGGTCAACGACGTCGCGCGTTACCCGGAATTCTTGCCATGGTGCTCGTCCGCCGAAGTGCTGGAAAGCTCGCCCGAGCACATGCGCGCCAGCGTTGGCGTGGCCAAGGGCGGCCTCAGTCAGCACTTCGTCACGCGCAATACGCTGGTGCCGGGGCAGTCGATCGAGATGAACCTGGAAGAAGGCCCGTTCAATCAGCTGCATGGCGTCTGGGTCTTCAAGGTGTTGAACGAGAAGGCCTGCAAGATCAGTCTTGACCTGTCTTTCGACTACGCCGGCCCGCTGGTGCGCGCGACGCTCGGCCCGCTGTTCAATCAGGCGGCGAATACGTTGGTGGATGCGTTCTGCCAGCGTGCCAAGCAGATGCATGGTTGATCCGGTGATCGAGATTGAAGTGGTGTATGCCGCCGTGGATCGTCAGCTTCTGCGCAGTTTGCGCGTCCCTGAAGGGACGACAGTGCGTGAGGCGGTGCTCAAGTCAGGTATCGGCGATGAATTCCCGGAGCTGGATCTGAGTGATTGTCCGCTGGGGATCTTCGGCAAGGTGGTGGCTGATCCACAGGGTCGCTTGATTCAGGCGGGGGAGCGCATCGAGATCTACCGGCCGTTGCTGGCGGATCCGAAAGAGGTGCGACGCCTGCGGGCGGCCAAGGCTGCCGAGGCCAAAGCGCGAAATCAGTAGTCTGCCCAGATCGCAGGCAATAAAAAACCCGGAAATTCCGGGTTTTTTATTGCCTCGCGCATTACTGCGGGGAGGTGTCCAGCGGCTCAGGCGTCGGAACCGGAACGGTTTCAACACCGTCCACGTCCTTCTGGATCGAATCCAGCAAGGAGCCTGGTTTGGCGGGTTGTTCCGGCTTCGGCTTCTCGGCGTTTTCGGCAGGGGCGGTCACGCTGGTGCCACTGTCCTTGCCGAGAATGGCTTCGTCACGGCTTACGCCCGGCATGAAGTCACCGGAGAGGCTGACAAGCTGGTCGTTGGAGTTGAAGTTGACACTCACGCGCTCCTGCTGGCGTTCACCGCCACCAGGTTGCAGGCTGTACAGATAATCCCAGCGATCGGCATGGAACGTGTCGGTCAGCAGAGGGTTACCCATGATAAACCGTACTTGCCGACGGGTCATTCCCGGGCGTAACTGGTCTATCATGTCCTGCGTGACGACATTGCCCTGCTGGATGTCGATTTTGTAAACCCCGGGGAATGAACAACCGGCGAGTGCGAGCAGTCCCACAAAGGTGAAACTGGTTAGCAAGAGCTTGGTGTTTTGCATCGGTGGGCGACTTCCACTATCTTGGCTGGGACAACGTAAACGCCGATCATACCCGCATTAAGAGAAGCTGCGAAGCAGCATCGCGAGAAAGCTGACCATGGTTGAAAATAGCGAACTACGCAAAGCCGGCCTCAAAGTGACCCTGCCACGGGTCAAGATCCTGCAAATGCTCGATTCTACCGAGCAGCGTCACATGAGTGCCGAAGACGTCTACAAGGCGTTGATGGAAGCAGGCGAGGACGTCGGTCTGGCCACGGTTTACCGTGTTCTGACCCAGTTCGAAGCTGCTGGCCTCGTGGTCCGTCACAACTTCGACGGTGGCCACGCGGTATTCGAATTGGCCGACGGTGGCCACCACGACCATATGGTCAACGTGGAAACCGGTGAAGTCGTCGAATTCGTCAGTCCGGAAATCGAAAAGCTCCAGAAGGCAATTGCCGAGGAGCACGGTGTTGATCTGGTAGATCACAATCTGGTGCTGTACGTACGCAAGAAAAAGTAAGCATGTCGCGCGAATTTCAAGTTCGCGAAACGAACGAAGGCGACCCAAGGGTCGCCTTCGTGCTTTCTACCGTTCTTAAACCTTTGCCGTGACGACCATTTTTTTCGCGTGAGCCAAGGACTCTTTGGTCAAGTCGATGCCGCCCAGCATCCGCGCCACTTCTTCTATACGGTCGTTCTTGCTCAGTTTGGACACGGCGGTGTGGGTAGCCTGTTCACCGCGAACCTTGTGCACAAATAAATGCTGATGACCCTGCGCCGCCACTTGCGGCAAATGCGTCACGGTCAGCACCTGGCCGCGATCGCCAAGACGCCGCAACAACTGACCAACGATTTCGGCGGTCGGCCCGCCGATGCCTACGTCCACTTCGTCGAATACCAAGGTTGGCACCCGTGAGGTCTGCGCAGTGATCACCTGAATCGCCAGGCTGATCCGCGACAGCTCGCCACCGGAGGCTACTTTGGCCAGCGCCTTGAGCGGCTGGCCGGGGTTGGCGCTGACCAGCAGTTCGACTTGTTCCAGGCCGTTGGGCTGTAGTTCGTCGCTGGTGTTGGCGCGCAACTCGATGGTAAAGCGTCCGCCCGGCATGCCCAAGCGCTGGATCTCTTGCTCCACGGCGCTGGCGAGGCTGCTGGCGGCCTGATGGCGCAAGTCGCTCAGCTCCCGGGCCTTCTCTTGATAATGGCGGGCATAAGAGGCCAGTTCATCACCCAGGCGTTCGATGGATTCGTCGTTGGCATTCAATGTCTCGATTTCATCGAGCAATTTCTGCTGCATCTCGGCGACTTCGGTTGGCTGGATCCGGTGCTTGCGCGCCAGGGTGTAAATCGCGTCGAGGCGTTCTTCCAGATACTGCAGGCGCGCCGGATCGGCATCGAAGTTGTCGAGGAAGCGGTTGAGCTCGCCCACGGCTTCTTCGACCTGGATCTGCGCGCTGGTCAGCAGGCTGCTGGCTTCGCCCAGTGCGCCAACCGAGCTGTTCACGCTCGACAGGCGGTTGAGGCTGGCGGTCAGCGCATTCAGTACATTGCCGGAATCGCTTTCGCTGCACTGCTCGACCACCTGTCGACAAATGCCAAGCAGGGTTTCGGCGTTGGTCAGGTTCTTGTGTTCCTGCTCTAGCTGTTCCAGCTCGTTTTCGCCGAGGCCGAGGTTCTCCAGTTCTTCGAGCTGGTAGCTGAGCAATTGGTGACGCGCGCGTTGCTCGTCACCCGAGTTGGAGAGGCGCTCCAGTTCCAGGCGGGTCTGGCGCCAGCGCTGCGCGGCGAGTTGCACCTGACGGGCCAGATCGGTAGCGCCGGCATATTCGTCAAGCAGGCGTCGGTGAGTGTCGGTTTTCAGCAGGGACTGGTGTTCGTGCTGGCTGTGGATATCGATCAGCAGTTCGCCGAGGGCCTTGAGATCACCGAGCGGGCAGGGTGTGCCATTGATATAGCCGCGCGAACGGCCTTCGGCGGTGATCACCCGGCGCAGGATGCAAGGGCCGTCGTTTTCGAGGTCGCGCTCGGCCAGCCAGGCATGGGCTTCGGGAATGTCGACCAGGTCGAAGGTGGCCAGAATGTCGGCCTTGTCGGCGCCCGGGCGAACCACGCCGCTGTCGGCGCGGTCGCCAAGGGTCAGGCCCAGGGCGTCGAGCATGATCGACTTGCCGGCGCCGGTTTCCCCTGTGATCACGCTCATCCCGCGATCAAGTTCGAGATCGAGATGTTCAACGATGGCGTAGTTATGTACGGACAGGTGCACCAGCATAAAGGCCGCTCCCAGGCTTTAGGTCTGGTTATTTATACAGTGTTTTGTTTCGGCCTGACAATGCCCTCGCTTAGCTCGATTAGCTTGATCCGATCAAATGCTTAGTCCGAGCAGGAATGACAATGCAGCACTTTTTTGTAGGGTTAATCATTGCAGGCCCTTGAAGCCTGATTTTGCGGCCCCATATATCGGGGCAGAAGCGCGAGTACAGCTCGCGGACGTAATTGAAAGGAGAATTCTATGGCTGACGAACAGACAGTAGATACGCAAAATCCAGAAGCCAATCAGGCGCCCGAAACTTCGGGTGACGACCTGGCGACCCGTGTACAAGTGCTCGAAGAGCAGTTGGCCGCCGCGCAGGATCAGTCGCTGCGCGTAGCTGCCGATCTGCAGAACGTCCGCCGTCGTGCCGAGCAGGATGTCGAGAAGGCGCACAAGTTTGCGCTGGAAAAGTTCGCCGGTGACTTGCTGCCGATCGTTGACAGCCTGGAGCGCGGCCTCGAACTGTCGAGCCCGGACGACGAAAGCATCCGTCCGATGCGCGAAGGCATCGAGCTGACCCTGAAAATGTTCCACGACACCCTCAAGCGTTACCAGCTTGAAGCGATCGATCCGCATGGCGAACCGTTCAATGCCGTTCACCATCAGGCGATGGCCATGCAGGAAAGCGCCGACGTCGAACCGAACAGCGTTCTGAAGGTGTTCCAGAAGGGCTACCAGCTCAACGGTCGCCTGTTGCGTCCGGCCATGGTTGTGGTCAGCAAGGCTCCGGCGCCAATTTCGCCTTCGATTGACGAGAAGGCTTGAAATTAGCCGCAAGGCCCCCATTTAGAAGTCAAGCGTTTAAGTATTACCGCAGTTAGCCACCACTGCTGCGGCAACAAAATCCAAAGTTTCGGGAGAGTGAACATGGGCAAAATTATCGGTATCGACCTGGGGACTACCAACTCCTGCGTCTCCGTGCTGGAAAACGGCGTAGCCAAAGTTATCGAAAACGCCGAAGGCGCGCGTACCACGCCGTCGATCATCGCTTACGCCAACGATGGTGAAATCCTCGTTGGTCAGTCGGCCAAGCGTCAGGCAGTGACCAACCCGCACAACACCCTGTACGCGGTGAAGCGTCTGATCGGTCGCAAGTTCGACGAAGAAGTCGTACAGAAAGACATCAAGATGGTCCCGTACAAAATCGCCAAGGCTGACAACGGCGACGCCTGGGTTGAAGTGAACGGCCAGAAAATGGCGCCGCCACAAATCTCGGCTGAAATCCTGAAGAAGATGAAGAAGACCGCCGAAGACTACCTCGGCGAGCCTGTGACCGAGGCGGTGATCACCGTTCCGGCCTACTTCAACGACAGCCAGCGTCAGGCGACCAAAGACGCCGGCCGCATTGCCGGTCTGGACGTTAAACGTATCATCAACGAACCAACCGCGGCTGCTCTGGCTTACGGTATGGACAAGGCCAAGGGCGATCACACCGTGATCGTTTATGACCTGGGTGGCGGTACTTTCGACGTTTCCGTGATCGAGATCGCTGAAGTTGACGGCGAGCACCAGTTTGAAGTGTTGGCCACCAACGGTGACACCTTCCTCGGCGGTGAAGACTTCGACATTCGTCTGATCGACTACCTCGTTGACGAATTCAAGAAAGAAAGCGGCATGAACCTCAAAGGTGACCCGCTGGCCATGCAGCGCCTGAAAGAAGCCGCTGAGAAAGCCAAGATCGAGCTGTCGTCCGCGCAGTCGACCGACGTCAACCTGCCGTACATCACTGCAGACGCCACCGGTCCTAAGCACCTGAACGTGAAGATTTCGCGTGCCAAGCTCGAAGCACTGGTTGAAGACCTGGTTCAGCGCACCATCGAACCTTGCCGCATCGCCATGAAAGACGCCGGTATCGACGTTGGCGCGATCAACGACGTGATTCTGGTCGGCGGTCAGACCCGTATGCCGCTGGTACAGAAGCTGGTGACCGACTTCTTCGGTAAAGAAGCACGTAAAGACGTGAACCCGGACGAAGCGGTTGCCATGGGTGCTGCGATTCAGGGCGCCGTTCTGGCCGGTGACGTGAAAGACGTTCTGCTGCTCGACGTCAGCCCGCTGACCCTGGGTATCGAAACCATGGGTGGCGTGATGACCGCGCTGATCGAGAAAAACACCACGATTCCTACCAAGAAATCGCAAGTGTTCTCCACTGCCGACGACAACCAGGGCGCCGTGACCATTCACGTCCTGCAAGGTGAGCGTAAGCAAGCTGCGCAGAACAAGTCGCTGGGCAAATTCGACCTGGCCGACATTCCACCAGCTCCACGTGGCGTGCCGCAGATCGAAGTGACCTTCGACATCGACGCAAACGGCATCCTGCACGTTGGCGCGAAAGACAAGGCGACCGGTAAAGAGCAGAAGATCACCATCAAGGCCAACTCCGGTCTGTCGGATGAAGAAATTCAGAAGATGGTTCGCGACGCCGAGCTGAACGCCGAGGAAGACCGCAAGTTCGCTGAGCTGGCTGAATCCCGTAACAAGGGTGACGCACTGGTTCACTCGACTCGCAAAATGGTCACCGAAGCGGGCGACAAGGTCAGCGCCGAAGAGAAGACCGCGATCGAAGCTGCCGTGGTTGCACTGGAAGCCGCTGTGAAAGGCGACGACAAGGCTGCCATCGAAGCGAAGATCGAAGAGCTGTCGAAAGTCTCGGCTCCGGTTGCCCAGAAGATGTACGCCGAACAGGCTCAGCCTGCTGAAGGCGCGGCACCGCACGACGAGAAAGCTGAAAAGGCTGACGATGTTGTCGATGCCGAGTTCGAAGAAGTCAAAGACCACAAGTAAGTTGTTGGTCGGCCGGTTGACTGCCTTGCGGCGGTGACTGGTAGGATGTCGCCGCGCGGGAGCTTGCTCCCGCGTTGGCGTATCTGGAATACGTGAATTTTTACAGCATGCGACAAGCCTTGCGTGCTGTTGGTATGGCCGGGAATGCTCCTGCTTTTCGTGCCGCAAGTACCACAAGAAACAAAGACCAGGATCGTTGAATTGACGTGAGTTGGGTCCGGGCCTGTATTGGGGCTCAACGAGTTTGGCCATCCTCAGGAGGGGTTTGCCGAACGTCCTCAAGAGTGCAAAAGACTTATGGCAAAGCGTGACTATTACGAAGTATTGGGTGTAGAGCGTGGTTCAAGCGATGCAGACCTGAAAAAGGCCTATCGTCGCCTGGCGATGAAGCACCACCCGGACCGTAATCCCGATGACAAAGCGTCGGAAGAACTGTTCAAAGAGGCCAACGAGGCCTACGAAGTATTGTCCGATTCGAGCAAGCGCGCGGCGTACGACCAGTACGGTCATGCTGGCGTCGACCCAAGCATGGGTGGCGGTGGCGCCGGTTTCGGCGGGCAGAATTTCTCGGACATCTTTGGCGATGTCTTCAGTGACTTCTTCGGTGGTGGTCGCGGCGGTTCCCGTGGTGGCGCTCAGCGTGGCAGCGATCTGCGCTACACCCTGGAGCTGAATCTGGAAGAAGCGGTGCGCGGCACTACCGTGAATATCCGCGTTCCGACGCTGGTCAATTGCAAGCCATGCGATGGTTCCGGCGCGAAGAAAGGCTCGTCGCCATCGACCTGCCCGACCTGCGGCGGCATTGGTCAGGTGCGCATGCAGCAGGGCTTCTTCTCGGTGCAGCAGACCTGCCCGCGCTGCCATGGCCAGGGCAAGATCATTTCCGATCCGTGCGATTCCTGCCACGGCGACGGTCGCGTCGAAGAATACAAGACCCTGTCGGTCAAGGTGCCGGCTGGTGTTGACACCGGCGACCGCATTCGTCTGTCCGGCGAAGGCGAGGCGGGGACCCAGGGTGGCCCGACCGGCGACCTGTACGTGGTGATCAACGTGCGCGAGCACGACATCTTCCAGCGCGATGGCAAACACCTGTTCTGCGAAGTGCCGATCAGCTTTGTTGATGCGGCGCTCGGCGGCGAGCTGGAAATCCCGACCCTCGACGGTCGCGTCAAACTGAAAATCCCTGAAGGCACCCAAACCGGCAAGCAGTTCCGCGTGCGCGGTAAAGGCGTTGCGCCGGTGCGTGGCGGTGGTGCGGGCGACTTGATGTGCCGTGTAGCGGTCGAGACCCCGGTCAATCTGAATCGTCGTCAGCGCGAATTGCTCGAGGAATTCCGCAGCTCGCTGGCGGACGACAACAGCCACTCGCCGAAAACCACTGGTTGGTTCGATGGTGTGAAGCGCTTCTTCGGCGATCTGTAAGGAGTCGGCATGCGACGTATAGCTGTGATGGGCGCCGCCGGGCGCATGGGCAAGATTCTGGTCGAGGCCGTGCAACAGCGCGCGCCGCTGACCGGCCTGACCGCGGCGATCGTTCGTCCCGGCAGTACGCTGATTGGGGTGGACGCCGGTGAGCTGGCTTCGCTGGGTCGTATCGGTGTGCCGTTGTCCGGCAACCTCGAATCGGTGGCCGAAGAGTTCGACGTGCTGATCGATTTCACCCTGCCGGAAGTGATGTTGAAAAACCTCGCGTTCTGTCGCAAGGCCGGCAAGGCCATGGTCATCGGCACCACCGGGCTCGACGCTGCGCAAAAGCAGCTGCTGGCCGAGGCGGGCAAGGATATTCCGATCGTGTTCGCGGCCAACTTCAGCGTCGGGGTCAACCTGTCGTTGAAGCTGCTCGAAATGACTGCCCGGGTGTTGGGCGACGATGCCGACATCGAAATCATCGAAGCGCATCACCGGCACAAGATTGACGCGCCTTCGGGCACGGCGCTGCGCATGGGTGAAGTGATTGCCGATGCGCTGGATCGTGATCTGCAGAAAGTCGCGGTCTATGGTCGTGAAGGTCACACCGGTGCGCGCGAGCGGGAAACCATTGGTTTCGCCACCGTTCGCGGTGGTGACGTGGTCGGTGATCACACCGTGCTGTTTGCCTGCGAAGGCGAGCGCCTGGAGATCACGCACAAGGCTTCCAGTCGCATGACATTCGCCAAGGGTGCGGTGCGTGCGGCGTTGTGGCTGGATGGCCGCGAGCCGGGTCTGTATGACATGCAAGACGTGCTCGACCTGCATTGATTGACGGTTTTACCCAGCGCAAACGCCCGGTTTGCGCTGGTTTTTCTGCATCGCGCGACGCCCTGTCGCATTCTCCGGCCTTTTAGGCTCTTTAGCGGTGGACCAAAAAAGCCTTTTTCTGTAAGCTACAGCTTTAGTGTGTCCACTAAAAGCGCGCAGAATAATTCAGTGAAGAAGCGGGGTGACGTGTCCATACGTCACTCCGCTTTTTTACAACCTGCGATTGCCCTTTCATGCGTTATTTACGGGAGGTCTTCTTGACTAAGCCAGCCATACTCGCCCTTGCTGATGGCAGCATTTTTCGCGGCGAAGCCATTGGAGCCGACGGTCAAACCGTTGGTGAGGTGGTGTTCAACACCGCAATGACCGGCTATCAGGAAATCCTTACCGATCCTTCCTACGCCCAACAGATCGTTACCCTGACTTACCCGCACATCGGCAACACTGGCACCACGCCGGAAGATGCCGAGTCCGACCGCGTATGGTCCGCTGGCCTGGTCATCCGTGACCTGCCGCTGGTAGCGAGCAACTGGCGTAACACGATGTCCCTGTCCGACTACCTGAAAGCCAACAACGTTGTGGCAATCGCCGGTATCGACACCCGCCGCCTGACCCGCATCCTGCGTGAAAAAGGCGCACAGAACGGCTGCATCATGGCCGGCGACAACATCTCCGAAGAAGCTGCAATTGCCGCCGCGCAGGGCTTTCCAGGTCTGAAGGGCATGGATCTGGCGAAAGTCGTCAGCACCAAGGAAAAGTACGAATGGCGCTCCACTGTCTGGGATTTGAAGACTGACAGCCACGCGACCCTCGAAGCGTCCGAGCTGCCATATCACGTGGTTGCCTACGACTACGGCGTCAAACTGAACATCCTGCGCATGCTGGTCGAGCGCGGCTGCCGCGTGACCGTGGTGCCGGCGCAAACCCCGGCTGCCGACGTGCTGGCACTCAAGCCGGACGGCGTGTTTCTGTCCAACGGCCCTGGTGACCCGGAACCTTGCGACTACGCGATCAAAGCGATCAAGGAAGTGCTGGAAACCGAAATTCCGGTCTTCGGTATCTGCCTCGGTCACCAACTGCTGGCTCTGGCCTCCGGCGCCAAGACCCTGAAAATGGGCCATGGCCACCACGGTGCCAACCACCCGGTACAGGATCTGGACACTGGCGTCGTGATGATCACCAGCCAGAACCACGGTTTCGCGGTTGACGAAGCGACCCTGCCGGCCAACGTGCGTGCGATCCACAAATCGCTGTTCGACGGCACCCTGCAAGGCATCGAGCGCACCGACAAGAGCGCGTTCAGCTTCCAGGGCCACCCTGAAGCGAGCCCGGGCCCGAACGATGTGGCGCCCCTGTTCGACCGCTTCATCAACGAGATGGCCAAGCGACGCTAAGCGTTCGCCTTGAGACTGTAGCGAGAAGCCCTCGAGGGCGGCCCCGACGCCGGTGGCGCCCCTCAGGGCTTCAGAAATCGATCAAGACGGCTTGCCGACTGACCTGCGGATTTGAGTGACAAACCCATGCCAAAACGTACAGACATTAAAAGCATCCTGATTCTCGGCGCCGGCCCGATCGTTATCGGCCAGGCCTGTGAATTCGACTACTCCGGCGCCCAGGCCTGCAAAGCCCTGCGCGAAGAGGGTTACCGCGTCATCCTGGTGAACTCCAACCCGGCCACCATCATGACCGACCCGGACATGGCCGACGCCACGTACATCGAGCCGATCAAGTGGCAGACCGTGGCCAAGATCATCGAAAAAGAGCGCCCTGACGCGGTGCTGCCAACCATGGGCGGCCAGACTGCACTGAACTGCGCCCTGGATCTGGAGCGCGAAGGCGTTCTGGAAAAGTTCGGCGTGGAAATGATCGGTGCAAACGCCGACACCATCGACAAGGCTGAAGACCGTTCGCGTTTCGACAAGGCCATGAAATCCATCGGTCTGGAATGCCCGCGTTCCGGTATCGCCCACAGCATGGAAGAAGCCAACGCCGTCCTCGAGCGTCTGGGCTTCCCGTGCATCATCCGTCCGTCCTTCACCATGGGTGGTACTGGCGGCGGTATCGCCTACAACCGTGAAGAGTTCGAAGAAATCTGCGCCCGCGGTCTGGACCTGTCGCCGACCAAAGAGCTGCTGATCGACGAATCGCTGATCGGCTGGAAAGAATATGAGATGGAAGTTGTCCGCGACAAAAAGGACAACTGCATCATCGTCTGCTCGATCGAGAACTTCGACCCGATGGGCGTGCACACCGGTGACTCGATCACCGTTGCTCCGGCACAGACCCTGACCGACAAGGAATATCAGATCCTTCGTAACGCCTCGCTGGCGGTACTGCGCGAGATCGGCGTCGAGACCGGCGGCTCCAACGTGCAATTCGGTATCTGCCCGGACACTGGCCGCATGGTCGTGATCGAGATGAACCCGCGCGTATCGCGTTCCTCGGCACTGGCTTCGAAAGCCACCGGTTTCCCGATTGCCAAGGTCGCGGCCAAACTGGCTGTGGGCTACACCCTCGACGAACTGTCGAACGACATCACCGGCGGCAAGACTCCGGCGTCCTTCGAGCCGTCGATCGACTACGTTGTGACCAAGCTGCCACGTTTCGCCTTCGAGAAATTCGCCAAGGCTGACGCACGCCTGACCACGCAAATGAAGTCGGTCGGTGAAGTCATGGCCATCGGCCGCACCTTCCAGGAATCCCTGCAGAAAGCCCTGCGCGGTCTGGAAGTGGGCGTTTGCGGGCTGGACGAGAAGCTCGACCTGAGCAACCCGGAAAGCATGAGCATCCTCAAGCGCGAGCTGACCGTGCCGGGCGCCGAGCGTATCTGGTACGTGGCGGACGCATTCCGCGCCGGCATGACCGTCGAAGACATTTTCGGCATGAACATGATCGACCCGTGGTTCCTGGTGCAGATCGAAGATCTGATCAAGGAAGAAGAGAAGGTCAAGACCCTCGGTCTGTCCGCTATCGACCGCGACCTGATGTTCAAGCTCAAGCGCAAAGGCTTCTCCGATCAGCGTCTGGCCAAACTGCTGGGTGTGACCGAGAAGAACCTGCGTACGCACCGTCAAAAACTGGAAGTGTTCCCGGTCTACAAGCGCGTTGACACGTGCGCCGCCGAGTTCGCCACCGACACCGCTTACCTCTACTCGACGTACGAGGAAGAGTGCGAAGCCGCGCCGTCCGGTCGCGACAAGATCATGATTCTGGGTGGCGGTCCGAACCGTATCGGCCAAGGTATCGAGTTCGACTATTGCTGCGTACACGCCGCCCTCGCACTGCGCGAAGACGGCTATGAAACCATCATGGTCAACTGCAACCCGGAAACCGTTTCCACCGACTACGACACGTCCGACCGTCTGTACTTCGAGCCGGTAACCCTGGAAGACGTGCTGGAAATCTGCCGCGTCGAGAAGCCGAAAGGCGTGATCGTCCAGTACGGCGGTCAGACTCCGCTGAAACTGGCGCGTGCCCTCGAAGCCGCTGGCGTGCCGATCATCGGTACCAGCCCTGATGCCATCGACCGTGCCGAAGACCGTGAGCGCTTCCAGCAAATGGTTGAGCGCCTGAACCTGCGTCAGCCGCCAAACGCCACCGTGCGCAGCGAAGACGAAGCCGTTCGCGCTGCCGCGAAAATCGGTTATCCGCTGGTGGTGCGCCCGTCCTACGTACTGGGCGGCCGCGCGATGGAAATCGTCTACAAGGAAGATGAACTCAAGCGCTACCTGCGTGATGCGGTGCAAGTGTCCAACGACAGCCCGGTGCTGCTCGACCACTTCCTCAACTGCGCCATCGAGATGGACGTGGATGCGGTCTGCGACGGCAAAGACGTGGTAATCGGCGCGATCATGCAGCACATCGAGCAGGCAGGCGTTCACTCCGGTGACTCCGCGTGCTCGCTGCCGCCGTACTCGCTGCCGGCGCACATCCAGGACGAGATGCGCGAACAGGTCAAGAAAATGGCCCTGGAACTGGGTGTTGTCGGTCTGATGAACGTGCAACTGGCGCTGCAGGGCGAGGACATCTACGTCATCGAAGTCAACCCGCGCGCTTCCCGTACCGTACCGTTCGTGTCCAAGTGCATCGGTGTTTCCCTGGCAATGATCGCTGCTCGCGTGATGGCCGGTAAGACGCTGAAGGAAATCGGCTTCACCAAGGAAATCATCCCGAACTTCTACAGCGTGAAAGAGGCGGTGTTCCCGTTCGCCAAATTCCCTGGCGTTGACCCGATCCTCGGCCCGGAGATGAAGTCCACCGGTGAAGTGATGGGCGTCGGCGACACTTTCGGTGAAGCATTCGCCAAGGCCCAGATGGGCGCCAGCGAAGTGCTGCCGACCGGCGGTACCGCGTTCATCAGTGTGCGTGACGATGACAAGCCGCTGGTTGCAGGCGTGGCCCGTGATCTGATCAACTTGGGCTTCGAAGTGGTCGCCACTGCCGGTACTGCCAAGCTGATCGAAGCTGCAGGCCTGAAAGTGCGCCGCGTGAACAAGGTGACCGAGGGTCGTCCGCACGTGGTCGACATGATCAAGAATGACGAAGTCACCCTGATCATCAACACCACCGAAGGCCGTCAGTCGATCGCTGATTCCTACTCCATTCGTCGTAATGCCCTGCAGCACAAGATCTACTGCACCACCACCATTGCTGCGGGCGAGGCTATCTGTGAAGCGCTGAAGTTCGGTCCCGAGAAGACCGTACGCCGCTTGCAGGATCTACACGCAGGATTGAAGGCATGATCAAGTACCCAATGACCGTCCAGGGCGCAAAAGCCCTGGAAGAAGAACACGCTCACCTGACCAAGGTCGTTCGTCCGAAGCTCAGCCAGGACATCGGTACGGCTCGCGAGCTGGGTGATCTGAAGGAAAACGCTGAATACCATGCCGCCCGCGAACAGCAGGGCATGGTCGAGGCGCGGATCCGTGATATCGAAGGCCGGATCCAGAATCAGGTCATCATCGATGTCACGACCATTCCGCACACCGGCAAAGTGATCTTCGGTACCACTGTCGAAATCGCCAACGTCGAGACGGATGAAAGCGTCGCTTACCACATCGTGGGTGAGGATGAGGCTGACTTCAAACTCGGAAAGATTTCGGTCGGCTCGCCCTTGGCTCGTGCCTTGATCGGCAAGGAAGAGGGTGACGTGGTCGCCGTGAAAACGCCGAGTGGCGTTATCGAGTACGAGATTGTCGAAGTCCGTCACATCTGAAGGCTGGCGCCCGCTACGTGCGGGCGCCATGCTTTGGCAGCTGACCCAGATGTTGTGGGTCGGCGGCTTCTGGTTGATTCACCTCGGTTTGCGACCGGTGCTGGGCAAGATTGGTCTGGCACCGTTGCTGATCGATGAGATTGCCGATGCGTTCGAAGTGTCGGTGGTGATTTTTGCCGCTGCCTGCGTGATTTTTCAGGCTTTGGTGCTGGTACGGGCCGAGGGCCTTGCCAGTCTGTGGCGGGATTTTCGCGGGCAGGTGTTGTTGATGGCACTGTATGCGTGTGCGATGTTTGTCGCCGTGCATGTCGGCTGGCCGCAAGCGCAGCGCTGGCAGGCATTCAGTTTTCTGCTGTTGGGCTTTTCTGGACTGGTGCTGGTGTTGCAGCCGCTACCGGGATGGAGTGGCAGGGTGCGCGAAGCACACCCTTGACCCTTGTCATCACTTGAAGCGATGAACGTTCGACAGCTGCTTGTTGACGCTGAAGTTCTTGCGATAAACCAGTGCCATCTTGCCGATGACCTGCACCAGGTCAGCCTTGCCGACCTTGCACAACTCTGCAATGTGCGCCAGGCGCGACTCGCGGTCGAGGATGTTGAGCTTGATCTTGATCAGCTCGTGATCCGCCAAGGCGCGTTCAAGTTCGGCTAATACACCTTCAGTCAGACCGTTGTCCGCCACCGTCAAAACCGGCTTCAGGTGGTGGCCAATGGATTTGTACTGTTTCTTCTGCTCTGGAGTGAGCGGCATAATCTGACCCTTTCGTCTGGATTCTGTAAAATGGCGGCCATTTTACCCGAGGGTTCGTGGATCCGCCCAATTAATCACGACCCTAATCATCGAGGTGCCCAATGGCGCGTTCCAAGACAAGCCTTGGTTGGCTGAAACGACATGTCAACGATCCTTATGTGAAGCAGGCACAGAAGGATGGCTACCGCTCGCGTGCGAGTTACAAGCTTCTGGAGATCCAGGAGAAATACAAGCTGATCCGTTCCGGCATGAGCGTTGTCGACCTGGGCGCGGCGCCCGGCGGCTGGTCACAGGTCACCAGCCGACTGATCGGTGGTCAGGGGCGACTGATCGCTTCGGACATCCTGAAGATGGACAGCATCCCTGACGTGACCTTCATTCAGGGTGACTTCACCGAGGACGAAGTGCTCGCGCGAATCCTTGAAGCCGTGGGTAATTCACAGGTGGACCTTGTGATTTCCGATATGGCCCCCAATATGAGTGGTACGCCTGAAGTGGACATGCCCAAAGCCATGTTCCTTTGTGAGCTGGCGCTTGATCTGGCGGAACGGATACTCAAGCCGGGTGGCAATTTCGTGATCAAGATCTTTCAGGGCGAAGGTTTTGATGTCTACCTGAAGGATGCTCGGAAAAAGTTCGACAAGATCCAGATGATCAAGCCGGATTCCTCCCGTGGCAGCTCCCGCGAGCAATACATGCTGGCTTGGGGCTACCGTGGAGGTAATGAGTAAAACGAGGTTTTTTGGCAGGGTGATAGGTTTTTCGTATTTTGCCCCGCGTGCATAAGCGAATATTGTGTAGAAAGTGTTTCACAAAGGGTTACAGACGGCGCCTGCCAGAGTTGTAGGTAATGTAGTAAGTTAGGCCGGTGAATATCATGCGAAGCGCGCGCCAGTAGCGGAGCTTGCTTCAGAGGGTAGTTAATTGAACGATATGGCAAAGAATCTGATCCTGTGGTTGATCATCGCGGCAGTCCTCGTGACGGTGATGAACAACTTCTCCAGCCCTAACGAGCCGCAGACCCTCAACTATTCCGACTTCATCCAGCAGGTCAAGGATGGCAAGGTCGAGCGCGTAGCCGTTGACGGCTATGTGATTACCGGCAAGCGCAACGATGGCGACAGCTTCAAGACCATTCGTCCGGCGATCCAGGACAATGGCCTGATCGGCGACCTGGTCGACAACCACGTTGTGGTTGAGGGCAAGCAGCCTGAACAGCAAAGCATCTGGACTCAACTCCTGGTGGCCAGTTTCCCGATCCTGGTGATCATCGCGGTGTTCATGTTCTTCATGCGCCAGATGCAGGGCGGTGCCGGCGGCAAGGGCGGACCGATGAGCTTTGGCAAGAGCAAGGCACGCCTGCTCTCCGAAGATCAGGTGAAGACCACGCTGGCTGACGTTGCTGGTTGCGACGAAGCCAAGGAAGAAGTTGGTGAGCTGGTTGAGTTCCTGCGTGATCCGGGCAAGTTCCAGCGCCTCGGCGGTCGTATTCCTCGCGGCGTATTGATGGTCGGCCCTCCAGGTACCGGTAAAACCTTGCTGGCCAAGGCGATTGCCGGCGAAGCGAAAGTGCCGTTCTTCACCATCTCCGGTTCCGACTTCGTTGAAATGTTTGTGGGTGTCGGTGCAAGCCGCGTTCGCGACATGTTCGAGCAGGCCAAGAAGCACGCGCCGTGCATCATCTTCATTGACGAAATCGACGCCGTCGGTCGCCACCGTGGCGCCGGCATGGGCGGCGGTCACGACGAGCGTGAGCAGACCCTCAACCAGTTGCTGGTAGAGATGGACGGCTTCGAAATGAATGACGGCATCATTGTGATCGCTGCCACCAACCGTCCTGACGTACTTGACCCTGCGCTGCTGCGTCCGGGCCGTTTCGACCGTCAGGTCGTTGTCGGTTTGCCGGATATCCGCGGTCGCGAGCAGATCCTCAAGGTTCACATGCGTAAAGTGCCAATGGGTGATGATGTGGCTCCGGCCGTTATCGCGCGTGGTACCCCGGGCTTCTCCGGTGCGGATCTGGCCAACCTGGTCAACGAAGCGTCGCTGTTCGCGGCACGTAGCGGCAAGCGCATCGTTGAAATGAAAGAGTTCGAATTGGCCAAAGACAAGATCATGATGGGCGCCGAGCGCAAATCCATGGTCATGTCCGAGAAAGAGAAACAGAACACCGCTTATCACGAGGCAGGCCATGCGATCGTTGGTCGCGTCGTGCCTGAGCATGATCCGGTCTACAAGGTTTCGATCATTCCCCGTGGTCGCGCGCTGGGCGTGACCATGTTCCTGCCTGAAGAGGATCGTTACAGCCTGTCCAAGCGTGCGCTGATCAGCCAGATCTGTTCGCTGTACGGTGGCCGTATCGCCGAAGAGATGACCCTTGGTTTCGATGGTGTGACCACCGGCGCTTCCAACGACATCATGCGTGCCAGTCAGATTGCGCGGAACATGGTGACCAAGTGGGGCCTTTCGGAAAAACTCGGTCCGCTGATGTACGCCGAAGAAGAGGGCGAAGTGTTCCTCGGTCGCGGTGGTGGTGGTCAGAATGCCAGCTTCTCCGGTGAGACAGCCAAACTTATCGACTCCGAAGTGCGCAGCATCATCGACCAGTGTTACGGCACGGCCAAGCAGATCCTCACGGACAACCGTGACAAGCTGGATGCCATGGCTGATGCGCTGATGAAGTACGAAACCATTGATGCCGAGCAGATCGACGACATCATGGCGGGTCGTACGCCACGTGAGCCGCGTGACTGGACAGGTGGCACGGGTACGCCTCCGCCTCCGGTGATTCAGGATGAGCGTCCGGAAACACCGATCGGCGGTCCGGCTGCTGACGTTTAAGGTTTGAAATGACTTCTGTACAGTCCCTGACCCGGTTGCCTTGCGGCAACCGGGTTCTTGATTTGGCCCAGACGCATGTCATGGGTATTCTCAATGTCACTCCCGATTCCTTTTCCGACGGTGGCCGGTACAACCAGCTCGACGTGGCCTTGCGTCACGCCGAGGCCATGGTGGCTGCTGGTGCGACGCTGATCGATGTCGGCGGCGAATCGACCCGGCCTGGCGCTCGAGCGGTTTCGCCGTTGGAAGAGTTGGAGCGCGTAGCTCCGATCGTGGAGTTGATCAATCGCGAGCTGGATGTGGTCATCTCGGTCGATACTTCGACGCCAGCGGTGATGCGTGAAACGGCGCGCCTGGGTGCCGGGTTGATCAATGATGTGCGCTCGCTGCGCCGCGATGGCGCGCTGGATGCCGCAGCCGCGACCGGGTTGCCGGTCTGCCTGATGCACATGCTCGGCGAGCCGGGTGACATGCAGGACAATCCGCATTATCAGGACGTTACCCGGGAAGTGGGTGAGTTTCTGGCAGAGCGCATGACTCAATGTGCGGCTGCGGGCATTCCTGCCGAACGGATCATTCTTGATCCCGGTTTCGGTTTCGCGAAAACCCTGCAGCACAATCTAAGCTTGTTCAAGCATATGGAAGCCCTGCATGCGCTGGGGCGTCCGCTATTGGTCGGTGTCTCACGCAAAAGCATGATCGGCCACGCATTGAACCGCCCCGTGGGTGAGCGTCTTTATGGTGGTCTGGCTCTCGCAGCACTCGCGTCGGTTAAAGGAGCGCGTATATTGCGCGTCCATGATGTGGCGGAAACGGTAGACGTGGTGCGCATGCTCGCGGCCGTGGAATCAGCCGAATAAGAATGATGGAGCACTTATGAGCAAGAAATACTTTGGTACTGACGGTATTCGTGGTCGTGTCGGTGAATATCCGATCACTCCGGACTTCATGCTCAAGCTCGGCTGGGCGGCCGGTATGGCCTTTCGCAAGATGGGCGCGTGCAAGGTGCTGGTTGGCAAGGACACGCGAATCTCTGGCTACATGTTCGAATCGGCGCTTGAGGCAGGTTTGACGTCGGCGGGCGCCGATGTGATGTTGCTCGGTCCGATGCCGACGCCCGCCATTGCCTATCTGTCGCGCACGTTTCAAGCCGAAGCCGGGATCGTGATCAGTGCTTCACATAACCCGCATGACGATAACGGCATCAAGTTCTTCTCGGGTAAAGGCACCAAGCTGCCTGACGAGTTGGAGCTGATGATCGAAGAATTGCTCGATACCCCGATGACCGTGGTTGAGTCGAGCAAAATTGGCAAGGTGTCGCGTATCAACGACGCTTCGGGTCGCTACATCGAATTCTGTAAAAGCAGTGTGCCTACCGGTACCAGCTTTTCCGGTTTGAAAATTGTGATCGACTGCGCACACGGAGCGACCTACAAGGTTGCTCCAAGTGTCTTTCGTGAGTTGGGCGCTGAAGTGGTCGTGCTGTCGGCTCAGCCCAATGGTCTGAACATCAATGACAATTGCGGTTCGACCCATATGGGGCCGCTGCAGGCCGCTGTTCTCGCCGAGCACGCTGATCTGGGGGTCGCCTTTGATGGTGACGGTGACCGGGTGTTGATGGTCGATCACACGGGCGCCATTGTCGATGGCGACGAGCTGCTGTTCATCATTGCGCGTGACTTGCACGAGCGTGGCAAGTTGCAGGGTGGGGTAGTCGGTACCCTGATGAGTAATTTGGGGCTTGAGCTCGCACTGGCGGATCTTTCGATACCGTTCATTCGAGCCAATGTCGGTGACCGTTATGTGATCGCCGAGTTGCTGGAGCGTAACTGGCTGGTTGGTGGTGAGAACTCGGGGCATGTCGTTTGCTTCAATCACACCACTACAGGTGATGCAATCATTGCTGCGTTGCAGGTGCTGATGGCACTGAAAACCCGCAATGAAGGCCTTGCCCAAACGCGTCAGGCTTTGCGCAAGTGCCCTCAGGTACTGATCAATGTGCGCTTCGGTGGTGGCGAAAGTCCGCTTGAGCATCCGGCTGTCAAGGAAGCCAGTGCGCGTGTAACCGAGGCAATGGCGGGTCGTGGCCGGGTGCTTCTGCGCAAGTCCGGCACAGAGCCATTGGTGCGTGTGATGGTCGAAGGCGAGGACGAAACTCAGGTTCGCAGCTACGCCGAAGAACTGGCAAAACTGGTAACTGAAGTTTCTGCCTGATTCGGCTTGCCAGCCATGATTGTGTTGGGTAACATCTGCGCCCACTTTGACCGACGAGGTACAGCATGCGTCGCCCTATGGTAGCTGGTAACTGGAAGATGCACGGTACCCGCGCCAGCGTCGCTGAGCTGATCAACGGCCTTCGTCATCTGGCCTTGCCAAGCGGTGTTGATGTCGCGGTATTCCCGCCTTGCTTGCATATCAATCAAGTGATTGATGGCTTGAAAGGTAAATCGATTTCGGTCGGTGCGCAGAATTCTGCGGTGGAATCCATGCAAGGTGCGTTGACTGGCGAGATTGCGCCTAGTCAGTTGGTGGATGCAGGTTGTTCCCTGGTGCTTGTCGGGCACTCCGAACGCCGCCAGATAATGGGCGAGCGAGACGGGATGCTGAATCGCAAGTTCGCAGCGGCACAGGCATGTGGCTTGATTCCGGTGTTGTGTGTAGGGGAGACCCTCGAACAGCGCGAAGGCGGAAAAACTCTTGAGGTTGTCGGGCGTCAGCTGGGCAGCATCATCGAGGAGCTGGGTGTTGGTGCCTTTGCCAAGGCAGTCATTGCTTACGAGCCTGTCTGGGCCATTGGTACCGGACTGACTGCAACGCCGCAACAGGCTCAGGATGTGCATAAAGCCATTCGTGAGCAGTTGGCGGCAGAGAATTCTGAAGTCGCGCGAGGTGTGCGGCTTCTATACGGCGGCAGCGTGAAGGCGGCCAATGCGGTCGAACTGTTCGGCATGCCGGATATCGATGGGGGGCTCATTGGTGGAGCTTCCCTGAATGCAGATGAGTTCGGTGCGATTTGTCGCGCCGCGGGAAACTGAAAAAATGCTGGAAACAGTCGTAGTCGTTTTTCATCTGCTGGGTGCATTGGGCGTAGTTGCTCTGGTTTTGCTGCAGCAGGGTAAGGGTGCGGACGCTGGCGCGTCTTTCGGAGCAGGTGCTTCAAATACTGTGTTCGGAAGCCAAGGTTCCTCTACCTTTCTTAGTAAGTTTACTGCTATACTTGCCGCCGGTTTCTTCATAACCAGCTTGGGGTTAGGTTACTTTGCTAAAGAGAAGGCTCATCAGCTGACTCAAGCAGGTTTGCCAGATCCAGCAGTGTTGGAAGTACCTAAGCAACAACAACCGGCTTCTGATGATGTCCCGGTGCTTCAAGAGCAAAAGTCGGCTACTCCAGCGACTGACGTACCTCCAGCTCAAGAGCAGAAGTAAGAAGAGTTTCAAACGTAGTTTTGCCGAGGTGGTGGAATTGGTAGACACGCAACCTTGAGGTGGTTGTGCCCATAGGGTGTAGGGGTTCGAGTCCCCTTCTCGGTACCAATTAGTCAGGAGAGCCCGCTGTTGCGGGCTTTCTTGCAGGTGGAAGGTTACATTGACCCTATAAGGGATCGGTCGTATACTTCCGCCCCAGCTTTGTCGCGGGGTGGAGCAGTCTGGTAGCTCGTCGGGCTCATAACCCGAAGGTCGTCGGTTCAAATCCGGCCCCCGCAACCAGTTTAAGGAGCCCCTTTTCAGGGGCTTTTTGTTAGCTGGATACTTTCTGCGCCGCTGTTCGACGGCGTTTCAAGGATGGGCGTTTCGCCCATTTTTTTATTTTGCAGCGCATGCATTTACATGCACGAGGGGGTTCAGGTGTCGAGCAAGCTAGAAGAGTTGCAGGCCTTGTTGGCCCCGGTGGTCGTGGCCCTAGGCTATGAATGCTGGGGTATCGAGTTTTCGGCTCAGGGTCGTCACTCGATGTTGCGTGTTTATATCGATAAAGAGGGTGGCGTGCTGGTGGACGATTGCGCCATTGTCAGCCGTCAGATCAGCGGTGTCCTGGATGTTGAAGATCCGATCTCCGTTGAATACACCCTCGAAGTTTCCTCGCCTGGCATGGAACGCCCACTGTTCACTCTTGAGCAGTTTGCAAAATTTGCCGGTGAACAAGTGAAGATCAAGCTGCGCTCGCCTTTTGAAGGTCGACGCAACTTTCAGGGCCTTCTGCGCGGTGTAGAAGAACAGGACGTCGTGGTGCAGGTAGAAGACCATGAGTTCCTGTTGCCGATCGATATGATCGACAAGGCCAACATTATTCCCAGTTTTGACTGAGACGCGGATCCCGCGGATCCAATGGCTTGCGAAAGGCGAGGCGTACGATGAGCAAAGAAGTACTGCTGGTTGTTGAGTCGGTATCCAATGAAAAGGGCGTACCGGCAAGCGTGATTTTTGAAGCGCTGGAGCTGGCTCTGGCCACTGCTACCAAAAAGCGTTTTGAAGACGAAGTTGACCTGCGTGTGGAAATTAACCGCCACACCGGTTCCTACGAGACTTTCCGTCGCTGGACAGTCGTCGAAGAAAATGATCTCGACGATCCTGCGATCGAAACCTGGCCAAGCAAGGTTGCCGAAACGCATCCGGGCGCCAAGGTCGGCGACGTCGTCGAAGAAAAGATCGAATCCATCGAGTTCGGCCGCATTGCTGCACAGACCGCCAAACAGGTCATCGTGCAGAAAGTCCGTGAAGCCGAGCGCGCTCAAGTGGTCGACGCCTATCGCGAGCGCCTGGGAGAAATCATCTCCGGCACCGTGAAGAAAGTCACCCGCGACAACGTGATCGTCGATCTGGGCAACAACGCCGAAGCGTTGCTGGCCCGTGAAGACATCATTTCTCGCGAAACCTTCCGTGTCGGTGTGCGCCTGCGTGCACTGCTCAAGGAAATCCGCACCGAGAACCGCGGCCCGCAGCTGATCCTGTCGCGTACCGCGCCGGAAATGCTGATCGAGTTGTTCCGCATCGAAGTGCCGGAGATCGCCGAAGGCCTGATCGAAGTCATGGCGGCGTCCCGTGATCCGGGTTCGCGTGCCAAGATCGCTGTCCGCTCCAAGGACAAACGCATCGACCCGCAGGGCGCGTGCATCGGTATGCGCGGTTCGCGCGTCCAGGCCGTGTCGGGCGAGTTGGGTGGCGAGCGTGTCGACATCGTCCTGTGGGACGATAACCCGGCGCAGTTCGTGATCAATGCCATGTCGCCGGCAGAAGTGGCGGCCATTATCGTTGACGAAGATGCCCATGCCATGGACATCGCCGTTGGCGCAGACAATCTGGCTCAGGCCATCGGTCGTGGTGGTCAGAACGTGCGTCTGGCGAGCCAGTTGACAGGCTGGACCCTGAACGTGATGACCGAATCGGACATCCAGGCTAAGCAACAAGCAGAAACCGGCGACATCCTGCGCAACTTCATCGACGAGCTGGAAGTCGACGAGGAGCTGGCTCAGGTGCTGGTAGATGAAGGCTTCACCAGCCTGGAAGAGATTGCCTACGTACCGTTGGAAGAAATGCTCAACATCGACGGCTTTGACGAAGACATCGTCAACGAGCTTCGCGCTCGTGCCAAGGATCGTTTGTTGACCAAAGCCATCGCTACTGAGGAAAAGCTGGCAGACGCCCATCCGGCCGAAGACCTGCTCTCGCTTGAGGGTATGGACAAGGATTTGGCGATGGAACTGGCGGTGCGCGGCGTAATTACCCGCGAAGACCTGGCCGAGCAGTCTATTGACGACCTGCTCGACATCGACGGCATTGACGATGATCGTGCCGGCAAGTTGATCATGGCCGCCCGAGCCCACTGGTTCGAGTAATTAGGCGCGGCCTGAGGAGAGAAGTGCATGACGCAAGTCACGGTGAAACAACTGGCCGATGAGGTCAAAACACCGGTAGAGCGCCTGTTGCAGCAGATGCGTGAGGCAGGTCTGCCGCACACCGCCGCCGAAGAACATGTGACTGACAGTGAGAAGCAATCCCTGCTGACTCACTTGAAAAGCAGCCACAAGGCGAAAGTGGAAGAACCACGCAAAATCACGCTGCAGCGTAAAACCACCAGCACCCTGCGTGTGGCTGGTAGCAAGAGCATCAGCGTAGAAGTTCGCAAGAAGAAGGTTTTCGTACAGCGTAGCCCGGAAGAAATCGAAGCCGAGCGCCAGCGTGAACTGGAAGAGCGTCGCGCAGTGGAAAATGCTGCCCGTCAGAAGGCTGAAGAAGAAGCCAAGCAGCGCGCTGAAGAAGAAGCGCGTCGCCAGCCTGCTGCTGCGCCGAGCGCTCCTGCCGAAGCTGTTGCAGCACCTGCGCCAGTCGCTGAACCTGTGCGCGAAGCCGCACCGGTTGTCGCTGCTGCGCCAGCTGCCGACACGCGCAAGCGTGACGAACAGCGCCGTCCGGACAAGCCACGTGCCGACGATAACAGTCGTCGTGGCGGCGGCGACGGCGAGCGCAAAAACGCTCCGCATCGCGCATCGGTCAAAGAAAAAGCGCCGGCTCCACGTGTGGCGCCACGCACAACCGACGAAGAAAGCGACGGCTTCCGTCGTGGTGGTCGCGGCAAGGCCAAGCTGAAGAAACGCAACGCTCACGGTTTCCAGAACCCTACCGGTCCTGTCGTGCGTGAAGTGAAGATCGGCGAAACCATCACTGTTGGCGATCTCGCTCAGCAGATGTCGGTCAAGGCTGCTGAAATCATCAAGTTCATGTTCAAACTGGGCACTCCAGCGACCATCAACCAGGTACTCGATCAGGAAACTGCTCAACTGGTCGCTGAAGAGCTGGGCCACAAAGTGACCCTGGTCAGCGACACCGCCCTGGAAGACTCCCTGGCCGAGTCCCTGAAGTTTGAAGGCGAGGCAGTTTCCCGTGCGCCAGTCGTGACCGTAATGGGCCACGTTGACCACGGTAAGACTTCCCTGCTCGACTACATCCGTCGTGCCAAGGTAGCAGCGGGCGAAGCCGGCGGCATTACCCAGCACATCGGTGCATACCACGTTGAAACTGACCGTGGCATGGTGACGTTCCTCGACACCCCGGGTCACGCGGCGTTTACCGCCATGCGTGCCCGTGGTGCCAAGGCGACCGACATCGTGATCCTGGTGGTTGCGGCGGACGACGGCGTGATGCCGCAAACCATCGAGGCTGTTCAGCACGCTCAGGCGGCTGGCGTTCCTCTGGTGGTTGCGGTGAACAAGATCGACAAGCCGGGTGCCGACCTCGATCGCATCCGTAGCGAACTGTCGGTTCACGGCGTGACTTCCGAAGACTGGGGCGGCGACACGCCATTCGTACCGGTTTCGGCGAAAATGGGTACCGGCGTTGACGAACTGCTCGAAGCCGTTCTGCTGCAGGCCGAAGTGCTCGAACTGACCGCGACGCCATCGGCTCCTGGCCGTGGTGTTGTCGTTGAATCGCGTCTGGACAAGGGCCGTGGCCCGGTGGCCACCGTGCTGGTTCAGGACGGTACGCTGCGTCAAGGCGACATGGTGCTGGTCGGCTCGAACTATGGCCGCGTGCGCGCCATGCTCGACGAGAACGGCAAGCCGATCAAGGAAGCAGGTCCGGCCATTCCGGTCGAAATCCTGGGTCTTGACGGTACGCCAGACGCTGGCGACGAGATGAGCGTGGTTGCCGACGAGAAGAAAGCCCGTGAAGTGGCTCTGTTCCGTCAAGGCAAGTTCCGCGAAGTCAAACTGGCTCGCGCTCACGCCGGCAAGCTGGAAAATATCTTCGAAAACATGGGCCAGGAAGAGAAGAAGACGCTCAACATCGTCCTCAAATCCGACGTCCGTGGTTCGCTGGAAGCTTTGCAGGGCGCTCTGAACGGCCTGGGCAACGACGAAGTGCAAGTGCGCGTAGTCGGTGGCGGTGTCGGTGGTATCACCGAGTCCGACGCCAACCTGGCACTGGCTTCCAACGCTGTACTGTTCGGCTTCAACGTGCGTGCCGATGCTGGCGCACGGAAGATCGTCGAGCAGGAAGGTCTGGACATGCGTTACTACAACGTGATCTACGACATCATCGAAGACGTCAAGAAAGCCCTGACCGGCATGCTCGGCAGCGATGTTCGCGAGAACATCCTGGGTGTGGCCGAAGTGCGTGACGTGTTCCGTTCGCCGAAGTTTGGCGCGATCGCCGGTTGCATGGTGATCGAAGGTGTTGTGCACCGTAACCGTCCGATCCGTGTACTGCGTGAAGACATCGTTATCTTCGAAGGCGAGCTGGAATCCCTGCGCCGCTTCAAGGATGACGCTTCGGAAGTACGTGCCGGCATGGAATGCGGTATCGGCGTGAAGAGCTACAACGACGTCAAAGTCGGTGACAAGATCGAAGTCTTCGAGAAGGTTCAGGTTGCTCGCAGCCTCTGACTCGCGCACTTCAAGGGCCACGCCGAGCCGCATGCAGATGCGCGCCACGGCGTCAGGACTCTAAACGCAACGCCCGGTCTGGCTTTTGTCAGGCCGGGCGTTTGCCGCTTTCAGACCTTGCGGGTTTCACCGTGGGGCAGTAACAGGTAACAAAATCATGGCAAAAGAATACAGCCGTACCCAACGTATCGGCGATCAGATGCAGCGTGAGCTGGCCCAACTGATCCGTCGTGAAGTCAAAGACCCGCGCGTCGGCCTGGTCACCATTACCGCTGTAGAAGTCAGTCGTGACGTCGGTCACGCGAAGATCTTCATCACCGTGATGGGTCAGGACAACGCCGAAGACATCGCGCAAAGCATCAAGGTGCTCAACGCTGCCGCAGGCTTCCTGCGCATGCAACTGGCCCGTGAAATGAAGCTGCGCAGCGTGCCGCAATTGCATTTCCACTACGACGAAAGCGTCGTGCGTGGCGCGCACCTGTCGGCCCTGATCGAGCGCGCCGTGGCTGAGGACAATCAGCACGTGGCTGCTGCACCTGAAGACACCAAGGAGTAATTCGGTGGCTCAGGTCAAACGTATCCGTCGTAACGTCAGCGGTATCATCCTGCTCGACAAGCCGCTGGGGTTCACCTCCAACGCCGCGTTGCAGAAGGTTCGCTGGTTGCTCAACGCCGAGAAGGCCGGTCACACCGGCAGCCTCGACCCGTTGGCCACCGGTGTCTTGCCGCTGTGCTTTGGTGAGGCAACGAAGTTCTCGCAATACCTGCTCGATTCCGACAAGGGTTACGAAACCCTGGCGCAACTGGGCAAGACCACCACCACGGCGGACGCCGAGGGTGAGGTTTTGCAGGAGCGCCCGGTGACCGTTGGTCGCGCCGATGTCGAAGCGGTTCTGCCGAAATTTCGCGGGCAAATCAGTCAGATACCGCCGATGTACTCGGCACTCAAGCGTGACGGTCAGCCGTTGTACAAGCTGGCTCGTGCAGGCGAAGTAGTGGAGCGCGAACCGCGTTCTGTTACTATTGCGCGCTTGGAATTGCTGGCCTTCGAAGGCGATACTGCGCGTCTTGCGGTGGATTGCAGCAAGGGCACCTATATCCGCACCCTGGTGGAGGATATCGGTGAGCAACTCGGTTGTGGTGCGTACGTCGCGGAACTGCGGCGTACCCAGGCCGGGCCTTTCACCCTGGCGCAGACCGTGACCCTCGAAGAGCTGGAAGCGGTACATGCCGAAGGCGGCAACGAAGCGGTCGACCGCTTCCTGATGCCATCGGACAGCGGCCTGCAGGATTGGCCGCTGCTGCACTTCTCCGAAGCGAGTGCGTTCTACTGGCTCAACGGCCAGCCGGTACGTGCCCCGGATGCTCCGAAGTTCGGCATGGTACGGGTACAGGATCACAATGGTCGCTTCATCGGTATCGGTGAAGTGAGCGAAGACGGGCGCATCGCGCCGCGTCGACTGATTCGGTCAGAATGACCGAACGAGTGTGGCTGTTAACAGGCACGGTCACTACTCATTTATAGATACAGGGATTTGTCCCTGGCCTGTTGAAACTGTTTTTGAAACAGTTTCCTGATAAAAGGATTGCCTCATGGCTCTCGACGTTCAAGAAAAAGCTCAAATCGTTGCCGACTACCAGCAAGCTGTTGGTGATACTGGTTCGCCAGAAGTGCAAGTTGCACTGCTGACCGCCAACATCAACAAACTGCAAGGTCACTTCAAGGCCAACGGTAAAGACCACCACTCCCGTCGTGGTCTGATCCGCATGGTAAACCAGCGTCGCAAGCTGCTGGATTACCTGAAAGGCAAAGATCTGAGCCGTTACAGCGCTCTGATCGGCCGCCTGGGTCTGCGTCGCTAATCAGCGATTGCGCTATGAGGTTGGTTGTCTGTCAGGCATCAGCGGTTTTCCGCTGGTGGCTGGCAGGCTCCCAGCCTCAAGTTTTATCTGCACTACCGTTTTACCCGGACAGTCAGCGGGCCGATTCCCGACATTGCCCAAGAATTTCGCAAGAAACCAGTTCCCCCAAGAGCCACAAAGAAGGTAGGACACCGTGAACCCGGTAATCAAAAAATTCCAGTTCGGTCAGTCGACCGTTACCCTCGAGACTGGCCGTATCGCCCGTCAGGCCTCCGGCGCAGTATTGGTCACCGTTGACGACGACGTCAGCGTATTGGTGACCGTAGTCGGTGCCAAGCAAGCCGATCCAGGCAAGGGCTTCTTCCCTCTGTCCGTTCACTACCAGGAAAAGACTTACGCTGCCGGTAAGATCCCTGGCGGTTTCTTCAAGCGTGAAGGCCGTCCTTCCGAGAAAGAAACCCTGACTTCCCGACTGATCGACCGTCCGATCCGTCCGCTGTTCCCGGAAGGCTTCATGAACGAAGTGCAGGTTGTCTGCACCGTCGTTTCCACCAGCAAGAAGACCGATCCGGACATCGCTGCGATGATCGGTACCTCGGCTGCCCTGGCCATCTCGGGTATTCCGTTCGACGGCCCGATTGGCGCCGCTCGCGTCGCTTTCCACGAAAGCACCGGCTACCTGCTGAACCCGACCTACGAGCAGCAAGCTGCTTCGAGCCTGGACATGGTCGTTGCCGGTACCTCCGACGCCGTACTGATGGTTGAATCGGAAGCCAAAGAGCTGACCGAAGACCAGATGCTGGGCGCGGTACTGTTTGCTCACGACGAGTTCCAGGTGGTGATCAACGCCGTCAAAGAACTGGCCGCTGAAGCCGCCAAGCCAACCTGGACCTGGGCGCCTGCTCCGGAAGCTACCGAACTGCTGGGCGCGATCCGTGCCGAGTTCGGCGAAGCGATCTCCCAGGCTTACACCATCACCGTCAAGGCTGACCGCTATGCACGTCTGGGCGAGCTGAAAGACCAGGTTGTGGCCAAGCTGTCCGGCGAAGAAGGCCAGCCTTCGGCTGCCGACGTCAAAGCCGCTTTCGGTGAAATCGAATATCGCACCGTTCGCGAAAACATCGTTAACGGCAAGCCACGTATCGACGGCCGCGACACCCGCACCGTACGTCCGCTGAACATCGAAGTCGGCGTGCTGCCGAAGACTCACGGTTCGGCGCTGTTCACCCGTGGCGAAACCCAGGCTCTGGTAGTCGCGACGCTGGGTACCGCCCGTGACGCACAGCTGCTGGACACCCTGGAAGGCGAGAAAAAAGACCCGTTCATGCTGCACTACAACTTCCCTCCGTTCTCGGTGGGCGAGTGTGGTCGCATGGGTGGCGCTGGTCGTCGTGAAATCGGTCACGGCCGTCTGGCCCGTCGTTCGGTTTCGGCCATGCTGCCAGCCGCTGACGTGTTCCCGTACACCATCCGTGTGGTTTCGGAAATCACCGAATCCAACGGTTCGAGCTCGATGGCTTCTGTTTGCGGCGCTTCCCTGGCCCTGATGGACGCTGGTGTGCCAATGAAGGCGCCGGTTGCCGGTATCGCCATGGGTCTGGTTAAAGAAGGCGAGAAGTTCGCCGTCCTGACCGACATCCTGGGTGACGAAGACCACCTGGGCGACATGGACTTCAAAGTAGCCGGTACCGCCAAAGGCGTTACTGCGCTGCAGATGGACATCAAGATCAAGGGCATCACCGAAGAAATCATGGAAATCGCTCTGGGCCAAGCCCTGGAAGCGCGCCTGAACATCCTCGGCCAGATGAACCAGATCATCGGCCAGTCGCGTACCGAACTGTCGGCCAACGCGCCGACCATGATCGCGATGAAGATCGACACCGACAAGATTCGTGACGTTATCGGTAAAGGTGGCGCGACCATCCGTGCGATCTGCGAAGAAACCAAGGCTTCGATCGACATCGAAGACGACGGTTCGATCAAGATCTTCGGCGAAACCAAGGATGCCGCAGAAGCTGCTCGTCAGCGCGTTCTGAGCATCACTGCAGAAGCCGAGATCGGCAAGATCTACGTCGGCAAGGTTGAGCGCATCGTCGACTTCGGCGCATTCGTCAACATCCTGCCGGGCAAGGACGGTCTGGTGCACATCTCGATGCTGAGCGACGCTCGCGTAGAGAAAGTCACCGACATCCTGAAAGAAGGTCAGGAAGTGGAAGTGCTGGTACTGGACGTGGACAACCGCGGCCGTATCAAGCTGTCCATCAAAGACGTGGCAGCGGCCAAGGCTTCGGGCGTTTAATCAGCCCACAGCCTTAGCGCAATGAAAATGCCCCGCCGTGAAAACGGCGGGGCATTTTTTTGTCTGCCATAAACGCATTTGTGGCGAGGGAGCTTGCTCCCGCCCGGCTGCGCAGCAGTCGTAGAAAACATCAGCCTCAGAAAGGTTGGGGTCGCTGCGCAACCCAGCGGGAGCAAGCTCCCTCGCCACAAGTGATAATCAGCAGAAACACGCTCAAATTTGCCGCAGCCCGAGACCGGTGCTAGGTTTAGCCCACCGCCCGTGTAGCTCAGCCGGTAGAGCAGCGCACTCGTAACGCGAAGGTCGCAGGTTCGATTCCTGTCTCGGGCACCATCCCCTCGCGCAATCCCGCGATTTATGTCTCGCCGGTCAAGGTTTTTGTGCGAGAGATGTAAAGAGCCGTGTAATTCGTCATGCAAACGTCCTATATTCGGTGCCTGCATGAGCATCGCTTAGCAGTTTTCAGATGATCCCGAATGGTTCCGAAGGCCGGACAATCCGCGTCAGAGAGATCCTAGATGATCCAGATCCATCCTCCATTCTTACGATCAGCGAGAACGCCATGACCGAATTAACTCAAGAGCAACGTCACGCACTAGCGCTGGAAAAATACATTCAGGACGTCCCGGACCTTAAAGAAGAGATCAAGGACCTGAGTCCTGATGATCAGAAAGACCAGATCCAGTGGGCATTCGAGGACGAAGCCGAATCTCAGGGCTTGCAGCCGTGGGAGTTGACGCTCAAGTACACCAGCACCCCTGAAGCGTTTGAGGCCAAGCGTCTGGAACTGCACAAGGAGGCGGCCGAAGTGTTGGGCGTCGATTGGGAAGAGTACTGCGAGATGAACAATCTGGTGGTCTGAAACAAAAACGCCAGCCTTAACCGGGCTGGCGTTTTTTATGGCGTGAGGGCCTCAGAGGCTGAGGCGCATCGACAGGTCTACCGCTTTTACATCCTTGGTCATCGCACCGATCGAGATGTAATCCACTCCAGTCTCGGCGATCGGCAGCAGCGTGCTTTCGTTGATGCCGCCACTGGCTTCCAGTTTGGCCTTGCCGCCGTTCAGGCGCACGGCTTCGCGCATGTCGTCCAGGCTCAACTCGTCGAGCATGATGATGTCGGCGCCGGCTGTCAGCGCTTCTTTCAGCTCTTCCAGACTTTCCACTTCGACTTCCACCGGTTTGCCCGGCGCGATCTTGTGCGCGGCGGCGATGGCCTGCGCAATGCCGCCGCTGGCGGCGATGTGGTTTTCCTTGATCAGGAACGCGTCGTAGAGGCCGATGCGGTGGTTGTGGCAACCGCCGCAGGTCACTGCGTATTTCTGCGCCAGACGCAGGCCCGGCAGGGTCTTGCGGGTATCCAGCAGCTTGACCTGGGTCTGCGCCACGAAGTCCGCCAGGTACTGCGCACGCGTCGCCACGCCGGACAGCAGTTGCAGGAAGTTCAGCGCGCTGCGCTCGCCCGTCAGCAACGAACGCGCCGGGCCTTCCAGGTGAAACAGCGGCTGATTGGGTTTGACCCGTTCGCCATCCCGCACCTGCCAATGCACCGCGACGCGCGGATCGAGCTGGCGAAACACCGTGTCGACCCACGCCGTGCCGCAGATGACGGCGTCGTCACGAGTAATGATGGTGGCTTTGGCCAGACGTTCGGCCGGGATCAGTTGCGCGGTGATGTCGCCGCTGCCGACGTCTTCGAGCAACGCGCGGCGCACGTTGGCTTCGATTTCGGCGGTCAGATCGGCGAGACGTAGATTCGGCATAACGGGCTCCACAAACTAAGTGCGCCGATTATAGGGGCATGGCGAGAGCCAACCCAAGGCGAGAACGCGCGTGGCAGACTGCAACTGGTCGATTTTCTGTGAGCAAAGCAGCGCTTCTCGTGGTCACTGGAAGGTGTTGCAGGCATAGGGGAAACCCTGACGGCTATAGCGCCCGCGACAAGTTTTGCAAGATAATCCGCCTTGCATTTGACGTCATGGCTTTGACGCTGATGTGAGAGCAAGCCCGCTCCCACAGGGAATTGCGCGGTAACTGCCCAGTGGAATCACCGTTTCAGGAGGCTTGGATGCACAACGACGGGAATGTAGTGCCTTTGCACAAGGCCGCTACCGATCAGGCGAATCACTCGCCGCTCGCCCGCCTGCCTGTGATTCTGCTTCAGGTCCGCGACAAGGCGGCCCAGCAACTGCGCCATGGTTTGCAGGAGTTGTTCGATAACGCCGACGACACCCTGTTCGAAATGGCCGACCGGGCGCGCAACGATGTCGAACAGAACATCTTTTTCGAAGCCATGCGCGACCTGCGCCTCAAACGCAAAAACATCGAGCGCGGGTTTCTCGAACAATTTTTCGAAGCATTCGTCGCCCTCATCCAGTACGACCCCGTTCAGCACACGTTGCCCGATTCGTTGATGTTCGAAGAGTCGGCACCGCGCACCGACGACATGGAGCGCAATGTAGCGGTCGAGACCATGGTCGGTCGGGTGCTCAAGCGTGACGGCTTTGCCCTCGATCAACTGACTGCGCGGCTCAACGTGTTGCTGGGCAAGAATTTCGACAACCAGCACAACCCGCTCGGGCCGACGATGCTCTGCGAGTTTTTTCTGCAAGCCGGGCGCAACCTGGGGGTGGAGATCAAGGTCAAGCTGATCTTGCTCAAACTGTTCGAACGCTACGTACTGGCCGACACCGAGCCGTTGTACGCCGAGGCCAATCAATTGCTGGTCGCCACTGGCGTGTTGCCCGAGTTGAAACCGGCACCTGCGCGTCGCGCGATCGAGCGTGCGGCAGCGAGCATCAGCAGCGAAGAAAGCGACGAGCCGGCTCCCGCCGACGAAGGCGTACAGGAAGTTTTCGCCGCGTTGCAGGAGTTGCTCCTGCACGTGCGCGGCAGCGTCGCGCCGACCCTGGAGCCGAGCGTCGCGACGCAGCCGATCAGTACCCGCGATCTGTTGCGCCTGCTCTCGCATCTGCAGCAATACGTCCCGGCGCTGGCGGCGCAGGATGACTTCGACCTGCGCAACCAGCTCGAACAATTGCTGACACGGGTCAGCGTCAGGAGCGGCAAATCGCGCATCGTCGACGGTGCGGATGAAGACGTGATCAACCTGATTGCGATGGTCTTCGACTGCATCCTCGAAGACCCTAACCTGCCGGATTCGCTCAAGGCGTTGATCGCCCGTCTGCAGATTCCGATGCTCAAAGTGGCGGTGCTCGACAAAAGCTTCTTCAGCCGAGGCAGCCACCCGGCGCGACGCCTGCTCAATGAAATCGCCGATGCCGCCATGGGCTGGGGCGATTGCAGCGGCGAGGCGCGTGACAGCCTGTATCTGCGCATCGAACAAGTGGTGCAGCGCCTGCTCACCGAGTTCGTTGACGACCCGGCGATCTTCTCCGAATTGCTCGCAGACTTCCTCGCCTTCACCAGCGATGAGCGGCGGCGCAGCGAATTGCTTGAGCAGCGTTTGCGCGACGCCGAGGAAGGGCGAGCGAAAACCGAGTTGGCCCGGCAGCGGGTCGAGCAGGTGTTGAATCTGGCGCTGCTGGGGAAAGTCCTGCCGCCTTCGGTGGTAATGTTCGTGCGTGATGCGTGGAGCAAAGTGCTGCTGCTGACGTGCCTCAAGCATGGCGACCAGTCGGCTGAATGGCAGGCCGATGTGCAGACCATGGAACAATTGATCTGGAGCGTGCAGCGTCATGATGAGGCGGACGCCGGTCTGCGATTGCTGGCGCTGGTGCCCGGTTTGCTCAAATCATTGCGTGATGGCCTGAGCAGTTCGGCGTTCGACCCCTTTGCCACCAGCGAATTTTTCAGCGAGCTGGAAGCGTTGCATGTGCGGGTGCTTGAGCCCTCATCCGAGCCGCCACCGGCCGATGCGCCGGCGCTGGTTGAAGTGTCGCAGCACATTACCCTGCGCGCCGCTGATGAGGGCGCGATCGGCCTGAATGCCAGTGGCCTGGCGCACGACGACCCCGGCCTGCGTCAGGTGGAGCAACTGCGTCTGGGCAGTTGGGTCGCCTTCCAGGAAGACGACGAGCACAGCCTGCGCTGCAAGCTCGCGGCGGTCATCGAAGCCACCGGCAAATACGTGTTTGTCGACCGTACCGGGATGAAAGTGCTGGAGCGCAGCCGCATCGACCTGGCCCTTGAATTCCGCCGGGGCGCGGTGCGGGCGCTGGATGACACCTTGCTGTTTGATCGGGCGCTGGAGTCGGTGCTCGGCAATCTGCGGCGCCTCAATCGCGGCAAGTGATCGCGCGCCGGGGGCCGATCACGGCATACTGGGCGCCAACACAGTCGGCGTTGAAGGAATCGGTATGCAGTTGGATCCCGTTAGCGGGTGGTGTCACGGGGTGCAGGTCTGCCCATCGCCCAACTTCAATGAACGCCCTGCGGGCGAAATCTCCCTGTTGGTGATCCACAACATCAGCCTGCCGCCGGCGCAGTTCGCCACCGGCAAGGTGCAGGAATTTTTCCAGAATCGTCTGGATGTCACCGAGCATCCCTATTTTGCAGGGATTGCCGACTTGCGCGTCTCGGCGCATTTTCTGATCGAACGTGACGGCACTGTCACCCAGTTTGTCTCCTGTCTTGAGCGGGCGTGGCATGCGGGCGTGTCGAAGTTTGAAGGCCGGGAAACCTGTAACGATTTTTCCGTGGGCATCGAACTCGAAGGCACCGATGATCTGCCCTTTACCGATGCGCAGTATCAGGCGCTGATCACGCTGACGCGTCAGCTGCAAACCGCATTTCCGGCCATCACCGGCGCCCGTATCTGCGGGCACAGCGACATCGCACCCGGGCGCAAGACCGATCCTGGCCCGGCATTCGACTGGGCGCGTTACCGCGCAGCCCTGGCACAAGAGGAAGGACAATGAGTTTTCTGGTGTTACTGCTGGCGGTCTGGATCGAGAAGTTCTCGGCCTTGCGCCATCGGGTTCAACGCGATGGCGGATGGATCCGCGAGCTGCACAAACTCGAAAGCAGCCCACGATTATCGAATCGACCGTGGCTGGTGCTGACCATTCTGGTGTTGCTGCCGGTGGCGCTGCTCGGCTTGTTGCTGCTGGTACTGGAACCCGTCGCATACGGCTTGCTGGCCTTGCCGGTGCATTTGGTGGTAGTGATTTACGCCTTGGGCCGCGGTGATCTGCTCGGAGGACTCGGGCCGTTCCGTGACGCCTGGCGGCGTGAAGACCTGCAAGCGGCCGCGCATGTGGCCAAGCGTGATCTGGATATCTGTGCCGACAGCGGTGAGCAATTGCTGGAACAGGTCCAGCGTCACCTGCTGTGGCAGGCCTATCAGAGCTTCTTCGCGGTGATTTTCTGGTACTTCGTGCTCGGTCCGGTCGCGGCGCTGGCTTATCGCTTGCTGGCATTGGCGGAAGAAAACAGCCAGAACCCGGCGCTCGCCGAACGTGCCGGCCAGTTACGTCACGCCTTTGACTGGTTGCCGGTGCGCCTGCTGGCTGCCAGCCTTGCACTGGTCGGCAACTTCGTCGCGGTCAGCCGGGTGATGTTGCACGAGCTGTTGAACTGGAACATCAGCGCCGCGCATCTGATCAACAAGGTCGGCCTGGCAGCAGGCGAGATCCCGCCGCCGGTGGTCGGCCCTGAAGGTATCAACACCCTCGATTGCCTGTGGGAACTGCTGCTGCGCGCGGCGGTGCTGTGGTATGCCGGGTTTGCCTTGTGGACGGTGCTGATTCACTAAGAAATCCAAGTAAACACTTTGTGGCGAGGGAGCTTGCTCCCGCTCGGCTGCGCAGCAGTCGCAAATCATACAAACACGTTGTGAGTGATGAACAGCGAGGGTGGCTTCGCCACCCAGCGGGAGCAAGCTCCCTCGCCACAGTGGTCTTTGTCTCGCCCTGAAGTCGTTAACCTTAAGTTACAAAACCTCCCGCCGATTTGAGCTATACAGAGACAGCGCCCGATAGTGGCTATCTGCTGTCGCCCCGCGCCTGCCAATAAAAACAAGAAAAACCAAGGGAGACTTCCAGTGAAGAGCTTGCTCTATCCCGCCGTCTCGCTGATGAACCGTCTGAGCTTCGGCATGAAGTTCAGCCTGATCAGCGTGCTGTTCCTGGTGCCGATGCTGGTGACCAATTTCTATCTGGTGCGCGATTCCTACCGCGAATTCCAGGGCACCCGGGTCGAATTGCAGAGCCTCGATCTGCTGGGCAGCAGCCTGAGCCTGCGCCGGGATCTGGAAACCCTGAACAATCTGGTACAGATCAACGTCGTCCTCGGGCAGTCGGGCAAGGCCGACAACCTCGAGGCGCAGATCAGCAGCCTGGAGCAAGCCGTGCTGGCGCGCTTGCAAGGTCTGCAGGCGATGACTGACGATCCCGAACAGATCAAACTGTTCGACGGCAAACGCGATGAGATGATCAGCGCGTTCAAGGTCCAACAGGTGGAAAGCTCCCTGCAAAGCAAAAGCGCAATGATCGGCAAGCTGCTCGGCAACGCGCAGATTTTCAGCCAGATCATCGCCAGTCAGGCCGGTTTGAGCCGTGACAACCAGAGCGACATCCGCCAGCTCAGCGAGTTGCTCACCAACATTACCCCGGGCGTCACCCAAACCCTCGGCGAAGGTCGGGCCATTGGCTCGTATTCGTTGGGGCAGGGCTTTCTCAACAGCTCGTCGAGTACCCGCTTCGACGAGTTGCTGGCGCAGATCGAAAAGCTCCAGGCCGAATACGCACTGAAATTGCAGGATGCCCTCGATTCCAGCAACGCCGCGCGCGCCAGCCTCAGCGCGCCGTCCGACAGCAGCAAGACCTCGCTCAAACAGGCCAGTGAACTGTTTGAAGCGAAAGTCGTGGTGGCCGAGACCCTCGATACTCCGTGGCAGGTGTTTTACGACCAAGTCACCGGGCTGATGGCGCAGACCTACCAGCTCAATGACGCGACCTTGAAATTTCTCGATACCCAACTGCAGCAGCGCCTGGCGCAAAACCGCACGCACATGGTGTTGCAGGCGGTGGCGCTGGCGGTGGTGTTCGTGCTGATTTTCTATCTCTACGCGGGTTTCTACGCCTCGACCCGCACCACGCTCAAGCGTTTGGGCGCGATGATGGACAAGGTCGCGGCCGGTGACATGACGGTCAATTTCAAGGCCAGCAGCCGCGATGAACTCGGCGAGCTGGGCGAGGTGTTCAACGGCACCGTAAGGAAGATCCACGACTTGATCGAACGGGTCGGCCATACCGTGGCCGAGGTCGAGCGCCAGGCCGGGCAGGTGGAAAACGTCTCCGCGCAAAGCAATCAGGCGGTGGCCGGGCAGCGCACGCAGATCGAGCAAGTCGCGACCGCGATGAATCAGATGTCGGCGACCTCGCTGGAAGTCGCACGCAGCGCGGCGGCAGCGGTGAGCAGCGCGCACAGCGTCAACGATGAAACCGTCAGCGGTCGCACACTGGTGGAGTCGCAGCAGGGCAGCATTGCTGCGCTGGCCAGCGAGATCGACCAATCGGTGCTGGTGATCAATCAGTTGGCCAGCGACAGCCAGTCGATCAGCCGCGTGCTGGAAGTGATCAAGAGCATTGCCGAGCAGACCAATCTGCTGGCGCTTAACGCGGCCATCGAAGCCGCCCGTGCCGGCGAGCAGGGCCGAGGATTTGCGGTGGTGGCGGACGAAGTGCGTACGTTGGCCAAACGCACTCAGCAATCGACCGAGGAAATCGAACAGATGATCGCCAAACTGCATGGCGGCGTGGGTGCGGCGGTGAAAGCCATGGGCGTCAGCCATCAGATGGCCAACGGCACGGTCGGGCAGTCGGAAAAGGTCCAGCAGGCGTTGGAAAATATCTTGGGTGCGGTAGGCATGATCGTCGATCAGAACCAGCAGATCGCCGCTGCCGTGGAGCAGCAGACCGCCGTCGCGCATGACATCGACCAGAACATCGTCGAGATCAACCGCGCCGGTGAACGCACGGCCCAAGGTGCGCATCAGACCGAGGACGCCAGCCGGGCATTGTCGGCGCAGGTGGTGGAACTCAAACAGCTGATCAGTGCGTTCCGCGTCTGAATCCTGCCGCGCCCCCATGCCTGCAAGTGATCAGGGACTGCTGCGCAGTCCATCGGGGATGAATCCCCTCACTACATGCTCATTCCAACAGGGGGAGCAGGGCAGATGTCAGAACATTTTGTAATGCATTGATACTTACGTGCGTAAGCCAATTCCTGTTTTCTTCCGACGGCTGGCTTTTCGTCATTAATGAGCCAGTATCCGTGTTCCGCTGATGGCGTCGAGGAGGCCGCTCATGTCCGTTGCAACCCTGGGAGTCCAGGGCCGTTGTGCTCATTGCCAGACCACGCAGTTACTCAAGCCATGGCAGCTCAACGCCATCGCAATCAACGAACCGTTCACTTGCGCGCACTGCCAGAAAACTCTGGAGTTGCGTTGCCCGAAACAGATCAAACGCTTCAAGTCCCTCGATTCGCTGGGATTGCTGCGCTTCAGCGCTTCGGTAACCGTGTGCACCGCATTGCTGGTGGCGCTGGTCATGGAATGGATCGGCTTGCTCAGTGTGACTGAGCAACTGAACGCTTCACTGATCGTGCTTTTCGCGTACTTCGCGCTGCTGCGTTTTTTTCACCACCGTCAGCACATGACCCTGATCCTCGACGCAGTCAGAGCTCATGCGAACCGACTGTAGGAGCTGCCGAGTGAAACGAGGCTGCGATCTTTTGATCTTGTTTAAGGGCGAGGAGCAAAAGATCGCAGCGTGCCGCAGCTCCTACAGAAGGCGTGTTACCAACCGAATACTTCGCAGCTGTTGGCAGTGCTGGCAGCGGCCAGTTGTTCCAGGCTGATGTTCATCAACTCGGCGAGCGCCGCACAGATCGCCGGCAAGTGTGCCGGTGTATTGCGTACGCCGGGAAACATCGCCGGTGCCATGTCCGGTGAGTCGGTTTCCAGCACGATCGACGCCAGCGGCAACTCCGCCAGCACGCGATGCATGCGCAACGCCTGCGGCCAGGTTGGCGCGCCGCCCAGACCCAGTTTGAACCCGAGTTTGATGTATTCGCGTGCCTCTTCGCGGCTGCCGGCGAAGGCGTGGATGATCCCGGCGCGTTTGAGCTTGAAGCGCTTGAGCGTGGCGATTACGGCTGCGTGGCTGCGGCGGACGTGGATCAGCGCCGGCAAATCGAAGTCTGCCGCCAGTTGCAGCTGCGCCTCGAACAGCGCTTGCTGGCGTTCGCGGTCGAGGGTTTCGATGAAGTAATCCAGACCGATCTCGCCCACCGCACACAGTTGCCGATGGCCGCGCAGCCGCGTCAGCCAGTCGCCGAGTGCGCGCAGGTCTTCGGGGCGATGCTGATCGAGGTACACCGGATGCAGACCGAACGCTGCATACAAGTCGGCATCGCTCTGCACCAGATCCCACAGCCGTTGCCAATTGCCCTGATAAACCCCCAGCAGCACCATCCGCCGCACGCCGAGAGCGCGGCTTTCGGCGAGCAACGCCGCGCGATCGGCGTCGAAGTCGGGGAAGTCGAGGTGGGTGTGGCTGTCGATCAGCTCCACGGCTCAGTCCCGGTGAATACGCTGCTTGAAGGTCCGCGCGATGGCCTGCACGCCAGGCTTGTATTCGGCTTGCTCAACCGCAGCCAACGCCAGCTCCAGCGCCTTGTCGGCGATCAACTGGTGCTGCTGGGCCATGGCGTTGACCGGCAATGGCAGGAAGTCCAGCAACTGCGTGTCACCGAAGGTGCCCAGGCGCAGCGGACGGGATTTGAGCGGGAAGTCATGCAGCGCATCGAACACGCCCTGCAGCAGCACGTAGGAGGTGGTCACCAGCGCATCCGGCAAATGCCCCAGACGTTGCAGGAGTTCTTCCATCAGTTGCTTGCCGCATTCGCGGCTGAAGGACTCGGCGTGCTCGATCAGCACTTCGCCTTTGAAGTCGAGCAGTGCCTGCTTGAAGCCGGCCGCACGTTCCTGACTGATGCTCAGCTCCGGGCGCGCACCGAGCAGCACGATCTGTTTCGGCTGCGGATCGAGCAGGCTCTGAGTCAGGTGCAGGCTGGCTTCGCGGTCGTCACTGATCACCGAGCAGAAGTGCTCGGGTTCCATGACCCGGTCGATGGCGATGATCGGCAGACCCTTGGCCTGCAACTGGCGATAGCTGTCGTCACCGGCCGGCAGGCAACTGGCGACGATCAGCGCATCGCAGCGGCGCGCCTTGAACAGTTGCAGCAACTGGCGCTCGCTGTCCGGCGCATCGTCGGAGCTGGCGATCAGCAACTGATAACCCCGCGCCCGCGCGCCTTGCTCGAGCAGTTTGGCGATCCGCGCATAACTGGGGTTTTCCAGATCCGGCAGAATAAAGCCCAACGTGCGGGTGTGCCGACTGCGCAACCCGGCCGCTTGTGGATTGGGGGTGAAGCCGTGCTGTTCGACGACCGCACGCACCCGCTCGACCGTGGCGTTGCTGATGCGTTGCTGTTCGGCCTTGCCGTTGATGACGTAGCTGGCGGTGGTCACGGACACTCCGGCCAACCGCGCGATATCACTGAGTTTCAACCCGGTATTTCCTTGTTTTTTCGAGCTTGCCGCGACATTTTCGCCAATCCTACCCGATTCAGGCAGACGACTATTGTCGCAGCGCATCCGACAAGTTGGACTTCAAGGATGAGACATTATCGAGTAACGTGCCGATCAATCTAGATTAAACGTTTCAGCAAGCGTATTTTCTACGTTTTAGACGCCTTTGGCCGGTTCTGCCGTGAAACCGCCAAAACGGCCGCTGAAAAGCAGGCTGACCAGCGCCTAAGCTGTGACCATTCAAAACAATATCCTGGCGCATCCATGTGCCAAAAAGGAGATCGCATGCTCGAGCTCACTATAGAGCAGATATCCATGGGCCAATCGGCTGTGGATAAACCCGCCGCCCTGCAATTGCTCGCCAATCATCTGGTGGCCGATGGCCTGGTCGCCGACGGTTACCTCGCCGGCTTGCAGGCCCGGGAAGCCCAGGGCTCGACCTTTCTCGGCCAGGGTATTGCCATCCCCCACGGTACGCCCGAGACCCGCGATCAGGTGTTCGCCACTGGCGTGCGGCTGATGCAGTTTCCCGAGGGCGTGGATTGGGGTGATGGCCAGATCGTGTATCTGGCGATCGGCATCGCCGCCAAATCCGACGAACACCTGCGCCTGCTGCAACTGCTGACCCGCGCCCTCGGCGAGACCGATCTGGGCCAGGCCCTGCGCCGCGCCAGCTCGCCGGAAGCGCTGCTGAAACTGCTGCAAGGTGCGCCGCAGGAATTGGCGCTGGATGCGCAGATGATCGGCCTCGGCGTGTCGGCTGACGATTTCGAAGAACTGGTCTGGCGTGGCGCACGACTGCTGCGGCAGGCCGATTGTGTGAGCAACGGTTTTGCCGGTGTGCTGCAACAAGTCGAAGCGCTGCCGCTGGGTGATGGCCTGTGGTGGCTGCACAGCGAGCAAACCGTGAAGCGCCCGGGCCTGGCGTTCGTCACCCCGGACAAACCGATGCGTTACCTCGGCCAGCCGCTCAGCGGTCTGTTCTGCCTGGCCAGTTTGGGCGAGGCGCATCAGGCGCTGCTCGAACGTCTGTGCGCGTTGTTGATTGAAGGTCGCGGCCATGAACTGGGTCGTGCTACCAGCAGCCGCAAAGTCCTCGAAGTGCTCGGTGGCGAACTGCCCGCCGACTGGCCGAGCGCGCGTATTGCCCTGGCGAATGCCCACGGTCTGCATGCACGTCCGGCGAAGATCCTTGCGCAACTGGCGAAGAGTTTTGACGGCGAAATCCGTGTGCGCATCGTCGACAGCGCGGACAGCGCCGTGTCGGTGAAAAGCCTGAGCAAACTGCTGAGCCTCGGTGCGCGGCGTGGTCAGGTGCTGGAGTTGATCGCCGAGCCGAGCATCGCCGCCGATGCCTTGCCTGCATTGCTGGCCGCTATCGAAGAAGGCCTCGGTGAAGAAGTCGAACCGCTGCCGGCCGTGAGTCAGCAACGCGAAGTCATCACCGATATTGCCGAGGTGCTGATCGCCCCGGCGTCCGGTGCGCAGTTGCAGGCGATCCCTGCCGCGCCGGGCATCGCCATTGGACCGGCGCACATTCAGGTGCAGCAAGCCATTGATTACCCGTTGCGCGGCGAGTCCGCCGCCATCGAGCGCGAACGTCTCAAGCAAGCGCTGAACGATGTGCGCCGTGACATTCAGGGCCTGATCGAACGCAGCAAGGCCAAAGCCATCCGCGAGATCTTTATCACTCACCAGGAAATGCTCGACGACCCGGAACTGACCGACGAAGTCGACACTCGCCTCAAGCAGGGCGAAAGCGCCGAAGCGGCGTGGATGGCGGTGATCGAAGCGGCAGCCAGACAACAGGAATCGCTGCAGGACGCGTTGCTCGCCGAGCGGGCGGCGGATCTGCGGGACATCGGTCGCCGGGTGCTGGCGCAACTTTGCGGCGTGCAGACACCGAACGAGCCGGAGCAGCCGTACATTCTGGTGATGGACGAAGTCGGCCCGTCGGACGTGGCGCGGCTGGATCCGGCGCGGGTAGCGGGGATTCTTACCGCGCGCGGCGGCGCCACCGCGCACAGTGCAATCGTCGCCCGTGCTCTCGGAATTCCGGCGCTGGTCGGTGCGGGCGCAGCGGTGCTGCTGCTGGAACCGGGCACGCCGTTGCTTCTCGACGGCCAGCGCGGTCGCCTGCACGTCGACGCCGATGCCGCGACCCTGCAACGTGCCGCCGAGGAACGCGACACCCGTGAGCAGCGCCTCAAGGCTGCCGCCGAGCAACGTCATCAACCGGCGCACACCAGCGACGGTCACGCCGTGGAAGTGTTCGCCAACATCGGTGAAAGCGCCGGTGTCACTGCTGCGGTCGAGCAGGGCGCGGAAGGCATCGGTCTGCTGCGCACCGAACTGATTTTCATGGCCCACCCGCAGGCGCCGGACGAAGCCACTCAGGAAGCCGAATACCGCCGCGTTCTCGATGGCCTCGCCGGTCGGCCGCTGGTGGTGCGCACCCTTGATGTCGGTGGCGACAAACCACTGCCGTATTGGCCGATCGCCAAGGAAGAAAACCCGTTCCTCGGCGTGCGTGGCATTCGCCTGACGCTGCAGCGTCCGCAGGTCATGGAAGCGCAGTTGCGCGCCTTGCTGCGTTCGGCGGACAACCGGCCGTTGCGGATCATGTTCCCGATGGTCGGCAGCGTTGAAGAGTGGCGTCAGGCCCGCGACATGACCGAACGCCTGCGTGCGGAGATCCCGGTCGCGGACTTGCAACTGGGGATCATGATCGAGGTGCCGTCCGCTGCGTTGCTGGCGCCGGTGCTGGCCAAGGAAGTCGACTTTTTCAGCGTCGGCACCAACGACCTCACGCAATACACCCTGGCCATCGACCGTGGTCACCCGACGCTTTCGGCCCAGGCTGACGGCCTGCACCCGGCGGTGCTGCAACTGATCGACATCACCGTGCGCGCTGCGCATGCCCATGGCAAATGGGTCGGTGTGTGCGGCGAGCTGGCGGCGGATCCGCTGGCGGTGCCGGTGCTGGTCGGCCTCGGCGTTGATGAGCTGAGCGTGTCCGGGCGCAGCATCGCCGAGGTCAAGGCGCGCATCCGCGAACTCAGCCTGCCCCAGGCGCAAACCCTTGCTCAACAAGCCCTCACCGTGGGCAGCGCAAACGAAGTGCGTGCATTAGTGGAGGCCCTGTAATGGCCAAGATTCTCACCCTGACCCTCAACCCGGCGCTGGACCTCACGGTCGAGTTGCCACGCCTGGAGGCCGGTCAGGTCAACCGCAGCGACGAGATGCACACCCATGCCGCCGGCAAGGGCGTGAACGTCGCCCAGGTACTCGCAGACCTCGGGCATCAACTGACGGTCAGCGGCTTTCTCGGCGAAGACAATCTGCAAGCCTTCGAAACCCTGTTTGCCAAGCGCGGTTTTGTCGACGCCTTCATCCGTGTGCCGGGGGAGACGCGCAGCAACATCAAGGTCGCCGAGCACGACGGGCGCATCACCGACATCAACGGTCCGGGGCCAGTGGTCGATGCGGCGGCGCAGCAGGCGTTGCTTGAGCGTCTGCTGCGGATCGCTCCGGGGCATGATGCGGTGGTGGTCGCCGGCAGTCTGCCGCGTGGCGTCAGTGCGCAGTGGTTGCGCGAGTTGATCGAACACCTGAACGGCCTCGGCCTGAACGTCGCCCTCGACAGCAGTGGCGAAGCCTTGCGCGCCGCCATTGAAGCACGCCCGTGGCTGATCAAACCGAACACCGAAGAACTCGCCGATGCGCTCGATTGCGATGTGGTCTCCCACGCCGCCGAAGCCCAGGCTGCAGCGTGCCTGCATGCCAAAGGCATCGAGCACGTGGTGATCTCCCACGGTGCCGACGGTGTGAACTGGTTCAGTGTCGGCTCGGCGCTGCATGCCACGCCGCCGAAGGTTACGGTCGCCAGCACGGTAGGGGCCGGCGATTCGCTGCTGGCCGGCATGCTCCACGGTCTGCTTAGTGCCGACACGCCCGAGCAGACCCTGCGCACGGCCACGGCGATTGCCGCGATGGCGGTGACGCAAATCGGCTTCGGCATCAACGATGCGGCGCAACTGGCGCGGCTCGAACAGGGCGTGCGCGTGCGTCCCCTGACAGAACAATAAGAGGGTTTGTCATGAAATTAGCCATTGTCACGGCCTGCCCGAACGGCATGGTCACCAGTGTGCTGTGCGCCCGTCTGCTCGACGCGGCGGCCCAGCGTCAGGGCTGGAGCACCAGCGTTGAAGTGGTCGATGCGGCGCACCCGGAACGTGAATTGTCGGCCGCCACCATTGAGGCGGCGGAGTGGGTGCTGCTGGTGGCCACTGGTGACATCGACATGACGCGTTTCGTCGGCAAGCGCGTGTTCCGCATCGCCCCGGCGCAAGCGCTGCAAGATGTCGAAGCGGTGCTGCGTCGCGGTGCGCAAGAGGCTGAAGTTTACCTCGCCAGCGAAGCCGTCCCGGTTGCCGCTGCGCCACGTGCGCCACGCATCGTCGCCATCACTGCGTGCCCGACCGGGGTTGCCCACACCTTCATGGCGGCCGAGGCGTTGCAGCAGACGGCCAAGCGTCTGGGCTATGAACTGCACGTCGAAACCCAGGGTTCGGTGGGCGCGAAAACCCCGCTCAGCGCGAGGGCGATTGCCGAGGCTGACGTGGTGTTGTTGGCGGCGGACATCGAAGTCGCCACCGAGCGTTTTGCCGGCAAGAAAATCTATCGCTGCGGCACCGGCATTGCCCTCAAACAGTCCGAAGCGACGCTGAAAAAAGCCCTCGCCGAAGCTCAGGTGGAGAGCGCTGCGAGCGACGGCAAGGCGCCGGCCAAGCAAGAGAAAACCGGCGTTTACAAACACCTGCTGACGGGCGTGTCGTTCATGCTGCCGATGGTGGTGGCCGGTGGGTTGATGATCGCGCTGTCTTTCGTCTTCGGCATCACCGCGTTCAAGGAAGAAGGCACGCTGGCGGCAGCGCTGATGCAGATCGGCGGCGAGACCGCGTTCAAACTGATGGTGCCGCTGCTCGCCGGTTACATCGCCTACTCGATCGCCGACCGTCCGGGCCTGGCACCGGGGATGATTGGTGGTTTGCTCGCCAGCACGTTGGGCGCCGGGTTCATCGGCGGGATCGTCGCCGGTTTCATCGCCGGTTATGCGGCCAAGGCCATCAGTCGTTATGTGGCGTTGCCGCAGAGTCTGGAAGCGCTGAAACCGATTCTGATCATCCCGTTGTTCGCCAGCCTGTTCACCGGTCTGGTGATGATCTACGTGGTGGGTAAACCGGTCGCCGGGATGCTCGCGGCGCTGACGCATTTCCTCGACAGCATGGGCACCACCAACGCGATTCTGCTCGGCGTGTTGCTCGGCGGCATGATGTGCGTCGACCTCGGCGGGCCGATCAACAAAGCCGCGTATGCGTTTTCGGTGGGGCTGCTGGCTTCGCAGAGTTATGCACCGATGGCCGCAACCATGGCTGCCGGCATGGTGCCGCCCATTGGGCTTGGCATCGCCACCTTCATCGCCCGCCGCAAGTTCGCCCAGACCGAGCGCGAGGCCGGTAAAGCGGCGCTGGTGCTGGGGCTGTGCTTTATCTCTGAAGGGGCAATTCCGTTTGCCGCCAAAGACCCGTTGCGGGTGATTCCGGCGAGCATCGCCGGCGGTGCATTGACCGGCGCGTTGTCGATGTACTTCGGCTGCAAACTGATGGCGCCGCACGGTGGCTTGTTTGTGCTGGCGATTCCGAATGCGATCAATCATGCGTTGTTGTATCTGCTGGCGATTGTTGCGGGGAGTGTGTTGACGGCTGTTGTCTATGCGACGGTCAAGCGTCCGGAAGCCGTTGAGTTGGCGCTGGAACCGGCGAAGGCTTGACGGGCAACGCAAATTTCCCTGTGGGAGCGAGCCTGCTCGCGAATGCAATCTGCCAGCGACATGTATGTTGACTGGCACACCGCTTTCGCGAGCAGGCTCGCTCCCACAATGGTTAGTGGTGTCATGGCGAGTTCATATAGCCGTGCTTAAGTTTTCCTTTTTTCAGGGAGAACACGCATGAGCGATTTCAACATTGGTCGCCGACGGGTCATGCAGGTTGTCGGTGCCGGGCTGCTGATGCCGGGGCTGGCGCCGGCAGTGATCGCGTCGGTCAAGGATCGGCCGCAACTCACCGACGGCGTGCAGTCCGGCGACCTGCAAGGCGACCGCGCGATGATCTGGAGCCGCAGCGACCGTCCGGCGCGGATGGTGGTCGAGTGGGACACGCGCAGCCAGTTTCGCCACCCGCGCCGTGTCGTCTCGACGCTGGCCGATGCGCGCACCGACTTTACTGCCCGTGTCGAACTGACCGGGCTGCCCGCCGATCAGGCGATTTTCTATCGGGTGTATTTCAAGGACGCACAATCCGGCGTCGCCAGCGAGCCGTGGCTCGGCCATTTGCGCAGCGCACCGAAGGCGCGACGCAACATCCGTTTCGTCTGGAGCGGTGACACCGTCGGCCAGGGCTTTGGCATCAACCCGGACATCGGTGGCATGCGTATCTACGAATCCATGCGCTTGCGCCTGCCGGACTTCTTTATCCACAGCGGCGACACCATCTACGCCGACGGCCCGGTGCCGGCGCAAGTGACCACCGAAGGCGGGCGGATCTGGCGCAACCTCACCACCGAGGCCAAGAGCAAAGTGGCGCAGACCCTCGACGACTATCGCGGCAATTACCGCTACAACCTGATGGATGAAAACATTCGCCGCTTCAACGCCGAAGTACCGCAGATCTGGCAGTGGGACGACCACGAAGTGGTCAACAACTGGTCGCCGGGCAAGCAGCTTGACGAGCGTTATCAAGAGAAAGATATCCACACCCTGGTCGGCCGTGCGCGCAAGGCCTGGCTGGAATATTCGCCGATGCGTTTGCAGGCGGCCGATGGCGGCGGGCGGATTTATCGCAAGCTCAGCTACGGGCCGATGCTCGACGTGTTCGTGCTCGACATGCGCAGCTATCGCGGGGCCAACGACGACAACCTTGGCGCGGCCAAACCGTTTTTGGGACGTGAACAACTGGACTGGCTCAAGCGTGGCTTGAAGCACTCCAAGGCACAGTGGAAGGTGATCGCCGCCGACATGCCGATCGGCCTCGGCGTTCCAGACGGCGAGGTCAGCCCGGGCGTCGCACGCTGGGAAGCGGTGGCCAACGGTGATCCCGGCCCGGCTCAGGGACGAGAGCTGGAAGTCGCCGAACTGCTCGGTTTTCTGCGGGCGCAGCATGTGCGCAATTTCGTGTTTCTGACCGCGGACGTGCATTACTGCGCGGCGCATCATTACCACCCGGATCGCGCGGCGTTTCAGGATTTCGAACCGTTCTGGGAATTTGTCGCCGGGCCGCTGAATGCCGGCAGTTTCGGGCCTAATCCGCTGGACAAGACCTTTGGCCCGGAAGTGGTGTTCCAGAAAGCACCACCGACGCAGAACGCTTCACCGTTTGCCGGGTTTCAGTTCTTTGGCGAGGTGAACATCGAAGGGCAGAGCGGGGAGATGAGTGTGGTGTTGCGAGATTTGAATGGGGTAGCGGTTTTCGAGCAGAAATTGCAGCCAGTTTGAAGATCAAAAACAACCCTCACCCCGGCCCTCCCGAAATGTCGGACCGCTTGGAGGGTGAGGGTGTTTTTCGATTCGCGGCAATTCTTGTGATTTGCTCCAGTACATCATCCATCTGCTGCATTACTTCGAGATTACTGAATCGCACAACTTCAATGCCCTGACGTTCCAGGAAAAGCGTCCGACGTTGATCGTGGATCAAGCCCGCTATTTCATAGTGTTGACCCCCATCCAGCTCAATCGCCAGTTTCAGCTCTACGCAGTAAAAATCCAGGACATAGGGCGGACATGGAAACTGCCTGCGGAATTTCAGATTGGCGACTTGGCGTGAACGAAGCTTTTGCCAGAGTAATTGTTCGCAATCGGTTTGGCTGCTGCGTAACTGGCGGGCGAACTGAGCGAGAGTGAGGCGATTTTGCATGCTTCACGATCCTTGTGAAGTGGCTGGAAATCTCACTGTAGACGAGGACCCTCACCCCAGCCCTCTCCCGGAGGGAGAGGGAGCCTACGGAGTTGTATCGAGTTGTACATCGACCTGAAAGACCGAGTCGATTATGGATTCGGTGAATCACCTTCATAGCGGCGTAATTCGGCATCCCCAATCAGCCCCCTCTTTTTCGGGGAGAGGGAGCCTACGGAGTTGTATCGAGTTGTACATCGACCTGAAAGACCGAGTCGATTACGGATTCGGTACATCACCTTCAGGTCGGCGTATTTATCCGGCATCCCCCAATCAGTCCCCTCTCCCTCCGGGAGAGGGTTAGGGTGAGGGGCTCTTTGGCTGAGTCAATAAACGTCGCGGCGATAGCGGCCCTGTTCGATCAGACGTTCGACTTCGGTGGTACCGAGGATGTCGTTGAGTGCCTGATCGACGCCGGCGGCCATGCCCTGCAGGCTGCCGCAGATGTAGATCACCGCACCGTCAGCCAGCCATTTCTTCAGTTCGTCAGCGGATTCGCGCAGGCGATCCTGCACGTAAATCTTTTGCGCCTGATCCCGCGAAAACGCCAGATCCAGTCGCGCCAGATCGCCATTGATCAACCACTCTTCCAGCTCCGCGCGGCAGAGGAAATCGTGCTCGCGATTGCGCTCGCCGAACAGCAGCCAGTGACGCTGCTGACCGTCGGCGATGCGTGCCTTGAGCAGGCTGCGCAGCCCGGCGAGGCCGGTGCCGTTGCCCAGCAGAATCATCGGCACCGGTTCGTTTGGCAGGTGGAAGCCACTGTTGCGCCGCACGCGCAGGCTGATGCTGCCGCCGACCGGGGCATGTTCGGTCAGCCAACCGGAACCGATGCCCAGGTTGCCATCGCTGTGTTGTTCCTGGCGCACGATCAACTCCAGCACACCGTCAGCGGCAATCGAGGCAATCGAGTACTCGCGCATCGCCAGCGGCACCATCGCATCCACCAGCGCTTGCGCATGCAGGCCAACCAGATGCGCGCGATGCTCGGGCAGTTGGCGCGAGGCGAGGGCGACTTCCAGCGGCTCTTCCAGGCCGTTGATCGTCACGCGGGTTTCGCCGCGAATGCCGAGGCCGTCGAGGAAATGTTCGACCGCCCACGCGCAATTGCGTGGCAGCACCTCTACCAGATCCCCGGCCAGCCAGCTGCTGGTACTCGGCGCCTTCAGGCCCAACAGGTAAATCGGCGCGCCGCTGCTGTCGGGGTTCATCAGTTCGCGGCTGACCAGCGTCCAGTTGTCGTAGCTCGGCGCTTGCCAGGTGTCGACCGGCGCTTGTCCGGTGATCAGGCCGAGCTGCGTCTGCCAGTGACGCAGGGCGTACGGGTCGCCGCTGTCGACTTCGACCGGAGCGAACAGGGTCTTGCCGCCGTGATCGCCGAGCCACTGATGCAGGCGTCGGGCGAAGCCGCAGAAGTGTGGGTACTGGCGATCGCCGAGGCCCAGCATCGCATAGTTCAGGCCGTCGAAGCTGGCAGCGTTGCGCAGCACTTTGCGTTCGAAACCGCGTGCGCTGTCCGGTGCTTCGCCGTCGCCGAACGTGCTGACCACGAACAACGCATTGCTCGATTCGCGCAGCTCCTCGGCGGTGATGTCCGCCAGCGGCTGCACCTTCACCGGCAACCCGGCGGCCTGTAATTGCCCGGCGGTTTGCCACGCCAGTTGTTCGGCGAAACCACTCTGAGTGGCGAAACCCACCAGCCATGCCGGTGCATCACCGGCCGGTGCCTGAAGACCTTTGCGTGCGTCCTGAATCTGTTTTTTCTTGCGCCGGCGGTCCAGATACAGCAGCCATCCGGTGATGAAAAACAGCGGCATGCACACCGCCGCGAGGGTGACGATGATCCGTCCGGCCAGACCGAAATAGCTGCCGACGTGCAGTGCGTAAATGCTGGTCAACAGCTGTGCCTTGAAGCTCTTGTCGGCGTAGCGGTCGACACGTTTGACGATGCCGGTGGCCGGGTCGAGGGTGATCTGGTTCAGCGCGCGATCATGCGGCGAACTGTCGAGCAGGTAGAACACGGTCGCCGGTTGCCCGGCCATTGGCGGCATGCGGATGTTATACGCCGACAGGCCCGGGCCGGCAGCGCTGTAGATGCTGCTCCACATCGCCGCGTAGTCAGCGCTGGGAGCCGGGCCTTCCGGCGCCGGGCCACGACCGCCGCGCATGCGCTCGTTTTGCGGCGCATCGGAAAGCAGTCTGGTCAGACCTTTGTTGTACCACTCGTACGACCAGGACAACCCGGTCAACGCCAGCAGCAGATACACCAGCAGACACCAGGTGCCGGCCACCGAGTGCAGATCCCAGTTGAAGCTGCGGCCCTTTTTCTGCCAGTCGAGGGTCAGCCACACGCGCCAGCTGTTCCACTGGCGCGGCCAGCGCAGGTACAGCCCGGAGAGGCAGAAGAACAGCAGGATCAGGGTGCAGGCGCCGGTGATGTTGCGGCCGGTATCGCCCATGGCGAGGAAGCGGTGCAGTTGCAGCATCAGACCGAAAAAGTCCTGGCCCACCGCGTCGCCCATGAACTCGCCGGTGTACGGATCGAAGTAGCGCATCTCGCCGCGACGTTCGCCTTTGGGCGGGGTGAAGTAGACGCGTGCGGCGTTGCCGCTGTCGGTCTCGACCCAGAGCATGCCGACTTTCTTGCCGGAGTTCGCTTCGATGTGTTCCACCAGCTCGACTGGAGGCAGGACGCCAGCGACCTGTTTTTCCACCTGCAACACCGACGGGTTCAGCGCCCGCAGGATTTCGTCCTGGAACGAATAGGCGGCACCGGTAATGCCCATCAGGGCCAGCACCAGCCCGGCAGTGATGCCGAAAAACCAGTGCAACTGGAACAGGGTTTTCTTCAACACGTCGCTCGCCTTGTCCGTTCGAAAATTGTCATCACGGCGCGCATTATGCCGTGGGTTGTCGAGAGCTTCTTTGATTACGCACAAAACCCCGTTCACATGAATGAACGGGGCCAAGCCTTGCGGCGCAGACCGTGTGGGAGCGAGCCTGCTCGCGAAGGCGTCGTGTCAGTCAGCCTCTACTTGACTGACCCACCGCTTTCGCGAGCAGGCTCGCTCCCACAGGTTTCCACATCGGTCAGAAGTGGAAGTTGGTGCTCAACAATGCCGTGCGGCCCGCCGCCTGATTGGCGAAGTGCGTCGAGAAGGCTTTGTCGTAGTAGACCTCGTTGGTCAGGTTCTGCACGTTGAGTTGCAGGTCGACGTTCTTGCTCAGCTTGTAGGCGGCCATCGCGTCGTAACGGACATAGGAATCGACCATCGTGGTGTTAGCCACGCTGCCGTAGACGTCGTCGACGTAGAACGCGCCGCCACCGAGGGTCAGCTTCGGCGTGACCTGATAAGTGGTCCACAGGCTGGCGCTGTTTTTCGGCGTGTTGGGCAACTCGTTACCGTTGTTGGCCTTGTTGGCCGGCAGGTCACCACCGTCCACCTGTTCGCTGTCCATGTAGGCGTAACCGGCGAACACTTGCCACTTGTCGGTGATCTTGCCGCTGGCCGACAGCTCGATACCTTGCACGCGGGTCTTGCCGGCGTTCTCGTAAGAGGTGGTGTCGACTTGCACGCGAGCGTTTTCTTTCTCGGTGCGGAAGATGTCAGCGGTCAGCGACAGACGATCGTTCAGCAGATCCCACTTGGTACCGATTTCGTAGTTCTTGGTGGTTTCCGGCTCCATGTCGCTCTTGAGCAGGTTGCCATTGCGGTCCGGAGTGCCGCCCAGCGGGTTGCCTTCCTGGCCTTCGCCGAGGGTGTTGCCCGGAGGCGTCGCGGAGGTTGCGTAGGAGGCGTAGATGCTGCCGTTCGGTGCCGGTTTGTAGACCACGCCGAACTGACCGGTGACGAATTCGCTGGTGTCATCCCCTTTGGAGGTGGTGGTGCCGGCGTTGTTGTAGGTCTTGTAGTCGGTGTCGAAGTGGTCGTAACGCAGGCCCATGTTCACCAGCCACTGCTCGGACAATTCCAGGGTGTCGAACGCATACAGCGCGTAGGTGTTGGCCTTGGTGTCGGTACCGGCGTAGTTGCGCGAGATCGCGCCGTTCCACGGATCGTTCGGGTTCGGATTCGACAGCGAGGTGCAGTTGTAGCCGCTCGATGCGCCAATCATCGACGGGGTGCAATTGGTGGTCGCGGCGCTGGTGCGCGGCGTGGTGTCGGTGTTGACGTTGTACGAGGATTTCTGGCCTTCCTCGCGGGTGTATTCGACACCGGTGGAGAAGCTGTTCTTGAAACCGGCGACGTAGAAATTGCCGAACAGATCAGTCTGGTTGGTGGTGGTCTCGGTGTTGCTGACCCGCGTGTTCGCACGACGCCAGACGCTGCCATTGTTGACGTTGCCCTTGCTGTCGTCCGGCTGAGTCAGGATGTAATCCTGCATGCTGGTGCCGTGGCGCAGGGTGTTCTTGATGGTCAGCGAGTCGCTCAGGTCATGCTCGATGGCGAAAGTCGCGGTGTCGGTGCGGCCCTTGCGGAAGTCGCGATCCAGACCGTAGAAGTTGCTGTGATCGCCACCGGCGTACGGCTTGTCCGGGTTGGACTTGGTACGTGCCGCCGAACCACCGGCCGGAATGGTGTAAGGAATGCCCGAGTCCGGGGTGTCGTTGCTTTCCAGATGGTAGTAGTCGAGGTTGACCCGGGTGTCGGTGCCCAGACCAAACGCCAGGGACGGCGCGATACCCCAACGGTCGTAGTCGACCTTGTCGCGACCGGCGACATTGCTCTCGTGGCTCATCAGGTTCAGGCGGCCGGCAGCGGTGTCGCTGAACTGGTAATTGCCGTCCAGGGTGTAACGCTGGGTCTGGTCGGAGCCCCAGGTGAAACCACCGTCGAACGAGTTGCCCAGATGCGCTTTCTTGCTCACCAGGTTGATGCTGCCGCCGGCTGCGCCACGACCGCCGATGGCCGAGTTCGGGCCTTTGCTGACTTCAATGTTTTCCACAGCGAAGATTTCGCGGCTCTGCGAACCGGTGTCGCGCACGCCGTCGAGATAGGTGTCGCCTTGAGCGTCGAAGCCGCGGATGAACGGACGGTCACCCTGCGGGTTGCCACCTTCACCGGCACCGAAGGTGATGCCCGGAACGGTGCGTAGCGCGTCCTGCATGTTCAGGGCGCCGGTGTCTTTGAGCACCTGTTGCGGGATGACGGTGACCGAGCGCGGGGTATCGACCAGCGGCGCGGTGTACTTGGGCGAGGAGGCTTTTTCGACCTGGTAGGACGTCGAGTCCTGCGCTTCGCCGGTGATGGCGGTAGCGTCCAGGGCGATGGCATTGCCGGAAGCTTTGCTGTCGGTCTTTTCCGCGGCGAAGACCATGTGCCCAGCAGAGCCGGCGGTGATGGCGACACCAATGGCCGAAGCAAGCAAACGTGGTGAACTGACCGGCAATTGTGCGTGTTGACGTGACATTTTTATTCCCCTCCCCAAGGATTTGAGGTCGCGGAATATAGGGTAAACGGGTATTCGTATCAATTGCGAAACATTGTTATTCGAGACGAATTTACATTCTTTACAATTTAACCTTACGGTTTTTGGCGGTTCATCCGTCACATGGGTTTTACACAGCCAATAAGAATCAATACCATTGGCACCCCTTTACCATCAGGTACGATCGCCATGCTGCTGCACATCCCCGGCCTGTTCGGCAAAGAAGAAGTGCAGCGCATCCGCGAGGCGCTGGAGCAGGCGGACTGGGCCGATGGCAAAATCACCGCCGGCTATCAGTCGGCCAAGGCCAAACACAATCTGCAACTGCCGGAAGGCCATCCGCTGGCCAAGGAAATCGGTGCAGCGATGCTCGAGCGGCTGTGGAAAAATCCGCTGTTCATGTCCGCCGCGCTGCCGCACAAAGTATTCCCGCCGTTACTCAACTGCTACACGGCGGGCGGCAGTTTCGACTTTCACATCGACAACGCCGTGCGTCAGCCCAAAGGCAGCATCGAGCGGGTGCGCACCGATCTGTCGGCCACGCTGTTTTTCAGTGAACCCGAGGACTACGACGGCGGCGAACTGGAGATTCAGGACACCTTCGGCACGCAACGGGTGAAACTGCCCGCCGGCGACATGGTGTTGTACCCCGGCACCAGCCTGCACAAGGTCAACGCCGTCACCCGTGGCGCGCGTTATGCGTCGTTCTTCTGGACGCAGAGTCTGGTGCGCGAAGACAGCCAGCGCGCCTTGCTGTTCGAGATGGACGGGGCGATCCAGCAGCTCACTCAGGACATGCCTGATCACCCGTCGCTGATTCGCCTGACCGGCACTTATCACAACCTGCTGCGGCGCTGGGTTGACGTATGAGTTTTCAACTGCGGCGCGAGGAAGTGCTCGACGTTGCGCAGCTCAGCGCGATGCTCGAAGAAAGTCCGGCGCGTGCGGCGCAGGCGATTCTGCTCGCCGCCGGCCAGGGCATTGTTGAAGCGCAGGCGTTGCTCGGGCAGATCCTGCTCGATGGCCGTGGCATTGCTCAGGATCAAACGTTGGCACTGCGCTGGTTCGCCATCGCCGCCGGGCAAGGGCACTTGATGGCGCGCAACATGCTGGGCCGTTGTCATGAGCATGGCTGGGGATGCGTCGCGAATGCCGCGATTGCCGCGCAGCATTATCGGATCGCTGCGCAAAACGGGTTGGACTGGGCGATGTACAACCTGGCCAATCTGCACGCTACCGGGCGTGGGACGGCGGAGAATCACGCGCAAGCCCTGGCGTTTTATCGTCAGGCTGCCGAATCTGGGCATGCCAAATCGATGAATCTGCTGGGCCGGTATCTGGAGGACGGACACCACTGCCCGCAAGATGTGCCGACGGCGCGCCACTGGTATCGCCTTGCCGCCGAGGGCGGTGATTTTCGCGGGCAGTTCAGTCACGCTGCAATGCTTGCCGATGAAGGCCGGATCGAGGAGGCCCTTGGGTGGTTGCGCAAGGCGCTGGACGCGGGCAATGCGAATTTTCTGCGAGTCGCCAGTGTTTCCTTGTTGAATGCACAGCATCCGGAAGTGCGTGCGATGGCCGATGCATATAGTTTGCGTTTGGCGGAACTGGATAATCGTTGATTACTTGTTTTGCAACTGCCTGGTGTCATGTATTTGATCTTGCTGCTATCGATTAAACATCGTAGTGAATGTTTATTTGTCTTGAATACTAATATTTAAGAGCTTGTTGGTTGTCGTCTTGTTGTCTTAGTGTTGTTTTGCGGTGACGGCGATTGAGTGGGGTAAGCCATTTGATGAAGTCGTATTTCAAAATAACGCTAATTAAATATCCGAAGGCGACAAGGAGTCTCTTATGGAATTCAAAATGGACAGCAAGATCGTCGAGGCTGCCGCAAAGGCACCTCGAATGTTTGTAGATGCTTCGCTGGGCGAAGGTGAAGAATACAATCGGGAAACCGGTATTCAATTAACCAAAGAGCAGATTATCAGCCTGCGCAAGTATGAAGTTCTCGGGCTGTCGCTTCCGGTTCGGATCGAGGATGTCAGGAGCTATCTGAACTACGGTGCCGGGGATGTGGGGGGTGTTGGTCTCAAGGCGGTGGACTTTCTACGGACATTTACCCGCACTTACGACCATGCGAAACGCTGGTCCCCGCTGCGTGAAAAAATCATGCTGACCGGGACCGACCTGAAGATTTTTGCCGGCAGCATCATTCGCACAGGTGAAGGCATTGTAGAGATTTACGAAGACCTGAAAGCGTCCAGATATCTGGACGAATACGATATCAAGACGCCTCAAGAGTATCTGGAGCTCAAGCGCAGGATTCCAAATCTCCCCGATCTGGAGTTGCCTTCCGGTGATGTTCCGGAAATCAAGGAGTATCTCAAAAGCATGATGGCCAAAGTCATGCAGTGCCATGCGAAGGCCGAGGAGGTGAGATCCGAACTCGACAGCTTTGGCACCGATATGCGCGAGTCTGTGCTGCCGGAGATCAAGCTGCGACTGGAGTTCGTGTCTCGCAATACCTATCAGGCAGACATTCAGGCTCTTCAGGGCGAGATCGACCAGCGCTCGAAAGAAATCGATGTACTGAACAAGCAATATGATCAACTGGTTCAGGAAGCGATTGCCGCGGCAGCGACACTGAATATCGGTGGTCTGATTCTCGGTATCTATCAGGGCGTCAAAGCTGAAAAGATCCGCAAGGAACGAAACAGGCTGAAGGCGGAGCAACAGGCTTCCAACCAGCTGATGGCCAGCAAAAACCAGACGCTGAGTTCCCTGAACAAAGTGCGCGACGATTTGCAGAATCTGAGTTATGTAGCGATAGAGGCCGAAGTCGCTACGCAAAACCTGATGCTGGTATGGAGTGCGCTAAGTACATATATCAATGCATCTGTAAAAGAAGTTGATCTGATTCACGAAGCAACTTCCCTGAGAAAATTCAAGAACCAGATTCTCGCGATCATTGACCCATGGCAACAGATCAAGACGAATTCCGATCAGCTGTTGGGCGTCTTCGCTGCGGCAGATAAAGAGTACGCAAGCAGTTCTATGATGTTCAGGAGTAAGGTACTGATGTTTTCCCAACACAATGTTCCAACCCATTCGGAGTTCGATATCGCCGCTTTGCGCAATCACGCGGCGTCTGTTCAGGCAAGCGATACCACTGCGCGAATGCTGGGGGAACAGTTCAACTACCTTCCGAACACCGTTCGCACAATGAGTGACCTGACGGCGGTTATCCAGGAAGCTACTTTTGAACTTCGTAATCAGGCCCAGAAAACCTGGATTTATCTGGATAGCACACAGAATAAACTCAGGGCTTCTCAGAAGGATCTTCTCGAATACCCGGAAGATGCGGATGAAATTCATATGGAGATGGAAAGCAGACTCAAAGACGTATCAAGGAAAGTCTGCGAGTACGCGGACGATTTACAGGTGACGCACAACGGTTTGAGTACCGCCTATGACCGGTCGGCTTCGGCGCAATGGATCGGCACGCTGCAGCAGGATCGGGCCTTCAGCGCAACGCTGAAAGTCAAATCCGAAGAGAAACTCGTCGATCTGGAAACACAGATGAAATCGGTATCCGAAGCGATTGACCTGATCGCCAAGGCCGGGGTGGAAAAGATCGGACAGGAAGCCCGGTTAACGCTGGATAACCTGAAAGCGCTGGGTCTGGCACCACCGCAGGTTCAGGTTGCACTGTTCGCCATTGATACTCTGAAAAAAATGATCTCGGGTATCGGGGAGGCCATTTCCTATCTGAACATGCTGGCGGCTTATAACCAGCTCAAGGAGAAGGCAGGTGATCTGAGGGCGCAGTTGAAGAAGCACACCAAGGACATTGAGCTGATTGATGGAAAGATTCTGCTGGTGCAAGTGCTCGACCAGTTGGACGAGGAGCGTTGGAGCTACGTGAATGAGTTCTCGAATCTGGTGACCCGGTTCAAGTCCTTCGCAGACGACTTCAAACAAGACAAGTCGCAGGCGGTCGAGCAACGCACGGTTGCCACAATCGCCGCGATTTCCGAGCTCCGGCAGTTTCTGAAAACCATTCAGCAGTAAGGGGGGCAAGGCGGTGAACGGTGCGTTCACCGCCTTATAAACGGTCATGAATACACTTGCCCATGAGTTTCAAGCAGCACAGCGGCGGACGTTGGACCGCTACACTTACTTTCTTGGTTCTCTTCATTCCACCTTCAACAACATTCCCTGGGTCTTTGAGCGCCGCAGGGCCAGCGGTCATCAACTGACGGTTCTGGTCAGCGATTCGCGTTTGATCAACGCCAGTTTCAATGCGCGCTACCTGCAGGAGTTCTGGGAGCGTAGTGCAGACACTCGGCGCCTGTGCACAACGTACGTGGCGGACCTTGCCAGATTCACCACTGAAACGCTGGAAATCGCCAGAAATACTTCCAGGAACCAGCCCCTCAGCGAGGTGGATTTCAAGTTGTACAGCTTGTCCAGGTCGCCGACCTGGAAGTTGTTTCCTGCAACGGATGTGTCGGACCTGGTTCACGAATTGGCGCTTCGGTTCAACGCTTTGAGTGCGCAAGTGCGCCAACTGAAATACACCAGCGCTGAGGTGCATACCGAGTCGTTCGGCCTCAAGTCGGTGTTTTTCAAGGCGATGGAACATCAATCGTGCAAGTGCCATACACAGCCGACAGTGATCGATGAGTTATTTCGCGAAGCGCGCACGACGCCGGTTTGGGACGTGACTTATTCTTCAGCAGATCCAAAAGTCAGGGCCGCAGAATACAAAACCGATATCGCTGCGTTGTTTAACGCATCGGCTTCCGTGATTTCGCAAATGAGCTTCTTTCTTGAGGAAACGTGTCTGCGTATCGATACGGCGTTCCGTGAGTTATTGAAAGCGGAGCGCGCATCGAAGCTCGGAGAGTTGAATTTTCAGTTGGCCGCCACGAGGGAGGGCGCCGACGAGTTCATGGCGATGATCGATCACCTCGAGACCTGGCTGCGCAAATAAAAAAGGCCCATGCACAAGCATGGGCCTTTCGGTTAAAGCATCACTTACACGTAGAACGATTTCAGCGGCGGGAAGCCATTGAATTCGACGGCGCTGTAACTGGTGGTGTAGGCACCGGTCGACAGCCAGTACAGACGATCACCGATCGCCAGGTTCAGCGGCAGACCGTACTTGTAGTTCTCGTACATGATGTCGGCGCTGTCGCAGGTCGGTCCGGCGATGACCACTTCTTCCATCTCGCCTTTCTTCTCGGTCCAGATCGGGAACTTGATGGCTTCGTCCATGGTTTCGATCAGGCCGGAGAACTTGCCCACATCGGTGTAGACCCAACGCTCGACGGCGGTGCGCGATTTGCGTGCGACCAATACCACTTCGCTGACCAGAATGCCGGCGTTGGCGATCAGCGAACGGCCCGGTTCCAGAATGATTTCCGGCAGGTCATCACCGAAATCTTCTTTCAGGAAACGGATGATCTCTTCGGCGTAGGTTTCCAGGCTGTTGGTGCGGGTGATGTAGTTGGCCGGGAAGCCACCGCCCATGTTGATCAGCTTCAGGTGGATACCGTCTTCTTCTTTCAGGCGCTCGAAGATCACTTTGACCTTGGCGATCGCCGCGTCCCAGACGCTGATGTCGCGCTGCTGCGAACCGACGTGGAACGAAATGCCGTAAGGCACCAGACCGAGGTCGCGGGCGAGGATCAGCAGGTCCATGGCCATGTCGGTCTGGCAGCCGAACTTGCGCGACAGCGGCCAGTCGGCAGTGGTCGAGCCTTCGGTGAGGATGCGCACATAGACTTTCGAACCCGGCGCGGCTTTGGCGATGTTGCGCAGGTCGGCTTCGGAGTCGGTGGCGTACAGACGCACGCCCTTCTCGAAGAAGTAGCGGATGTCCTTGGACTTCTTGATGGTGTTGCCGTAGCTGATCTGATCCGGGCTGACGCCACGGCTCAGGACTTTGTCCAGCTCATAGATGGAGGCGATATCAAAGCTCGAGCCTTTCTCTTTGAGCAGGTCGATGATCTCGACAGCCGGGTTGGCCTTGACCGCGTAGTAGACCTTGGCGAATTCGAAACCGGCGCGCAGGTCATCGTAGGCCTGGGCGATCATCGCGGTGTCGATCACCACGAACGGGGTTTCCTGTTTGTCGGCGAACGCCTTCATTTTCTGAAAGGTTTCGCGCGCGAAATAGTCTTCGACCTGGATCGACATGCTGGAGTGCTCCTATGGGCAAACGGGTAAAAACATGGGTGTAAATGAACGTCCTCCGTATCCCCACTTTGGTTCGCCTACTTCCCAAGGCATGTCGCCGAAAGCAAAAAGGCCACGGGCGTAACTGCCCTTGGCCTTGCTGTCTCGTCGTCAGTACTTGAGCCGGATGGATCGTTTCCAGCATGGACGTTCGGCGCGAACTTTAGGGCGTGAGGGGCCTGAGATCAACTAAAAATGTCGCGTTTTTGCACGCTTCTGACGTACGTCGCGGATATCACTCTTTGTAGCCGACCGAGATGACGGACAGATGTTCCCTGCGATTTTTCAAGTGTTAAAAATACCTGCACGTTCGCCGCTTTTGTCGGCGAAGTTGAGGGTAAGTGCGTTAGGCGCAACATCGGCGACGTTGGCGGCGAGAGGTAGGCGTGAGGGGGATTTTGCTTGTTTGAACAGGTGACTTTGCCCAGGTCCAACGAACATTACTGTTGAGATTCTTTTCCGCCCTGTAAATGCTCCGAAGATTGCGCGAATCCTGTGGGAGCGAGCCTGCTCGCGAAAACATTTTTACAGCCAACATCATTGTTGACCGTTATTGCGCATTCGCGAGCAGGCTCGCTCCCACAGATTTGGAGTTTTTACGCGATTACAGCCTCAGCCGGCGAAACGATATTGGTCTTCATGCCCCGCGAACGTCCCGAGCTCAGGTACGCCGCAATCGACTCCTGCGTCACCTCGCCGAGGAACACTCGTTCGGCATCCATTACCGGCAGCCACGAACGATTGAACTCGTACATGCGCGACAGCAGGATGCGCAGGTGCTCGTCGTACGCTGCAGTGGCGTTGAACTCACGCAGATACTGCGCGCAGGTGCCGGTCTGGCGATGCAGGTCGCGGCGTCGCACATAACCCAGCGCCTTGTTCTCGGCACAGGTGACCACCACATAGCGGCGGTCATGCTCGTCCATCAACTCCAGCGCATCGGCCACCGGAGTCTCCGGGCTGACCGATGGCGCGTTGTCGGCGGCGTCTTCGGCCTTCACCAGCAGCAGGCGTTTGAGGGTGCTGTCCTGGCCGACGAAGTTGCTGACAAAGTCGTCCGCCGGGTGCGCGAGCAGGGTGTCCGGGTGATCGATCTGCAGCAGTTTGCCGGCGCGGAAGATCGCGATCTTGTCGCCGAGCTTGATCGCTTCGTCGATGTCGTGGCTGACCATGATCACGGTCTTGTTCAGCGCGCGTTGCATCTCGAAGAACTCGTTCTGGATCATCTCACGGTTGATCGGGTCGACCGCGCCGAACGGCTCGTCCATCAGCAACAACGGCGCATCCGCCGCCAGTGCGCGGATCACGCCGATGCGCTGTTGCTGGCCGCCGGACAGTTCACGCGGATAGCGATGCAGATACTGCTTGGGCTCGAGCTTGATCATGCTCATCAATTCGCGGGCGCGGTCGTGGCATTTCTGTTTGTCCCAGCCGAGCAGTTTCGGCACCACGACGATGTTCTCTTCGATGGTCATGTTGGGGAACAGGCCGATCTGCTGGATCACGTAGCCGATGTTGCGGCGCAAGTTCACTTCGTCGAGGTCGGTGGTGTCTTCGCCGTTGATCAGGATCTTGCCCGAAGTCGGTTTGATCAGGCGGTTGATCATTTTCAGCGTGGTGCTTTTGCCGCAACCCGATGGCCCGAGGAACACACAGATTTCGCCTTCATTGACGGTCAGGCTTACCGAGTCCACGGCTTTGACATCTTTGCCGTTGCTCTGGAAGGTCTTGCTGAGGTTTTGAAGTTCGATCATTTGAGGAGTCCTTTTGGAGTCAGCGTACGTTGCAACCACTGCAGGAGAAGGTCGGCGAAGATCGCCAGAAGACTGACCAGCAGCGCGCCGACGATCAGCATCGACATGTCGCTGCGGCTGATGGAGGCGAGGATCAGCACACCGAGGCCACCGGCGCCGATGGTCGCGGCGATGGTCATCACGCCGATGTTCATCACCACCGCAGTGCGCACGCCAGCGAGAATCACCGGCACCGCAATCGGCAGCTCGACCATGCGCAGGCGCTGGCCGAAGGTCATGCCGATGCCGCGCGCGGCTTCACGGATACCCGGCTCTACGCCGGTCAGGGCGAGGTAGGTGTTGCGCATGATCGGCAGCAGCGAATAGAGGAACACCGCGGTGATCGCCGGCATCGGCCCCAGGCCCTGGCCGAACTTGGAATAGAACGGCAGCAGCAGGCCGAACAGCGCAATCGACGGCACGGTCAGCAACACTGTGGCGCTGGCTTGCAAGGGACCTGCAAGTGTCGGGAAGCGCGTCATCAGAATGCCCAGCGGCACGCCGATGAGAATCGCCAATGTCACCGCGATGCCGACCAGGGTGATGTGCTGCCAGGTCAGGTGCATCACCTGCTGCCAGTCGAGGTGGGAAAAGGCGTTCAGAAATTCCATGACTTTTCCTCCTTAGTTGAGTGGATGCTGGCGCAGGAAATCGGCGGCCACTTTCGATGGGCTTTCGTGATCGACGTCGACCCGCGCGTTGAGCTGGCGCATGGTTTCGTCATCAAACAGTTGCGCCAGCGGCTTGAGTTGCTCGGCCAATTGCGGGTGCGCATCGAGGTAGGCCTGGCGCACCACCGGCGCAGCGGTGTAGTCGGGGAAGTAGTGCTTGTCGTCTTCCAGCAGTTTCAGGCCGAACGCATTCAGGCGGCCGTCGGTGGTGTAGACCAGGCCGGCAAACACCTGGCCATTACGCAGCGCGGTATAGACCAGCCCCGCGTCCATCTGCCGGATGTTCTTGCGGGTCAGGTTCATGTCGTAGAGCTTGACCATGCCGTCCAGACCGTCGGAGCGGTTGGCGAACTCGGTGTCCAGCGCCACCAGGTGATTGGTCTTGGCTTCATCGCGCAGCACCTTGTTCAGGTCGCTGATGGTGTTGATCTGCGGATACTCCTCGGCGACTTTTTTCGGCAGGGCGAGGGCGTAGGTGTTGCTGAATTTCGACGGGGTCAGCCAGACCAGGCCTTTTTTCGCGTCGAGTTCTTTGACCCGGGCGTAGGACTGTTCGCTGTCGAGTTTCTCGGTGACGTGGTTGTAGGCCACCAGTGAAACGCCGGTGTATTCCCAGAGCATGTCCAGCTGTCCGCTTTCGTGGGCGCTGCGGGCGAGATTGCTGCCCAGACCGCCGGTGATCTGCGCGTCGTAGCCTTTGCTGCGCAGGTATTGCGCGGTGATTTCCGCGAGCAGGGTCTGCTCGGTGAACACCCGGGCGCCGAGGCGAATAACCGGTTTTTCGGCGGCTTGGGCCAATCCTGCAAACAGCAGGAGGCAGCTCAAGATCAAGCTAAATCGTTTCATAACTATTCCTTCGCAAAAGCCTTAAGACGGGCGCAGACCGCGTTCCAGCCAGAGACGGCTGGCGAGGGTGACGACGCCATCGAGCAGCAGGGCCAGCAGCGCGGTGCACGCGGCGCCGAGCAGCAGTTGCGGCTGATTGTTCAGGGCGATGCCAGGGAAGATCAGGCTGCCGAGGCTGTTGGCGCCGATCAGGAAGGCCAGCGGCGCGGTGCCGACGTTGATTGCCAGCGCCACGCGCACGCCACCGATGATGATCGGCACGGCGTTGGGCAATTCGACTTTCCACAGCACCTGGCGCGGGGTCATGCCGATGCCGACGGCGGCTTCCTTAAGCGAGCCCTGAACGTTTTTCAGGCCTTCGTAGGTGTTGCGCACAATTGGCAACAGAGAAGCGAGGAACAAAGCGAAGATCGCCGGACCACTGCCGATGCCGAGAATCCCCAGGGCAATCGCCAGTACGGCCAGCGGTGGCACGGTGTTGCCGATATTGAAGATCTGCATGAAGCGTTCAGCGCGGCCGACCATGGTCGGGCGGCTGAGAAAGATACCGGCGGGGATGCCCACGACCAGGGCGGCCAGCATTGAAGCGAGGACGAGAATCAGATGAGCTTGCAGGTAAAACAACAAATCGTCGCGGTAGTGTTCGATCGTGTTGATGCCGATCCAGTGGACCAGCAGGGCCAGGAGCGCGATCACCACCGCACCTCCCATCAGCCCTTTGCCATAGCGGATAGCCACAGGCGGACTCCTTTTTTTGTAGTCGGCGAACGCAGCTCCGTGTGGCAAGGCCATTCCTGGCTGCCGAAGTCAGCGTTCGCGAAAAGTAGCCGTTTTTCAGGACCGGCAAAGCGATCTGAAAGCGAGCCATGAGCGCAGCCTCGTCAGGCTAACTTGCTGATTTTTCAGCCCCTGACGAAATGTCGTAACAGGGGATGGACGTCTCCGTGCTTTAAAAGGTTCCCACGTCAGACACTGTTTGGCCACCTGTAGGAGCTGCCGCAGGCTGCGATCTTTTGATTTTGTTCTTGAGAGCAAGATCAAAAGATCGCAGCCTGCGGCAGCTCCTACAGGGTTTTGCGCGGCCGAGGGACGGTGGTTCGGCGGTTACTTTTTAAGCTATACTCGCCGCCCTTTTTTGAATCACCGCCAGGCGATTTCCTATGACCAACCAGGCCGCCGAAGTCGCGAAACGCCGCACTTTCGCCATTATTTCCCACCCCGATGCCGGTAAAACCACGATCACCGAAAAGCTCCTGTTGATGGGCAAGGCGATTGCAGTGGCCGGTACGGTGAAATCCCGTAAATCCGACCGCCATGCGACATCCGACTGGATGGAGATGGAGAAGCAGCGGGGTATTTCCATTACCACGTCGGTCATGCAGTTCCCGTATCGCGAACACATGATCAACCTGCTCGACACCCCGGGCCACGAAGACTTCTCCGAAGACACCTACCGCACCCTGACGGCGGTCGACTCGGCACTGATGGTGCTCGACGGCGGTAAAGGTGTCGAGCCACGGACTATCGCCCTGATGGACGTTTGCCGTCTGCGTGACACGCCGATCGTCAGCTTCATCAACAAACTCGACCGTGACATCCGCGACCCGATCGAACTGCTCGACGAAATCGAAGCCGTTCTGAAGATCAAGGCAGCGCCGATCACCTGGCCGATAGGTTGCTACCGCGACTTCAAGGGCGTGTACCACCTGGCCGACGACTACATCATTGTCTACACCGCCGGTCACGGTCACGAACGCACCGAAACCAAGATCATCGAGAAACTCGACTCCGACGAGGCGCGCGCGCACTTGGGCGACGAGTACGAGCGCTTCCTCGAACAGCTGGAACTGGTGCAGGGCGCCTGCCATGAGTTCAACCAGCAGGAGTTCCTCGACGGTCAACTGACTCCGGTGTTCTTCGGTACCGCACTGGGCAACTTCGGGGTCGACCACGTGCTCGACGCCGTTGTGGACTGGGCGCCGCGTCCTTTGCCTCGCGTGGCCAACGAGCGCACCGTCGAGCCGGTGGAAGAGAAGTTCTCGGGCTTCATCTTCAAGATCCAGGCGAACATGGACCCGAAACACCGCGACCGTATCGCTTTCATGCGTATCTGCTCCGGCAAGTACGAGAAAGGCATGAAGATGCGCCACGTGCGTACCGGCAAGGACGTACGCATCGGCGACGCCCTGACGTTCTTCTCTTCCGAGCGTGAACAGCTGGAAGAGGCGTACGCCGGCGACATTATCGGTCTGCATAACCACGGCACGATCCAGATCGGCGACACCTTCAGCGAAGGTGAAGTCCTCGGGTTCACTGGTATCCCGCACTTTGCCCCGGAGCTGTTCCGTCGTGTGCGTCTGCGTGATCCGCTGAAGTCCAAGCAATTGCGTCAGGGTCTGCAACAGCTGGCTGAAGAGGGCGCGACTCAGGTGTTCTTCCCGGAGCGCAGTAACGACATCATTCTTGGCGCCGTCGGTGTGCTGCAGTTTGATGTGGTCGCCAGTCGTTTGAAGGAGGAATACAAGGTTGAGTGCTCTTACGAGCCGATCACTGTGTATTCCGCGCGCTGGATTGAATGCAGCGACAAGAAGAAGCTTGAGGAGTTTTCCAACAAGGCGGTGGAGAACCTCGCGCTGGATGGCGGTGGGCACCTGACCTATCTCGCACCGACGCGGGTTAACCTGGCGTTGATGGAAGAGCGGTGGCCGGATGTCAAATTCCGTGCGACGCGTGAGCATCATTAAGCGCTGAGCTGGTTTGTTCGAAAGCCCCTGAGGTGTAGGCCTTGGGGGCTTTTTTTTGCTTTGTCTTGGCGGCCTTTGGGCCGACCAGGCTTTGGGTGGTTTTGGGTGTATATCCGTTTTTTAGGTGATGGCGGCTTAGGGTTTCGCCCTGACGGCGACTCACTTTTTTGACAAACGCCTCAAAAAAGTAAGCAAAAAAAGGCTTGCTCCTGCGTTCGGCCCGCTCGCTGGGGCTCGGGGTCCCTTCGTTGCGGGATTGATCCGGGCGCAGCGCCTACGGTTTGCTTCGCTGCACCTCCTCTCGCTGTGTTTGGCTTCGCCAAACGGTCGCTGCGCTCCCACCCCCGGATCAATCCCTCCACTCAGCCTTCCGATGTCGCCCGTGGATCAAGATCAAAAGCGGTACTCGAGCTAACGCTCATCGTGTTGAGTGGTGAGGAGCGAGAGCGGTGCGCGTTCTGCTCTTGCTCTTGTGTGGGAGCTGGCTTGCCAGCGATGGCGGCCTGTCAGCCGACCAATCTCCCACTGAAGTCACTCAATTTCCCTGTGGGAGCGAGCCTGCTCGCGAAGGCGCCCGGCCAGCCAACCGTTCTCCAAATGAATACCCCAATCCATCGTGGGAGCTGGCTTGCCAGCGATGGCGGCCTGCCAGCCGACCAATCTCCCACTGAAGTCACTCAATTTCCCTGTGGGAGCGAGCCTGCTTGCGAAGGCGCCCTGACAGCCAGCCGTTCTCCAAATGAATACCCCAATCCATTGTGGAAGCTGGCTTGCCAGCGATGGCGGCCTGTCAGCCGACCAATCGCCCACTGAAGTCACTCAATTTCCCTGTGGGAGCGAGCCTGCTCGCGAAGGCGCCCTGACAGCCAGCCGTTCTCCAAATGAATACCCCAATCCATCGTGGGAGCTGGCTTGCCAGCGATGGCGGCCTGCGAGCCGACCAATCTCCCACTGAAGTCACTCAATTTCCCTGTGGGAGCGAGCCTGCTCGCGAAGGCGCCCTGCCAGCCAACCGTTCTCAAATGGATACCCCAATCCATTGTGGGAGCTTGCCAGCGATGGCTGCCTGTCAGCCGACGAATCGCCCACTGAAATCACTCAATTTCCCTGTGGGAGCGAGCTTGCTCGCGAAGGCGCCCTGCCAGCCAACCGTTCTCCAAATGAATACCCAGTCCATTGTGGGAGCTGGCTTGCCAGCGATGGCGGCCTGCGAGCCGACCATTTTCTAATCGAACTGAGCGACCGAAGGCTGTGATCTTTTGGACTTGAAGCTCGAAGTCAAAAGATCGCTGCCTACGACAGCTCCCACAGGGTTGTAGGGCGACTCTGTATTTTGAGATATCGATGTTCTTGAGCGCGACAATGGGAATGCTGGGCGTTAGTGTTTCAGGTCCACGCCAGTCGCTTTGAGAGGTCAATGGAATGACGCGCAACCTCATCCATCTGCTACGCCCCAACGGCTATTTCAGTCTGATGGCCTGGGTGCTTGCGGCGTTGCTGTTCATCAATCGTCTGAGCAGCATGGTCAAGTTGTTCATGGCGCTGTATCTGCGTCAGGAGCTGGGGCTGGCGATCGAGACGGTGGGCTGGCTGTTGTCGGCTTACGGCGCCGGGTTGTTGGTCGGTTCGATGCTGGGTGGTTTGCTCAGTGACCATGTGCGTACGGCGCGGCTGACGGCGGCGTTGTTCTTTGTTTCTGTGTTTGTGTTGATTCTGCTGGGGCTGGTGACGCAGGTGCCGCTGCTGGCCGGTTTGCTGTTGCTCAGCGGCACCCTCGACGGGGCGATTCGAACGCTGCATCAGCGGCTGATCATGGAGTATTGCGAGCCTGTGCAGCGCTCCCGTGCCCAAGCCTTGAGCCGGGTGGCGCGAAACCTTGGCATGGCGGCTGCCGGGGTGGCCGGCGGGGTGTTGGCGCAGACGGATTTCCGTTGGGTGTTTTTTGTCAGTGCGGCGATGACGCTGCTCGCGCTGCTGTGGTTTGTGCGCACCACTTGGCGCCGCGCGGTACTCAAGCCCGATGAAGTGACCGAGGCAGGCACTGGCACACCGTTGCGCGACGCGGCGTTCCTCTGGCTGCTCGGTGCGGCCGTGTTGCTGGGGATGGCCTTCGACACGGTTTACAGCACGCTGGGAAACTATCTGCGCGACTACTACCACTTGAGCACTGAGGCCATCGGCTGGCAGTTCGGGCTTAACGCGATGCTGGTGGTGGCGCTGCAGATCCCGCTCACGCACTGGGGCGAGCGCTGGGGCTTGCGTCGGCAATTGCTCGCGGGTTGTGTGTTGTTGGCGGTCGGGTTGGGAATGTTGCCGTTTGGCTCCGGCTTGCTTTACGTGTGTCTGTCGACGGTGATCTGGACCTTGGGTGAAGCTTTTTTCATGCCGCCGCTGAATGTGCTGGTCATGCGGCACGCGCAGGGCGGCAAAAGCGGCCAGTATTTCGGTCTGTTTTTCATGAGCTGGAGCGCCAGTGCATTGTTGTCGCCGGTGTTGAGTGGTCAGCTGTATGGGCACTTCGGAGGGCACAGCGTATGGCTTGCGAGCGCGACACTGGCCTTGTTGACCTTGCCTCTGATCTACATCGCAACACGCTCTTCGACCCAAGCCAAGGCGCAAGACGCCAGTCCACGCGCTACCTCACTTAGCTGATTCGGTTATAGAGGTTATTCACAAGTGATCTTCCCTGCCGGGGCATTTCCGCGGGCTCGTTAGCGTCCTATCTGGTGAACCCGGCTGATCGGAACTAGATTTCATTCAGCGCCGGATCGGCACCCCAGGCTTCAACCACGAAAGGATGGAAATGGCTATGAGCATTTTTCAACGCATTGTGCTGTTGCTTAAGGTTTTGGTGATGTTGACGCTTGGCACTACGGCGGCGTGGGCAAGTTCTGCCACACCATCACAGGGGTTTAACGCAGCCCACGGGCAAGCCGGTGTGATCATGCTGGCCAAGTCGGAATCCGAACCGGGCGATCAGGACCAGGGCGGCAGCAAGGATGATGACGACTCGACCACTGACGAGCCGGACACTGACGATGACGAAGGCGACAGCCAGTCGTAAAGCGCCGGCAAAAGAAAACCCCTTCTTCCCCGACTGATGCGCAATCGGGGGAGAAGAGGTTTGGGTAAACACATTATTTCCGGATAAACACGATTCCTGCAGGAGCTGCCGCACGCTGCGATCTTTTGATCTTGATGCTGAAAATCAACAGATCGCAGCCTCGTTTCACTCGACAGCTCCTACAGGTTGAGTGGCGGTCTCCGGTTTTGCCTACGCGGCGCCATCAAGGAACTGCTCGGCGTAGTGGCAAGCCACCTGCCGGTTGTCGAGCGGGCGCAGGGCCGGCTCTTCGCTGCTGCAACGCTCGGTCGCGTACGGGCAGCGCTTGTGGAACGCACAGCCCGGTGGCGGGTTCAGCGGGTTGGGCAGTTCGCCGACAATCTTGATTTTCGGCTTGTCCGGATCCGGGTGGATCGTGGGTGTCGCCGACAACAAGGCCTGAGTGTAAGGGTGCAGAGGTCGGGTGTAGATGTCCTCTTTCGGCCCCATTTCCACCGGACGGCCGAGGTACATCACCAGCACCGAGTCGGCGACATGCCGCACCACCGCCAGGTTGTGCGAGATGAACACGTAAGCGGTGTTGAATTCCTGCTGCAAGTCCATGAACAGGTTCAGCACCTGCGCCTGAATCGATACGTCCAGCGCCGAGGTCGGTTCGTCCGCCACCAGCACTTTCGGTTGCAGCATCATCGCCCGCGCCAGGGCAATACGCTGACGCTGACCGCCGGAGAACATGTGCGGATAACGCTGGTAGTGCTCGGGACGCAAGCCGACCTGCTTCATCATCGCCTGGACTTTCTCGCGACGCTCGGTTGCACTCAGGTTGGTGTTGATCAGCAGTGGCTCGGCCAATTGATCACCGATTTTCTGCCGCGGGTTCAACGACGCGTACGGGCTCTGAAACACCATCTGCACGTCTTTGCGCAGTTGTTTGCGCTGGGCCTTGTCGGCGCCGGCGACTTCTTGCCCGGCGATTTTCAGCGAGCCGGAAGACGGCTCTTCAATCAGGGTCAGGGCGCGGGCGAGGGTGGATTTGCCGCAACCCGATTCGCCTACGACAGCGAGGGTCTTGCCGGCTTCCAGTTCGAACGACACGCCGTTGAGGGCGCGCACGGTCGCGTGGCCCTTGAACAGGCCACGGGAGACTTCGTAGTGACGGGTCAGGTCGCGGGCGGTAAGTACGACGGCCATTACGCCACCTCCTGGTTCAGCGGGTAGAAGCAACGGGCGAGGCTGTTGGCTTTCGGATCAAGGGCTGGACGTTGCACGCGGCAGCTGTCCTGCACGTACGGGCAGCGCGGCGACAGCAGGCAACCCTGCGGACGGTCGTAGCGGCCTGGTACGATGCCCGGCAGGGTCGACAGGCGCTCGGCGCCCAGACTGTGCTCGGGAATCGCCTTGAGCAGGGCTTCGCTGTAAGGGTGTGCCGGGATGTCGAACAGTTGCGGCACCTGACCGACTTCTACCGCTTGGCCTGCGTACATCACACAGACGCGCTGGGCGGTTTCGGCCACGACCGCAAGGTCGTGAGTGATCAGCACCAGGCCCATGTTCTGTTCTTTCTGCAACGCCAGCAGCAGATCCATGATCTGCGCCTGAATCGTCACGTCCAGCGCCGTGGTCGGTTCGTCGGCGATCAGCAGTTTCGGCTCGCCGGCAATCGCCATGGCAATTGCCACACGCTGGCTCATGCCGCCGGACAGTTGGTGCGGGTAGGCGTCCATACGGCTGGCGGCGCCCGGGATTTCCACTTTTTCCAGCAGTTCGATGGCGCGTTTGCGCGCTTGCTTGCCGGACATTTTCAGGTGCAGGCGCAGCACTTCTTCGATCTGGAAGCCGACGGTGTAGCTCGGGTTGAGCGCGGTCATCGGATCCTGGAACACCATCGACAGGTCTTTGCCGACGATTTGCCGACGCTGACGATTGCTCAGCTTGAGCATGTCTTTGCCGTCGAAGCTGAGCGAGTCGGCCGTGACGATGCCGGGATGCTCGATCAGCCCCATCAGCGCCATCATGGTCACGGATTTACCCGACCCCGACTCACCAACGATGGCCAGGACTTCGCCCTTGTCGACTTTCAGGTCGAGGCCATCGACCACGGGCGTCGCGTTCTTGTCGCCGAAGCGGACGTTGAGATTCTTGATTTCTAGCAGTGACATGGGAATCTCCTCAGGCGGCGTTCTTGAGTTTCGGGTCCAGCGCGTCGCGCAGACCGTCGCCCATCAGGTTGATTGCCAGCACGCTGAGCAAAATGGTCAAACCAGGCAGGCTCACGACCCACCAGGCACGTTCGATGTAGTCGCGGGCCGAGGCCAGCATGGTGCCCCACTCAGGGGTTGGCGGTTGTACGCCAAGGCCGAGGAAGCCCAGCGCCGCCGCGTCGAGAATCGCCGAAGAGAAACTCAGGGTGGCCTGCACGATCAGCGGCGCCATGCAGTTGGGCAGCACGGTGATGAACATCAGGCGCGGCAGACCGGCACCGGCCAGGCGCGCGGCGGTGACGTAGTCGCGGTTCAGTTCGCCCATCACGGCGGCACGGGTCAGACGCACGTAGGACGGCAGCGAAACCACGGCGATGGCGATCACGGTGTTGATCAGGCCAGGGCCGAGGATGGCGACAATCGCCACAGCCAGCAGCAGGGACGGCAGGGCCAGCATGATGTCCATCAGACGCATGATGGTCGGGCCGATCATCTTCGGGAAGAAACCGGCGAACAGACCCAGCAGGATCCCCGGGATCAACGACATCACCACCGACGACAGACCGATCAGCAGCGACAGGCGCGAACCCTGGATCAGCCGCGACAGCAAGTCGCGGCCCAGTTCATCGGTGCCGAGCAGGAACTGCATTTGCCCGCCTTCGAGCCACGCCGGTGGCGTCAGCAGGAAGTCACGGTATTGCTCGCTCGGGTTATGCGGGGCGACCCACGGCGCGAAGATCGCGCAGAAAATCACCAGCAGCATGAACAGCAGGCCGGCAACCGCGCCCTTGTTCTTCGCGAAGGCTTGCCAGAATTCTTTGTACGGTGACGGATACAGCAGGCTTTGATCCGCGCTTGGAGCGGAAGTGGCTACTGAGGATGTTGGAGTGCTCATGGTATGGACCTCAGCGCTGATGACGGATGCGTGGGTTGGCAAAGCCGTAGAGGATGTCCACTACGAAGTTGACCAGAATCACCAGGCAGGCGATTAACAGGATGCCGTTTTGCACCACCGGGTAGTCCCGGGCGCCGATGGCTTCGATCAGCCATTTACCGATGCCGGGCCAGGAGAAAATGGTTTCGGTCAGGACCGCGCCGGCCAGCAGGGTACCGACTTGCAGGCCGACCACGGTCAGAACCGGAATCAGCGCGTTACGCAGGCCGTGCACGAACACCACGCGCGACGGCGACAGGCCTTTGGCCTTGGCGGTGCGGATGTAGTCTTCGCGCAGCACTTCGAGCATCGACGAACGGGTCATCCGCGCGATCACCGCCAGTGGAATGGTGCCGAGCACGATGGCCGGCAGGATCAGGTGATGCAGGGCATCGAAGAACGCGCCCGTGTCATCGGCCAGCAGCGTGTCGATCAGCATGAAGCCGGTGCGCGGCTCGATGTCGTAGAGCAGGTCGATCCGCCCGGACACCGGGGTCCAGCCCAGGCTCACCGAGAAGAACATGATCAGGATCAGGCCCCACCAGAAGATCGGCATCGAATACCCCGCCAGGGAGATGCCCATCACCCCATGGTCGAACAGGGATCCTCGTTTGAGGGCCGCGATCACCCCGGCCAGAAGACCGAGAATACCGGCGAACAGCAGGGCGGCCATGGACAGTTCCAGGGTCGCCGGGAAGAGGGAGGTGAACTCGGTCCATACGCTCTCACGCGTACGCAGGGATTCGCCGAGATCGCCGTGGGCCAGTTTGCCGATGTAGTCCAGGTACTGGGCATACAGCGGTTTGTTCAGACCAAGGCGTTCCATTGCCTGAGCGTGCATTTCGGGGTCGACCCGACGTTCGCCCATCATCACTTCCACGGGGTCGCCGGGAATCATGCGAATCAACGCGAAAGTCAGCAGGGTGATGCCGAAAAACGTGGGGATCAACAACCCCAGTCGGCGGGCAATAAAACTAAACATCTTGTGTGGTACCTCATCAGCCGGTTAGGCGTGCCCGGCGACCCTGGGGTCAGGGAGGCCGGGAGTTTCTTATCTACTTCACCTGGGTGGTGGCGAAGTTATTCGTGGTCAGAGGGCTGATGTGGTAACCCTCTACGTTATTGCGCATTGCGGTAAACATACGGGTGTGGGCCATGCTGATCCACGGTTGGTCCTGATTAAACAGCACCTGAGCCTGTTCGTAGAGCTTGGCGCGTTCGGCCGGATCTACTTTAGCCCGTGCTTCGTCGAGCAGTGCCTGGAATTTCTCGTTGCACCAGCGCGCGTAGTTTTCGCCGTTCTTGGCCGCTTCGCAACTGAGCATAGGCGTCAGGAAGTTATCCGGGTCGCCGTTGTCGCCCGCCCATCCGGCCGACACCATATCGTGTTCGCCGGCCTTGGCGCGCTTGAGCATCTCGCCCCATTCCATCACACGGATGTCGACCTTGATCCCGACTTTCGCCAGGTCGGCCTGCATCATCTGTGCGCCGAGCATCGGATTGGGGTTGGTCGGGCCGCCGCCGTTACGGGTAAACAGAGTAAACACGGTGCCTTCCGGGACCCCGGCGTCCTTGAGCAGGGCGCGGGCCTTGTCGAGGTCACGTGGCGGGTTCTTCAGGTCGTGGTTGTAGCCCAGCAGTGTCGGCGGGTAGGGGTTGACCGCTACGGTCGCGTTGCCTTTGCCGAACAGGGCGTTGACGTAGGCTTCCTTGTCGAAAGCCATGTCGATCGCTTTGCGGACCCGCACGTCGCTCATGTATTTGTGCTGAGTGTTCATGGCGATGTACGAGACGGTCATCGCGTCCAGTTCATCGACCTTCAGGTTGCTGTCTTTCTTGATGCTCGGGATGTCATCCGGCTTCGGATACAGTGCGATCTGGCACTCGTTGGCCTTGAGCTTCTGCAGGCGCACGTTGTTGTCGGTGGCGATTGCCAGGATCAACGCATCGGCCGGTGGCTTGCCACGGAAGTAGTCCGGGTTGGCCTTGAAGCGCACCTGCGCATCCTTGGCGTAACGCTGGAAGATGAACGGGCCGGTGCCCACAGGCTTGTTGTTGAGGTCGGCGGTCTTGCCGGACTTGAGCAACTGGTCGGCGTATTCGGCCGGGTAAATCGAGGAAAACGCCATGGCGATGTCGGCCAGGAACGGCGCTTCGCGGCGGGTCAGGGTGAACTTGACCGTGTTGTCGTCGACTTTTTCGACGCTTTTGAGCAGTTCCTTGAAGCCCATGCTTTCAAAGTACGGGAAGCCCACGCTCGACAGTTTGTGCCACGGGTGATTCGGGTCCAGCTGACGCTGGAAGCTCCAGACCACGTCGTCGGCGTTCATGTCGCGGGTCGGCTTGAAGTATTCGGTGGTGTGAAACTTGACGCCTTTGCGCAGGTGGAACGTGTACGTCAGGCCGTCTTCACTGATGTCCCAGGATTCGGCCAGTGCCGGAATCACTTCGGTGGTGCCGGGCTTGAAGTCCGCCAGACGGTTGAAGATCGTTTCGGCCACCGCATCGGCAGTGACTGCAGTTGTGTACTGGACCATATCGAAGCCTTCCGGGCTGGCTTCGGTGCAGACCACCAAGGGTTTGGCCGAGACGCCGATGGCGGCGCTCAACAACACAGCCGTGACGGCCGCACGTAGGGGAAGCATTTTCATCGATAACCCTCTGCAATCGGTTGAAGACAAAAAACCGAACGGCCGACTCGTCATGAGTCAGCCGTCGGTCGGCGTTTTTACAGGATGTTGAACGGGATGGTGGTCACGAGACGGAACTCGTTGATGCTGCCGTCAGCCTGGTTTTCGCTGGCGCGGTGAGCGGTGTAGGTGCCACGGATGGTGGTCGCCTTGAGCGGGCCGCTCTGTACGGCGTAGGTTGCACCGATGCCGTATTCGTAGTGGTGCTCGCCGTCCATGTTGCGTACGTCATAGGCTGTGCCGGTGTAGTGAGTACCGTCGATACCCCAGCCGCGAGCCTGGTAGATGTTGAACTTCAGGCCTGGCACGCCATATTCGGCCATGTTCAGACCATAGGCGACCTGGAAGGATTTCTCGTTCGGGCCGTTGAAGTCGGACAGCAGGGAGTTGGCCAGGTAGATGCCGTTGGTTTCGTGCAGGTAGTCGAAGTACTCGTTACCGTTAATTTCCTGGTACGAGAAGGTCAGGCTATGAGCCTGGTGAGTCAGGCCGAACGAGAGCGAGTAGGTGTCGTTGTCGATTTCGCCCATCTCTTTTTTGCCGGTATCGACGGTCTTGTAGTAGTTCAGGCCGGTGGTCAGGCTGACGACATTGCTGTCACCCAGTTCGTGGGTGGCGCCGAAGTAGTACTGGTTCCAGAAGTCTTCAACCTTGGAGGCGTACAGGCTGGTCTTCAGGCTTTTCAGCGGCTGATAGTTCAGGCCGACGATGCTGACGCGATCGGTTTCGGCGTTGTTGTTGGTGTACTCGGAACGGAATTTCGACAAGCTTTCTTCGGTACGTGGCGATACGCGGTCGAAGCTGCCGGCGTCGAACGACAGGTTGTTCAGTTCTTCGCTGTGCAGGCTCACACCTTCAAAGCTCGAAGGCAGCGCACGGTTGCCGATGGTGTCGACGATCGGGGTGCTGAAGTTCTGGCGACCGGCGGTCAGGGTGGTGTTCGACACGCGGAACTTGACGTTGGCCAGACCCAGTTTGCTCCACTGGCCTTCAGCGTCGCCGCCTTCTTTGGTCAGCGTACGGTTGTTGCCCGCGCCTGGACGCGAACCCGGTGCGCCACCGTTGTTGGAGGCCAGGTCCTTGCGATTACGCTCCAGCGCTACAGCGTTGTAAGCAGCGACTTCAGTGCTGACACCCACGGTGCCCTGAGTGAAACCGGAAGTGAAGTTGACGATGGTGCCCTGCACCCAGTTGATACGACGATCAGTCGGGGTGGCAACGCCGTCCTTGCGATAAGTGAACTTGCCGCCGCGCTTGAGTTGCTCGTTGGCGTACCAGTTACGGGTCGTGCCGCTGATGGTGGAACCTTCGAGGAAGCCGGTGGCATCAGCCTGGGCGCTTTTCTCGTTGACGGTCACCGGGGTGAACGCCTGGCTCTGTTCCTCGGCATAGGCCGTGGCGGTGATGCTGCTGATGGCCAGGGCCAGTATCGCGGTGCTGCTCAGTTTCATGGGTGAAGCTCCTTTACTTTCTTTTTATGCCGGCTTTTTTGGGTGGGCCGGTTATTGGTTTAGAACTCATTTCACACATCGCAAACGTTTGCAAAAGGCCGGATCGGCGAATTTCGGCAAAGCGCTTGCGTGAGGGGGATAGACAGCCCCCTCAGCATTGCGGCTAATCGGTTGGGTTAATCGATACTGACGCCCGAGAACACATTGCGACCGAAGGGGCTGACCTTGAAGCCTTCAACCCGGGCGCTCAACGGCTGGTTGACCGTCGAGTGGGCGACAGGCGTGATCGGCACTTGCTGCTTGAGCAACTGCTGCGCCTGTTTGTAGAGCGTGGTGCGCTGGTCACGGTCGGTGACGACCTTGGCCTCTTTGATCAGCTTGTCGTAAGCCGGATCGCACCACATGGAGTAGTTGTTGCCGCCGATGGCATCGCAGCTGTACAGGGTGCCCAGCCAGTTGTCCGGATCCCCGTTGTCGCCGGTCCAGCCAATCAGGCTGATGTCGTGCTCGCCATTCTTGGTGCGCTTGATGTACTCGCCCCATTCGTAGCTGACGATCTTCACTTTCAGACCGATTTTCGCCCAGTCAGCCTGGAGCATTTCGGCCATCAGTTTGGCGTTCGGGTTGTACGGACGCTGGACCGGCATCGCCCACAGCGTGATCTCGGTGCCTTCCTTGACGCCGGCGGCCTTGAGCAGCTCTTTGGCTTTTTCCGGGTTGTAGGCGGCATCCTTGATGCTGTCGTCGTAGGACCACTGGGTCGGCGGCATGCCGTTGACCGCCAGTTGTCCGGCGCCTTGATAAACAGCGTTGAGAATCCCTTGTTTATTCACGGCCATGTCCAGCGCCTGACGCACTTCGAGCTGGTCGAAGGGCTTGTGACGGACGTTGTAGGCAATGTAACCGAGGTTGAAGCCAGGCTTGGAAATCAGCTGCAGTTTCGGGTCGGCCTTCAGCGCCTCCACGTCGGCAGGGCGCGGATGCAGAGTGATCTGGCATTCGCCGGCCTTGAGCTTCTGCACGCGCACCGAAGCGTCGGTGTTGATCGCGAAGATCAGATTCTTCAGCTTGACCCGGCTCGGGTCCCAGTAATGTTCGTTGCCGGTATAACGGATGTTCGAGTCCTTCTGATAGCTCTTGAACACGAACGGCCCGGTCCCGACCGGTTTCTGGTTGATGTCGCTTGGTTTGCCTTCAGCCAGCAGCTTGTCGGCGTATTCGGCGGACAGGATGGCGGCGAAGCTCATGGCAATGTTCTGGATGAACGCGGCGTCGACGCTGTTGAGCGTGAACTCCACGGTCAGCGGCCCGGTCTTTTCGACCTTGGCGATGTTCTTGTTCAGGCTCATCCCGTTGAAATACGGGAATTCGGTTGGATAAGCCTTACGGAATGGCTGCGCGGGATCGAGCATGCGGTTAAACGTGAACAGCACGTCGTCGGCGTTGAAATCGCGCGTCGGTTTGAAGTACGGCGTTGTATGAAATTTCACACCTTCACGCAGGTGAAAGGTGTACTTGAGACCATCCTCGGAAATATCCCACTGGGTTGCCAGTCCCGGTACGACGTTGGTCGCGCCTTTTTCGAACTCGACCAGACGGTTGTACAGCGGCTCGGCGGCGTCGTTATCGGTCGCCGTCGTGTATTGCGCGGTATCAAAACCCGCCGGGCTGCCTTCGGAGCAGAACACCAGGCTCTTGCTGGCGGCAAAACTGGCGGACGTGGCGGCCAACAGGCCGGCGCCCAGCAATGCGGAAAAAACCAAGGTATGGCGCATGACGCTCCCTCTTTTTGTCGTGTTGTTCAATGCACCGCGATCCCGTCCAGGGAAGTTGAGGTGGCATTGAGCTCAATCCAGTACGTACAGCAAGCCGATGGCCCACGCAGAAACTGGTCAGAACCCGACGGTAGGGGCCGTGGGTCTGGCAGTAAATGCGTAATTGCCTGAATGCTCGTAGGAAAAGTCGACACATCCCCTGCCGTTGCAGTCATCCGCAACGGAATTGGCTGTAGGCAAATTCCTGACTTCCGGCAGCTAAAGCAGCGGCGACGTCATGAACGTCGCCGCTGCGATGGCTTAATTGCTGACGCTGACGCCGTAGAAGGAATTCAAGCCGAATGGGCTGATCTTGAAGTCCTGCACGTTGGCGCGCATGGGTTGGAACACCGTCGAGTGAGCGATAGGTGTGTAGGGAACAGCATCTTTGAGGACGTGTTGCGCCTGTTTGTACAGTTCGGTGCGCTTGGCCTGATCGGTGGTGCGCTTGGCATCTTTGACGAGACCGTCGTACTTCTTGTCGCACCACTTGGAGAAGTTGTTGCCGTTGAGCGAGTCGCAGCCGAACAGCACGTTCAGCCAGTTGTCGGGATCACCATTGTCACCGCTCCAGCCAATCAGCATGGCCTGGTTCTCGCCACCTTTGGAGCGCTTGATGTACTCGCCCCATTCGTAGCTGGTGATCTTCACGTTCAGGCCGATCTTCTTCCAGTCGGACTGGAGCATTTCAGCCATCAGCTTGGCGTTCGGGTTGTACGGGCGCTGTACCGGCATCGCCCACAGAACGATTTCGGTCCCTTCCTTGACGCCGGCTTCCTTGAGCAGCTGTTTGGCTTTCTCAGGATCGTACTTGGCGTCCTTGATGGTGGTGTCGTAGGACCACTGGGTCGGCGGCATGGCGTTGACGGCCAGCTGACCGGCGCCCTGGTAAACCGAATCGATGATCTGCGGCTTGTTCACCGCCATGTCCAGCGCCTGGCGCACGCGCAGGTCGGCCAGCGGGTTAGGCTCGTTGCTGCCCTTGACCTTGTCCATCACGTTGTAGGCGATGTAGCCCAGGTTGAAACCGGCCTGGTCAGGCATCTTCAGGGTCTTGTCGGCCTTGAGCGCCGCGAGATCCGCCGGACGCGGGAACAGGGTGACCTGGCATTCGTTCTTTTTCAGCTTCTGGATGCGCACCGACGGGTCGGTGGTGATAGCGAAGATCAGGTTGTCGATCTTCACGTCCTCAGGCTTCCAGTAGTCCTTGTTGCCGGTGTAACGGATGTTCGAGTCTTTCTGGTAGCTCTTGAACACGAACGGACCAGTGCCGATCGGCTTCTGGTTGATGTCGGCAGCCTTGCCTTCCTTGAGCAGCTGGGCAGCGTACTCGGCGGACTGGATCGAGGCGAAGCTCATGGCCATGTTCTGGATGAACGCGGCATCGACTTCTTTCAGCGTGAACTTGACGGTGTGGTCGTCGACTTTATCGATCTTGGTGATGTTGGTGTCCATCCCCATGTCGGTGAAGTACGGGAATTCGGTCGGGTAGGCCTTACGGAACGGGTCATCCTTGTTAATCATGCGATTGAAGGTGAACAGCACGTCGTCGGCGTTGAACTCACGAGTCGGCTTGAAATACGGGGTGGTGTGGAACTTGACGCCTTCACGCAGGTGGAAGGTGTAATTCAGGCCGTCCGGGGAAATGTCCCAGCTGGTGGCCAGGCCCGGGATAACGGCGGTGCCGCCACGCTCGAACTGGCTCAGACGGTTGAACATGGTTTCGGCTGAGGCGTCGAAGTCGGTTCCGGTGGTGTACTGGCCTGGATCAAAACCGGCCGGGCTCCCTTCGGAGCAGAACACCAGGTTAGTCGCAGCGGATGCGAAAGGTGCGGAGGCTAACAAGCCTGCGCCGACTAAAAACGGAATGACCGCGTGTTTAAGCATGTTGGCCTCATGATTTGTTGTCATTTTTTAATATTGAGGTACGACCTCGTGAGTCGTGCCTGCGGATACTTATGCAGGGGCCATACCCAATGCAAGATCCAGAGCGACTGCCGGCCTCAAAGCGTGGCACGAACGTACCTTAATGTCGCATTTGTATAAGAGTTGACGCATTTGACCGTTTGCGGCCGTTTTTTACGGTGCAAACGAGGCCCCAAAACGGTGCGTTGGTCACGTTGTGCGCGCCGCCTTGGGGCTCGGTGTTACTTATTTATACCCACGCCGTAGAAGGGTGTAAGGCCAAACGGACTGATCTTGAAGTCGCTCACTTCCTTGCGCAGCGGCTGGAACACCGTGGAGTTGGCAATGGGCGTGATCGGCACCTGCTGTTTAAGGATCAGTTGCGCCTGTTGATACAGTTTTACCCGTTGCGCTTTATCCGTGGACACCTTGGCCTGCTGAATCAATTTGTCGTAGGCCGGATCGCACCACTTGGCGTAGTTGCTGCCCTTGACTGCCGCGCAGCTGTAGAGCACGCCGAGCCAGTTGTCCGGGTCGCCGTTGTCACCTGTCCAACCATAGATCATCGCGTCGTGTTCGCCATTTTTCGCGCGCTTGATGTATTCGCCCCATTCGTAGCTGACGATGTTGGCCTTGATCCCGATCTTGTCCCAATCCTGCTGGATCATCTGCGCCGACATCCGCGCATTCGGGTTGGAGGCGCGCTGCACGGTCATCGCCCAGAGATTGATGGTGGTACCCGGTGCAACCCCGGCTTCCTTGAGTAGCGCCTTGGCTTTCACCGGGTCGTACGGCGCGTCCTTGATGTTCGGGTCATACGACCATTGCGCCGGTGGCAAGGCGTTCTGCGCCAGTTGCCCGGCACTCTGGTAGACGGCTTTGATGATCGCCGGTTTGTCGATGGCCATGTCCAGCGCCTGACGGACCTTGAGCTGGTCCAGCGGCGGATGCGTGGTGTTGTAGGCGAGGAAACCGAGGTTGAAACCGGCCTGCTTCAATACGCGCAGATTCGGGTCTTGTTCCATCACTTCGATGTCGGCCGGGCGTGGATAGCCGCTGACCTGACATTCGCCGGTCTTGAGTTTCTGCAGGCGGACGGCAGCGTCCGGGGTGATCGAGAACACCAGGTTGTCGATCTTCACGTCCTCGGGTTTCCAGTAGTCCTTGTTCGCGGCGTAGCGGATCTGCGCGTCTTTCTGGTAACGCTTGAACACGAACGGGCCGGTGCCCACCGGTTTCTGATTGAGGTCGGCGGCTTTGCCCTCCTTTAACAGTTGGGCGGCGTATTCGGCCGATTGCACCGAGGCGAAGCTCATGGCGAGGTTTTGCACGAACGCCGCGTCGACGTTGTTCAGGTTGAAGCGCACGGTGTTGTCGTCGAGTTTTTCCACTGATTTGATCGTGGTGTTCAGGCCCATGTCGGTGAAGTACGGGGACTCGGCGGGGTAGGCCTTGCGGAAGGCGTTGTCCGGGTCGAGCAGGCGCTGGAAGGTGAACAGCACGTCGTCGGCGTTGAAGTCGCGCGTCGGGGTGAAGTATTCCGTTGTGTGGAATTTCACGCCTTGGCGCAGGTGGAAGGTGTATTGCAGGCCGTCGCTGGAGACGTCCCATTTTGTCGCCAGGCCGGGTTCGATGTCGGTGCCGCCGCGCTGGAATTGGGTGAGGCGGTTGAAGACGGTTTCGGCGGAGGCGTCGAAGTCGGTGCCGCTGGTGTATTGGCTGGGGTCGAAGCCGGCGGGGCTGGCTTCGGAGCAGTAGACCAAGGTTGTTGCTGCGTTTGCGATTGGGGCTATGGCGGTTAGTGCGAGGGTGATTAGTAGTGGTTTCAGGGTGAATCTTTCCATGGAGTCCCCGGGTCGATTGGAGGTGGTTGTGTTTTTCAGGGTAGCGGGGATTTGGGTGTGTTCGGAAATATCGTTTTTCCTGTTGAGATGTCTGTCTCGGTATATGTGGCGGCTTTTGTCGGGTACATATCCGTTGCTGCGGTAACGGCTGCTTAGGGTTCCGCCCTGACGGCGGGTCACTTTGGCAAACGCCCCAAAGTAACCAAAGGGCTTTACCCTGACGTTCGGCCCTCGCTCAGGCTCGGGTTCCTTCGCTCCGGGATTCATCCGGGGGCAGCGCCTACGGTTTGCTTCGCTGCACCTCCTCTCGCTGTGTTTGGCTGCGCCAAACGGTCGCTGCGCTCCCACCCCCGGATAAACCCCTCCACTCAGCCTGCCGACGGGCCCTCAGATCAAAAGCGGTACTCGAGCTAACGCTCATCGTGTTGAGTGGTGAAAAGCGGTTGCGGCGACTTGCCAGAGATGGCGGCCTGACAGCCGACCTGAATTTTATTGAATACTCTGAGTTCTCCTGTAGGAGCTGCCGAAGGCTGCGATCTTTTGATCTTGCTTTTGAGTTGTGAGAGCCAAAGTCAAAAGATCGCAGCCTTCGGCAGCTCCCACAGGGAGTGAGATTGTGTTTAAAAGTGTGTTGGATAAACAGAACCTTCCCACAAGGTTTTCAGGTTGTCCCTCGGACGCGAGCTCTCTAGCCTTGAGCTGTCGCTGAAAACTCAGCGATCGGGTGTGAGAGCCTGGAAAAATTAGTGATTCAGTCCATGTGTCCGCATAATTGCAGGCGGCTTATCTGTTGCCTGCAATTGCGTCATGGCGGCTGTGTGCGGGCAGACTTCGGTCTGGCCGGTTTCCTATTTTTCCGGTTTCTCACCCCGCACATAGCTGCCACCCACTTCGCCGCGTGAGAAACGGCAAGTGCTGGCGTTCATTTGCAAAATAGGGTTATCCAATGACTAAGCCAGTCCCAGATCCACCGCTCGAACCCACAACTCCACTCGCCGAAGCCCTTCACGCCGAAGACCTCGCAAAAAACCGCGAAGCGATCAAGCGTGCCCTCGATTTCTACCTCAGCCCCGAAGCCACAAAACCGCGCCCACCCAGCTCGATGTTCCTCGTCCATCCGGGCATCGACACGGAAAGTCTGTTGGCCCACGCCTGTGAGTCCCTGGCCTCGGCCAACACCATGGCCAGCGATTTCGCCGATCAGCTCAGTCGCCCGCAGCGCAATACGGCGTTGGCGATTCAGCAGATCATCATGCTCGCTGAGCTGGCGGTGAATCGGGCGCTGGATCGGGTTGATCCGCAGTCATAGACCTGTCAGGTCTGACAGTAGATATAGCTCGCGAATGGGATGAACATGATTGCAAGCGACTCGTCTGGCTAGTCTTGCCAAGCGAGTTGTATCCAAGCAAAAACTGATTGAGGTGAAGCCATGGACATCACGGATGCAAAAAGACGCGGCTATGAAGCCAGGTTGGTCGCCAAGGGAAATCGAGGGTCTTTCTGGCAGGTTTATCTGGCGGGACAGCCAATTGATGATCAGGAGTTTGGAACGGAGACTGACGCGTGGACGCACGCGATAAATTTGATTAATGCAGGCGAATACAACCATTGATCTTCCGTTCAAGGTTGCGGCTGATTTGTAGAAAGAAGCGGTATGCCTGCAATGGCAGTTCATTCACTACAAAACCGGGCACAAAAAAACCGGCAATCATTCTCTGATCGCCGGTTTTTCATTCAGCAAGCATCAATTCACTGCATCAGCACTTCAATCGAGCCATCCGCCGTCAGGCTGACCTGGCTGGTGCCGGCTTCGACTTCCGGTGTGACCGGTGCCGAATCCGCCATGCCGGCGGCTTTCATCATCATCGGGGCGCGCATGTACGGTTGTGGGTAGCCGTTGCTGTTGAGGTTCAGGTTGACGATTTTGTAGCCCTTGCCGCCCAGTGCGTCGGTGGCCAGTTGCGCGCGGGCCTTGAAGGCGCTGACGGCTTCTTTGAGCAGTTGGTCTTCGCTGGCCTTGCGGGTCGGCTCGGCGATGGCGAAGTCCATGCCGCCCATTTTCAGGTCGGTCAGCAGTTCGCCAGTGAGTTTGGACAGGGCGGCGAAGTCGGCGCTTTCCAGGCGCAGTTCGGCGCGTTCACGCCAGCCGGTGATTTTCTGGCCCTTGGTGTCGTAGATCGGGTAGCTGTTGCGGCTGCCCTGGCGCAGGGTGATGTCTTTGACTTGCTTGGCCTGGGCCAGCGCCTTGTTCATGGTGGTGCTGACGTCGGCGGCGAGTTTGGCCGGGTCGGTGTTTTGCGCTTCGGTGTAGAGCGTCACGATCATCAGGTCGCGGGCCACTTCCTGGCTGACTTCGGCGCGCAGGGAGATCTGGTTGTAGTGCAGCTCATCGGCGGCCAGCGCCGGAAGGCTGGCGATGCTGCCGACGGTCAGGGCGAGAAGGGCGGCGCTGCGGCGAAAGGTGTGCATGAAGGCTCCTTGAATAATGCGCAGGTGTTGGTTCGTCCCTGCGTGAAACCATCAGACTCTAGCTTTTATGCCTGGGTTCGCCCAGTTACAACTTCTATACAGATGCGCCGGATTGGCCTGGAAGTGTTTTTGTGGCGAGGGGATTTAGCGAAACGTCGCACCGCCCCGATCGGCTGCGAAGCAGTCGCAATTCAGCGGATGCGGTCTGCCCGTGAAAAGCGGATTGCAGGGTTTGGGGCGGCTTCGCCACCCATCGGGGATAAATCCCCTCACCACACTGATCTCGGGCAGCCATGCGGGGTAGACCAGTTTTCCGCCAGCGCCATGTGGTCATTTGCCGCACTTTCGCCTCTCAAAGGCGCGGCTTGGTTATACTCCGTGCGATCCGCCTGGAGCGCTCATCAGGAGAGCTCATGCTCGCCCCCGTACAACTGACTTCCGCCACTCGCCAGAACCTCTGGCGGCTGACGTTCATCCGCACCCTGGTGCTCGCCGCGCAGGCCGGTTCCGTCGGCCTGGCCTACTGGCTGCAATTGTTGCCGTTGCCGTGGGTGCAACTGGCGATGACCCTTGGCTGCTCGATTCTGCTCTGCGTGTTCACCGCCGTGCGACTGCGTACGTCGTGGCCGGTGACCGAACTCGAATATGCGCTGCAACTGGCCTGCGATCTGGTGATCCACAGTGCGTTGCTGTATTTCTCCGGCGGTTCGACCAACCCGTTCGTTTCCTACTATCTGGTGCCACTGACCATCGCGGCGGTGACGCTGCCGTGGCGTTATTCGGTGATTCTGTCGGGTATTGCGCTGGCGCTGTACACCGTGATGCTCACGCGGTTCTACCCGCTGGAAACCCTGCCGGTGGCCCGCGAGAACCTGCAGATCTACGGCATGTGGCTGAGCTTCGCGCTGGCGGCTGCGGTGATCACGTTTTTCGCTGCGCGCATGGCCGAAGAGCTGCGCCGTCAGGAAGAATTGCGCGCGATTCGCCGCGAAGAAGGCCTGCGCGATCAGCAATTGCTGGCCGTCGCCACCCAGGCCGCTGGCGCCGCGCATGAACTCGGCACGCCGCTGGCAACCATGAGCGTGTTGCTCAAGGAGATGCAGCAGGACCACCCCGACGCGATGTTGCAGGACGATCTGAAGGTGCTGCAGGATCAGGTCAAACTGTGCAAAGAAACCTTGCAGCAACTGGTGCGCGCCGCCGAGGCCAACCGGCGTATGGCGGTGGAGATGCAGGACGTCACCCAATGGCTCGACGAAGCGCTGAACCGTTGGCACCTGATGCGTCCGGAGGCCAGTTATCGCTTCCAGCGTCTCGGCCAGGGCACCGTGCCGCGCATGGCACCGCCGCCTGATCTGACCCAGGCGCTGCTCAATCTGCTGAACAATGCCGCCGACGCCTGCCCGGAAAATCTCCAGGTGACGCTGGACTGGGATACGGAAACCGTGACCATCAGCATTCGTGACCACGGCGCCGGTGTGCCGCTGGCCATCGCCGAGCAGATCGGCAAACCGTTTTTTACCACCAAGGGCAAAGGTTTCGGCCTGGGCCTGTTTTTGAGCAAGGCCAGCGTGACACGCGCCGGCGGCTCAGTGAAACTCTATAGTCATGAGGAAGGCGGCACGCTCACCGAGCTGCGCCTGCCCCACGGCGCCCGAGGAGACCAACATGAGTGACGAAATCCAAGTCGAAGGCGAAGAACTGCCGCATTTGCTGCTGGTCGACGACGACGCGACCTTCACCCGAGTAATGGCCCGTGCCATGGCCCGCCGCGGCTTTCGTGTGAGTACCGCAGGCTCCGCCGAAGAAGGCCTGACCATCGCCCAGGCCGACCTGCCGGACTACGCCGCGTTGGACCTGAAAATGGACGGCGACTCCGGCCTGGTGCTGCTGCCCAAGCTGCTGGAACTGGACCCGGAAATGCGCGTGGTGATCCTCACCGGTTATTCGAGCATTGCCACAGCGGTCGAAGCGATCAAACGTGGCGCCTGCAACTACCTGTGCAAACCGGCCGACGCCGACGACGTGCTGGCTGCGCTGCTCTCCGAACACGCCGACCTCGACAGCCTGGTGCCGGAAAACCCGATGTCGGTGGACCGTCTGCAATGGGAGCACATCCAGCGCGTGCTGACCGAGCACGAAGGCAACATCTCCGCCACTGCCCGCGCCCTGGGCATGCACCGCCGCACCCTGCAGCGCAAACTGCAGAAGCGCCCGGTTCGTCGCTGAACCTGCGCTGAACGGCCATCGCCAGCCCTCGCGATAACGCGCACCGATCAACTATGATCGGTGCGTGTCTGTTCTTTTCTTTATCGAGCCTTTTCCATGAATCAGAACGCTGAATATTCCGCGGTCAACGATGCTGTGCGCGGGCAGTTTTTTCGCAAAGTGTGGGCGATGACCACGCCTTACTGGCGCAGCGAAGAGAAGGGCAAGGCCTGGACGTTGCTGATCGCCGTGATTGCGCTGTCGCTGTTCAGCGTGGCGATCTCGGTGTGGATCAACAGTTGGTACAAGGATTTCTACAACGCCCTGCAGAAGAAGGATGAGGCCGCGTTCTGGCAACTGATCCTGTATTTCTGCGGCATCGCCACGGTGGCGATTCTCGGGGCGGTGTATCGCCTGTACCTGACGCAGATGCTGACCATCCGATGGCGGGCGTGGCTCACCGAGAACCACTTCAAGCGCTGGCTGAGCAACAAAAACTACTATCAGCTGGAGCAGGGCGGTTACACCGATAACCCGGACCAACGGATTTCCGAAGACCTCAATACCTTCACCGCCAACACCCTGAGCCTCGGGCTTGGGCTGGTGCGCACGGTGGTCAGCCTGGTGTCGTTCTCGATCATTTTGTGGGGCGTATCGGGCAGCATCGAGGTGTTCGGCATCGAGATTCCCGGTTACATGTTCTGGTGTGCACTGATTTACGCAGCGGTCGGCAGCTGGCTGACGCACCTGATCGGCAAGCGCCTGATTGGCCTGAACAACCAACAACAACGCTTCGAAGCCGACCTGCGGTTCTCCATGGTTCGCGTGCGTGAGAACGCCGAAAGCATTGCCTTGTACAACGGCGAACCGAACGAGAATCGCCGCTTGAGCAGCCGTTTTGGCCTGGTCTGGCACAACTTCTGGGACATCATGCGCGTGTCCAAGCGCCTGACGTTCTTCACCTCCGGTTATGGCCAGATCGCGATCATTTTCCCTTTTATCGTGGCTGCGCCGCGCTACCTCTCGGGCAAGATCGAACTGGGCGAGCTGATGCAGATCAACTCGGCATTCGGCAATGTGCAGGAGAACTTCAGTTGGTTCATCAGTGCGTATTCGGAACTCGCCGCGTGGCGTGCTACTTGTGATCGTCTGCTGAGCTTCCGTCAGGCCATGACCGATAACGAACAGCGCGCTCCGGCCATCGATGTGCAGAATCAGGGCAGTGAATTGCAAGTGCACAACCTCGGCCTGGATCTGGCTGATGGTCGTCACCTGCTGACCAATGCCGACATGACGGTGGAGCCGGGCGAGCGGGTGATGCTCAGCGGCCGATCCGGCAGCGGCAAGTCGACGTTGCTGCGGGCGATGGGGCACTTGTGGCCTGCGGGCCACGGCGCTATTCGCCTGCCGGCGGCGCGTTATCTGTTCCTGCCGCAGAAGCCGTATCTGCCGATCGGAACCCTGCGCGAAGCCTTGAGTTATCCACAACCGGGCGACACCTACGCGCCAGAGCGTTACGCGCAGGTGCTGGAGACTTGCCGTCTGCCGCATCTGGTCGTGCGTCTGGACGAAGCCAATCACTGGCAGCGCATGCTGTCGCCGGGTGAGCAGCAACGCCTGGCCTTCGCCCGCGCGATGCTCTATGCACCGCAATGGCTGTACATGGACGAGGCGACGTCGGCGATGGATGAAGAGGATGAAGCGACGCTGTATCAGGCGCTGATTGATCAGTTGCCGGGCCTGAGCATCGTCAGCGTCGGCCACCGCAGCAGCCTCAAGCGCTTCCACCCACGGCATGTTCGGATCGACAGCGGGCATCTGGTGGAACAGGCCGTGACCGCTTGACCCCCACACCCCTGTAGGAGCTGCCGCAGGCTGCGATCTTTTGATGTTGTTTTTCAAGATCAAAAGATTGCAGCCTGCGACAGCTCCTACAAGGGCGGTGTTTCGACTCGACAGTGATCGTACAACCCGCGTGCGCTATGATGCTTACCAAGCCGAATTTTCGAGACCAGACGTTGACCATGGAAAACCCGATCGACACCCCACGCCTCCCGCGCAAACGCCGCAGCCTGGCCCAGGAGCTGGTGACGGTGCTGAGCGAGCAGATCCGCGATGGCCTGCTCAAGCGCGGTGACAAACTGCCTACCGAGTCGGCGATCATGGAAGCCCATGGCGTCAGCCGCACCGTAGTGCGCGAGGCCATTTCCCGTTTGCAGGCGGCCGGTCAAGTTGAAACCCGCCACGGCATTGGCACTTTTGTGCTCGACACGCCAAGCCCGAGCGGTTTCCGTATCGATCCGGCCACGGTGGTCACCCTGCGTGATGTGCTGGCGATTCTCGAATTGCGCATCAGCCTTGAAGTCGAATCTGCCGGGCTTGCCGCGCAACGTCGCAGCCCCGAGCAATTGGCAACCATGCGCGCCGCCCTCGATGCGCTGAACGACAGCGTGGCCCACGCCAGCGATGCGGTAGCGTCGGACTTCGCCTTCCACCTGGAAATCGCCCTGTCCACCGGCAACCGCTACTTCACTGACATCATGACCCACCTGGGCACCAGTATCATTCCGCGTACGCGGTTGAACTCGGCACGTCTGGCGCATGATGACCAGCAGCACTACATGAATCGCCTGAGCCGTGAGCACGAGGAAATCTACGAAGCGATTGCCCGCCAGGATGCCGATGCCGCGCGGGCGGCGATGCGCCTGCATTTGACCAACAGCCGCGAAAGACTGCGCCAGGCCCATGAAGAGGCGCAGGCGCAGGGGTGAGGTTGAATCAGTCCTTAAGCTCGATTAACAGTTGCATTGAAAGCTTTTGATTGCCCGCACTTTCGAGGGAGTACTGCAATACGGCGTTCGTTTCAGCATTGAGCATTCTTTCAAACGTCGTTTTCGGGATTGGCAATACAATCGGCTTTCCGATGGTGATAGCAGTCAGTACGATCTTTGTTTCCCATTCCAGGAAGCCGTCCGAGTTACTCACTGTCAGTTTGATCGTGTCCCCAGGGACTGCGTTTGGAAGCACGGGCACTTCCCCATGGGCCTGATCAATCAGGTTATGAACGTAGAGCACCCCATTGATCGCTTCTTTAAGCGAAGGAGCCGGCAGCATTGTTACAGCGAAGCTTTTGTCTTTCATGTTCAAGATCCTTTTGGTCGTCCAAGCCGATATCGGCACGACCTGATTAATGTCTTGATCACGAAAGCAAAGCACCTGTAAGAAATACCGGTCTCGACGAACGGTAAGCCGCTGATTCATGCAACGACAAAGCGCTTTCGCGAGCAAGCCCGTTCCCACACTTGAAATGCATTCCAATGTGGGAGCGGGCTTGCTCGCGAAGGGGCCCGTGAATTCAGCGCGGCAATATCGAGCGATCCACCCTCACTGCCAGTTGCGCTTGCCTCGGCTTGGCAGTAAACGCTACCAAACCGTCCTCATCCACAATCCCCCGCGCAATCGGCTTGCCATCTGCCAGCAACTCCAGCGGTGCACCTTGCAGCGACTGCCCCGACGTCAGTTCCAGTTTCAATGTGATCGTCATTGCTCATTCTCCTTGATTGACGTTGCCCGTCGGGTGGTAGTCCTTGAGCAGCAGGTAGGTGCTCCAGCCCCACCAGTTGTCGACGGTGGCGGTGTCGTTGAGGTTGTTCACGTCTTTGCGCCGCAGCACCTTGCCGCCCTCGACGCGGAACAGTGGTGCGAAGTTATTCGAAAGATTCAGCACCGCCGTCAGATCCGGCAGGCGTTGCAGCGCGGCAAACGTCGAAGGGGCGGGCACGTTGCCGCTGAGGTAAGCGGCGAAGACTTCATCCGCCGAGGCCTGCACCGCCAGGTTGACCTGGATGCGGTTGTCCGCATCGCTGGCCTCGAAGTAACGTTTGTCGCCGTAGGCGCGCCATTGATCGCCATGGGCGTTGCGCACCTTGAGGCCGAATTTGCTGTCCTCGTCGTGCATGAAACGGGTGACCAGCGAGCCGAGGTCGCTCGGCGTGACCACCGCCGCCATCTCTTTGCGTGGCACACGCAAGTGGCCGGCAGAGAACAGGTCCGTGAGGAAGTGGTCGGCAAACGCGTTCATCGCGTAGGCCCGTTCCAGTTGCTGCTCATCGTGATTGGCGCGGGCTGCGACTGCGGTTTGCAGGGCGGCGGTGTGGCCGGCGATGTAGGCCAGTCTGGCCCATTCGCCGAAGTGGTCGGCGTTGTTCGCCGCCAGTTTCAGATAACGCCCAAGCGGGAACAGCGCGGAGACGAAACTGCCGCCGCTGGTGAGCTTGTTCCACTCTTCGGACAACGTATCTCCGAGCGCGTCGTAGGCTTCATGTGGTGCTTTGCCGTCCTTGATCGCCTGTTTGACCGCGTCGATCTCCTTTTGCATGACCGCGAGAATCTGCGTGGCCTCGGCGCGTGAGGCCGGCAGTACGGCGAGAGAATCAAATGCAGCGTGGAAGCGGTTCAGGCGATCAGCCGGGGTCGCGCCTTCGTTGATCGGTCGATCGACCACGCCGTAGAAATCTCCAGCCAGCGCCACCACCTGGCCGTAGGTCAGCGCAAGGCCATTGGGCAAGTGCAAGGGCTTGTTTTGCGCGCGAATCGGCTCGGCGTTTTCACTGAAGCGCAGCAGGGTGTTATCGCCGATGGCCGTGTGTTCAGCGCCTTCGAAGCGCAGTGGCGGTCGAATGTTCAAGGCGTTGCCGGGGAGGGCGGTGGCCGGTGCGACATCGCTGTGGGCGTCGGCGATGTGCAGCAGCAGATGCGGATTGTCGGCGTTGAAGTGGATGCCTTTTACAGTGAAAAGATCATCGAATCGAGCGACGACCGGGTTGGGTCGTTCCTGTGGTTTTGCATGCAGTCCGGACATTTCTGGCTCCTTGATATGTCGTCGGTGGATTTATTTTTAACTGTATGGATATACAGTTAAGTCGAGCCTAGACCAGATTTTTCCTACGTCAAGAAGGAATCTTGTCCGACAAAAAATGCAGGGCAACGATGAAATGCAGTTGACGGTTGTCTTTTAAGTTGTACGATGACCTACAACTTCGGCATTGGCTGAATCATAAAACTCACAAAAAACGTTGCTACCCAGGGTGTTCGAATAATGAATCCACAAGAACTGAAGTCCATCCTCTCCGCCGGTCTGCTGTCGTTCCCGGTCACTGATTTCAATGCTCAGGGCGATTTCAACCGCGCCGGCTACATCAAGCGTCTGGAATGGCTGGCTCCGTATGGCGCTTCAGCCTTGTTCGCCGCCGGCGGCACCGGTGAGTTCTTCTCCCTGGCCGCCAGCGAATACTCGGAAATCATCAAGACTGCCGTCGACACCTGCGCCAGCAGCGTGCCGATTCTGGCCGGTGTCGGCGGTTCGACCCGTCAGGCCATCGAGTACGCCCAGGAAGCCGAGCGCCTGGGTGCCAAAGGCCTGTTGCTGCTGCCGCACTATCTGACCGAAGCCAGTCAGGACGGCGTCGCCGCCCACGTTGAAGCGGTGTGCAAATCGGTGAACATCGGCGTGGTGGTCTACAACCGCAACGTCTGCCGCCTGACTGCGCCACTGCTGGAACGTCTGGCCGAGCGTTGCCCGAACCTGATCGGTTACAAGGACGGACTGGGCGATATCGAGTTGATGGTGTCGATCCGTCGCCGCCTCGGTGATCGCTTCAGCTACCTCGGCGGCCTGCCGACCGCGGAAGTCTACGCCGCTGCCTACAAGGCACTGGGCGTGCCTGTCTATTCCTCGGCGGTGTTCAACTTCATCCCGAAAACCGCGATGGACTTCTACCACGCGATTGCCCGCGACGATCACGCCACCGTCGCCAAGATCATCGACGACTTCTTCCTGCCGTACCTCGACATCCGCAACCGCAAGGCCGGCTACGCCGTGAGCATCGTCAAGGCAGGCGCGAAAATCGCCGGCTATGACGCAGGCCCGGTGCGGGCGCCGCTGACTGACCTGACCGGCGAAGAATTCGAAATGCTGGCTGCGCTGATCGACAAGCAAGGTGCGCAGTAACACCCGACAAAAACGCGGCCGCTGAGTAATCAGCGGCTTTTTGCGTAAAGGCTTTGAGATTTGAGGGCTGCCCTGTGACAACTGCAAAACGCTACGACAACTACATCAACGGTGAATGGGTCGCCGGTGCCGACTACTCGGCGAACATCAACCCGTCCGAGTTGAGCGACACCATCGGCGATTACGCCAAGGCTGACCTGACTCAGGTTCACGCCGCCATCGATGCGGCCCGCGCTGCGTTCCCGACCTGGTCGGTTTCGGGCATTCAGGCCCGTCACGATGCGCTGGATAAAGTCGGCACGGAGATCCTCGCCCGTCGCGAAGAACTCGGCACCCTGCTGGCCCGGGAAGAGGGCAAGACCCTGCCCGAAGCCATCGGCGAAGTGACCCGCGCCGGCAACATCTTCAAGTTCTTCGCCGGTGAATGCCTGCGTCTGTCCGGCGACTATGTGCCGTCGGTACGCCCAGGCGTCAACGTCGAAGTCACCCGCGAAGCCCTCGGCGTGGTCGGTCTGATCACCCCGTGGAACTTCCCGATTGCCATTCCGGCATGGAAAATCGCCCCGGCCCTGGCCTACGGCAACTGCGTGGTGCTCAAACCTGCCGATCTGGTGCCCGGCTGTGCCTGGGCGTTGGCGGAAATCATCTCCCGCGCAGGCTTCCCGGCCGGCGTGTTCAACCTGGTGATGGGCAGCGGTCGGGTGGTCGGCGAAGCGCTGGTCAACAGCCCGAAAGTTGATGGCATCAGTTTCACCGGTTCGGTCGGCGTGGGTCGGCAGATCGCCGTTAATTGCGTGTCGCGCCAGGCCAAGGTGCAGCTGGAAATGGGCGGCAAGAACCCGCAGATCATTCTCGACGACGCCGACCTCAAGCAGGCGGTCGAGCTGTCGGTGCAGAGCGCGTTCTACTCCACCGGCCAGCGTTGCACGGCGTCGAGTCGTTTGATCGTCACTGCCGGGATTCATGACAAGTTCGTTGAAGCCATGGCCGAGCGCATGCAGTCGATCAAGGTCGGCCACGCGCTGAAATCCGGCACCGACATCGGTCCGGTGGTTTCCCAGGCGCAGCTGGAACAGGACATGAAGTACATCGACATCGGCCAGTCCGAAGGTGCACGTCTGGTCAGCGGCGGTGGTCTGGTGACCTGCGACACCGAAGGCTACTTCCTCGCGCCAACACTGTTTGCCGACAGCGAAGCGTCGATGCGCATCAGCCGTGAAGAGATTTTCGGCCCGGTGGCCAACGTCGTTCGCGTGGCCGATTACGAGGCGGCGCTGGCGATGGCCAACGACACCGAGTTCGGTTTGTCCGCCGGCATCGCCACCACGTCGCTGAAGTACGCCAACCACTTCAAGCGCCATTCGCAGGCCGGGATGGTGATGGTCAACCTGCCGACCGCCGGTGTCGATTACCACGTTCCGTTCGGGGGCCGTAAGGGTTCATCCTATGGCTCACGTGAGCAAGGCCGCTATGCGCAAGAGTTCTACACCGTGGTGAAAACCGCCTACATCGGTTCTTGAAGGAGCACGCGGTGTCGACCCCGACACCGCCCCCCTGTAGGAGCTGCCGAAGGCTGCGATCTTTTGATCTTGATTCTCTGGCGTCACTGACGACGCCGAAGATCAAAAGATCGCAGCCTGCGGCAGCTCCTACAGGGAATACATACAGATTCACCCGCGCATAAAAATAATCAGTGGGAGTACATCTACATGCAATCGTCCAAGCCGACTCACGTCCGCTATTTGATCCTGTTCATGCTGTTCCTGGTGACCACGATCAACTACGCCGACCGCGCGACCATCGCCATCGCCGGTTCCAGCCTGCAAAAAGACCTCGGCATCGACGCGGTCACCCTCGGTTATATCTTCTCCGCTTTCGGGTGGGCCTACGTCGCCGGACAGATTCCCGGTGGCTGGCTGCTCGATCGCTTCGGCTCGAAAAAAGTCTACGCCCTGAGCATTTTCACCTGGTCGCTGTTCACCGTGCTGCAAGGCTTTGTCGGTGAATTCGGCATGTCCACGGCGATCGTTGCGCTGTTCATGCTGCGCTTTCTGGTCGGTCTGGCGGAGGCGCCATCCTTTCCCGGTAACGCACGGATTGTCGCGGCCTGGTTCCCGACCGCTGAACGCGGTACGGCCTCGGCGATCTTCAACTCGGCGCAATATTTCGCCACTGTGCTGTTCGCGCCGCTGATGGGCTGGATCGTGTATCGCTTCGGCTGGGAGCACGTGTTTATTGTCATGGGTATCCTCGGCATCATCTTCTCGCTGGTCTGGCTCAAGGTTATCCACAGCCCGCGTCAGCATCCGCTGGCCAACGAAGCCGAAGTGCAGTTCATCGCCGACAATGGCGGCATGGTCGACATGGACGTCAAGCAAGGCAAAAAAACCGACGGGCCGAAGTGGGATTACATCCGTCAGTTGCTGACCAACCGCATGATGCTTGGCGTGTATCTGGGCCAGTACTGCATCAACGGCATCACTTATTTCTTCCTGACCTGGTTCCCGGTGTACCTGGTGCAGGAGCGCGGCATGACCATCCTCAAGGCTGGTTTCATTGCCTCGTTGCCGGCGATCTGCGGTTTCATCGGTGGCGTGCTTGGCGGGGTGATTTCCGATTACCTGCTGCGCAAAGGGCATTCGCTGACCTTCGCCCGCAAGGCGCCGATCATCGCCGGCTTGCTGGTATCGAGCAGCATCGTGGCCTGCAACTATGTTGACGTGGAATGGATGGTGGTCGGCTTCATGGCCCTGGCCTTCTTCGGCAAAGGCGTGGGCGCGCTGGGGTGGGCGGTGGTGTCCGACACTTCGCCAAAACAGATCGCTGGCCTGAGTGGCGGGTTGTTCAACACCTTCGGCAACCTCGCTTCGATTACCACGCCGATCGTGATCGGCTACATCATCAGTTCCACCGGTTCGTTCAAATGGGCGCTGGTGTTCGTCGGTGCCAACGCACTGGTGGCGGTGTTCAGCTACCTGGTGATCGTCGGCCCGATCAAACGTGTGGTGCTCAAAGAGCCGCCAACTAACGGTGGTTCTGAAATCACCGGCAAATTGTCTCAAGCGCATTCCTGAGGAGCGGCGTCATGCAGTTGATTGAACATTCCGACTCGCCGCGCTACATCCGCCTGCACGAGCGGGACAACGTAGTGATTGTGGTCAACGACCAGGGCGTGCCGGCCGGTACCGAGTTCCCGGACGGTCTGGTGACCGTGGACTTTGTGCCGCAGAGCCACAAGGTGACTCTTGAGGACATTCCCGAGGGCGGCCAGGTGATTCGCTACGGTCAGACCATCGGCTACGCGTTGCAGCCGATCCCGCGGGGCAGCTGGGTCAAGGAAGATCAACTGCGCATGCCGACCGCGCCGCCGCTGGACAGCCTGCCGCTGTCCACCGAAGTGCCGGCCGCGCAGTCGCCGCTGGAAGGCTTCACGTTCGAGGGTTATCGCAACGCCGACGGCACCGTCGGCACACGCAACATTCTCGGGATCACTACCACGGTGCAGTGCGTCACCGGCGTGCTCGACCACGCGGTAAAGCGCATCAAGGACGAGCTGCTGCCGAAGTATCCGCACGTTGATGACGTGGTGGCGCTGACCCACAGTTACGGCTGCGGCGTGGCGATCACCGCCACCGATGCGTACATCCCGATCCGCACCGTGCGCAATCTGGCACGCAACCCGAACCTGGGTGGCGAAGCACTGGTGATCAGCCTGGGCTGCGAGAAATTGCAGGCCGGGCAGGTGATGCACGAGGACGATGCCTCGGTCGATCTCAGCGAGCCGTGGCTATATCGCCTGCAGGATTCCAGTCACGGTTTCACCGAGATGATCGAGCAGATCATGGCGCTGGCCGAAGTCCGTTTGCAGAAGCTTGACCAGCGTCGCCGCGAAACCGTGCCGGCCTCCGAGCTGATCCTCGGCATGCAGTGCGGCGGCAGCGATGCGTTCTCCGGCATCACCGCCAACCCGGCGCTGGGTTACGCCTCGGACTTGCTGCTGCGCGCCGGGGCGACGGTGATGTTTTCCGAGGTCACCGAAGTGCGCGATGCGATCTATCTGCTGACATCCCGTGCCGAAACCAAGACCGTGGCGCAGGAGCTGGTGCGCGAGATGGACTGGTACGACCGCTATCTGGCCAAGGGCGAAGCGGATCGCAGCGCCAATACCACGCCGGGCAACAAGAAGGGCGGGTTGTCGAACATTGTCGAGAAGTCGCTGGGCTCGATCGTCAAATCCGGCAGCAGCGCGATCAACGGCGTGCTCGGCCCGGGCGAGCGGTTCAAGCAGAAGGGTTTGATCTTCTGCGCGACCCCGGCCAGTGATTTTGTCTGCGGCACCCTGCAGTTGGCCGCGGGGATGAACCTGCATGTGTTCACCACCGGGCGGGGCACGCCGTATGGCTTGGCCATGGCGCCGGTGGTCAAGGTCTCGACCCGGACCGAGCTGGCGCAACGCTGGCCGGATCTGATCGATATCGATGCCGGGCGGATTGCTACCGGTCGTGCGTCCATCGAGGCGTTGGGCTGGGAGTTGTTCCACTATTACCTGGATGTGGCGAGCGGCAAGCAGCAGACGTGGGCGGAGAAGCACAAGCTGCATAACGACATCACCCTGTTCAATCCGGCGCCGATTACCTGAGTCCAAAAAAGATCGCAGCCTGCGGCAGCTCCTACAGGGAAACGCGAATTCCACTGTAGGAGCTGCCGCAGGCTGCGATCTTTTGATCTTCAATGGCAACTCAGTGGCTTATCATTAGCCCCTGACGACGCTCACCCAAAGGCTCCCCCGGCATGCTGGCAATTTTCCTCGAAACCCTGAACATCACCGCGCCGGTGTTCGCCATGCTGTTCCTCGGGGTGTTGCTCAAGCGCATCGACTGGATCAACGACAACTTCATCCACACCGCCTCAGCGCTGGTGTTCAACGTCAGCATGCCGGCACTGCTGTTTCTCGGGATTCTGCATGCGGATCTGCACGCCGCGCTGCAACCGGCGCTGTTGATCTATTTTGCAGTCGCCACGCTGGTGAGTTTTGCCCTGGCCTGGGGTTGGGCGATCATCAAGTGCCCGCGTGAAGATCGCGGCATCTACACCCAAGGTGCGTTTCGCGGCAACAACGGGGTGATTGGTCTGGCGCTGGCGGCGAGCATGTACGGCGACTACGGGATTTCCCTCGGGGCAATTCTCGCGGCGCTGGTGATCCTGTTCTACAACACGCTGTCGACCATCGTGCTGGCGGTGTACAGCCCGGTGATCAAGTCCGATCCGTGGAGTATCTGCAAAAGCGTGTTCAGCAATCCGCTGATCATCAGCGTGATTGCCGCCGCACCGTTCGCGTATTTCCAGATCAGCCTGCCAGGCTGGCTGGAAACCTCCGGCCAGTATCTGGCGCAAACCACCTTGCCACTGGCGCTGATCTGCATCGGTGGCACGCTATCACTGGCGGCGCTGCGCAAGAGCGGGAGCATGGCGCTCAGTTCGAGTCTGGTGAAGATGATCGGTTTGCCGGTGCTGGCGACGTTCGGCGCATGGCTGTGGGGCTTTCGCGGGGCGGAGCTGGGGATTCTGTTTCTGTACTTCGGCAGCCCGACCGCCGCCGCCAGTTTCGTCATGGCCCGGGCGGCGCAGGGCAATCATGAGCTGGCGGCGGCGATCATCGTGCTGACCACGTTGATGGCAGCGGTGACCACCAATATCGGGATCTTTCTGTTGCAGTGGGGTGGGTGGATCTGACAGACAGATCATCAGTGGCTGAAAAGGCCTCTTCGCGAGCAGGCTCGCTCCCACAGGGAACTGCATTCCTGATGTGGGAGCGAGCCTGCTCGCGAAGGCGTCAGTTCGATCACTCGGGTTTCTGGTAACTGTCGATCACTTCCTGCGCCGCGCGAAACGCATCGATCGCCGCCGGTACGCCGGCATACACCGCGCAATGCAGCAGCGCCTCACGAATCTCCTCGACCGTGCAGCCATTGTTCAGCGCACCCCGTACGTGGCCTTTCAATTCCTGCGGGCACTTCAACGCGGTCAGCGCGGCGAGGGTGATCAGGCTGCGGGTCTTGAGTGGCAGACCTTCGCGATTCCACACGCCGCCCCAGGCGTGTTCGTTGACGAAATCCTGCAACGGCTGAGTGAATTCAGTGGCGTTGCCCAGCGCGCGATCAACGAACGCATCGCCCATTACCTGACGGCGGATTTCAACCCCGGTTTTCTGCGAATCGGTCATGGCACATCCCTCTTGTGGTGTTGGCGGCGCCAGGCGCGTACGGACGTGAACAACAGAAACGCCAGCAGCGTTGGCAGCACGTAAAACAGCATCAGCTTTTCCAGTTTGCCGGCCAGTGGCATGCCGGTGGTGAACGACACCACGTGCAGCCCGTAAACCGCGTACAAACCGAGCAACAACAAACCTTCAGCGCGGGTCACGCGATAGCCGGAATAGAACACCGGCAGGCACAGCGCGGCGACGCCGAGCATCACCGGCAAGTCGAAATCCAGCGCATTGGGCGAGACCGACAACGGTGTCGGCGCAATCAACGCGGTTACCCCGAGCACCCCGAGCAGGTTGAACAGGTTGGCGCCGATCACGTTACCCACCGCAATGTCGCGCTGCCCGCGCAGTGCGGCGATCAGCGAGGTGGCGAGTTCCGGCAGCGAGGTGCCGACCGCGACCACGGTCAGGCCGATTACTCGTTCGGAGAAGCCCAGATCCGTCGCCACCGCCACCGCTGCGCCGAGCAGCAAATGCCCGGCGAACACCAGCAGCGCCAGACCGACAACGATCATCAACAGACTGCTGAACCACGGCACCTGCGGGGCTTGCGGCAATTGCGAATGCGGGCGCGCCGAGTGCCGCGACTGGCGCAGCAACAAACTGAGGTACAACGCCAGTGCCGCGAGCAGCAGCACGCCGTCGAAGCGACCGATCTGTTCGTTCCAGGCGAGGACAAACACCAGCACGCTGGCGCCGATCATCAGCGGAATATCTAGGCGCACCAGTTGCCGCGAGACCCGCAGCGGAATGATCAGCGCCGACAGACCGAGGGTCACGAGGATGTTGAAGATGCTGCTGCCGATCACGCTGCCGACGGCGATGTCGGGGTTGTGCGTCAGGGTCGCTTGCAGGCTGACCGCCATTTGCGGGGCGCTGCTGCCGAGGGCAACGATGGTCAGGCCGATGATCAGTGGTCGTACATGCAGGCGCGCGGCCAGACGCACCGCGGCGCGCACCATCAGTTCGGCGCCGAGGATCAACAGGATCAGGCCGCTGAGCAACTCGATCACGTTGATCAGCGGTAAATCGGCCAGAGCAAAAATGGTCAGCGCTCCATCAGTCGTCGAGGGCCTGTATGCGCACGCGTGCCGTGCCGCTGCCGAGCATGCCGAGGCGTTCGGCCGCTTCACGGGAGACATCGATCAAGCGGCCACGGGTGTGCGGGCCGCGATCGTTGATGCGCACAACGCAGGATTTGTCGTTTTTCAGGTTGGTGACCTTCACCCGCGTGCCGAACGGCAGTTGGCGATGGGCGGCGGTCAGGGAATGCTGGTTGAACGCTTCGCCGCTGGCGGTGCGTTTACCGTGGTGCCTGGCACCGTAATAGGAAGCGACGCCAGTCTGGTCGTAACCGTGCGGGTCGATGATGTCGTTGCTGGCGCAACCGGCGAGCAAGGAGAGCAGGGCGCAGGCGCCGAGCAGGCGTTTCATTCGAAAGCTCCCAGAATAATTGTGGCGAGGGAGCTTGCTCCCGTTCGGCCGCGAAGCGGTCGCAAAACCAGCAACCGCATTCTTTCCGAAAGAGTGCGATTGCCGACTTGGGTCTGCTGCGCAGACCAGCGGGAGCAAGCTCCCTCGCCACAGGGGATCAGAGCCAGTAACAAATGCTGGCTCCATTGTGGTCAGCCTTCGAGCTTGCTTTTCAGCAGTTCGTTCACTTGCTGCGGGTTGGCCTTGCCTTTCGAAGCCTTCATGGCCTGACCGACGAAGAAGCCGAACATCTTGCCGCGTTTGGCTTCGTCTGCCGCGCGGTATTGTTCGACCTGCTCGGCATTGGCCGCGAGCATTTCGTCCAGTACCGCCGAGATCGCGCCGGTGTCGGTTACTTGCTTGAGGCCGCGCTTGTCGATGATCTCGTCCGCCGTGCCTTCGCCGTTGGCCATCGCTTCGAACACCACTTTGGCGATCTTGCCGGAGATGGTGTTGTCCTTGATGCGCTGCAGCATGCCGCCCAACAGCTCGGCGGAGACCGGCGAGTCCTCGATGTCCAGGCCTTGCTTGTTGAGCAGGCTGCCCAACTCGACCATCACCCAGTTCGCCGCCAGTTTGGCGTCGCCGCCGATGGCCGCGACTTTCTCGAAGTAGTCCGCTTGCTCACGGCTGGTGGCCAGCACGTTGGCGTCGTAGGCCGACAGACCGAACTGGCTCTGGAAACGCTCGCGCTTTTGCGGTGGCAGTTCCGGCAGAGTGGCGCGCACCTCGCCGAGGAACGACTCTTCGATGACCACCGGCAGCAGGTCCGGATCGGGGAAGTAACGGTAGTCGTTGGCTTCCTCTTTGGAGCGCATCGGACGGGTCTCGTCCTTGTTCGGATCGTACAGACGGGTCTGCTGGATCACTTTGCCGCCGTCTTCGATCAGCTCGATCTGCCGCTGGATCTCGGAGTTGATCGCCTTCTCGATGAAGCGGAACGAGTTGACGTTCTTGATCTCGCAGCGGGTGCCGAATTCGACCTGGCCTTTCGGGCGGACCGAGACGTTGCAGTCGCAACGCAGCGAGCCTTCGGCCATGTTGCCGTCACAGATGCCCAGGTAACGCACCAACGCGTGGATCGCCTTGACGTAAGCCACGGCTTCCTTGGCGCTGCGCATGTCCGGCTCGGAAACGATTTCCAGCAGCGGCGTGCCGGCACGGTTCAGGTCGATGCCGGTGGCACCGTTGAATTCTTCGTGCAGGCTCTTGCCAGCGTCTTCTTCCAGGTGCGCGCGGGTGATGCCGACACGTTTGACCGTGCCGTCTTCCAGGGCGATGTCCAGGTGGCCCTTGCCGACAATCGGCAATTCCATCTGGCTGATCTGGTAGCCCTTCGGCAGGTCCGGATAGAAGTAGTTTTTACGCGCGAACACGTTGTGCTGACCGATCTCGGCGTCAATCGCCAGACCGAACATCACCGCCATGCGTACCGCTTCCTGGTTCAGTACCGGCAATACGCCGGGCATGCCCAGGTCGATCAGGCTGGCCTGGGTGTTCGGCTCGGAGCCGAACTGGGTGGAACTACCGGAAAAGATTTTCGACCGGGTAGTGAGCTGAGTGTGAATCTCCAGCCCGATCACGACTTCCCATTGCATGTGTGTCTCCTCAGAAGCCGGTTGGGGTGCGGGTGTGCCAGTCAGTGTTGAGCTGATACTGGTGCGCAACGTTGAGCAAACGGCCTTCCTGGAAATACGGCGCGAGCAACTGCACGCCCACCGGCAGACCGTCGACAAAACCGGCCGGCATCGACAGGCCCGGCAGGCCCGCGAGGTTGGCGGTGATGGTGTAGACGTCTTCCAGATAGGCAGCGACCGGATCGCTGTTCTTTGCGCCGAGCTTCCAGGCCGGGTTCGGCGTGGTCGGGCCGAGGATGATGTCGACTTCATTGAAGGCCGCCATGAAGTCGTTTTTCACCAGGCGACGGATCTTCTGCGCTTTCAGGTAGTAGGCGTCGTAGTAACCGGCGGACAGCGCGTAGGCGCCGACCATGATCCGGCGCTGCACTTCAGGCCCGAAGCCTTCGCCACGCGAGCGCTTGTACAGGTCGATCAGGTTTTCCGGGTTCTCGCAGCGATGGCCGAAGCGCACGCCGTCGAAACGCGACAGGTTCGAAGAGGCTTCGGCCGGGGCGATCACGTAGTACGCAGGAATCGCGTGCTGCATGTTCGGCAGGCTGATTTCCTTGATCACGGCGCCGAGCTTCTGCAGCTCTTTGATACTGTTCTGGATCAGTTCGGCGATGCGCGGGTCGAGACCGGCGCTGAAGTATTCCTTCGGCACGCCGATGCGCAGGCCTTGCAGCGAAGTGTTGAGACTCGCGGAGTAATCCGGAACCGGCTCATCGATGCTGGTCGAATCGTTCTGATCGAACCCGGCCATACCTTGCAACAAAATCGCGCAGTCTTCGGCGGTGCGCGCCAGCGGGCCGCCCTGATCGAGACTTGAGGCATAAGCGATCATGCCCCAGCGCGATACGCGACCGTAGGTCGGTTTCAGACCGGTGAGGTTGGTGAACGCGGCGGGCTGACGGATCGAACCACCGGTGTCGGTGGCCGTGGCCGCCGGCAACAGGCGCGCGGCAACCGCCGCGGCCGAACCACCGGACGAACCGCCCGGTACGTGTTCCAGGTTCCACGGGTTTTTCACCGCGCCGTACCAGCTCGACTCGTTGGCCGAACCCATGGCGAATTCGTCCATGTTGGTCTTGCCCAGCGTCACGGCGCCGGCAGCCGCCAGTTTCGCAACCACGGTGGCGTCGTATGGCGCTTTAAAGTTGTCGAGCATCTTCGAGCCGCAACTGGTGCGGATGCCCTGGGTGCAGAACAGGTCCTTGTGGGCGATCGGCGCACCGAGCAGGGCGCCGTTCTCACCGTTGGCCCGGCGCGCGTCGGCGGCTTTCGCCTGCTCGAGTGCCAGCTCTTCGGTGAGGCTGATGAAACTGTTGAGCTGCGGATCGAGCTGGGTAATACGCGCCAGCAGGACTTTGGTCAGCTCTTCGGAGGAAAACTTTTTATCGGCGAGACCGCGGGCGATCTCGGCCAGAGTCATTTGATGCATTGCAGGCTCTTTCCCTTTAGTCGATGACTTTCGGAACCAGATACAGGCCGTTTTCGACCGCTGGTGCGATGGACTGATAGGCCTCGCGGTGATTGGTCTCGGTCACGACGTCGGCGCGCAGGCGCTGACTGGCTTCCAGCGGGTGGGCCAAAGGCTCGATACCGTCGGTATCGACGGCCTGCATTTCGTCGACCAGCCCGAGAATGCTGTTGAGGGCGGAAGTAATGTGCGGAAGATCGGCATCATTCAGGCCAAGGCAGGCCAGATGTGCGATTTTTTCCACGTCGGAGCGTTCTAGCGCCATCGGGATTCTCCAGTGGAAAACAGAACGGACGGCGTCCGTGTGTTAGATTGTCGGAACACTACCGCACTTCTACGGTCATAAGGCCGCGATTGTGGGGCTTGGTGCACAGAAAAGCGGCCAATTTAACATATTGGCGCCTTGCCCAAAATCCCTGTCGTTGTTAGAGTTTGCCGCACTTTTTTACCCACGCGTTGCCTAGGGTCCCTTTCCCATGTTCAAGAAACTGCGTGGCATGTTTTCCAGCGATCTTTCCATTGACCTGGGCACTGCCAACACCCTTATTTACGTGCGCGAGCGCGGTATCGTCCTGAATGAGCCATCGGTTGTGGCCATTCGGACACACGGTAACCAGAAAAGTGTCGTCGCTGTCGGCACCGAAGCCAAGCGCATGCTCGGCCGTACGCCGGGCAACATTGCTGCCATTCGTCCGATGAAGGACGGCGTGATTGCCGACTTCAGCGTCTGCGAAAAGATGCTGCAATACTTTATCAACAAGGTTCACGAAAACAGCTTTCTGCAGCCCAGCCCTCGTGTGCTGATCTGCGTTCCATGCAAATCCACCCAGGTTGAGCGTCGTGCCATCCGTGAATCGGCCCTTGGTGCCGGTGCCCGTGAAGTGTTCCTGATCGAAGAGCCGATGGCCGCTGCGATCGGTGCCGGCCTGCCGGTTGAAGAAGCCCGTGGCTCGATGGTCGTCGATATCGGCGGTGGTACCACCGAAATCGCGCTGATCTCCCTGAACGGTGTGGTCTATGCCGAATCCGTCCGCGTGGGCGGCGACCGCTTCGACGAAGCGATCATTACCTACGTGCGCCGCAACTACGGCAGCCTGATCGGTGAATCGACTGCCGAGCGCATCAAGCAGGAAATCGGTACGGCCTACCCGGGCGGCGAAGTTCGCGAAGTCGACGTTCGCGGTCGCAACCTGGCCGAAGGCGTTCCACGCGCATTCACCCTGAACTCCAATGAAGTGCTGGAAGCTCTGCAAGAGTCCCTGGCAACCATCGTTCAGGCCGTGAAAAGCGCCCTGGAGCAATCGCCGCCGGAACTGGCTTCCGACATCGCCGAGCGTGGTCTGGTGCTGACCGGTGGTGGCGCGCTGCTGCGTGACCTCGACAAGTTGCTGGCCCAGGAAACCGGTCTGCCGGTGATCGTTGCCGAAGACCCACTGACCTGCGTTGCTCGCGGCGGTGGCCGTGCATTGGAAATGATGGACAAACACACCATGGACCTGCTCTCCAGCGAATAAGCGCTGGCTTGCAATACGTGGGTGAGCGCACAGGCAGCACTTTGCAGTGCTGCCTGTTGGCGTTTATCTTCTGTCAGTCTTCATCCAGGCCGGTTTGATGCCGTATGAATAAACAGAACATTTGCCTGGGAGGAGCGGCTTATTAAACCGCTTTTCGCCAAGGGCCCTTCGTTGGGTGTGCGCCTGTTGGTGCTGGCCGTGCTGTCGGTCGCGCTGATGGTGGTCGATGCCCGCTTCGACCTGCTCAAACCCGCGCGCAAACAAGCGTCGCTGGTGTTGATGGACGCCTACTGGATCACCGACCTGCCCGGACGGCTGTGGGAAGGCATCGCCAGTCAGTTCGGTAGCCGCACCGAGCTGGTCGCTGAAAACGAAAAACTCAAGACCGAAAACCTGCTGTTGCAGGGCCGCATGCAGAAGCTTGCCGCCCTCACCGAGCAGAACGTTCGGCTACGCGAGTTGCTGAACTCCTCCGCACTGGTCAACGAAAAGGTCGAAGTGGCCGAGTTGATCGGCATGGACCCCAATCCCTTCACCCATCGCATTATCATCAATAAGGGTGAGCGCGATGGTGTGGTGCTGGGGCAGCCGGTGCTCGACGCACGCGGGCTGATGGGCCAGGTGGTCGAGTTGATGCCGTACACCTCCCGTGTGCTGCTGCTGACCGACACCACGCACAGCATTCCCGTCCAGGTGAACCGTAACGGTCTGCGGGCGATTGCCAGCGGCACCGGCAACCCGGAACGTCTGGAACTGCGTCACGTCGCCGACACCGCTGACATCAAGGAAGGCGATCTGCTGGTCAGCTCCGGCCTCGGTCAGCGCTTCCCGGCCGGCTATCCGGTGGCAACGGTGAAGGAAGTCATCCACGACTCCGGTCAGCCTTTCGCGATTGTCCGTGCGGTACCGACCGCTGCGTTGAACCGTAGCCGTTATCTGCTGCTGGTATTCAGCGACAACCGCACCGCCGAAGAGCGCGCCAACGATGCGGCGCAGGCTCAGGAAAATCTTGATGCACAGGGCGGTGGACCGGTGATTCCGGCCACGGTGCCGAAAACCGTGACACCGCCTGCAGCGGTGCCTGCGCCGGCCGCGACCGCCACGCCGGCAGTCACTGCCACGCCGGCCAACCCGGCCGCCGGCAAACCGCCTGCCAAACCATCAGCAGCCACGCCCGCGAATAGCCGGCCTGCAGCGTCCCAGCCGGCGGTTCGACCAGCGGCCAAACCGCCTGTCACCACGCCGGCCAACACCGGGAGACAAGAATAATGGTCGGGGCTACCGCTTCGCGTAACGGTTGGATGGTCTGGCTGACGTTTCTCATCGGCCTGCTGCTCAGTGTGTCGCCGATGCCGCAATTCATGGAGATCCTGCGCCCGCTGTGGCTGGCGCTGCTCCTGGCGTTCTGGGCTTTGGCCCTGCCGCAAACGGTCGGCATGGTTACCGCGTTTTGCCTGGGACTGGCCGAAGACGTGCTGTACGGCACGCTGCTTGGGCAGAACGCGTTGATCCTGACGCTGATCACCTTCCTGGTGCTGTCGTTGCAGCAGCGTCTGCGGATGTTCCCGATGTGGCAGCAATGCCTGGTGATCCTGGTGATCTTCGGCCTCGCTCAGCTGGTTCAACTGTGGCTCAGCGCGCTGACCGGCAACCGCCAGCCAACGCTGGCACTGGTGCTGCCGGCATTGACCAGCGCGTTGCTCTGGCCCTGGGTCAGCTTCGCTTTGCGTGGATTGCGCCGGCGCTACAAAATCAACTGATTCGGTCAGGCATGTGCCCGCACCTCGACAAGGGAGATGTCTTGATGAAGCCGCTTTACCTCGCCTCTGGTTCGCCGCGCCGGCGTGAATTGCTCACGCAGATCGGCGTGCCGTTCTCCGCCATCAGCGCGGAAATCGACGAAACCCCGCTTGCCGAAGAATCGCCTTCGGCCTATGTCGAGCGCCTGGCGCGTGGCAAGGCCGAGGCCGGTCGACGCGCGCTCGCCTGCGACGCGGCGTTTTGCGTACTGGGGGCGGACACTGCCGTGGTGCTCGACGGTAAAATTCTTGGCAAACCGGTGGACGAAGCCGACGCATGCGCCATGCTGATGATGTTGTCCGGCAAGGAGCATGAAGTGCTGACCGCCATCGCTGTGCTGGAAGGCCAGCGTTGCGAGTCGCGCGTGGTGCGCAGTCTGGTGCGCTTCCGCCCGATCAGCCGCGAAGAGGCTGCGGCCTACTGGGCCAGTGGCGAACCTCGGGACAAGGCTGGCGGTTATGGCATTCAGGGCCTCGGCGCGGTGTTTGTCGCCGGGCTCAATGGCAGCTATTCGGCGGTGGTCGGGCTGCCGGTTTGCGAAACCGCAGAACTGTTGGGCCATTTCGGCATACCCTGTTGGCAAAACCTGAACGCGCAATGAGCGTCGTATGGATCAAGATGCGGCCATTATCGTGAACATGCCTGAACGAGACCCTGCCATGAGTGAAGAGATTCTGATCAACATCACGCCGATGGAATCGCGCGTGGCGGTGGTCGAAAACGGTGTGCTGCAAGAAGTCCACGTCGAGCGCACGCAAAAACGCGGGATCGTCGGCAACATCTATAAAGGCAAGATCGTCAGGGTGCTGCCGGGCATGCAGGCGGCATTTGTCGATATCGGTCTGGACCGTGCGGCATTCATTCACGCCTCGGAAATTTCCCTGCGCGAGGGCCCGGCGGTGGAAAGCATCAGCGCGCTGGTGCATGAAGGCCAGAGCCTGGTGGTGCAAGTCACCAAGGATCCGATCGGTTCGAAAGGCGCGCGTTTGACCACTCAGCTGTCGATCCCGTCGCGCTACCTGGTGTACATGCCGCGCACCGCCCATGTCGGCATTTCCCTGAAGATCGAAGATGAAGCCGAGCGCGAGCGCCTCAAGCAGGTGGTCAGCGATTGCGTGGCCAAGGAAGGGATCAAGGAGGCCGGTGGCTTCATCCTGCGTACCGCCGCCGAAGGCGCCGGCGCCGATGAAATCCTCATGGACATCCGCTACCTGCGGCGCCTGTGGGACCAGATCAACGCGCAGATCCAGACCATCGGCGCACCGAGCGTGATCTACGAGGACCTCGGTCTGGCGCTGCGTACCCTGCGCGATCTGGTCAGCCCGAAGATCGAGAAAATCCGCATCGACTCCCGGGAAACCTTTCAGAAAACCACGCAGTTTGTCGCCGAACTGATGCCGGAAATCGCCGATCGTCTGGAACACTACCCGGGCGAGCGACCGATTTTCGACCTGTATGGCGTCGAAGACGAAATCCAGAAAGCCCTTGAACGCAAAGTGCCGCTCAAGTCCGGTGGTTATCTGGTGGTCGATCCGGCGGAAGCCATGACCACCATCGACGTCAACACCGGGGCCTTCGTCGGTCATCGCAACCTTGAAGAAACCATCTTCAAGACCAACCTCGAAGCCGCCACCGCGATTGCCCGGCAGATGCGCCTGCGCAATCTGGGCGGGATCATTATCATCGACTTCATCGACATGGAAGATGAAGAGCACCAGCGCCAAGTGCTGCGTACCCTGGAAAAACAGCTGGAGCGCGATCACGCCAAGACCAACATCATCGGCATCACCGAGTTGGGCCTGGTGCAGATGACGCGCAAGCGTACCCGCGAAAGTCTCGAGCAAGTGCTGTGCGAGCCGTGCAGCAGCTGTCAGGGGCGCGGCAAGCTGAAGACTGCGGAAACCATCTGTTACGAGATCTTCCGCGAAATTCTGCGCGAGGCCCGCGCCTATCAGGCCGAGGGGTACCGGGTGTTGGCGAACCAGAAAGTGGTGGATCGCCTGCTCGATGAAGAATCCGGTAACGTCGCCGAGCTTGAAGGTTTCATCGGTCGCACCATACGCTTTCAGGTCGAAACCATGTATTCCCAGGAACAATATGATGTGGTGCTGCTCTGATCCCCTGCAGCACATTTAATCCACAACGGCTGGCCTCAGCTTTTCGCAGTTTTTTCGCCATGGGAGCCAACTGACATGGAGCGTCTGACACGCATTTTGGCCGCACTCACCCGCTGGGGACTGGGCCTGTGCGCGTTGGTTCTGGTGTTGTTGGCGTTGTACGTCAGCCTCGGTCGGGAATTGACGCCGCTGGTGGCGGAGTACCGCACCGACATCGAAGACAAGGCCAGTGCCGCGCTCGGCATGCCGTTGCAGATCGGCGAACTGGAAGGTGACTGGAGCGGATTTGCACCGATCCTGCTGGCCCATGACGTGATGGTCGGTGACGGCGCGAATGCCTTGCGTCTGGACCGGGTACGTGTGGTGCCGGATCTCTGGGGCAGCCTGCTGGCGCGCGAAGTGCGTATCGCCCATCTGGAATTGAACGGTCTGAAAATCAGCGTCAAGGAAGCGCAGGACGGCACATGGTCGCTGGAAGGCCTGCCGGTGCAGAACGACCAGCCGCTTGATCCCGAACAATTGTTCAAGCGCTCGCAGATCGTTCAGCAATTGTCGGTGCTCGACAGTCAGGTGACCGTGCAGCCGCTGGACCATGCGCCGATGACCTTCACCTACGTCGGCCTCAATCTGAAAACCGGCAGCAGCCGGCAGCGCCTCGACGCTCGTCTGACTTTGCCCGACGGGCAGCCGATGGCGATGAGCCTGCGTACACGGATTCGCCCCTCCCGACTGCCGGACAGCTCGGTGGAAGGCTATGTCAGCCTGCCGCAAAGCGACTGGTCGAAGTGGTTGCCCGAGCGTTTGACCCAGCAATGGAATTTTTCCGAGATCAAGGCGGGCGGCGAGTTGTGGGTGAACTGGAACGACGGCGCCCTGCAAAGCGCCGCTGTCCGTTTGAACGCACCGCAGGTGACCGGCGCTTATGCCGAGCGCAAGCCGATCAAGATCAGCAATCTGGCGCTCAATGGCTATTACCAGCGCGACGATGACGGCGCCACCGTTACGCTTGATTCGCTGGCGATGAGTTTTGGCGAAACCCGCTGGGAAACCCACGTGCAGCTCAAGCAGACGGCAGCCACTGATACAGTCGACGAGCTGTGGCATCTGCAGGCTGACCGCCTCGATTTGCAGCCGATCACACCGTTGCTGAATGCACTGGGGCCGCTGCCTGAAGGCTTCGCCACGGTTGTCGACCACCTGAAAGTGACCGGCGGGTTGCGCAACGTGTTGCTGGATTTTCGCCCCAACGCTACCGATGGCTCGAAATTCGGCTTCGCGGCCAATCTGGATAAAGTCGGGTTCGACGCCTATCACGGCGCCCCGGCGGCGCGAAACGTCAGTGGCAGCCTCAGCGGCAACCTCGACGGCGGCGAGCTGCGCCTGGACAGCAAGGATTTCGTCCTGCACCTCGACCCGATCTTCGCCAAGCCATGGCAATACATTCAGGCCAATGCCCGACTGACCTGGAAGCTCGATAAAGAAGGTTTCACCCTGATCGCGCCTTACCTGAAAGTGCTGGGCGAGGAGGGCAAGATTGCCGGCGATTTCCTGATCCGCCTGCACTTCGACCATAGCCAGGAAGACTACATGGACCTGCGCGTCGGGCTGGTCGATGGCGACGGTCGCTACACCGCCAAATACCTGCCCGAAGTCTTGAGTCCGGCCCTCGACGAGTGGCTGCGCACGGCGATCCTCAAAGGCGCGGTGGACCAGGGTTTTTTCCAGTATCAGGGTTCGCTGAGCAAAAATGCCAAGGATGTCGATCGCAGCATCAGCCTGTTCTTCAAGGTGCATGACGCCGAGCTGGCGTTCCAGCCAGGCTGGCCGCACGTGAGCAAGGTCAGTGGCGACGTGTTCATCGAGGACAGCGGCGTGCGCATCGTGGCCGACAAGGGGCAGTTGCTCGACACTCAGGTCAGCGATGTTTTCGTCAACATTCCCCATGTCCCGGCGGGGCAGCATACGCATCTGTTCCTCGACGGCGGGTTTGCCGGTGGGTTGGGTGATGGCCTGAAAATTCTCCAGACTGCACCGATCGGCACTGGCGAAACGTTTGCCGGCTGGGAAGGCGAGGGCGATCTGCAGGGCAAGGTCAAACTCGATATCCCGCTGGAAAAGGGCGATTTGCCGAAGATCCTCGTCGACTTCAAGACTGCCAATGCGCGCTTGAAACTGGCAGAGCCGAAACTTGAGCTGAGCCAGCTCAAAGGCGATTTCCGTTTCGACAGCGCCAAGGGGTTGAGTGGGCAGAACATCGCCGCCAAGGCTTTTGACAAGCCGGTGACCGCGCAGATTTTCGCGGATGGCAGCCCGGGCAAGCTCAAGACGCGGGTCTCGGCTTCCGGGCAGGTCGAGGTCAAGAAACTCACTGACTGGCTGGGCGTGACTCAACCGTTGCCGGTGTCTGGGACCCTTCCCTATCAGTTGCAGGTCAACCTCGACGGCACTGACAGTCAACTGACGGTCAGTTCCAGCATGAAAGGCGTCGCGGTGGATCTGCCGGCGCCGTTCGGCATGTCGGCCCAGCAAGGGCGTGACACGGTGTTCCGCATGAGCTTGCAAGGTCCGGAGCGGCGTTTTTGGGTCAGTTACGATCAACTGGCCAGCTTCACCTTCGCCGCACCGCCGAGCAATTTCGCCGATGGTCGTGGCGAGCTGTTTCTCGGTACTGGCGACGCAGTCCTGCCGGACGCCAAAGGCCTGCGCATTCGCGGTGTGCTGTCGGAGCTGGACGTCGCGCCGTGGCAGGACCTGGTCAATAAATACGCCGGTAACGACCCGGGTGGCAGCGCCAAGCAATTACTCAACAGTGCCGACTTCAAGGTGGGCAAGCTCACCGCTTTCGGCACCACCCTCGATCAGGCGGCAGTTCAGGTCAATCGCAAACCGTGGGCGTGGAATCTGGCACTCGACAGCCAGCAGGCCAAAGGCTCGGCCAGTCTTCCCGATGCCAAGGGCGCACCGATCGCGGTCAATCTGCAATACGTGCGGCTGCCGGCACCGGATCCGACGGTGCAGGCCGACGAGAACTCGCCTGATCCGCTGGTTTCCGTCGACCCGACGAAGATTCCCGCGCTGGACATCACCATCAATCAATTGTTTCTCGGCGCGGATCTGGTGGGCGGCTGGTCGCTCAAGGTACGGCCAACGGCCAAAGGCCTCGCCCTGAACAATATGGACATGGGCCTCAAGGGCATCCTGTTGCAAGGCAATGGCGGCTGGGAAGGTACCCCGGGTTCGACCAACAGCTGGTTCAAAGGCCGGGCCAGCGGCAAAAACCTCGCTGATGTGCTCAAGGGCTGGGGTTTTGCGCCGAGCGTGACCAGTGAAGAATTCCACATGGACGTCGATGGCCGCTGGCCGGGATCGCCGGCGTGGCTGGCGACCAAGCGTTTCTCCGGCACGCTGGATGCCTCGCTGAATAAAGGTCAGTTCGTTGAAGTGGAGGGCGGCGCGCAGGCGTTGCGGGTGTTCGGTCTGCTCAACTTCAACTCCATTGGGCGCCGTCTGCGTCTGGACTTCTCCGACTTGTTTGGCAAAGGCTTGAGCTACGACCGGGTCAAGGGTCTGTTGGTGGCAAACAACGGCGTGTATGTCACCCGCGAGCCGATTCGGCTGACCGGTCCTTCAAGCAATCTTGAGCTGGACGGTACGCTGGATCTGGTTGGCGATCAGGTCGATGCAAAATTGTTGGTGACCTTGCCGGTGACCAACAATCTGCCGATCGCCGCGCTGATTGTCGGCGCGCCAGCGGTCGGCGGGGCATTGTTCCTCATCGACAAGCTGATCGGTGACCGCGTGGCACGCTTCGCCAGCGTCAAATACACCGTCAAGGGCCCGTGGAAAGAGCCGAAAATCACCTTCGACAAGCCTTTTTGAGTAGCATGAGGCTTTTCCCCGTGTAGGAGCTGCCGCAGGCTGTGATCTTTAGATCTGGTTTTTAAAAGCACAATCAAAAGATCGCAGCCTGCGGCAGCTCCTGCAGTGATAAGTGGACTCCCTGTCAGGAAGCGGCCATGTCTTTAGCGGTGATTCAAATGGTCAGCCAGAGCGATGTGCTGGCCAATCTGGCGCAGGCCCGACGCCTGCTTGAGCAGGCGGCAATCGGTGGCGCGAAGCTGGCAGTGCTGCCGGAAAACTTCGCCGCCATGGGCCGTCGTGACATTGCCGACATCGGTAGGGCCGAAGCGCTCGGCGAAGGCCCGATCCTGCCATGGTTGAAACAGACCGCTCGCGACCTCAAGTTATGGATAGTGGCCGGCACCTTGCCGTTGCCGCCGCTCGGGCAACCGGACGCCAAGTCTCACGCCTGCTCGCTGCTGGTCAATGATCAGGGTGATACCGTTGCACGGTATGACAAGTTGCACCTGTTCGATGTCGATGTGGCGGACAATCGCGGGCGGTATCGCGAATCCGATGACTATGCTTATGGCAGTGGCGTGGTGGTGGCGGACACACCGGTCGGCCGAGTCGGCCTGACCGTGTGCTACGACCTGCGCTTTCCGGAGTTGTACAGCGAATTGCGCGCCGCCGGTGCCGAGTTGATCACCGCCCCGTCGGCCTTCACCGCAGTGACCGGTGCGGCGCATTGGGATGTGCTGATTCGCGCCCGGGCCATCGAGACGCAGTGTTATGTATTGGCGGCAGCGCAGGGCGGGACTCACCCGGGACCGCGTGAAACCTTCGGTCATGCGGCGATTGTCGATCCGTGGGGCCGTGTGCTGGCGCATCAGGATCAAGGCGAGGCGGTATTGTTGGCCGCACGCGACAGTGATGAACAAGCGTCTATCAGGGCGCGAATGCCGGTGACGAGTCATCGGCGGTTTTTCTCGCAGGGCGCCCAGCGGCCTGCTTCAGAACATGAATTTAAGGCGTAAACCTATGAGCGAGTTGTTGTCCTCAGTCAGCGATCACCTGTTGGCGCCCGGCGGCGTGACCATCGAGAGCCTGCAAGGTGTGCTCGGCGATCTGGCCGGCCCGGGCATCGATGCTGCCGATCTGTATTTCCAGGGCCAGATCTCTGAGTCGTGGTCGCTGGAAGACGGTATCGTCAAGGAAGGCAGCTTCAACCTCGACCAAGGTGTTGGCGTGCGTGCGCAGTCCGGCGAGAAAACCGGTTTTGCCTACAGCAACGCGATCACCCTCGAAGCCCTGGGCGCTGCGGCCCGTGCCGCCCGCTCGATCTCCCGCGCCGGGCAGAACGGCACGGTGCAGGCGTTCAGCACTCAGGATGTCGCGCAGTTGTATGCGCCGGACAATCCGCTGGAAGTGCTGAGCCGCGCCGAGAAAGTCGAGCTGCTCAAGCGCATCGACGTCGCTACCCGCGCTCTTGATCCACGGATTCAACAGGTCAGCGTGAGTATGGCCGGGGTCTGGGAAAGGATTCTGGTGGCGTCCACCGACGGTGGCCTGGCTGCTGACGTGCGTCCGCTGGTGCGTTTCAACGTCAGCGTGATCGTCGAGCAGAATGGTCGTCGCGAGCGCGGCGGGCATGGCGGTGGCGGGCGTACCGATTACCGCTATTTCCTCGCCGAAGACCGCGCCATGGGCTATGCCCGTGAGGCGCTGCGTCAGGCGCTGGTGAACCTGGAAGCGATTCCGGCACCGGCCGGTACCTTGCCTGTCGTCCTCGGTTCGGGTTGGTCCGGCGTGCTTCTGCACGAAGCGGTCGGCCACGGTCTGGAGGGGGATTTCAACCGCAAGGGCAGTTCGGCCTACAGCGGGCGGATGGGTGAAATGGTCGCTTCCAAACTCTGCACCATTGTCGATGATGGCACGTTGAGCGGCCGTCGCGGTTCGCTGAGCGTCGATGACGAAGGCACTCCGACCGAGTGCACCACGCTGATCGAGAACGGTGTGCTCAAGGGTTACATGCAGGACAAGCTCAACGCGCGCCTGATGGGGGTAGCCCGTACCGGCAACGGTCGTCGTGAGTCATACGCGCATCTGCCGATGCCGCGCATGACCAACACCTACATGCTCGGAGGCGAGAGCGATCCGGCGGAAATCATCGCATCGGTGAAGAAAGGTATCTACTGCGCCAATCTTGGCGGCGGTCAGGTCGACATTACCAGCGGCAAGTTCGTGTTCTCCACCAGCGAGGCGTACCTGATCGAGGACGGCAAGATCACCGCACCGGTCAAGGGCGCGACGTTGATCGGCAATGGTCCCGAGGCGATGAGCCGAGTGTCGATGGTCGGTAACGATCTGGCGCTGGACAGCGGTGTGGGCACGTGCGGCAAGGACGGGCAGTCGGTACCGGTGGGTGTCGGTCAGCCGACGCTGAAGATCGATGCGATTACCGTGGGTGGCACGGGCGCATAAAAAAACCAGCTGTAGGAGCTGCCGCAGGCTGCGATCTTTGTTTTTACAAGATCAAAAGATCGCAGCCTTCGGCAGCTCCTACAGGAGCGAGATATCAACGCAGACCGCGTTGCGTATCGTCCAGCTCACGGATGTACTTGAAGATCTTGCGGCTGGAAGCAGGAGGTTTGTTGTGTGCAACCTCGTGCTGAGCCTGACGGATCAGCGAACGCAGTTGCTGGCGATCGGCATCGGGGTATTCGACGACGAATTTCTCCAGCACGGCATCGTCACCGGCGATCAGCCGGTCACGCCAGCGTTCGAGATTGTGGAAACGCTCGTTGTACTGACGGGTGGAGGCATCGAGTTGATCGAGCAGGACCAGAATCGCGTCAGTGTCCTGATCGCGCATCAGTTTGCCGATGAACTGCAGGTGCCGTTTACGCGCGATGTTCGCGGTGTGCTTCGGCGCATCGGCCAAGGCCCGGCGCAACGCGTCGGTCAATGGCAGTTTTGCCTGCAAGTCGGGCTTGAGTGTTGTAAGGCGCTCGCCAAGGTCAACCAGAGCATGCAGCTCGCGTTTGACCTGAGATTTGCTTTTTTCTCCCGTATCGAGGGAGTCGTCGTAAGAATCAACCATGGTGGCAGTCCGCAAAGAAACGCCGCCATGATAACCAGTCGGGGGCCGCTTGTCCGGCCCGGTCGCTCGATGACCCCAGCCGAAAGCAGAATTTGAGTGGAGATGAGCATGAGTGCAGTTCAAAGCGTCGGCCCGCAAGCATTGCCGGCACTGCAGGAACAGGTCGAGCAGATCATCGCCGAAGCCAAGCGTCAGGGCGCCAGTGCCTGCGAAGTTGCGGTGTCGCTGGAGCAGGGTTTGTCGACCTCGGTGCGTCAGCGTGAGGTCGAGACGGTCGAGTTCAATCGCGACCAGGGCTTTGGCATCACCCTGTACGTCGGCCAGCGCAAAGGCTCGGCCAGCACCTCCGCCACCGGGCCGGATGCGATTCGTGAAACCGTTGCTGCCGCACTGGCGATCGCCAAACACACCTCTGAAGACGAAGCCTCGGGCCTCGCCGATGCCGCGCTGATGGCCAGGGATGTGCAGGATTTCGACCTGTTCCACGAATGGGACATCACCCCGGAGCAGGCGATCGAGAAGGCGTTGCTCTGTGAAGCCGCCGCATTCGACGCCGATGCGCGAATCAAGAACGCCGACGGCACCACCCTCAGCACCCATCAGGGCTGCCGCGTGTATGGCAACAGCCACGGTTTCATCGGCGGCTACGCGTCGACCCGGCACAGCCTGAGCTGCGTGATGATCGCCGAAGCCGATGGCCAGATGCAGCGCGATTATTGGTATGACGTCAACCGTCAGGGCAGCCTGCTGGCGGATCCGGTGAGCATCGGCCAGCGTGCCGCGCAACGGGCCGCGAGCCGTCTGGGCGCGCGTCCGGTGCCGACCTGCGAAGTGCCGGTGCTGTTTTCCGCCGAACTGGCGGGCGGCTTGTTCGGCAGCTTTCTGTCAGCGGTCTCCGGCGGCAGTCTGTATCGCAAATCGTCGTTCCTCGAAGGCACGCTGGGGCAGAAGCTGTTTCCGGAATGGCTGACCATCGATGAGCGTCCACATCTGATGCGCGCCATGGGCAGTGCGTCTTACGACGGTGATGGCTTGGCCACCTACGCCAAACCGTTCGTCGAAAAGGGCGAATTGGTGTCGTACATCCTCGGCACGTACTCCGGGCGCAAACTCGGCATGCCAAGTACCGCTAACGCGGGGGGCGTGCATAACCTGTTCGTGACGCATGGTGATGAAGACCAGGCGGCGCTGTTGAAACGCATGGGTCGTGGCTTGCTGGTTACCGAATTGATGGGTCATGGCTTGAACATGGTCACCGGCGATTATTCGCGCGGAGCGGCGGGGTTCTGGGTCGAGAATGGCGAAATCCAGTTCGCCGTGCAGGAAGTGACCATCGCCGGCAACATGCGCGACATGTTCAAACAGATCGTCGCCGTCGGTAATGATCTGGAGCTGCGCAGCAATATTCGCACGGGCTCTGTGTTGATCGAGCGGATGACTGTGGCGGGCAGCTAAAACCCGGCGGTTACAAAAAGGCGCGCCACCCAATCGGGTGGCGCGCCTTTTTTCTTGGCTCGACACAAAACCTTGTGGGAGCGAGCCTGCTCGCGAAAGCGATTTAACAGCCGACCGCAGCGGTGACTGACACGACGCCTTCGCGAGCAGGCTCGCTCCCACAATGAAGTTTGTGTAACCAAGCGCTCTTGTTTTGGTTCTCATTATCATATAATAATGAATCTCATCTCCGCACGAGTCCCGGATCATGAGTTCTGCCTTGCACGAGCAGCCGTACCTCGAAAGCTGGCGCTGGATGAGTCGCCAGATCCGTTGCGCGATGGACCCCGACGAGCCGCGCCTGATCGAACATTACCTGGCCGAAGGTCGTTATCTGGCCTGCTGCACGGCGACTTCCCCGTGGACCATCGCTGAAACCTCCTTCCGTTTGCTGCTCGACACAGCCACCGACATCGCGTTGCCATGGCACTGGCGCAGCTTGTGTCTCGATCAAGCCTGGCGCCCGCTGCGTGAAATGGAGCGCCTGTCGCTGTGCAACTGCCGACTCCAGCGTTGGCAGCGCTACACCTGGCAACTGGCGACCTGCGAGTTGCAACCCTCGATTCCTCTCATTGAATCAGTCCAAGGATTTTCAGATGACCAAGACTCGTATTGAGCGCGACAGCATGGGCGAATTGCAGGTGCCGGTGGACGCTCTCTACGGCGCGCAGACCCAGCGCGCAGTGGATAACTTCCCGATCAGCGGCAAAACGATGCCAACGCAGTTCATCCGTGCGCTGATCCTCGCCAAAGCCGCCGCCGCGCGGGCCAACGTCGAACTCAACCAGCTCAGCGCCTCGCAAGGCAAGGCCATCAGCGACGCCGCGCAAGGCCTGCTCGAAGGCGATTTCATGCAGCATTTCCCGGTGGATATCTTCCAGACCGGCTCCGGCACCAGCTCCAACATGAACGCCAACGAAGTAATCGCGACCCTCGCCAGTCGCCTGCTTGGCGAGCAGGTCAACCCGAACGATCACGTCAACTGCGGCCAGAGCAGCAACGATATCATCCCGACCACCATTCACGTCAGCGCCGCCCTGGCGTTGCACGAACAACTCCTGCCGGCGTTGCTGCACCTGGTGCAGGTCATCGAAAACAAAGCCGTGCAAGTGCATCACCACGTCAAAACCGGTCGCACGCACCTGATGGATGCGATGCCGGTGCGCATGAATCAGGTGCTCAATGGTTGGGCGCAGCAGCTCAAGGCCAACATCGCCCACCTGCAGGATCTGCTGCCGAGCCTGCAATCGCTGGCGCAGGGTGGCACGGCCGTCGGCACCGGGATCAATGCGCACCCGGAATTCGCCGCGCGTTTCAGCCGCCAATTAAGCCAGCTGACCCATGTGCAATTCACTCCAGGCAAGGATCTGTTCGCCCTGATCGGCTCGCAGGACACCGCCGTCGCCGTCTCCGGCCAACTCAAGGCCATTGCCGTGTCGCTGATGAAAATCGCCAACGACTTGCGCTGGATGAACTCCGGCCCGCTCGCCGGTCTCGGTGAAATCGAGCTGGAAGCTTTGCAGCCGGGGTCGTCGATCATGCCGGGCAAGGTCAATCCGGTGATCCCGGAAGCCACCGCGATGGTCGCCGCGCAAGTCATCGGCAACGATTCGGTGATCACCATCGCCGGCCAATCGGGCAACTTCGAGCTGAACGTGATGCTGCCGATCATCGCCCAGAACCTGTTGAGCAGCATCGAACTGCTGGCCAACGTCAGCCGTCTGCTCGGCGACAAAGCCATCGCCAGTTTCAAGGTCAACGAGTCGCGGCTCAAGGAAGCGCTGTCGCGCAACCCGATTCTGGTCACCGCGCTCAACCCGATCATCGGTTACCAGAACGCCGCGGAAATCGCCAAGCAGGCCTACAAACAGGGGCGTCCGGTGATTGACGTCGCGCTGGAGCACACCGATCTGTCGCGCAACCAACTGGAAGAGTTGCTCAACCCCGAGAAACTCACCGCCGGCGGCGTGTAAACCCCGCAACCGCTTTGGAGGTTCACCATGGAGCACTGGAAACGCACGATCGAACGGGCCAATCGCTGCTTCATGCTGGGCGAGCTGATTGATGCCCGCGAGGCTTACCTGCAGGCCCTGGCCTTGGCGCAAGTGCTGTTTGAACGCTGGGCGGACGCCGACGAAGCAGTGGCGGCCTGCGTCATCTCCCACCACAACCTGGCGGATCTGCACCTGCGCCTGAACCAGCCGGAGGAGAGCGCCGAGTACCTCTGCGCGATTCATCAACGGTTATTGCAGACCATGCAGGACGAGCGCCTGCGCCCGGCCCTGCGTGAGGCAGCGTTGCGTCAGAGCAGCAAGACCTACGTCGAACTGCTGAATTTCATCAGCGAACACGGCGAATACCCGCGCACCCAGCGCCTGCTGCACCCGGACACCGGCCATGCACGCCGCGCATCAGCCTCACATCACCATGGAGTCCACTGAAATGGCTTTTACCTTGCCTGCCTTGCCGTACGCCTACGACGCCCTGGAACCGCACATCGATGCGCAAACCATGGAGATTCACTACACCAAGCACCACCAGACCTACATCAACAACCTCAACGCCGCCGTCGAAGGCACTGAGTACGCCGAGTGGCCAGTGGAAAAACTGGTCGCCAGCGTTCAGCAGTTACCGGAAAAACTCCGTGCGGCCGTGATCAATCAGGGTGGCGGTCACGCCAACCATTCGTTGTTCTGGGAAATCATGGTGCCCAACGGTGGCGGCAAGCCTGAGGGCGCGCTGGCCAAGGCGATCGAGGAGCAACTGGGCGGTCTCGACAGCTTCAAGGAAGCCTTCACCAAAGCCGCGCTGACCCGTTTCGGCAGTGGCTGGGCCTGGCTCAGCGTCACTCCAGAGAAGACATTGATCGTGGAAAGCAGCGGCAACCAGGACAGTCCGCTGATGAACGGCAATACGCCGATTCTCGGTCTGGATGTATGGGAACACGCCTACTACCTGCGCTATCAGAACCGCCGTCCGGAATACATCAACGCGTTCTACAACGTGATCAATTGGCCTGAAGTGGCCGCGCGTTATCAGGCTGCTCTGGTTTAAGTCATCCATAAAAACAATCCAAGGCTGACTATGGGTACTGAAACACTGGCGATTGGTGGTGGGCGCATGTTTCGTTACGCGGTCGGGTCGCTGTTGCTGCTGGCGGGCATGACTTTGCTGGTGGCGCATGGGCTGGAGTGGCTGGGTCTGCAGCCGAAACTGTCGCGGGCCTTGCAGGGGGGCGCAATCTGCGCCCTCGGCACGGCGCTCGGCGCGGTGCCGGTGCTGGTGATCCGGCGCATGCCGCAGAGGCTCAGCGATACGCTGCTGGGTTTTGGTGCCGGCGTGATGCTGGCGGCGACTGCGTTTTCGCTGATCGTGCCGGGCATCGCTGCTGCCGAAAGTCTGGGCCTGACACCCTGGGGCGCCAGCGGGTTGATCTGTTTCGGCATCATGCTCGGTGCATTCGGTCTGTATCTGGTGGACCTGAAACTGTCCGGCGCCTCACCGGAAATGCTCGTCGGTACCTCTGAGCGCCCGGTGATCCCGCCAAGGATCTGGTTGTTTGTCTTCGCCATCATTGCTCACAACATCCCGGAAGGCATGGCGGTGGGGGTGTCTGCTGGCGGCGGCATGCCGGATGCCGACAGTCTGGCGATGGGCATCGCCTTGCAGGATGTGCCGGAGGGGTTAGTGATTGCGTTGGTGTTGGCCGGGGCCGGGATGTCGCGGGTCAAGGCGTTTTTGATCGGTGCGGCGTCAGGGCTGGTCGAGCCGGTGTTTGCGCTGCTCTGTGCGTGGCTGGTCAGCCTGGCAGAGTTGTTGTTGCCGTTGGGGCTGGCGCTGGCCGCGGGAGCGATGTTGCTGGTGGTGACGCATGAGGTGATCCCCGAGTCGCGACGCAATGGTCATGACAAACTGGCCAGTCTTGGCTTGCTGATCGGGTTTTGTCTGATGATGGTGATGGATACGGCGTTGGGCTGAAAAAACATCGCAGCCTTCGGCAGCTCTTACAGTGAACGCATTCCAATGTAGGAGCTGCCGAAGGCTGCGATCTTTTGTTTCTGAGCTGTCAGCCGCCTTCGTCGAAGTAGTTGTTGATCAACTCCACCAGCGCATCCAGCGCTTCCTGTTCCTGATGGCCTTCAGTACTCAGATAGATCTTCGTGCCCTTGCCGGCAGCCAGCATCATCATCGCCATGATGCTTTTACCGTCCACGGTTGTTTCTGGTGTACGACCCACTCTGATCGTGCAATCCGGGAACTTGCCCGCCACCCCGACGAACTTGGCCGAAGCTCGGGCATGCAGGCCCAGTTTATTGATGATTTCGATTTCCAGAGCAGGCATCGCGGTGTGAATCCTTTAAGTGAGGTCGCGGTGGCGAACCTGGACGTTCTTCAGGGTTTTCTGCAGGGCCTGACCCAGACGTTCGGTCAGGTAAACGGAGCGGTGATGCCCACCTGTGCAGCCAATGGCAATGGTGACGTAGGCGCGGTTGCTCGCAGCAAAGCGTGGCAGCCATTTATTCAGATAGCCGAAGATATCCTGATACATCTCCTCGACTTCCGGTTGCGCCGCCAGGTATTCGGCGACCGGTGCATCGAGACCCGATTGGGCGCGTAGCTCCGGCTTCCAGTACGGATTAGGCAGGCAGCGCACGTCGAACACCAGATCTGCATCCACCGGCATGCCGCGCTTGAAGCCGAACGACTCGACCAGAAACGCCGTGCCCGGCTCCGGCTGGTTCAGCAGGCGCAACTTGATGGTGTCACGCAGTTGGTACAGATTCAGGTTGGTGGTATTGACCTTGAGGTCGGCCAGGTCCGCAATCGGGCCGAGCAGGGCCGTTTCGTCTTGAATCGCTTCGGCCAGCGAACGATTGGCAGTGCTCAGCGGATGGCGCCGGCGGGTTTCCGAGAAGCGCTTGAGCAGCGTTTCTTCGTCAGCATCCAGATACAGCACATCGCACTGGATGTGCCGGGCACGGACTTCTTCAAGCAGTTCGGGGAAACGCGACAGGTGGCTCGGCAGATTGCGTGCATCGATCGACACGGCCACCAGCGGCTGGGCCAGCTCGGTATGAATCAGGGCGCGTTCGGCGAGTTCCGGCAGCAGGCCGGCCGGCAGGTTGTCGATGCAGTAGTAGCCGTTGTCCTCAAGGACATCCAGGGCAGTACTTTTACCCGAGCCGGAGCGGCCGCTGACGATGATCAAACGCATGATTAATGACCGTTCTGCTCGCTCAGGACGACCTGATACAAGGCTTCTTTACTCGGTGCGCTGCGCAGTTTTTCACGCACTTCCTTGCGATCGAGCATGCTGGCGATCTGGCGCAGTAATTCCAGGTGAGCATCGGTGGCCGCTTCCGGGACCAGCAGGACAAACAGCAAGTCAACCGGAGCGCCGTCGATGGCATCGAAATCAATGGGGGCATCAAGGTGCATCAATGCGCTGATAGGCGCTTCGCAGCCTTTGAGGCGACAGTGGGGAATGGCGATGCCGTTGCCGAAACCGGTGGAACCGAGTTTCTCACGGGCGATCAGCGCATCGAACACATCCTGCATGGCCAGATCCGGCACTTCTTTATGGATGAGGTTGGCAATCTGTTCGAGGGCTTTCTTTTTACTGCCGCCCGGCACGTTCACCAGGGAACGGCCGGGGGTCAGGATACTTTCAAGTCGGATCATGGGTTGGGAGTGTTAACGACCGGTTGCGCCCTGGAGGAGGCTCTGGGTCTTTTCCTTATGCTTTTTGAGTTGGCGATCCAGCTTGTCGGTCAGTGAGTCGATCGCAGCGTACATGTCGGTATCTTCTGCGTTGGCGACCACTTCGCTGCCGGGTATATGCAAGGTGGCTTCGATTTTCTGCTTGAGCTTTTCGACGCACATCGTGACTTGCACGTTGGTGATCTTGTCGAAATGGCGCTCCAATCGTTCGAGTTTCTCGTTGATGTAGGTGCGCAGAGGTTCGGTCACTTCCAGTTGGTGTCCACTGATGTTGACTTGCATACAGCTTCTCCTTCGTTGCCAGTGCATAAAGCGGCAGGCCGGATAGCCTGCCACTGGAACGCTGTAACGTGGCTTACATCAACCGCTTGCGTTCGCTCGAAGGCGCGATCCCGAGGGATTCGCGGTACTTGGCGACGGTGCGGCGAGCCACCTGAATGCCTTGTGCCTCCAGTAAACCAGCGATCTTGCTGTCACTCAATGGCTTTTTCTGATTTTCCGCCGCGACCAGTTTTTTGATGATCGCGCGGATCGCCGTGGATGAGCATTCACCGCCTTCAGAGGTGCTGACGTGGCTGGAGAAAAAGTATTTCAGTTCATAAATGCCCCGAGGGGTATGCATGAATTTCTGCGTGGTGACCCGGGAAATCGTCGATTCGTGCATGCCGACCGCCTCGGCGATGTCATGCAGGACCAACGGTTTCATGGCTTCGTCACCGTATTCCAGGAAGCCCCGTTGGTGCTCGACGATCTGGGTGGCGACTTTCATCAGGGTTTCATTGCGGCTTTGCAGGCTCTTGATGAACCACCGCGCTTCCTGCAGCTGATTGCGCATGAAGGTGTTGTCGGCGCTGGTGTCGGCGCGCCGCACGAACCCGGCGTACTGCGCATTGACCCGCAGACGAGGCACAGACTCCTGATTCAGCTCGACCAGCCAGCGTTCGTTGTCCTTGCGCACAATCACGTCAGGCACCACGTACTCGGCTTCGGTGGATTCGATCTGTGAACCCGGACGCGGATTGAGGCTCTGCACCAGCTCGATGACCTGACGCAGCTCGTCTTCCTTGAGCTTCATGCGTCGCATCAGCTGGCTGTAGTCGCGACTGCCAAGCAGATCGATGTAATCGCTGACCAGACGCTTGGCCTCGTTCAGCCAAGGAGTCTTGGCCGGGAGCTGACGCAGTTGCAGCAACAGGCATTCGCCGAGGTTGCGCGCGCCGATGCCGGCGGGTTCGAACTGCTGGATGCGATGCAGGACGGCTTCGATCTCGTCCAGCTCGATGTCGAGTTCCGGATCAAAGGCGTCGAGAATTTCTTCGAGGGTTTCGTCGAGGTAGCCCTGATTGTTGATGCAATCGATCAGGGTCACGGCGATCAGGCGGTCGGTGTCGGACATCGGCGCCAGGTTCAGTTGCCACAGCAGATGGCTTTGCAGGCTTTCCCCGGCGGAGGTGCGGGTGGTGAAGTCCCACTCGTCGTCATCGCTGCTGGGCAGGCTGCTGGCGCTGGTCTGGTACACGTCTTCCCAGGCGGTATCGACGGGCAATTCGTTAGGAATGCGCTCGTTCCATTCACCTTCCTCCAGGTTGTCCACCGTCGGGGCGGTTTCCTGATAGGAGGGTTCCTGAATCTCGGTGTTGGGTTTTTGTTCGGCGTTGTCGGCCAATGGATCGGAGTTGTCGAAGTCGTCGCCTTCTTCCTGGCGCTCGAGCATCGGATTGGATTCCAGGGCCTCCTGGATTTCCTGTTGCAGGTCCAGGGTCGACAATTGGAGCAGGCGGATGGCCTGTTGCAGCTGCGGTGTCATCGTCAGCTGCTGGCCCATTCTCAAGACTAGCGATGGTTTCATGGCAGGGGCTTAACACCTTATTCGCCGGCGCGCATGCGCCATCCACTACAGGGCGCCGAAGCGCCAAACTTAAGCAAATTATATGCCTGAAACTGTCGTGTTTGCCTAGAGCGCTGTAACAATAAAGCGTATAAAAAAAGCGCTTCAACGTTACAGCACCCGGACGGCTGGCCGAATGCGCTCGCGCTTTAGAGGCGGAACTCGTGGCCCAGGTACACTTCCTTCACCAGATCGTTGGCAAGGATGGTTGCCGCATCGCCTTCAGCGATCAGTTGACCGTCGTTGACGATGTAGGCGGTCTCGCAGATATCCAGCGTCTCACGCACGTTGTGGTCGGTGATCAGCACACCGATGCCCTTGGCCTTGAGGTGATGGATGATCTGCTTGATGTCGCCGACCGAGATCGGGTCGACACCGGCGAACGGTTCGTCGAGCAGGATGAATTTCGGGGCGGTCGCCAGGGCGCGGGCGATTTCCACCCGACGGCGTTCACCACCGGACAGGCTCATGCCGAGGTTGTCGCGGATGTGGCTGATATGGAATTCCTGCAGCAGGCTTTCCAGCTCCTTGCGACGGCCGGCCTTGTCGAGCTCCTGGCGGGTCTCGAGGATGGCCATGATGTTGTCGGCCACCGACAGTTTGCGGAAGATCGACGCTTCTTGCGGCAGATAGCCGATACCGGCCTTGGCGCGACCGTGCATTGGCTGGTGGCTGACGTCCAGATCGTCGATCAGTACGCGGCCCTGATCGGCCTGCACCAGGCCGACGATCATGTAGAAGCAGGTGGTCTTGCCGGCGCCGTTCGGGCCGAGCAGGCCGACGATCTGGCCGCTGTCGATCGACAGACTGACGTCACGCACGACCTGGCGGCTTTTATAGGCCTTGGCCAGGTGCTGAGCTTTCAGAGTTGCCATTACTGGGTTTTCTCGTCGGTTTTCTTCTTCGGCTGGATCACCATGTCGATGCGCGGACGCGTCTCGGTGACCTTGTTGCCGGTAGCGCGACCGGCGCTGGCCAGTTTTCTCACCGTGTCATAGACGATTTTCTCGCCCTGGGTGGTGTTGTTGTCCTTGTCGACAACCTTGGCCTTGTCGATCAGCACGACGCGGTTTTGCGCGGCGTGATACTGGATCGTCACGCCCCAGCCCTGTACAGGCTTGGTGTCACCCTGGGTTTGCAACTGCTCGAAGTAGGCAAGGTTACCCACCGAGGTCACCACGTCGATGTCGCCGGTCGGGGTACGGGTGATGGTTACCGTATTGCCCTTAACGATCATCGAACCCTGGGTGATGATCACGTCACCTTTATAGGTGGCGATGCCGTTCTTGTCGTCCAGTTGGGCGTCGTCGGCCTGAATGCGGATAGGTTGCTGCTGATCGTTCGGCAGAGCCCAGGCGCTCACGCTTCCCAGTGCTGCGCCCAGACTGAGCAAAATAGGGAGGGTTTTAACGAGCCTCATACTGTCCTCTTACGTTCGATTGCAGGTGTATCCTGCTATCCTTCAAATACGCCTTCATTCCCACGCCAGTCGATACACCGCCAGCGCCGTCGATTCTAACGGGTTGCTCGGTCTGCGCATATTGCTGCTGAGGGAACACCGTCATGCGGGTGCTGGTGATAAGGGTGTCGCGTTTCTTTTCATCGGTGCGCTTGATGCGTACCGAGTCGATCAGTTCTACCTGGGTTCCGTCCGGGTTCACTTCGCCACGCTCGCTGGTCACGTGCCACGGAAAGTCTGTGCCGCGGAACATGTTGAGGTCGGGTTTGGTGACCAGTGTCACGTCCGTCGCTTTCAGATGCTCGGCCTTGTCCGACGTCATTTCGTACTGCACCTTGCCGTCCGGAAGGTATTGCAGGGTATGCGTGTTCGTGGCGTACCAGTCGATGGCGGTGTCTTCGACCTTGGTCACAGGTTTGTCGAGGAACCGTTCAGGGCTGATGTTCCAGTAGCCGACCGCTGCGAACAGGGCAGCGATACAGCCGAACAACAGGAAGTTGCGAAATTTTTTGCTAAACATGGTTTGGCTCACAGGTACGCGGCGTTGGCCGCATCGAGGCGGCCCTGGGCGCGCAGGATCAATTCGCAGAACTCTCGGGCGGCACCTTCGCCACCGCGGGCCCGAGTGACGCCATGGGCGTGTTCGCGCACGAAGTCGGCAGCATTGGCCACGGCCATGCCCAAGCCTACGCGGCGGATCACCGGCAGGTCAGGCAGGTCGTCACCGAGGTAGGCGACCTGTTCATAGCTTAGGCCCAGTTGCGCCAATAGTCCGTCCAGAACCACCAATTTGTCTTCGCGGCCCTGAAACAGGTGCGGGATGCCGAGGTTCTTCGCCCGGCGCTCGACCACCGGCGTCTTGCGGCCGCTGATGATGGCGGTTTCGACGCCGGCATTCATCAGCATCTTGATGCCCTGGCCGTCGAGGGTGTTGAAGGTCTTGAATTCGCTGCCGTCTTCGAGGAAGTACAGGCGCCCGTCGGTCAGGACACCATCGACGTCGAACACCGCCAGTTTGATCGCTTTGCCGCGTTGCAGCAGATCGGTTGTCATTACATCACTCCTGCACGCAGCAGATCGGAGAGGTTGAAGGCGCCGATCGGGCGATCTTCTTCGTCCACGACCACCAGTGCGTTGATTCGGTGGTCTTCCATGATTTTCAGCGCTTCGGCGGCGAGCATCTCGGGCCGTGCGGTCTTGCCGTGCGCGGTCATGACCTGGTCAATGGTGGCGCTGCGGATGTCGATGCTGCGATCCAGGGTGCGGCGCAAGTCGCCGTCGGTGAAGATCCCGGCGAGTTTGCCATCGGCTTCAACGATCGCGGTCATGCCCAGGCCCTTGCGGGTCATTTCCATGAGCGCGTCCTTGAGCAGGGTGCCGCGTTGCACTTGCGGCAGCTCCTGGCCGGCGTGCATGACGTTTTCCACTTTCAGCAACAGGCGTCGACCCAAGGCGCCGCCCGGGTGGGAGAAAGCAAAATCTTCGGCGGTAAAACCCCGGGCTTCCAGCAGCGCCACGGCCAGGGCATCGCCCATGACCAGCGCAGCGGTGGTCGAGGAAGTCGGTGCCAGGTTCAGCGGGCAGGCTTCGTGCTCGACGTGAACGTTGAGATTGACTTCGGCGGCCTTGGCCAGTGGCGACTGCGGGTTGCCGGTGAGGCTGATCAGCTGGATGCCGAGGCGCTTGATCAGTGGCAGCAGGGTGACGATTTCGTTGGTCGAGCCGGAGTTGGAGAGGGCGAGGATCACGTCATCGCGGGTGATCATGCCCATGTCACCGTGGCTGGCTTCGGCTGGATGAACAAAAAAGGCCGGGGTGCCGGTGCTGGCCAGGGTCGCGGCAATCTTGTTGCCGACGTGCCCGGATTTACCCATGCCGACCACGACCACACGGCCCTTGCTGGCCAGAATCATCTCGCAAGCGCGTACGAAATCGGCGTCGATATGGGGCAACAAGCCTTGTACGGCTTCCACTTCGAGGCGGATGGTGCGTTGTGCCGATTGAATCAGGTCGCTGGATTGGCTCATGTCAGAAATCGTATAGCCCGATGAAAAGGCGGCGATTATAGCGGTTATGTTGAAAAGCCTCACGCAAGTTCGTCGAGCTTTGTCATTCCTGGCAACCAAAACCCCGAAAAAGTGCCATCGGGCCTGTCATATCGTTGAACGCGGAAGGGCATGGGCCTTGGGCGCTTGGCGTTTGCAGTGATATAGTTCGCCGCCAGTTCGGCCTGCCCGGGAGGTATGTGCTTTCTGCGGAAAGCCAGGCGTCCGAGTGAGAGGCTGCATCGCAAGGAGTTTAGATGAGTGCCGATAACGCCTACGCGGTCGAGCTGAAGGGAGTCTCCTTCAAGCGCGGTGCGCGCAGCATTTTCAATAACGTCGATATTCGCATCCCGCGTGGCAAGGTTACCGGCATCATGGGGCCTTCCGGGTGTGGCAAGACCACGCTGCTGCGACTGATGGGCGCGCAATTGCGTCCCTCCAGCGGGGAAGTCTGGGTCAACGGTCAGAACCTGCCGACGCTGTCGCGCAGTGATCTGTTCGATGCGCGAAAGCACATGGGCGTGCTGTTTCAGAGTGGCGCGCTGTTCACCGATCTCGATGTCTTCGAGAACGTCGCTTTCCCCTTGCGGGTTCATACCCAATTACCGGACGAGATGATCCGCGACATCGTCCTGCTCAAATTGCAGGCGGTTGGACTGCGCGGCGCGATCGAGCTGATGCCTGACGAACTGTCCGGCGGCATGAAACGTCGCGTGGCGCTGGCGCGGGCGATCGCACTCGATCCGCAGATTCTCATGTATGACGAGCCTTTTGTTGGTCAGGATCCGATCGCTATGGGCGTGCTGGTGCGCCTGATCCGTCTGCTCAACGATGCGCTGGGCATTACCAGCATTGTGGTTTCCCACGACCTGGCCGAAACCGCGAGCATCGCTGACTACATCTATGTAGTGGGTGATGGTCAGGTGCTGGGGCAGGGCACGCCGGACGAATTGATGAACTCGGATGAACCGCGTATTCGCCAGTTCATGACCGGCAACCCCGATGGCCCGGTGCCGTACCATTTTCCAGCGACGGATTACCGCGCAGATCTTCTGGGGAAGCGCTGATGCGCAGAATTTCATTGATAGAACGCGTACGCCGCTTTGGCGAGACGGCGATCGACGCCGTGGCGGTGTTTGGCCGCGCGACCCTGTTCCTGTTTCACGCCCTGCTCGGTCGTGGCGGCATCAGCGGCGGTTTTGGTCTGCTGGTCAAGCAACTGCATTCGGTTGGCGTGATGTCGCTGGTGATCATCGTCGTCTCCGGGATTTTCATCGGCATGGTGCTGGCGCTGCAGGGCTTCAGTATTCTGTCGAGCTACGGTTCGGAGCAGGCAGTGGGGCAGATGGTTGCCCTGACCTTGTTGCGAGAGTTGGGTCCGGTGGTGACGGCGCTGCTGTTTGCCGGGCGTGCCGGTTCGGCGCTGACGGCCGAAATCGGCAACATGAAGTCCACCGAACAGCTTTCCAGCCTGGAAATGATCGGCGTCGACCCGCTCAAGTACATCATTGCTCCGCGCCTGTGGGCCGGTTTCATTTCCCTGCCGGTGCTGGCGATGATTTTCAGCGTGGTAGGCATCTGGGGTGGTTCGTGGGTGGCTGTCGACTGGCTGGGTGTGTATGAAGGCTCTTATTGGGCGAACATGCAGAACAGCGTGAATTTCACCAGTGACGTGCTCAACGGCGTGATCAAAAGTATTGTTTTCGCCTTTGTAGTGACCTGGATTGCCGTATTCCAAGGCTATGACTGTGAGCCCACTTCCGAGGGTATCAGTCGTGCCACCACCAAGACCGTGGTGTTTGCCTCGCTGGCAGTGCTCGGCCTGGACTTTATTCTGACCGCTTTGATGTTTGGAGATTTCTGATGCAAAACCGCACCCTGGAAATCGGTGTCGGCCTGTTCCTGCTGGCAGGGATCCTGGCCTTGTTACTGCTTGCGCTGCGGGTCAGTGGCCTGTCTCCGACCTCGACCACCGACACCTATAAGCTGTATGCCTACTTCGACAATATCGCCGGTTTGACGGTCAGAGCCAAAGTGACCATGGCCGGTGTAACCATCGGCAAGGTCACGGCCATCGATCTGGATCGCGACAGCTTCACCGGTCGGGTCACCCTGCAAGTGGACAAAAAGGTCGACAACCTGCCGACCGACTCCACAGCGTCTATCCTGACCGCTGGCCTGTTGGGCGAGAAGTACATCGGTATCAGCGTGGGTGGGGAAGACACTCGTCTGAAGGATGGTGGAACCATCCACGACACGCAGTCGTCTCTGGTACTGGAAGACCTGATCGGTAAATTCCTGCTCAATACCGTTAGCAAAGACGCCAAATGAGGAGCTTTTGAATGATCTCTACCTTGCGACGTGGCCTGTTGGTGTTGCTTGCGACACTGCCACTGCTGGCTAACGCTGCGCCCGGGCAATCGGCGCACGATCTGGTTCAGGACACCACGAACCGGATGCTGGCCGACCTGTCGGCCAACAAAGCGAAATACAAGCAGGATCCGGCTGATTTCTATGCCGCGTTGAACAACATCGTCGGCCCGGTAGTGGATGCCGAGGGCATTTCCAAGAGCATCATGACGGTCAAGTATTCGCGCAAGGCCACGCCTGCGCAGATGCAGACCTTCCAGGAAAACTTCAAGAAAGGCCTGTTCCAGTTCTACGGCAATGCCTTGCTCGAATACAACAATCAGGGCATCACGGTTGATCCGGCCAAGGATGAATCGGGTGATCGCACCAGCGTCGGCATGACCGTCAAGGGCAGCAACGGCGCGATCTATCCGGTGCAGTACACGCTGGAGAAGATCAACGGCGAGTGGAAGCTGCGCAACGTGATCATCAACGGTATCAACATCGGCAAGCTGTTCCGTGATCAGTTCGCGGATGCGATGCAGCGCAATGGCAACGATCTGGACAAGACCATCAACAATTGGGCTGGCGAAGTGGCCAAGGCCAAGGAAACCACCGAGAAAGCTGCCGAGAAGCCAGCGCAATGAATGAGGCGGCAGTTCGTATGAGTGATGTCGACGAGCTATTGCTCAGCGGAGTGCTGGACTATCGCACGGGCCCCGACCTGCGCAAGGAAGGCCAGGCGCTGATCAAGTCCAGCAAGGCGGCATCGCTGGTGATTGATTGTTCGGCAGTGAAGAAGTCCAGCAGCGTCGGCTTGTCCTTGCTGCTGTGCTTCATGCGCGATGCCCGGGCGGCCGGCAAGGCCGTCAGCATCCGCGCGATGCCGGAAGACATGCGCGAAATCGCTCAGGTCAGCGAACTGACCGAGTTGCTGGCGCACCCCTGAACCCGCATCGACAAACAAGCCCCCCGTCAGAGTCCTGCCAATGCGGGGTTCGCAGGCGCGGGGCTTTTTTGTATGATGTCCGACCCGTGCGCACAGGGCGCCGATTGAGGTTGAGCATGCAGGCCGTAGAAGTGAAGAGCTTCCTTGAAGGAAAGCTGCCAGGAACGCAGGTGGAAGTTGAAGGCGAAGGCTGTAACTTCCAGCTGAACGTGATTAGTGATGAACTGGCGGCGTTGAGCCCGGTCAAGCGTCAGCAAAGCATCTATGCCCATTTGAACCCTTGGATCGCTGATGGCAGCATCCACGCGGTCACTATGAAATTTTTCAGCAGCGCGGCCTGGGCCGAGCGCACCTGAGCCCTAGGGCGTCGAGATTCTTATGGATAAATTGATTATTACCGGTGGCGTTCGTCTTGATGGCGAAATCCGTATCTCCGGGGCGAAGAACTCCGCCCTGCCGATTCTGGCCGCCACCCTGCTGTGCGATGGCCCGGTGACCGTTGGCAACCTGCCGCACCTGCACGACATCACCACCATGATCGAGCTGTTCGGTCGCATGGGCATCGAGCCTGTGATCGACGAGAAACTCAGTGTTGAAATCGACCCGCGTACCATCAAGACCCTGATCGCGCCGTACGAGCTGGTGAAAACCATGCGTGCCTCGATCCTGGTTCTGGGGCCGATGGTTGCCCGTTTCGGTGAAGCCGAAGTCGCCCTGCCTGGCGGTTGCGCCATCGGTTCGCGCCCGGTTGACCTGCACATCCGTGGTCTCGAAGCCATGGGCGCGGTGATCGACGTCGAAGGCGGCTACATCAAGGCCAAGGCGCCTGAAGGCGGCCTGCGCGGTGCGCACTTCTTCTTCGATACCGTCAGCGTGACCGGTACCGAAAACATCATGATGGCGGCTGCCCTGGCCAAGGGGCGCAGCGTGCTGCAGAACGCTGCGCGCGAGCCGGAAGTCGTCGACCTGGCGAATTTCCTCAACGCCATGGGCGCCAAGGTTTCCGGTGCCGGTACCGACACCATCACCATCGATGGCGTCGAGCGCCTGGGATCGTGTTTCTACAAGGTCATGCCTGACCGTATCGAAACCGGCACCTACCTGGTGGCCGCTGCGGTCACCGGTGGCCGCGTCAAGGTCAAGGACACTGATCCGACCATTCTTGAAGCAGTCCTGGAAAAGCTCCGTGAGTCCGGTGCGGAAATCACCTGCGGTGAAGACTGGATCGAGCTGAACATGCACGGCAAACGCCCGAAAGCGGTCAACGTGCGCACAGCGCCGTACCCGGCATTCCCGACCGACATGCAGGCGCAGTTCATCTCGCTCAACGCCATTGCCGAAGGCACCGGTGCGGTAATCGAGACGATCTTCGAAAACCGTTTCATGCATGTGTACGAACTGCACCGCATGGGCGCCAGGATCCAGGTCGAAGGCAACACTGCGATCGTCACCGGTACTGAAGTGCTGAAGGGCGCGCCAGTGATGGCCACCGACCTGCGTGCTTCGGCCAGTCTGGTGATTTCGGCCCTGGTGGCCGAGGGCGATACCCTGATCGACCGCATTTACCACATCGACCGTGGTTACGAGTGCATCGAAGAAAAACTGCAGATGCTGGGCGCCAAGATCCGTCGCGTTCCGGGCTAGTCGCTGCACTGGGCACAGGGAGGTGTCCACTGAATTTGTTTCGAGTCGAGCCGGTATCCGGCTCGATGTGTGTCCGGCGCCGATTGCGACCTGACATGAGTACCTTGATAAGGACTGACGTTTCCCATGTTGACCATCGCACTGTCCAAGGGCCGCATCCTTGACGACACCCTGCCGCTTCTCGCTGAAGCGGGCATCGTGCCGACCGAGAATCCGGACAAGAGCCGCAAACTGATCATCCCCACCACTCAGGATGACGTACGTCTGTTGATCGTGCGTGCCACCGACGTGCCGACCTATGTCGAGCATGGCGCGGCCGACCTCGGCGTCGCCGGTAAAGACGTGCTGATGGAATACACCGGCCAGGGCCTGTACGAGCCGCTGGACCTGCAGATTGCCCAGTGCAAGCTGATGACGGCCGGCAAGATCGGCGCAGCCGAGCCCAAGGGCCGTCTGCGCGTGGCGACCAAGTTCGTCAACGTTGCCAAGCGCTACTACGCCGAGCAGGGCCGTCAGGTCGACATCATCAAGCTCTACGGCTCGATGGAGCTGGCGCCGCTGATCGGTCTGGCCGACAAGATCATCGACGTGGTCGACACCGGCAACACACTGCGCGCCAACGGCCTGGAACCTCAGGAACTGATCGCCACGATCAGCTCGCGCCTGGTGGTCAACAAGGCTTCGATGAAGATGCAACACGCCCGAATCCAGGCGTTGATCGATACCCTGCGCACGGCAGTGGAATCGCGACACCGCGGCTGATGTACTTGCGCGACCTTGAGTCGCGCCCGTCTATCCGCCTCATAGCCAGAATCTCAGGTGCCCAAGCGGAAACGACTGCTAAGTTAGGGCGCCTGAGTTTTTGCCATTCCTATGAGGCTCTCGCTATGACCGCACCGACTGCAATTCGCCGACTCAACGCTGCTGACCCGGATTTCGCGCATCATCTGGATCATCTGCTGAGCTGGGAAAGTGTGTCTGACGACTCGGTCAATCAGCGCGTGCTGGACATCATCAAGGCGGTGCGCGAACGCGGTGACGCCGCGCTGGTCGAGTTCACCCAGAAATTCGACGGTCTCGAAGTCGCCTCGATGGCTGACCTGATCCTGCCGCGCGAGCGTCTGGAACTGGCCCTGACCCGCATCACTGTCGCGCAGCGCGAAGCGCTGGAAAAAGCTGCAGCGCGGGTGCGCAGCTACCACGAAAAACAGAAACAGGATTCCTGGAGCTACACCGAGGCCGACGGCACTGTGCTCGGGCAGAAGGTCACGCCGCTGGATCGCGCCGGCCTGTACGTGCCGGGCGGCAAGGCGTCATACCCGTCGTCGGTGTTGATGAACGCGATTCCGGCCAAGGTTGCCGGCGTGGCCGAAGTGGTCATGGTGGTGCCGACCCCGCGCGGTGAAATCAATGAGCTGGTGCTGGCGGCGGCGTGCATTGCCGGCGTTGACCGGGTGTTCACCATCGGCGGCGCGCAAGCGGTTGCTGCGCTGGCTTACGGTACCGAAAGCGTTCCGCAGGTGGACAAAGTGGTCGGCCCGGGCAACATCTATGTCGCTACTGCCAAACGCCACGTGTTCGGTCAGGTCGGCATCGACATGATCGCCGGCCCGTCGGAAATCCTTGTGGTCTGCGACGGCCAGACCGATCCGGACTGGATCGCCATGGACCTGTTCTCCCAGGCCGAGCACGACGAAGACGCTCAGGCAATTCTGGTCAGTCCCGACGCCGAGTTCCTCGACAAGGTCGCGGCGAGCATCGACAAACTGCTGCCGACCATGGACCGCGCGGCCATCATCGAAACTTCGATCAATGGTCGCGGTGCGCTGATTCACGTGAAGGACATGGCGCAAGCCATCGAAGTTGCCAACCGCATCGCCCCGGAACACCTGGAGCTGTCGGTCGCTGACCCACAAGCCTGGCTGCCGCAGATTCGCCACGCCGGCGCGATCTTCATGGGCCGCCACACCTCTGAAGCGCTGGGTGATTACTGCGCCGGCCCGAATCACGTGCTGCCAACCTCCGGCACCGCGCGTTTCTCCTCACCGCTGGGCGTGTACGACTTCCAGAAACGTTCGTCGATCATCTTCTGCTCCGAGGCCGGTGCCTCCGAGCTGGGCAAGACCGCTTCGGTGCTGGCCCGTGGCGAATCCCTGAGCGCGCACGCCCGCAGCGCCGAATACCGCATCAAAGACGAAGTGAAGGGGAATTGAACATGAGTAAATTCTGGAGCCCGTTCGTCAAGGATCTGGTGCCGTATGTGCCGGGCGAACAGCCGAAGCTGACCAGACTGGTCAAGCTCAACACCAACGAAAACCCTTACGGCCCGTCGCCCAAAGCCCTGGCGGCGATGCAAGCGGAGCTCAACGACAACCTGCGCCTGTACCCGGATCCGAACAGCGATGTGCTGAAAACCGCCGTCGCCAACTACTACGGCGTGCAGAGCAATCAGGTGTTCCTCGGCAACGGTTCGGACGAGGTGCTCGCGCACATTTTCCACGGTCTGCTGCAACACGAGCAGCCACTGCTGTTTCCGGACATCAGCTACAGCTTCTATCCGGTGTATTGCGGTCTGTACGGCATCCAGTTCGACGCCGTGCCGCTTGACGCGCAGTTCCAGATCAACCCGGCGGACTACGCCAAACCGAACGGCGGGATCATTTTCCCGAATCCGAACGCACCGACCGGTTGCCTGCTGGCACTGGAAGCGGTCGAGCAGATCCTCCAGGCCAGCCCGGATTCGGTGGTGGTCGTGGATGAAGCGTACATCGACTTCGGCGGCGAAACCGCGATCAGCCTGGTGGACCGTTATCCGAACCTGCTGGTGACCCAGACCTTGTCCAAGTCGCGCTCGCTGGCCGGCCTGCGCGTCGGTCTGGCGGTGGGTCATCCGGATCTGATCGAAGCGTTGGAGCGAATCAAAAACAGCTTCAACTCCTATCCGCTGGATCGCCTGGCGATTGTCGGGGCGGCGGCGGCGTTCGAGGATCGCGAGTATTTCGACAAGACCTGCCGTCTGGTCATCGAGAGCCGTGAATGGGTGATCGCGCAATTGCAAGCCAAGGGGTTTGAGGTGCTGCCGTCGGCGGCGAACTTCATCTTCGCCCGGCACCCGCAACACGATGCGGCCGGGCTGGCGGCCAGGCTGCGCGAGCAGGGCGTGATCGTGCGTCACTTCAAGCAGGAGCGGATTGCCCAGTTCCTGCGGATTTCGATCGGTACGCCGGAGCAGAATCAGGCGCTGATCGACGGCCTCGGCGACCTCTAAACCGCCGCTGAACCTGTGGGAGCGAACCTGCTCGCGAAAGCGGTCTGTCATTCAACATCATTGTTGACTGTGACGACCTCTTCGCGAGCAGGCTCGCTCCCACATTGGTTTGTACTGGCGCCTTACTCTTCTTCCTTGACCGGCGCCGGCGGTGGACGCAGGCCGATTTCCGCGGTCAGCTTCAGCTCCTTGCCATTGCGCATCACTTGAATCGTGACCTTGTCGGTCGGTTTGATCCGCGCCACCTGGTTCATCGACTTGCGGCCATCACCCGCCGGTTCGCCGTCGATACTCAGAATCACGTCACCCAGCTGCAGGCCGGCCTTCTGTGCCGGGCCATCGCGGAAGATTCCCGCCACGACAATTCCCGGACGCCCGGACAGGCCAAACGACTCGGCCAGTTCCTGAGTCAGCGGCTGCACTTCAATACCGAGCCAGCCACGAATCACTTGACCGTGCTCGATGATCGACTTCATCACCTCCATTGCCAGTTTCACCGGGATCGCAAAACCGATGCCCTGCGAGCCGCCGGACTTGGAGAAGATCGCGGTGTTGATCCCGGTGAGGTTGCCGTTGGCATCGACCAGTGCGCCGCCGGAGTTGCCCGGGTTGATCGCCGCGTCGGTCTGGATGAAGTCTTCGTAGTTGTTCAGGCCCAACTGGTTGCGCCCGGTGGCGCTGATGATACCCATGGTCACGGTCTGGCCGACGCCGAACGGGTTGCCGATGGCCAGCGCGACGTCGCCGATACGGATGTTGTCGGAGCGACCGACGGTGATCGCCGGGAGGTTTTTCAGGTCAATCTTCAGCACCGCGAGGTCGGTTTCCGGGTCGCTGCCGATGACGCGGGCGAGGGTTTCGCGCCCATCCTTGAGTGCCACCACGATCTGGTCGGCGCCGGTGGTCACGTGGTTGTTGGTCAGGATGTAGCCTTCCGGGCTCATGATCACGCCGGAACCGAGGCTCGATTCCATGCGTTTCTGCTTCGGCGAGTTGTCACCGAAGAAGCGCCGGAACTGTGGGTCCTCAAACAGCGGGTGCGCCGGTTTGTTGATGACTTTGGTGGTGTAGAGGTTGACCACCGACGGTGCTGCGATGGTCACCGCGTCGGCGTAGGACACCGGGCCCTGCTGCACGCTGGTGGTTTGCGGGGCCTGTTGCAGGTTGACGTCGAGGCTCGGAAGCCCGACCCACTGCGGGTAACGCTGAATAATCAACAGAGCGATAAGCACGCCGGCCAACAGCGGCCAGCCAAAAAAACGCAGCGCCTTGAGCATTAAGCACGTCCTGGAAAAGTTGCAGGCGGGGGCAGACCGCCGATAATGTCGCGCATTATACGAGGCCGCGCGAGCCTCTGAACGGGATATTTAGGAGTCTTTCATGGCCGTCGCCCTCAGCACCCTGGTCGAAGAAGCCGACCGTTACCTCGGCAGTGCGAAAATCGCCGATTACTGCCCCAACGGCCTGCAGGTCGAAGGTCGTCCGCAGGTGATGCGCATTGTCAGTGGCGTCACCGCCAGTCAGGCCTTGCTCGATGCTGCGGTGGAAGCCGAAGCCGATCTGATACTCGTGCATCACGGCTATTTCTGGAAAGGCGAGAACCCGTGCATCACCGGCATGAAGCAGCGCCGCCTGAAGACCCTGCTCAAGCACGACATCAGTCTGCTCGCTTATCACCTGCCACTGGACCTGCACCCGGAGGTTGGCAACAACGTGCAACTGGCTCGTCAGCTGGACATTACCGTTGAAGGGCCGTTGGACCCGGACAACCTGAAGATCGTCGGGCTGGTCGGCTCGTTGAACGAGCCCATGACCCCGCGTGATTTCGCGCGCAAGGTTCAGGATGTCATGGGGCGCGAGCCACTGCTGGTCGAAGGCAGTGCGATGATTCGCCGGGTCGGCTGGTGCACCGGTGGCGGGCAAAGTTATATCGATCAGGGCGTGGCGGCGGGCGTCGATCTGTTCCTCAGTGGCGAAGCCTCCGAGCAGACCTTCCACAGCGCCCGGGAAAACGACATCAGCTTCATCGCCGCCGGCCACCATGCCACCGAGCGCTATGGAGTGCAGGCGCTGGGCGACTACCTGGCAAAACGTTTTGCTCTGGAACACATCTTTATCGACTGCCCGAACCCGATCTGACGACTCCCGGCGAGCCTGATCTGAAATGCTGTCCTGTAGGAGCTGCCGAAGGCTGCGATCTTTTGACGTTGTCTTTTAAAAGCAAGATCAAAAGATCGCAGCCTTCGGCAGCTCCTACAGGCTTAGTGGGGCAAACCGGTGGGCATATTCATATGCCCTTTCGATCTAGTTGGCGTCCTGATTAGAAGAGGGCGCTGTGCTAGGATTCCCCGCTCGAACACGGCCCGCTGGCCGTTCATAAGAAAGCTTTCGTGAGTAGCCATGGTCGACAAACTGACGCATCTGAAACAGCTGGAGGCGGAAAGCATCCACATCATCCGCGAGGTGGCCGCCGAGTTCGACAACCCGGTGATGCTGTACTCCATCGGTAAAGACTCCGCCGTGATGCTGCACCTGGCACGCAAGGCGTTCTTCCCGGGCAAACTGCCGTTTCCGGTGATGCACGTCGACACTCGCTGGAAATTCCAGGAGATGTACAAGTTCCGCGACAAGATGGTCGAAGAGCTGGGCCTGGACCTGATCACCCACATCAACCCCGATGGCGTGGCGCAGAACATCAACCCGTTCACCCACGGCAGCGCCAAACACACCGACATCATGAAGACCGAGGGCCTGAAGCAGGCACTCGACAAGCATGGTTTCGACGCCGCGTTCGGTGGTGCCCGTCGTGACGAAGAGAAGTCCCGCGCCAAGGAGCGTGTGTACTCGTTCCGCGACAGCAAGCACCGCTGGGACCCGAAGAATCAGCGTCCGGAGCTGTGGAACGTCTACAACGGCAAGGTCAACAAGGGCGAATCCATTCGTGTGTTCCCGTTGTCGAACTGGACCGAACTGGACATCTGGCAGTACATCTACCTCGAAGGCATCCCGATCGTGCCGCTGTACTTCGCCGCCGAACGCGAAGTGATCGAGAAGAACGGCACCCTGATCATGATCGACGACGAGCGCATCCTTGAGCATCTGTCCGACGAGGACAAGGCGCGCATCGTCAAAAAGAAAGTGCGTTTCCGTACCCTTGGCTGCTACCCGTTGACGGGCGCGGTGGAGTCCGAGGCCGAAAGCCTCACGGACATCATTCAGGAAATGCTCCTGACGCGAACTTCCGAGCGCCAGGGCCGGGTCATCGACCACGATGGCGCAGGCTCGATGGAAGACAAGAAACGTCAGGGTTATTTCTAAGGGGTTGTCATGTCGCACGCATCTGATTTGATCAGCGAGGACATCCTCGCCTACCTGGGCCAGCACGAACGTAAAGAGCTGCTGCGCTTTTTGACCTGCGGTAACGTCGATGACGGCAAGAGCACCCTGATCGGGCGCCTGCTGCACGACTCCAAGATGATCTACGAAGATCATCTGGAAGCCATCACCCGCGATTCGAAGAAAGTCGGCACCACCGGTGACGACATCGACCTGGCATTGCTGGTCGACGGCCTGCAGGCCGAGCGTGAGCAGGGCATCACCATCGATGTTGCCTACCGCTACTTCTCCACCGCCAAGCGCAAGTTCATCATCGCCGACACCCCTGGCCATGAGCAGTACACCCGCAACATGGCCACCGGTGCATCCACCTGTGACCTGGCGATCATTCTGGTCGATGCCCGTTACGGCGTGCAGACCCAGACCCGTCGCCACAGCTTCATCGCCTCGTTGCTCGGCATCAAGCACATCGTCGTCGCCATCAACAAGATGGACCTGAAAGACTTTGATGAAGGTGTGTTCGAGTCGATCAAGGCCGACTACCTGAAGTTCGCCGAAGGCTTGAAGATGAAGCCGACCAGCATGCACTTCGTGCCGATGTCTGCTCTCAAGGGCGACAACGTGGTGAACAAGTCCGAGCGCTCGCCTTGGTACAAAGGGCAGTCGCTGATGGAGATCCTCGAGACCGTGGAAGTGGCGGGTGATCGCAACTTCACCGATCTGCGCTTCCCGGTGCAATACGTCAACCGTCCGAACCTGAACTTCCGCGGCTTCGCCGGCACCCTCGCCAGCGGGATCGTGCACAAGGGCGACGAAGTGGTGGTTCTGCCGTCGGGCAAGAGCAGCCGCGTCAAATCCATCGTCACCTTCGAAGGTGAACTGGAGCAGGCCGGTCCTGGTCAAGCGGTGACGCTGACCATGGAAGACGAAATCGACATCTCCCGTGGCGACTTGCTGGTGCATGCCGACAACGTGCCGCCGGTCACCGACAGCTTCGAAGCGATGCTGGTGTGGATGGCTGAAGAGCCGATGCTGCCGGGCAAGAAATACGACATCAAGCGCGCCACCAGTTACGTGCCGGGCTCGATTGCCAGCATCGTCAACAAGGTCGACGTGAACACCCTTGAAGAAGGTCCGGCGAGCGCGTTGCAGCTCAACGAAATCGGCAAGGTGAAGATCGCGCTCGACGCGCCGATCGCCCTCGACGGTTACGACAGCAACCGCACCACCGGTGCGTTCATCGTCATTGACCGTTTGACCAACGGCACCGTTGGCGCCGGCATGATCGTCGCTCAGCCACTGAGCCACGGCACGGCCACCCACCACGGCAAACTGGCCCACGTTGCTACCGAAGAACGTGCCCAGCGCTTTGGCCAGCAACCGGCGACCGTGCTGTTCAGCGGCCTGTCCGGCGCAGGCAAGAGCACCCTGGCCTATGCGGTCGAGCGCAAGTTGTTCGACATGGGTCGTGCCGTGTTCGTACTCGATGGGCAGAACCTGCGTCACGACCTCAACAAGGGCTTGCCACATGACCGTGCCGGTCGCACCGAGAACTGGCGGCGTGCTGCGCACGTGGCGCGTCAGTTCAACGAGGCTGGTCTGCTGACCCTGGCGGCGTTTGTTGCGCCGAGTGCTGAAGGTCGCGAGCAGGCCAAGGAGCTGATCGGCAAGGAGCGTCTGCTGACGGTTTATGTGCAGGCCTCGCCGGCGGTGTGTGCCGAGCGTGATCCGCAGGGCTTGTATGCTGCGGGTGGCGATAATATTCCGGGTGAGTCGTTCCCGTATGACGTGCCGCTGAATGCTGATCTGGTGATCGACACGCAGTCGCTGTCGCTGGAAGAGAGCGTCAAGCAGGTGTTGGATCTGCTGCGCAAGCGTGGCGCGATTTAAGCGTTAGCCGGAAATGAAAGGCCCGCGGATGAGTGATCATCGGCGGGCTTTTTTATTGGCGGGCATTCGGTCCGGTGTGGGAGCTGGCTTGCCGGCGATGGCGGCTTTAGGGCTGACCATGTTGTGGGTGTTCTGTGTGTATATCCGTTTTTTCGGGTGTTGCGGCTGGCGGTTTCGCCCTTACGGCGAGTCACCTTTTCCAAACGCCGAAAAGGTAACCCAAAAGGCTTGCTCCTGCGTTCGGCCCGCTCGCTGAGGCTCGGGGTCCCTTCGCTCCGGGTTTGATCCGGGGACAGCGCCTACGGTTTGCTTCGCTGCACCTCCTCTCGCTGTGTTTGGCTTCGCCAAACGGTCGCTGCGCTCCCACCCCCGGATCAATCCCTCCACTCAGCCTTCCGACGTCGCCCATGGATCAAGATCAAAAGCTGCAGCCGAGCTTGCGCTCATCCTGGAGTGGGGCGGCATGCGCCGCGTGCGGGTTGTATTATCTTCCCTGTAGGAGCTGCCGCAGGCTGCGATCTTTTGATCTTGATTTTGTGGGAGCTGGCCTGCCAGCCGACCGATACCTAACTGAACACACCCAACCCAATTGTGGGAGCTGGCTTGCCAGCGAAGGCGCTGTGTCATTCACCAATGATGCTTGCTGATCGCCGCCATCGCCGCCATCGCCGGCATGCCGGCTCCCACCAGATTCACTGTCGGTTCGGGAATTCGCGGTGCATCTGTTCCAGCAGCGCATCCTTGTCCTGCCACAGCTGGTTGATCCAGCCCTGAAACTGCAGACGGTATTCGCCGTCCTGGTCGTAGTTCTTGCCGATGAAGGCCGGCGGTATTTTCAGTTCTTCAAAGTGCACCACCACGTCGCGCACGTTGCCGCACAGCAGGTCCCAGAAGCCCGGCCGTCCGCCCGGATAGTGGATGGTCACGTTGACGATCGATTCCAGCTGTTCTCCCATCGCGTCCAGCACAAAGGCGATGCCGCCAGCCTTGGGCTTGAGCAGGTATTTGAACGGTGATTGCTGTTGCGCGTGCTTGCCTTCGGTGAAGCGTGTGCCTTCGACGAAGTTGAAAATCCCCACCGGGTTGTCGCGAAACTTCGCGCAGGTCTTGCGCGTGGTTTCCAGGTCCTTGCCTTTCTTTTCCGGGTGTTTTTCCAGATAGGCCTTGGAGTAGCGTTTCATGAACGGAAAGCCCAGCGCCCACCACGCCAGGCCAATCACCGGGACCCAGATCAGCTCCTGCTTGAGGAAGAATTTCAGCGGTTGGATGCGCCGGTTGAGCACGTATTGCAGCACCAGAATGTCGACCCAGCTCTGGTGGTTGCTGGTGATCAAATACGAGTGTTTGTAATCCAGGCCTTGCAAGCCGCTGATGTGCCAGCGCGTGCGGCGTACCAGGTTCATCCAGCCCTTGTTGTTACTGATCCAGGCTTCGTGGGTGTGGCTCATCAGCCACAGCGAGGCGCGGCGGGCGAGGTCGAACGGCAGCACTTTGATCAACGCCACGCAGAACAGGAACGAGCACAGCAGAATCGTATTGAGCGCCAACAGCAGCGCGGCGATCACGCCGCGAATCGGGGCGGGCAGGAAGTCCAGCATTTACACATCCATAGGTCGGTTGGCGGCTTGAATCGCGGTCAGGGCGATGGTGTAGACGATGTCGTCGACCTGCGCGCCGCGCGGCAGGTCGTTCACCGGTTTGCGCAGGCCCTGCAGCATCGGGCCGAGGCTGACGCAGTCGGCACTGCGCTGCACGGCTTTGTGGGTGGTGTTGCCGGTGTTCAGGTCGGGGAACACGAACACCGTGGCGCGGCCGGCCACCTGGCTGTTCGGTGCCAGTTGCCGGGCCACATCGGCGTTGGCAGCGGCGTCGTATTGCAGCGGCCCGTCGATCAGCAGCGAGTGCTGTTGCTCGTGGGCGAGCAGGGTGGCTTCGCGGACTTTCTCGACTTCTTCGCCGCTGGCCGACTCGCCGCTGGAGTAACTGATCATCGCCACGCGCGGGGTGATGCCGAAGGCCGCTGCCGAGTCGGCGCTTTGCAGGGCGATCTCGGCCAGCTCAGTTGCGCTTGGGTGCGGATTCATCACGCAGTCGCCGTAGACCAGCACTTCTTCGGGGAACAGCATGAAGAACACCGAAGACACCAGCGTGCAGCCCGGCGCGGTCTTGATCAGTTGCAGCGCCGGGCGGATGGTGTTGGCGGTGGTGTTGATCACACCCGACACCAGACCGTCGACTTCATCCAGCGCAAGCATCATGGTGCCAATGACCACGGTGTCTTCCAGTTGCTGTTCGGCCATCGGCGCATTGAGGCTTTTGCTTTTGCGCAGGGCGACCATCGGCTCGATATAACGCTCGCGGATCAGATCCGGATCGAGAATCTCCAGCCCCGGCGGCAGCTCGATGCCTTGCGCGCGGGCCACGGCTTCAACGTCCGCCGGTTTGGCCAGCAACACGCAACGGGCGATGCCGCGCTCCTGACAGATCGCCGCCGCTTGCACGGTGAGCGGCTCGCTGCCTTCGGGCAGGACGATACGCTTGTTCGCCGACTGCGCCCGTTGAATCAGTTGATAGCGGAATACTGCGGGTGACAGGCGCATTTCCCGCGGGGTGCCGCAGCGCTGGTGCAGCCACTTGGCATCGAGATGGCTGGCGACGAAGTCGGTGATGATCTCCGCACGCTCGCGGTCATCGATGGGGATTTCCTTGTTCAGGCCATTGAGCAGGTTGGCGGTGTCGTAGGAGCCGGTGCTCACCGACAAGACCGGCAGACCGGCCTGCAACGCGCCACGGCACAAGTCCATGATGCGTGGATCGGGCAGGGTGTCACTGGTCAGCAACAGCCCAGCCAATGGCACACCGTTGAGCGCCGCAAGGCTGACCGCAAGAATGATGTCGTCGCGATCGCCCGGGGTTACTACCAGCACGCCGGGCTTGAGCAGCTCCACGGTGTTGCGCATGGTGCGCGCGCAGATGATGATTTTGGTCATGCGCCGGGTTTCATAGTCGCCGGCGTTGAGCACCTGTGCGCCCATCAGGTCAGCGACGTCGCGGGTACGTGGGGCGTTGAGTTCGGGCTGGAACGGAATGCAGCCGAGCAGGCGGAAGTCACCGCTGCGCAGCAACGGCGAATGCTCCTTCAGGCGCGTGGCGAAGGCGTCCATGCTCTCCTCGGTCTTGACCTTGTTGAGGATCACGCCGAGGACTTTCGGGTCTTTCGGACCGCCGAACAATTGCGCCTGCAATTCCACGCGGCCGGAGAGTTCGGCGAGCACTTCGTTTTCCGGAGCCGATACCAGAATCACCTCGGCATCCAGGCTTTTGGCCAGGTGCAAATTGACCCGCGCGGCGTAGCTGGCGCTGCGGGTCGGCACCATGCCTTCGACCACCAGCACGTCCTTGCCGACAGCCGCTTGCTGATACAAGGCGATGATTTCTTCGAGCAGCTCATCGAGCTGACCGTCGCCGAGCATTCGCTCGACGTGGGCCAGGCCCAGAGGTTGCGGCGGTTTCAGGCCGTGAGTACGTGCCACCAGTTCGGTGGAACGCTCCGGGCCGGTGTCGCCCGGATGCGGCTGGGCAATCGGTTTGAAGAAGCCGACTTTCAGTCCGGCCCGCTCCAGGGTACGCACCAGCCCTAGGCTGATGGAGGTCAGACCCACGCCAAAATCGGTGGGTGCGATAAAAAAAGTTTGCATGCGGATTCTCTAAGGGTGCATGGCAAGGGTGGCGATCTATACGTGACCGCCTACCGAAATTCAGTCGCCAAGGTTATCGCTAACCGAGCCTTGTGCGCACCAACCGCAGGCAAAGGGTTGGCCTATTTTTTCAATACGTTGCGCCGGGTCCAGGACCCAGGCGCGCGATTGCCACGGCGGCTGATGGCGCAGGTGTTGGGTGTGGCCACAGGAAAGCTCGGCCACCCAGTGACCTTCTTCATCTTGATGGAAGCCGGTGATCGTCGAATCCCGTTTGTCCGGGTTGTGTTCGCTTTCGCGCGATTGCTTCGCTAAACTTGGTCTTTCTATATTTTTATACAAAAGGTTTCGCCCCATGCTGATCGCCGCCAACAAGGCTGTCTCTATCGACTATACCCTGACCAACGACGCTGGTGAGGTCATCGACAGCTCCGCCGGCGGCGCTCCGCTGGTCTACCTGCAAGGCGCAGGCAACATCATCCCGGGCCTGGAAAAAGCGCTGGAAGGCAAAGCCGTTGGTGATGAGCTGGAAGTGTCCGTTGAGCCGGAAGACGCTTACGGCGAATACGCCGCTGAACTGGTCAGCACCCTGAGCCGCAGCATGTTCGAAGGCGTTGACGAGCTGGAAGTCGGCATGCAGTTCCACGCGTCGGCGCCGGACGGCCAGATGCAGATCGTGACCATCCGTGACCTGGACGGCGACGACGTCACCGTCGACGGCAACCACCCACTGGCCGGTCAGCGCCTGAACTTCAAAGTGAAGGTCGTTGCTATCCGTGACGCCAGCCAGGAAGAAGTCGCTCATGGCCACGTCCATGGCGAAGGTGGCCATCACCACTGATTTTCTGCGCTAAGCTTCGAGTACTGGAGAGGCGCCTGCGGGCGCCTTTTTAGTCCGCGGCTGTCCTTGGTGGCCTCGCCAAGTGGCTGTTTCGAGTAGAACACGGGAATCTGGAGTCCGTCATGAGTGCTTTTCACGACCTTAAGTTGACAGCCCTGGATGGTCAGGAGCTACCGTTGGCGCCTTTCAAGGGCCAAGTCGTGCTGGTGGTCAACGTCGCCTCCAAATGCGGCTTGACCCCACAGTACGCGGCACTGGAAAACCTCTACCAGCAATTCAAGGGCAAGGGCTTCAGTGTGCTGGGCCTGCCATGCAACCAGTTTGCCGGCCAGGAACCAGGCACGGAGCAGGAAATCCAGGAATTCTGCAGCCTGAACTACGGCGTGACGTTCCCGTTGTCGAGCAAGCTTGAAGTCAACGGTCACGAGCGGCACCAGCTGTACCGCTTGCTGGCGGGCGAGGGCGCGGAGTTTCCCGGGGATATCACCTGGAACTTCGAGAAGTTTCTGCTTGGCAAGGACGGCCGGGTGCTGGCGCGGTTCTCGCCGCGTACGGCGCCGGATGATCCGACCATCGTTCACGCGATTGAAAAAGCGCTGGGCTGAACCAGCAAGATCAAAAGATCGCAGCCTGCGGCAGCTCCTACACGTCATCGAGTTATCGAATAATTGTAGGAGCTGCCGCAGGCTGCGATCTTTGCTTTGTGTCTTTTGATCCTTGATCACTCAAATCAATAATGCTGTTCAAGGCTTGCAACTCTCCATATTATCGCCGTCATAAAGCCATTCCCTGTGGAGCCATCCAATGCCGGTGCAAGCCCTGTTCAAACCGTTCCACCTCGGTGCCCTCGAACTGCCGACCCGCGTGGTCATGGCGCCAATGACCCGCTCGTTTTCCCCGGGTGGCGTACCCAATTCCAAAGTGATCGAGTACTACCGTCGCCGCGCTGCGGCCGGTGTCGGTCTGATCATCACCGAAGGCACCACGGTCGGTCACAAGGCCTCCAACGGTTACCCGAACGTGCCGCAGTTCTTCGGTGAAGCGCCACTGGCCGGCTGGAAAAAAGTGGTCGACGCGGTGCATGCCGAGGGCGGCAAGATTGTTCCGCAACTGTGGCATGTCGGCAGCGTGCGCCGTATCGGCACCGAGCCGGACGCCAGCGTGCCGGGTTACGGCCCGACGGAAAAACTCAAGGACGGTCAGGTCGTGGTGCACGGCATGACCAAACAGGACATTCAAGACGTGATCGCCGCATTCGCCCAGGCCGCCAAAGATGCCAAAAGCATCGGCATGGACGGCGTGGAAATCCACGGTGCCCACGGTTACCTGATCGACCAGTTCTTCTGGGAAGGCAGCAATCAGCGCAGCGACGAATACGGCGGCAGCCTGGCCAACCGCTCGCGTTTCGCCATCGAATTGATTCAAGCGGTGCGCGCGGCAGTCGGTGAAGGCTTCCCGATCATCTTCCGATTTTCGCAATGGAAGCAGCAGGATTACACCGCGCGTCTGGTACAAACGCCCGAGGCGCTGGGCGAGTTCCTCAAGCCGTTGGCCGACGCTGGCGTGGACATTTTCCATTGCTCGACGCGGCGTTTCTGGGAGCCTGAGTTCGACGGTTCCGAGCTCAACCTGGCCGGCTGGACACGCAAGCTGACCGGCAAACCGACCATTACCGTTGGCAGCGTTGGCTTGGACGGCGAGTTCCTGCAATTCATGGTCAACACCGACAAGGTCGCGCAACCGGCGAGCCTGGAGAAACTGCTGGAGCGTCTGAACAACGACGAGTTCGATCTGGTGGCGGTGGGCCGAGCGCTGCTGGTGGATCCGGACTGGGCGCTGAAAGTCCGTGAAGGGCGTGAGCAGGACATTCTGCCGTTCAGCCGTGAGGCATTGATGACGCTGGTTTAAGCGGCGCTCAAACTGACGCTATCGCTGGCAAGCCAGCTCCTACAGGTTTTGCGGGTGTTCACAAAAATTGTGTTCACCGCAGGCCCTTGTGGGAGCTGGCTTGCCAGCGATGGCGGCTTCAAAGTCAGCCAGGCTTCAGGGCAATGTCTGCGCATTCGGCAACACCTGCTCCCCGACACACGCCCCGCGCAAATGCTTTTCAAACTGCTCGATGATAGCCGCCCACCCCTGGCGACTGGCATGCTGGCGCGCATTCAGGCGCACGCAACGCAACGTCTCGTCCTCCTCTAGCAACCACGCCGCTGCGTCACAGAACGCTTCTTCATCACCGGGCATTGCCAACACGCCGTTGTAGCCATGGCGGATGTGCTGCGCCGCTGCAGCCTGATCGTATGCGACCACGCCCAGGCCTGAAGCCAATGCTTCGAGCACCACATTGCCGAAGGTTTCGGTCATGCTCGGGAACAGAAAAATATCCCCCGAGGCATAGTGCGCCGCCAGCGCTTCGCCGCGCTGTGAACCACAGAAAATCGCCTCAGGCAGCTCTTTTTCCAACGCAAGCCGTTGCGGTCCGTCGCCGACCACAATCAGCTTCAGGTTGCGCTGTGGATAAGTGCTGCGGAGTTTGTCGAAGCAGCGCTTGAGCAGGCCCAGGTTCTTCTCCGTGGCCAGACGTCCTACGTGAATCACCGCGATGTCCTGCTCGCTCAGGCCCCATTGCTCACGCAACCCGTTCAGGCGCCTGGCCGGGTGAAACAACTGGCTGTCCACGCCTCTGGAGAGCAGGGCGAGGCGGTCGAAATGCCGACGCTCCAGTTCCAGACGCTGACTGACGCTCGGCACCAGGGTCATCGCCGAGCGATTGTGGAACCAGCGCAGATAATGCGTCAGCAAGCGCGTCAGCAAACCCAGCCCGTACTGATGGGTGTACTGCTGGAAATTGGTGTGAAAGCCGCTGACCACCGAGATCCCCAGGCGCCGCGCCGCCCGCAAGGCTGACAATCCGAGCGGACCTTCTGTGGCGATGTACAGCACGTCCGGACGATGACGCTGCCAGCGCCGCAGCAGCTTGTGCATCGACGACTGACCCCATTGCAACCCCGGATAACCCGGCAACGGCCAGCCCCGGCACAACAGCAAGGCATCGTCCTCGACACGCTGCGGATCGCCCGCTTGTCGCGGTCGCACCAGTTCCACTCGATGCCCGCGCGCGCGCAAGCCATCGCACAAGCGACCAAGGGTATTGGCCACCCCGTTGATTTCCGGTGGGAAGGTTTCGCTGATCAGAGTGATATGCAGAGCTGTCGTCATGACCTCAGTGTCGGCTGAGGCCATGTCGTGCCTGTGACGTTCGGATGATGGATTTGTGACTGGCGGTCCGTGAGCGGCTCAGCGCTGTGCGACAAGGTTCTCCGCGCCGCGCTCACGTACCCAGAACAAGGTTGCGCCGGCAACCGCGGCCGGCATCATCAGGATGTTGACCACCGGAATCAGCAGCACCAGATAGACGATGCCGCCGAAGCTCATGCTCTGCCAGCGCTTCTGGCGCAGCCAGGCGAGCATTTCGTTCCAGCCCAGTTTGTGGTTGTCCGCGGGGTAGTCGATGTACTGGATCGCCATCATCCACACGCCGAACAGCAGCCACAGCGGTGCGGCGACGATATTGACCACCGGAATGAACGAGAGAATGAACAGGCCAATTGCCCGCGGCAGGAAGTAGCCGAGTTTGCGCATTTCCCGGGCGAGGGTGCGCGGGATCATCGCGATCAGTTCGCCCCAACTGAAGGCCGGGAAATCATCAGTGCCGCGCACCACCACTTCAACTTTTTCCGCGAGGAAACCGTTGAACGGCGCCGCGATCACGTTGGCCAGCATGGTGAAGGTGAAGAACACCATCAACGCCACCAGCACCACGAACAGCGGCCACAGGATGTAGCTGAGGAAACTCAGCCAGTCGGGCAGCGACGGCATCAGGCTGTCGACCCACAGGCTGAACTGATGGCCGGCCAGATAGATCAATCCGACGAACAGCACCAGGTTGATCGCCAGCGGCAGCAGCACGAACAGGCGCAGGCCCGGGCTGAGAACCAGTTTGAGGCCTTCGCGCAGGTATTGCGGGCCGGACAGAACGGGGGCGGGCATAAGGGGCTCCGAGCAAGGGAAAACGCGCCGACCTTACCGACTTTGCAACAGGTGCGAAAGCGCGGCAGAGCGATCGACATTCACTGTAACAAAGACGTCGATCCGGTCGGAGTCTGCGCATAGAGACCACCTATGAGCTGGATTGTTAATCCGTATTTCCTTAATCTTGCCCCCCTCGATACGCTGCACCCAACTTTTTACAGGACTGTCGAGCTCATGCCTTCCCCAAGGTTATCCACAGTCCTTTTTTATTCCCGCCGGCAGTCCGGCGTTCCGCGCCAGTGTTTCGGCCCGGTCAACAGGAGCAGGTCATGTCTGAAGTCCGTCATTCGCGAGTGATTATTCTCGGTTCCGGCCCTGCCGGTTACAGCGCTGCGGTCTACGCCGCCCGTGCCAACCTCAAGCCACTGCTGATCACCGGCATGCAGGCTGGCGGTCAGCTGACCACCACCACTGAAGTCGACAACTGGCCGGGCGACGTGCACGGCCTGACTGGTCCGGCGCTGATGGAGCGCATGCGCGAGCACGCCGAGCGGTTTGAAACCGAGATCGTTTTCGACCACATCAACGCCGTGGACTTCGCCGCCAAGCCGTACACCCTGACCGGTGACAGCGCGACCTACACCTGCGACGCGCTGATCATCGCTACCGGTGCCAGCGCGCGTTACCTGGGCCTGCCGTCGGAAGAGGCGTTCATGGGCAAAGGCGTCTCGGCCTGCGCGACCTGCGACGGTTTCTTCTACCGCAACAAGCCAGTGGCTGTGGTCGGCGGCGGCAACACCGCTGTTGAAGAAGCACTGTACCTGGCGAACATCGCCAGCACCGTGACCCTGATCCACCGTCGCGAAACCTTCCGCGCCGAGAAGATCCTGATCGACAAGCTCAACGCCCGTGTGGCCGAAGGCAAGATCATCCTCAAGTTGAACGCCAACCTCGACGAAGTGCTGGGCGACAACATGGGTGTGACCGGTGCGCGCCTGAAAAACAACGACGGCAGCTTCGACGAAATCAAAGTCGACGGCGTGTTCATCGCGATCGGCCACACCCCGAACACTTCGCTGTTCGAAGGCCAGTTGACTCTGAAAGACGGTTACCTGGTGGTGCAGGGCGGTCGTGACGGCAACGCCACTGCCACCAGCGTCGAAGGCATCTTCGCTGCCGGCGACGTGGCTGACCACGTTTACCGTCAGGCCATCACCTCGGCCGGCGCCGGCTGCATGGCAGCACTGGATACCGAGCGTTACCTGGACGGTCTGCAGAACGCTTCGTTCTAAGACCGCAGGCACAAAAAACCGGCTTCGGCCGGTTTTTTTATGCCCGTTATTCACGGCCACCACACAACAAATGTGGGAGCGAGCCTGCTCGCGAAGGCGTCATGTCAGGCAATATTTTGGGTGTCTGATACACCGTTTTCGCGAGCAGGCTCGCTCCCACAGGGAATGGTGTTAGATCTGATATCAGCGACGGGTCAGCGGCTGTGCTTCGAACTTCACACCGGCCAGACCGTGCTTGATCAGCGCACGGATATTGCCGTGGTCGCTGCCTTCAGACGTCGCCAGCACCGAGCGGTAATGCTCGCCGAATGCCAGCAGCGCTTCTTCATCGCTCAAGCCTTCCAGCAGTGCCAGACCCAGGGTCTTGCACGAACCTTCGTTCTGCCCGGCAGCGTTTTCCACGCCACCATTGTTGAACGCTTGCGGCTGGTAGTCATAACCGGCAGCGATGAAGGCCAGGGTATCGGCGAAAGCGTGTTCGCCGCTGTTGAGGCTGGCGCGCAGGGTGTTCAGATCACTCATTGGGTTTTCCTTTGGCGAACGCCGCCTGTTGTTCGGCGCTGGCTTCTTGCTGGTATTGGGCTTTCCATTCGGCGTACGGCATGCCGTAAACCACTTCGCGGGCGTCATCGAGGCTGACCTCGATCTGCTTCTCGTCGGCGGCGGCCTTGTACCATTTGGACAGGCAGTTGCGGCAGAACCCGGCAAGGTTCATCAGGTCGATGTTCTGCACGTCCTTGCGGCTGTCCAGATGGGCGACCAGCCGGCGGAAGGCGGCGGCTTCGAGTTCGAGGCGTTGTTGCTCGGTCATGATGGGCTCTGTGCAGTCTATTCGTGGCGCGGATGATAAAAGTCTGGCGAGCAATGCGCCAGACGCGCTCAGCGGCTTGCCGCGAGGGTGATCGACACCGACTCGGCAAATCGCAGGGCATGCGGCTTATCGACTTCGACTTCGGCGTAAAGCACGGCGGTATTGCTCATCACCAGATCCAGCAGCTCCTGGGTCAGGCGTTCGAGCAGCGCAAAGCGATTGCCCTCGACGTGGGCGATGATCGCCTTGGTGATGGTGCGGTAGTTCAGCGCGTGATCGATGTCGTTGTCGCGCACCGCTTCCTGCGCGGCGTACTGGATGGTCAGGTTGATCAGCACATCCTGTTTGTTGAGGATCTCGTCCTCGTTGATCCCGATAAAGGTGCGCAAGCGCAGATCCTTGACCCGGATGCGCGCCATTCCCGGTTGAAGTTGTGACATTTACTTGCTCCGTCCAATCAATTGCAGGAACTCCTGGCGGGTGTTGCTCGAGTCGCGAAAGGCGCCGAGCATGACCGAGGTGTTCATGGTCGAATTCTGTTTCTCGACACCGCGCATCATCATGCACATGTGCCGGGCCTCGATGACCACCGCGACGCCAGCGGCATCGGTGACCTGTTGCACCGCTTCGGCAATCTGTCGGGTGAGGTTTTCCTGAATCTGCAGGCGCCGGGCGAACATGTCCACCAGCCGCGCAATCTTCGACAGCCCCAGCACCTTGCCGGTTGGAATATAAGCCACATGGGCCTTGCCGATGAAGGGCAGCAGGTGATGTTCGCACAACGAGTAGAGCTCGATGTCGGCGACGATAATCATCTCGTCGCTGTCGGAGGCAAACAGCGCGCCGTTGACGATCTCCTCCACACGCTGTTCGTAGCCGTGACACAGGTATTGCATGGCCTTGGCCGCGCGCTGCGGAGTGTCGAGCAGACCTTCGCGGTCGGGGTCTTCGCCGAGGCCGATGAGGATCTCGCGGTAATTCTCGGGCAGGGTACGGCTCATGGGCGATCCTCGCGCAGCAGCTTATTTGACGTGCCGCCCGCCGTTGACGGTCAGGGTCGTGCCGGTGACATAGGGGTTGTCGAGCAGATAGCGCAGGCTCTGGTAGATCACTTCGCTGCCGGGCTCGATGCCGAGCGCGGATTTGGCCAGCGCCTTGGCGCGGTACGCCGCGTCGTCGTCGGGATTGAACAATAGCAGGGCCGGCGCGATGCCGTTGACCTTGATTGCCGGCGCATAGCGCGCGGCGAAGGACAGGGTCAGGCTGTCGAGCCCGGCCTTGCTGGCGCAATAGCCGATGTGTTTGCTGCTGCCCTTGCGCGTGACGTCGTCACTGATGTGGATGATGTCGGCCGGTGTCGAGCCCTTGAGCAGGTCGGCGCAGTGCAGGTTGATCAGGTACGGCGCGAGCATGTGCACGTTGAGCATGCGTACGAAGGCTTCGGCTTCGTTGCCCGGGGTTTCCGCCAGCCATTCGGAGGCGTTGTGGACGATGGCGCGCAGGCGGTCGGTATGGGCTTTCAGTTCATCGATGAAGGCGAGAATGGCGGCTTCGCTGGAGAAGTCGGCGAACACCGCGACAGCGCCCAAATCCCGCAGCGCTTGCACGCCGGGACGTTCGCTGCGGTAGGTGAAAATGACCTGATGGCCGTCTTCAAGCAAACGCTGCGCGCAGTGCAGACCGACACGCTGGCCGGCACCGGTGATGAGAATCGGGGCGGAGGAAATGGTCATGTACGGCTCGGGTCGCGGCTGGAGCAAAAACTATAACAGCGACGCTGTCGAAAAGATCGCAGCCTTCGGCAGCTCCTACAGGGGCGCCTTCATCTGTAGGAGCTGACGAGTGCAACGAGGCTGCGATCTTTAGCGATTCTGCGTAGAGGGTGTTGCAGGCAAAGGTCGCGCCGGCACAGCGTTCAACCAGTTGGCCAGCAACCGCGTCGACAGCGGAATAAAGAAATACACCATCAACGGCGTCAGGCACGCCGTGCTGATCAACACCCGCGGCAGCAGGCTCATCTCGCCGAGCAACGGCCCGAGAACAAAATTGAACAGCAGCGACACCGGAAAGAACGCCAGCCAGATGGCCACGGCCTGTTTCCAGCGCGGTGGCCGCTGACCGGCCGCGCCGAACCAGCCTTCGATGCCGCTGACCCGATGTTCTTTGGGATGCGCGAACAGATCGCTGCCTCGCGCGAGCCACGCGGTACGCGAGACCGAGTGCTCCCAGGCATGCAGGGTCTGTTCGTCGACAAAGCGGAAAATGATCTGGAATTCGTTGTCACCGGGGGGCGGAGCGAGCACGCCGGAGCCCAGGTAACCGGGAAAGTCAGTGGCCAGCTGTTCGCCTTCGCGTAGCCAGGCAATCAGGTCCTGATAGCGGCCGTCGGCGACGCGACGCGCAACCATCAGCGTGACGGGGGAAGTAGACATTATGTATCTCCGTATTCCGAGTGCGTCGCTCCGGGTAGGAGTTTCGCAATACGCAGGCGGGGGTAGGAGCCTGCGCTTTTTGACAAGCAAGGATTATTCCTGATTTTAATGACAGTTTCAGAGACTTTCGTCTCTATTCATGGGTTGAACCGATAGAGGGCATCGGAGGTAGAATGGGATCCAAATCTACCGAGTGGATGCACCTGCACAATGGCTGTTATCACGGACGCTGACCCTGCTTCGCAGGCCTCTGTCGCGCTTGAGCGCGAAGAGTTGTTCCCTATTCGGGAGGTGTCGCGGCTGACCGGCGTCAACCCGGTAACGTTGCGTGCATGGGAGCGCCGCTACGGTTTGATCCAGCCGACGCGCACCGAAAGCGGGCACCGGTTGTATTCGATGACCGAAATCGAGCGTGTACGCAGCATCGTCGACTGGATCGATCGCGGCGTGGCCGTGAGCAAGGTCGGCAAGATTCTCGCCAAGACCGAGCCGCTGAAAGTGCTGGCGCATATCATTCCTGATGATCTGGTGCAGGCTGATTACGGGCAGTGGCAGCAACAGGTGCAGGCCGCGATCAGCGCATTCGATGACCGTGCGCTGGATCAGGTCTACAACCAGATTTTCTCTTCATACGCGCTGCCGGTGGTGTTCCAGGACATCCTCATGCCGTTGTGGCTGCAGATGCTGCAACGCCAGGATGCTTTCGGGCAGACCAGCGAGTGGTTGTTTTTCGACGGGTTCCTGCGGGCGCGAGTCCTGCAGCGGATTGTCGCGCTGCGCGGCGCGCAACCGCGCAAAGTGATTGTCAGTGCGCTCGCCGGTCAGTGTCGTGAACTCGAATTACTGGTTGCCGCGTTGTTTCTGAGTGGCAATGACGCCGGGGTGCGGGTGCTCACCACCGGGCAGCCATTCGATGAGTTGGCGCTGGTGTGCGAGCGGATCAAGCCGCAGGCGCTGGTGCTGTTTTCCAATCACGCCCCGACAGCCGATTTGCCGCGACGGTTGAACCGTCTGGCGTTAAGTCTGGATTGTCAGGTGATGCTGGCCGGCGATACCGCCGATCTGGCACAGGACAGCTTGGCGGGATCGTCGATCGGCTGCCTGGGCAATGAAGGGGCGACGATGCGTCAACGCATGACGCAGTTTCTCGCGGGGACGCTGGATACCTGAATATCAGGTGTGCAGGGCGGGGTGGGTCAGACGGTGTTGTTGCAGGATGAACTGGCGCAGGCGTTCGGTTTCATCGGCATCGGTCTGGCTCAGCTCGTAGGCGTAGAAGCCATGCTCGGTTTCCCGCTCGAAATTGCCGCGCAGGGAGATCCGCTCATAACCTGAAGGGCTGAACCACAGGGCGAAATGCTTGGGCGGTTTGGTCTTGTTGCGCATTTCCAGCAGCACGCCTTTGTGCGACACCTCGTGCACCCACATCATCCCCGGTTGGCCCTTGGCATTTTCCAGCGCGACCGGCTCTTCGAGGGTCAGACGCCATGGGCGAACCATCGGCCCGTCTTCGTAAATGCTCGGTACGCCCAGACGCAGGTGCAAGGCGTGGAATTCGTCTTCCACCAGGTGCAGGGGGAAGGTCATCTGCTGGTTTTCGAAGTTGGCCTGGATGGTCACTTGCTCATGAGCCGCCAGGCGCGTGAGCAGGTCACGGATCTGCGAGCCACCATTGACCAACAGGCTCGACGTCGCATCCCGCACATTGAGTTGCGGGTTGTGCTGCATGGTCTGGATGAAATCCAGCTCATCCTGGGTCAGGAGGGCGTCGCGTTGCATGGCCTGGCTCGAAAGAATTAGTTACAAAGTCATTGGTGATTGTAGTTACTGACACTTAGTTCGCAGTTTTGTTTGCGCCGTTCGTCGCTTTCAGGGCAGAGAGTTCGGCTTGCAAGGCGGCAACCTGTGCTTCCAGTTGCGCGACGCGTTGCTGCGCCTTGACCTGAACCGTGACGTCCTTCTGCACGCCGACGAAATAAGTCTGGCCGTCCTTGTCGTTTTTCACTGTCGACAGCGACAGTTCGTTCCAGAATGGCGTGCCGTCCTTGCGGTAGTTACGCAGGATTTCCCGGCACGCCCCGCCATTGCGCAAGGTGTCGCGAATCCGCGTCAGATTGGCCTGATCGCGGTCGCCGGACTGCAGAAAACGGCAATCCTGGTAGAGAATTTCTTCGCTGGTGTAACCGGTCAGGCGCTCGAAGGCCGGGTTTACGTAAATCAGGATGTTGTCCTGTTCGCCTTCCTTTTCTGCAACCACGATCCCGTCGTTCGAAGCGTTGATCACCATTTGCAGCAGATTGGCGTTGATCATCAATGAATCCTTTCAGTGTCGATATTGGCTGGCATTCTAGAAGTTCCAGCCAGTCTGTCTACTGGCCATCACGGCTATTCAGGCCTGGATCGCGGCTTTTACGTCGGACTGCTACTATCGCCGCTCTTTTTTTCAGCTTCAGGATCAGATTGATGAAAGTCGCCATCCTCTCCGGCTCGGTTTACGGCGCGGCCGAAGAAGTCGCCCGTCACGCGCAGAACCTGCTGAAAGACGCCGGTTTTGAAACCTTCTACAACTCGCGCGCCAGCCTGGCGGATATACAGGCGTTCGGTCCTGAAGCGATTCTCGCGGTGACCTCGACCACCGGCATGGGCGAGTTGCCGGATAACCTGCAGCCGCTGTATTTCAGCCTTCGCGATCAATTGCCAATGGCCTGGCGCGGCTTGCCCGGCGCGGTGATCGGTTTGGGCGATGCCAGTTACGGCGATACGTTCTGCGGTGGCGGCGAGCTGATGCGTGAGTTGTTCGCCGAGCTGGGCCTGCGCGAAGTACAGGAGATGCTGCGTCTGGACGCCAGCGAAAGCGTGACCCCGGAAACCGATGCCGAGCCTTGGCTGGCGCAATTGATCGCCACGCTCAAGGGCTGATCGCGCGCTCGCGCAGCAGGGCCAGCCAGGCCTGCGCGGCTTTCGACAGATAGGCGCCGCGACGCCAGATGAACGCGATATCCCAACGCAGATAATCTGGCGCGCGCAAGGTCAGGCGCACCACGCCCGGACGCTCCAGTGCCCGGGCGACCACGCTCGGCAACAGCACCACGCCTTGCCCGGCCGCCACCAGTGCGACGAGAAAATCCGCCTGACCACTGCGCCCGCCTTCTTTCGGGGTAAAGCCCAATTGCTGGCACGCCTGCAATAGACGGTCATTGAGCACGAAGCTGCGCTGATACAGCAGGAACGGTGTCTCGGCCAACTCCTCCAGAGCAATTTCACCGCGCGCCGCCAGCGGATGATCCACCGGCAGCAACGCGTCGAGCTTCTCATCGCAGAACGGCTGAAAATCGAACTGCGGATCCTTGGGCAGCAAGCTGCCACCCAACTCCAGTTCACCGCTGAGCACCGCCTGCTCGACGTTACGGCTGCCGCCCTCAAGCAATTGAATGCTGATGTTCGGATAGCGCCGTCGATACTCGGCGAACAACCCGGCGAACAGCGCATCGCTGCCCAGCAACGGCAGACCGAGGCGCAATTCGCCGCGCGCCAGTTGGCTCAGATCATCCAGTTCGCTGAGCAACTCCTGACGCAAGCGCAGCATGCCCTCGGCGTGTGACAGCACCACGCTGCCCGCAGCGGTCAGGTGCAACTGGGAGCCGAGCCGTTCGAGCAATGGCGTGCCGAGACTCTGCTCCAGTTGCGCGACTTGTTTGCTCACCGCCGACTGACTGACGTGCAGGGTTTTCGCCGCCTGGGTAAAGCCGCCTTGGCGCATGACTTCGACAAAACTGCGCAGCTGTTTGAATTCCATTGTCCGATTCCGTTTTGGAATAGTCATGAGTCTAACAATTCGCTTCTGGGATGGCAGGCCGCTTCGTAAAATAGCCCCCTGTAAGGAGCCCATCATGAACGCTGCATCCCTCACGTATGTTTCCCGTCTGATAGCAGAACTGGCCGTGTTGCTCGGTCTCTATCTGCTCGGCTGCCAGATCGCCGCGTGGCTGGCCTGGCCAATTCCCGGCGGCGTCATCGGCATGGCCCTGTTACTGCTGGCGTTCGCGTTTGGCTGGGTCAAACCGGCGGCGCTGCAATTGGGTGCCGGATTATTGATGGCCGAGATGCTGCTGTTCTTTATTCCGGCACTCATGAGTCTGCTCGACTACGGCGCACTGCTGCGCGATGACGGTTGGCGGATTCTGCTGGTGATTGGCGCCAGCACCCTGATGGTGATGCTGGTGACGGCCTTTACCGTGGAGTTGGCCGTGCGCCTGAGGCGGTCCCATGAAGCTTGAATGGATGCCGATGTTCTGGCTCGCTTTCACCCTGTTGGCGTACCTGTTCAGTCGCTGGATTTATCGACGCACCGGGCGTTATCTGCTGTCGCCGCTGATTCTGGTGCCGTCGCTGCTGCTGGCGCTCGCCATACCGTTACACACGGCCTATGCCGAATACTCAAGCAACACCCATTGGCTGATGCTGGTGCTCGGGCCGGTGACGGTCGCTTTCGCGGTGCCGATCTGGCAGCAGCGACGTCTGCTGGTGCGGCACTGGTCAGCGCTGTTGCTGGGCATGCTCGCCGGCAGCGCGGCATCGATCGCTACCTCGTTTGGCCTGGCCAGGGCGCTGGCGCTGGATACCTCAGTCACGATGTCGCTGGTGCCGCGTTCGATCACCACGCCGTTCGCCATGCCGCTGGCGCAGGATCTGGGTGGCGTGCCGGAACTGACGGCCGTGTTCGTGATGTTCACCGGCGTGTTCGGTGCGATGCTCGGCGGCGTGCTGCTCAAGTGGCTGCCGCTGCGCAGTGCCTTGGCGCGCGGTGCGTTGTTTGGGGTTGGCGCGCACGGTGCCGGCGTCAGTCGGGCGCATGAAGTGGGCGGTGAAGAGGGCTCGGTGGCCGGGCTGGTGATGGTGCTGACAGGACTGCTCAATCTGTTCGCTGCGCCTTTGTTGGCGTCGTTGCTTTGACATGGATCCAAGCTGTTTGCATGGCTGACCCGCTCAGTCATCAAGCTGGCTGGCAATGCAACTACGTGAGCTCCGGGAGCTGACTAGACTGCTGACACGTGCAAAACAATAAGAACGCAGAGGTGCATACAGTGAGCGTAGCCCCCGTCCAGTCACCCGTTAATGTCAAAGACCAGGTCAGTGCTGCGGAGTGGCAGACCCGGGTCGATCTCGCCGCCTGTTATCGACTGGTCGCCCTGCATGGCTGGGACGACCTGATCTTCACCCACATTTCCGCCAAGGTCCCGGGCACCGAAGACTTCCTGATCAACCCGTTCGGGTTGATGTTCCATGAGATCACCGCGTCCAGCCTGGTCAAAGTCGACCAGGCCGGCAACAAGCTCATGGACAGTCCCTACGAAATCAATCCCGCCGGTTACACCATCCACAGCGCCGTGCACGAAGTGCGGCACGACGTGGTGTGTGTACTGCACACGCACACTGCGTCCGGCGTGGCCGTTTCAGCGCAGAAGCAGGGCGTGTTGCCGATCAGCCAGCAGTCGCTGTTCGTGTTGTCGAGTCTGGCCTATCACGCCTATGAAGGCGTGGCGCTGAATCACGAAGAGAAAGCGCGCTTGCAGGCCGACCTGGGCGAGAACAATTTCCTGATGCTGCACAACCACGGTCTGCTGACCTGTGGCGGCACCATCGCCGACACCTTTCTGATGATGTTCACCTTCCAGCGTGCTTGCGACATTCAGGTCATGGCGCAGACTGGCGGTACTGAACTGATCGCCATCGAACCGCAAATTCTGGCGGGCGCCAAGGCTATGATCGCCGGCGTCACCAAAAGCGCTCAAGGCATGGGCGGCGCGCTGGCCTGGCCGGCGTTGCTGCGCAAACTCGATAAACAAGACCCCGGATATAAACTCTGATGCCTCTTGCCGAGATTCCTCTGTGTGTCTGGCGCAAACGCAGCCGGACATTTGTCTTTCGCGGCCAGTCGATCCGTTACTGGACGGCGGGGCAGGGTGAGCCGCTGTTGCTGATCCATGGCTTTCCAACGGCCAGTTGGGACTGGCACTACTTGTGGCAGCCGCTGGCCCAGCGTTATCGGGTGATCGCCTGTGACATGCTCGGTTTCGGTGATTCGGCCAAACCGTTGCATCACAGCTACAGCCTGCTGGAACAGGCTGATTTGCAGCAGGCGCTGCTGGCCCATCTGCAGGTCGAGCAACCTCTGCATATTCTGGCTCACGATTACGGCGACAGCGTCGCCCAGGAACTGCTCGCGCGGCATTACGAAAACCGGCTCGCCGTCGCCAGTTGCGTGTTCCTCAACGGCGGGCTGTTCCCGGAAACCCATCGCCCGGTGCTGATGCAAAAGTTGTTGCTCAGCCCCTTGGGCTGGATGATTGGCCGGGCCTTCAGCCGTGATGCATTGGTGAAAAGCTTTCGGCAGATTTTCGGCCCGCAGACCGGCCCCAGCGAAAGCGAACTGGATGATTTCTGGAGCCTGATCGAGACCCACCGCGGTCCGCGCATCCTGCACAAACTGATTGGCTACATCCCCGAGCGCCGAGCGCAACGCGACCGCTGGGTAGCGGCCATGCAGCGTGATGACATCCCGTTGCGGGTGATCGATGGCGAAGTCGATCCGGTCTCCGGTGCGCACATGGTCGAGCGTTACCGCCAGTTGATCGCGGGCGCCGACACGGTGTTGTTGCCGGGCATCGGCCACTATCCACAGATCGAGGCGCCGGTGCAGGTGCTCAAACATTATCTGGCGTTTCGTGACCGCCTGGAGTTGCCGCCGCGCAAGGTGGCGTGCTCCTGAAAGATCTTTGATTTTGCTGTTCATCATCCCCCAGCCTTATCGCCCACCATTCAGCCCCTGCCGTGTTCGTTGTGAGCGAAAGCCGCGTGCCTGACACTCGGGATTAATGTCCCTCAGGCCTGCTGGAGTTCCTGCGATGAATGAGTCCGTACGTTTCGAAGATAAAGTCGTGATCGTCACCGGCGCCGGTGGTGGCCTGGGGCGAGCGCACGCTTTGCTGTTCGCCCGGCACGGTGCCAAAGTGCTGGTCAACGACCTCGGCGGCTCGACCCAGGGCGAGGGCGCCAACGCCTCCGCCGCCGACCGTGTGGTGGCGGAAATTCGCGAAGCCGGCGGCATTGCCGAGGCCAACCACGACTCGGTCACCGACGGCGACAAACTGGTGCAGAACGCCCTCGACGCCTTTGGCCGTGTCGACGTGGTGGTGAACAACGCCGGGATCCTGCGCGACAAGACCTTTCACAAAATGGACGACGCCGACTGGGATCTGGTCTATCGCGTTCACGTCGAAGGCGCCTACAAAGTCACCCGCGCCGCCTGGCCGCACCTGCGCGAGCAAAACTACGGCCGGGTGATCTTCACGGCATCCACTTCGGGCATCTACGGCAACTTCGGTCAGTCCAACTACGGTATGGCCAAACTCGGCCTCTACGGATTGACCCGTACCCTGGCCATCGAAGGGCGCAAGAACAACATTCTGGTCAACGCCATCGCGCCCACTGGCGGTACGCGCATGACCGAGGGGCTGATCCCGCCACAAGTGTTCGAACAGCTGAAACCGGAACTGGTCAGTCCGCTGGTGGTGTACCTGGCCAGTGAGCAGTGCCAGGAAACGTCCAGTCTGTTTGAAGTCGGTGGTGGCTGGATGGGCAAAGTGCGCTGGGAGCGCAGCCTCGGCGCCGGGTTCGATCCACGCAGCGGTTTCTCCCCGGAAGACGTCGCGGCGCATTGGCAGCAGATCTGCGATTTCGAAGGGGCGGCGCATCCCAAGGACAATATTGAAGCGCTGAAGGAAATGATGGCGAATCTGCAGAAGTATTCGCTTTGACATCTGCCATGACCGTCAAGCGACCTGTCCCACCGGTATAAATCCCGCCCATAAAAAAGGCCGCTGCAAACGCAGCGGCCAAGGTAAGACGTTGGATCAAGGAGCTACAAATCAACGTCAGTGAACACCGGGGCGATCAATCGAAGCATCGATTCATCTGAAATCGGTCAGCGCAGGCGCGAGTTGCTCGGCAGCCAAGGCTGGTTGCTTTGCGGCGTGTGCCGTGAAAGCCCGCTCAGAATAAGCACTTGAGATCGAAGGAAACAGAGCGATTCCGGACATGCACTGTTACGGGGCATGCAACAGTCGTGTCCGGCTACGCTATTGGGTCACTGAAGGGATTGTGGCTGTTGTTTCAAGGGCGCAGGTCGTCGGCCTGATAGCCCATGCGCCAACTGACGGCGCGTGCCGCCGCCAGCAATCGCCGGGCGGCCGGGCCGTTTTCATCCGCGTGGAACAATGAAGTCGGGCCGACAATCGTCAGTACCGCTGCGATCTGCCCGACGGCGTTGAACACTGGCGCCGACAACGCATCCACGCCCGGCATCAACAAACCGTGCACATGATGCAGACCGCGTTCGCGGATCTGTTCACACAGGCTGACGTAGTTTTTTTCATCGGCCAGCGGATGGTCGGCGATGGCGGTTTCCAGCACGCGCAGTTCATCGGTTTCGCGATGCGGCAGATAGGCACTGAATACCAAGCCAGTGGATGAACTGAGCAGCGGCAATACCGAACCCAATTGCGTGACCACCGTCACCGCGCGCACCGCCGGCTCGATGTGCACCACGGTCGCGCCCTGATTGCCCCACACCGCCAGAAAACAGGTTTCATTCAGTTCATCGCGCAACTCGGACAGCGGCAGGGCGGCGACTTTCAGCACGTCCATACTGTTCAGGGCTGCCAGGCCGACGCGCAACGCTTCACGGCCGAGTCCGTAATGGTTGGTGGCGACGTTCTGCTCGGCGAAACCACTGGCGATCAGAGCCTGAAGATAACGGTGCACCTTGCTGGCCGGCATCTGCACATGTTCGGCCAGACGCGACAGTGAGGTGGAGGGCGATAACTCGGCCAACGCCTTGAGGATGTCGGTACCGACCTCGGCGGAGCGGACTTTCTGTTTGCCATTGCTGTCGCTGGTTTTTTCCATGGTGCGGCCGGGATCCGAAAACGAATGGGCGTCTTTATAGCTTGACGCTGGATAGCGAGCAAATTACGTTATGCGTAATTGAATTACGATAATAACAACCCCGGCGTGCGCAAACCTCTGAGCCAGAGCGATGGGCCACTGCCGACTCCCTGTTCAGGAGGCTCCATGAACCTCGATTCAAACGCGTCGGCGCTGGCGTACCAGTCCGGTTTCGGCAACGAATTCAGCAGTGAAGCGTTGCCTGGCGCCTTGCCCATCGGCCAGAACTCCCCGCAAAAAGCGCCCTACGGCCTCTACACCGAATTGCTCTCCGGCACGGCGTTCACCATGACCCGCAGTGAAGCCCGGCGTACGTGGCTGTACCGGATTCAACCGTCGGCCAATCACCCGGCGTTCGTCAAACTGGAGCGGCAACTGGCCGGCGGCCCGCTGGGTGACGTAACCCCGAATCGTCTGCGCTGGAATCCCCTGCAGATGCCCGCCGAGCCAACCGACTTCATCGACGGCCTGGTTGGCATGGTCGCCAACTCGGCGGCGGAGAAGCCTGCCGGCATCAGCATCTATAACTATTGCGCCAACCGCTCGATGGAGCGGGTGTTCTACAACGCCGACGGCGAGCTGCTGCTGGTGCCGCAACTCGGACGACTGCGCATTGCCACCGAACTCGGTGTACTCGAAGTCGCGCCGCTGGAAATCGCCGTGTTGCCACGCGGTCTGAAATTCCGCGTCGAACTGCTTGATCCGCAGGCGCGCGGTTACGTTGCCGAGAACCACGGCGCGCCGCTGCGTCTGCCGGATCTGGGGCCGATCGGCAGCAACGGTCTGGCCAATCCACGGGACTTCCTCGCGCCGGTCGCTGCCTACGAAAACCTGCAGCAGCCGACGACGCTGGTGCAGAAATTCCTCGGCCAGTTGTGGGGCACCCAACTCGATCATTCGCCGCTGAACGTGGTCGCCTGGCACGGCAACAACGTGCCGTACAAATACGATCTGCGCCGTTTCAACACCATTGGCACCGTGAGTTTCGATCATCCTGATCCGTCGATTTTCACTGTGCTGACCTCGCCGACCAGCGTGCATGGCATGGCCAACCTCGACTTCGTGATCTTCCCGCCACGCTGGATGGTCGCCGAGAACACCTTCCGTCCACCGTGGTTCCATCGCAACCTGATGAACGAATTCATGGGCCTGATCCACGGCGAATACGACGCCAAGGCTGAAGGTTTCGTGCCCGGCGGTGCATCCCTGCACAGCTGCATGAGCGCCCACGGCCCGGACGGCGAAACCTGCACCAAAGCAATCAACGCCGAGCTCAAGCCGACGAAGATCGACAACACCATGGCCTTCATGTTCGAGACCAGTCAGGTGCTGCGTCCAAGCCGTTTCGCCCTCGACTGCCCGCAACTGCAATCCAATTACGACGCCTGCTGGGCCACGCTGCCCGCCACGTTCGACCCGACCCGGAGATAACCCATGACTCAGACTTCCATCACCCGCAGCTGGGTTGCTTCGGCCAACGGCCACGCGGATTTCCCGTTGCAGAACCTGCCGCTGGGCGTATTCAGCATCAACGGCTCGGCGCCGCGCGCGGGCGTGGCGATTGGCGAGCACATTTTCGATCTGCAAGTCGCGCTGGAGGCGGGGCTGTTCGACGGCGTCGCACGTAGCGCTGTCGAAGCCATGCACGGCGGCCTGTTGAACGCCTTCTTCGACCTCGGTCGCGAAGCCCGCGTCGCCTTGCGTACGCGCTTGCTGGAACTGTTCAGCGAGGGCAGCAGCCATCGCGGCGCCATCGAAGCCCAAGGTGCAAAACTGCTTCCTTTGGCTGCCGATTGCCAGATGCACCTGCCGGCACGCATCAGCGATTACACCGACTTTTACGTCGGCATCGAACACGCGCAAAACGTCGGCAAACTGTTCCGTCCGGACAACCCGTTGTTGCCGAACTACAAGCACGTGCCGATCGGTTATCACGGTCGCGCCTCCACCGTGCGCGCCTCCGGTACCGACGTGCGCCGCCCGAAAGGCCAGACCCTGCCGGCCGGTGCCAGCGAGCCGACCTTCGGCCCTTGCGCCCGTCTGGACTATGAGCTGGAACTGGGCATCTGGATCGGTCAGGGCAACGACATGGGCGAGCCGATTGCCATCGGTGACGCCGCCGAGCACATCGCCGGTTTCTGCCTGCTCAACGACTGGTCGGCCCGCGATATCCAGGCCTGGGAATACCAGCCGCTGGGCCCGTTCCTGTCCAAGAGTTTTATCACCAGCGTCTCACCGTGGGTGGTGACAGCCGAAGCGCTGGAGCCGTTCCGTATGGCACAACCTGCGCGCCCTGAAGGTGATCCGCAGCCGCTGCCTTACCTGTTCGACAAGCGCGATCAGGAGGGCGGTGCCTTCGACATCGAACTGGAAGTGCTGCTGCTCACCGAAGCCATGCGCGAGCAGAATCTGCCCGCCCATCGCCTGACCCTGAGCAACACGCGTTACATGTACTGGACCGTCGCACAAATGGTCGCGCACCACAGCGTCAACGGTTGCCAGTTGCAGGCCGGCGACCTGTTCGGTTCGGGCACCTTGTCAGGTCCGGAAAACGGTCAGTTCGGCAGCCTGCTGGAAATCACCGAGGGCGGTAAAAAACCGATCGAACTGGCGTCCGGCGAAGTGCGCAAATTCCTCGAAGACGGCGACGAAATCATCCTGCGCGCGCGTTGCGCCCGAGAGGGTTTTGCCTCGATCGGCTTCGGCGAATGCCGCGGCACAGTGCTGGCGGCGCGCTGACAGGAGCGGCTCATGGATCTCTACACCTATTACCGTTCCACCTCGTCGTACCGGGTGCGTATCGCTCTGGCGCTGAAGGGGCTCGACTACAACGCGCTGCCGGTCAACCTGATTGCGCCGTCCGGGGGCGAGCATCGACAGGCGGCCTATCTGGCGATCAATCCGCAGGGCCGGGTGCCGGCTTTGCGTACTGATGACGGCGAGTTGCTGATTCAGTCGCCGGCGATCATCGAGTACCTTGAAGAGCGTTATCCACAGCGGCCGCTGCTGCCGGAAGACCTCGCCGCCCGCGCCCATGTGCGTGGCGTCGCGGCGGTGATTGGCTGCGACGTGCATCCGCTGCACAACGTCAGCGTGCTCAATCGTCTGCGCCAGCTGGGCCACGAAGAGCCGCAGGTGGTGGAGTGGATTGCGCACTGGATCAGTCAGGGGCTGGCGACCGTCGAGCAGTTGATCGGCGACAGCGGTTTCTGTTTCGGCGAGTGGCCGTGTGTGGCTGACGTTTATCTGATTCCACAGTTGTACGCGGCGGAGCGCTTCGGTGTTTCGCTGGAGGCTTATCCACGGATTTGTCGCGTAGCCGCGTTGGCGGCTGAGCATCCGGCGTTCATCAAGGCGCATCCGGCCAACCAGCCCGATACACCGTAAGACCCTGTGGGCGCGAGCCTGCTCGCGAAGAGGTTGTATCAGCAGACATTCTTTTAGCTGGCACACCGCTTTCGCGAGCAGGTTCGCTCCCACATGGGGTCCGTGTTGCCCCTAAAAAATCATAAAAACAAAACAGGTACCTTGCGATGCACAACCAGATTGCCAGCTTCCGGGCGGCACTCGACGCCCGTCCTGTGTCCCGCTATCAGTGGTTGCTCTTGATCCTGCTCGCCTTGTTGCTGGTCACCGACGGCTATGACGCCCAGGTGCTCGGTTACGTGGTGCCGGCCCTGGCGCAGGACTGGGGCCTGGAGAAAGCCGCCTTCGGGCCGGTTTTCAGTGCCAACCTGTTGGGCCTGACCCTTGGTTCGCTCGCGGTGACGCCGCTGGCTGATCGCTTCGGCGTGCGGCGGATTCTGCTGGCGTGCGTGCTGATCTACGCCACCCTCACGGTGCTGATGGTGTTCGCCGATTCCCTGAATACCCTGATGATCGCGCGTTTCATTTGCGGCATCGGCATGGGTGGCGCGATGCCCAGCGCCATGGCCTTGATGTCGGAGTACTCGCCGCCGCGCCTGCGCACCTTGATGGTCACGCTGGCCGCTTGCGGCTTTTCCTTTGGCGGTGCGGCGGGTGGTTTTGTTGCGGCGGGCTTCATTGATCGCTTTGGCTGGCAAGCGGTGTTCCTCGCCGGTGGTGTCACGCCGTTGCTGCTGTTCCCGTTCCTGTGGTGGATGCTTCCGGAATCGCTGCCGCGTCTGCTGCGTGACGCACCGCCGTATGCGCGCTTGCGCAAAGTCACCGCGCGAATGCTGCCGGACTGGCAGGCGCCGGCCGCCTCGGTCGAGCAGAACGAGCGCGAGCAGGGCAGCAAACTGACCGTGGTCGAGCTGTTCCGCAACGGTTATGCGCGACCGACCTTGCTGATCTGGGCGACGTTTTTTGTCAGCCTGATTCTGCTGTATTTCATGATCAGCTGGCTGCCGACGCTATTGCTCGAAAGCGGTCTGCAACTCAATGAAGCCAACCTGGTGACCTCGATGTTCCTGTTCGCCGGCACCTTGGGCGCGGTGTGCATGGCGTGGTTCGCCGACCGGCTCAAGCGCAAGGTGCGGCTGCTCTGCGCGGTGTTGGCCGGGGCGGCTGTGTGCACGGTTCTGCTGGGCCTGAATCACGACAATCCGCGCTATCTGGTGGCCTGCGTGTTTGCTGCCGGGTTTTGCATCATTGGTGGGCAACTGACGTTGAACGCCTTCGCCAGTAACTTCTATCCGGCGCAGGTGCGCGCCACGGGCACTGGCTGGGCGCTGGGGGTAGGGCGCTTCGGTTCGATCCTCGGGCCACTGTTTGGCAGCCTGTTGCTGGCGATGCACATTCCGGTGGCGCAGATATTTTTCTTCTGCGCGATTCCGGCGGTTATTGCGGCACTGCTGATCATCCAGGTGCGTTCGCCCTCAGATATCCCGCAATCCAATGTGGGAGCGAGCCTGCTCGCGAAGAACGATAACGCGGTTTAAAGGATAAACCGAGACGCCTGCTTCGCGAGCAGGCTCGCTCCCACACAGGAATTAGTGGACCACGGAATTCGGAGGCAGGTGCCCGAGCCGTTCGGTCAGGCGCAGGCGCTGGATCGGATCGTCGCTGAGCAGCAGCGCATGTTCCAGATCGAAGCGTTCGGCGTTGGGGCAGTCGAGGCGCTGATACAGGCTGGCGCGGGCCAGATAATCGGCAGCGCTGGCACCGCCCAGTTCCAGCACCCGTTCGGCATCGATCAACGCAGCGATGTAATCCTCGTGCGCCAGATGCAACTGGCGCAGGTTGCGTGACAGGCGCTGCAGCATTTGGACCGGGGTGGCGACCAATAGATGCTCGGCATTGAGTTTCATGTGCGCGCCGTACTGACGCTGCAACAACTCGCGGCAATCATTCGGATAAAGCCGCCGACCGCCGCAGGGATCCAGCAAGTGATCAGCGCCGGGCACCCGCAGCAGGAAATGCCCGGGGAAGTTCACGCCGACCAGCGGAATCTCCAGACTGCGCGCCAGTTCCAGGGCTATCAGGGACAGGCTCAGTGGCTGGCCGCGACGGGTCTGCAACACTTTGTGCAACAACGCGACCTGTGGGCGCAGCGGCAAAAAATCATCCTGGGCGAAGCCCAGATCATTCATCCGCCGCAGCAACGGTTGCGCCAGTTCGCTGACCGGCAGCATCGGCAAGCCGTGGCTGACGCGCTGTTGCAGCTCCTTGAAGTCCTGTTGCAGTGCTTCGACATCCAGGCCTTTTTCGTGCTCGGCAGCCATCCACAGCGCCGCTTCGAACAGTGCGGGCGGTGAACGGTGCAGACACTCGAAAAAACGTTGGCGCGGACTCATCGAAATCTCCGGGGCATGCCTCGTTTTAGCCCCGTCCATGCCATTCGTCCAGTACCGGCCGGGTTATGCCGCAAAGTCGCCGTCGGCGCCGACGCTTATTCCGGTGCGCTTCAGCAATTTTTGGGCGCAAGCCTATACTGGCGACTACCAGAAGTGATTCGGGAGCCTGCCGATGTTCGCTCTCATGCAAAGCACTCGCCTGGAATCGCTGCACCTCAGCGTTGACCCGGTCACCGGGTTGAAGGCGGTCATTGCCATTCATAACAGTCGCCTCGGGCCTGCCCTGGGCGGTTGCCGTTATCTTGCCTATCCCAACGACGAATCCGCAGTCGAGGACGCCATTCGCCTCGCGCAGGGCATGAGCTACAAAGCGGCGCTGGCCGGACTGGCCCAGGGCGGCGGGGTGGCAGTGATCGTACGCCCGGCGCATGTGGAAAACCGCGGTGCGCTGTTCGAGGCTTTCGGGCGCTGCATCGAGCAGCTCGACGGTCGCTACATCACCGCCATCGACAGCGGCACGTCGGTGGCGGACATGGATTGCATCGCCCAGCAGACCCGGCATGTCACCAGCACCACCTCGGCCGGTGACCCGGCACCGCACGCGGCGATGGGGGTGTTCACCGGAATTCGCGCCACCGCCATGGCGCGGCTGGGCAGCGACAATCTCGAAGGATTGCGCATAGCGATTCAGGGGCTGGGGAATGTGGGTTATGCACTGGCGGAACAACTGCATGCGGCGGGCGCCGAATTGCTGGTCAGCGACATCGATCACGGCAAGGTGCAACTGGCGATGGAGCAACTCAACGCGCATCCGATCGCCAACGATGCGTTGCTCAGCACACCGTGCGACATCCTTGCGCCGTGCGGCCTCGGCGGGGTACTCAACAGCCACACAGTGACGCAACTGCGTTGCTCGGCGGTGGCGGGTTCGGCGAACAATCAACTGACGCATCTGGACGTGGCTGATCAACTGGAGCGTCGGGGGATTCTGTATGCGCCGGATTACGTGATCAACGCGGGCGGGTTGATTTATGTCTCGCTCAAGCATCGCGGTGAAGAGCTGGGGACGATCACTGCGCATCTGTCGAAGATTTCCTCGCGACTGACCGAAGTGTTTGCCCATGCGCAGGCCGAGAAACGCTCGCCGGCGCGGGTGGCGGACGAGTTGGCGGAGAAAGTCCTGTATCGCTGAAAAGCAAAAGATCGCAGCCTGCGGCAGCTCCTGCAATGGAATGCGTATTCCCTGTAGGAGCTGCCGCAGGCTGCGATCTTTTCGATTAAAACGTTGTTACTTGGCAGCTTTCGCCGCTTTTGCCGGTTTGACCGGCGCTTCATCGGATTCTGCCGGCCCAGTCTCTTCAGCCACTGGCTCGGCCGGTGCATTGATCAGCTCCGACAGCGCATCAGGCTGGCTCTTGAACGCCTTGGCGAACACATCGCGGTTCTTCGCCATGTAGATCCCGACTTCTTCAACCTGTTGCTCGTTCAGCGACGGCACGGCTTTTTGCAACACTTCGGACAGCATCTCGGCCAGTTCGAGCATTTTGTCATGACGGTCAGCTTCGGCTTTATCCATGAACAAGCGCTCCAGATCTCGGCTGCTGCGGTATACCACTTCGACGGCCATTCACCACCTCACATGCCTTCACATTTAGTTGTCTTAGCGACTACTGTATTTATATACAGCGAAAGGATAAGCGAATCCCTGCGCTTTGGGTAGTGGCTTTTCAATGTAGACCGGATTCGGCGATTTTCCTGATTTACGCCCCTCAAACAAAACGACCCGCACACGGCGGGTCGTTGGTTTATTTGATTTCAGAACTTGCCGCTGGCGTAACCCCCATCGATGGGCATGATCACACCCGTGACGTAAGCAGACTGATCGCTGAGCAGCCAGAGCACCGCGTTGGCCACTTCGTCCGCCGTGCCGAAGCGCTTCATCGACGTCACGTTGATTTTGCGCTGGGTATTTTCCGGTGCGGCTTTCAGGCGTGCCTCGCTGTTCATGCCGCCAAGGATCGGCCCGGGGGCGACCGCATTGACGCGAATGCAGCCACCGTCTTCCAGCCGCGCATTCTCGATCGACGCCACCTGGGTCATGCCATTGATCGCCTGCTTGCTGGCGACATAGGCCACCTGGCCGCCTATCGGCACCACGCCGGCGCAGGACGAGGTGTTGACGATGGCCCCGGTGCCGCGGTCGAGCATCAGTTGCAGTTCATGACGCATGCAGTGGTAAGTGCCGTTGACGTTGATGTTCATCACCTTCATCCAGTCATCCGGGCACGATTGCGCGAGCGCTGCGTACTTGGCGGTCACGCCGGCATTGTTGAACGCGCAATCGAGGCGGCCGTAGGCCGAATGAATAGTCGCGAACGCCTGCTCGACCTGCGCCGGATCCCCGACATCGCAGGCGATGAAGCGGCAGTGTTCACCCAGCCGATCGGCCAGCGCCGCGCCTTTTTCCTCGTCCCGGCCGAACACGATCACCTCGGCGCCGGCCTTGATCAGGCGTTCGCTGACGGTCTCGCCAATGCCGCTGGTGCCGCCGGTGACCAGGCATACTTTTCCCAGAAAATCGTACATATGTCGCATCTCCTTATGCCAACGCGGGGCGTAAATATTTCGGGTTCACGCAGCAATACACCCGATCCAGTCGCGGATTGCTCTTGTCGCTGAAGCACTGGCTGTCCCACCGGCATTTGTGGATATCGGCGGAGCGGCCCTGCAGGGTTTTGTTGATCAGGTCGTTGTCGGCAAACAGCGCCCGCGACATCCCCACCCAATCGCATACGCCGTCGGCGAGCAACTGCTCGGCCTTGTCCAGACCGTCGATGAAACCGGCGTAACCCACCGGTACTGTCGACACCGACTTGATCGCCCGCACTCCGGCTTGCAGGTAGTGGTCCATGGTCTCCGAATGCACGATCAACTGGCCGAAAGTCGCGCCCATGCACATCGAACATTCCAGCGCGGCAACGCCGGCCTGACAGAGCGCCTGCACGGTTTCCTTGAGATCCGGATATTGCAGCCCTTCAGCGCCCAGACGGTCGTCGATGCCCAGACGAATAGTGACGATCAGTTGGCCCTGGGTGCGCTCGCGGATGGCCCTGACCACCTCGAGCAACAGCCGCGCGCGGTTCTCTTCGCTGCCGCCATAGCGGTCGGTGCGCTTGTTGGTGTGCGGTGAAAGAAAGCTGCTCAGCAGGTAGCCGTTGGACGCCTGCAACTGCACCAGGCGTGCGCCGTTGGTCCAGGCCAGCCAGGCGGAATGGGCGAACTGCTCGATCACCAGGGCGATGTCGGTTTCGTCCATGATCCGCACGCGATAATCCGGATCAAGTTTCGATACGCGCGGGCAGGGCACGCCGCTCGGGGTCAACACGGCAACCCCGGTGTGCGTGGTGGTGCCTTGGCCGCCGTAATGCTGCAACTGCACACCCACCGGCGTGTTGACCTGCTCGGCCATGGCGAACATCGCCCTGAGCGATTCGCCCTGATGCGCTTCGAACAGGCCGAGCCCGGTGCTCTGTAAGCGCGACTGCGGCGAGACCGTGGCGTTGCACAGAAACGCCATGGAGCAGCCGCCCTCCATGATGCCCTGATAAAACTCGATCATGGCGGGCGTCACGCACCCGCTGTGATCGGCCAGGTCCACGCCCATCGACGCGAAGAACAGCCGATTGCGCAACTCCAGCCCGCCGGCCAGCCGCAGCGGCTCCAGCACGTGGGGATAGCGCGTCATCATGCTTCCTTCCTGTGTTCGGGCATTGCGCTGGTCTGATCGAAGGTCATCCACACCGGTTGTCCGAGAGCGGGCGCCGGGGCCGGGGCGGTTTCTTCGTGGGAGAAGTAAGCGAATTGTTTGAGCACCTCGCGCCACTTGAAGCGCAACGGCGAATCCAGCTCTGCCAGATGCAGTTTGAGCGTGCCGGCCTTTGCCGCGTCGCTGGCGTGCAGCGATTGCAGCGATTGCAGCGGCAGACTGAGCATCCCTTCGCTTTCCAGATACAGGTAAACGTGGCCGCGCTCGGAGCCGTCGAGCGGGCTGTCGCATTGCACTTGCAGCCCGGCCATCGACAACAGCTCGAGACGGGCGGAGAGGTGACTCCCGGAATCCAGGCGCACCAGCACTTCATGGCGTATGCCCTTGAGCGGGCGGAACCAGCAGGCCGGGTCGATGTTGATATTCCGCATGCGCTTGAACACCGGCATCTTGATCACTTCGCCATGCAGGCGAATGTCGGCCACCAGTTCGCCGCGCTGGAAGAATCGCGCACGCTTGTCGACCTTGCGCGCCCGTGGCTGCGCCATGCTTTCGTAGTCGCCGACCAGCACATCCACCTGAAACGAAGACTCGGTGTAACGGGGAAAACTCGACAGCAGATCAACAATGGAAATCGACACCTCGCCGCGGGCGTAACCGCTGTGCTCGTAGAACTGCGCGTACATGGCCTGGCGTGCCGCTTCGATCAGCATCAAGCCAGGCACGTGCTCGTGGTGCTTGCGGTAGAAAAAGTAATTGGCGGTGTCGTTGAACAGGGTGAAATACAGCAGGCCCTGCTGCGGGCAGCCGTCCAGGGTTTTCAGGACATCATGCACCTGCCGGCGCTGATCGAGGCTCAGGCCATTGCCGCAACCGGGCAGTCGCGCCAGTTTGGCTTCGGTGCTTTCCAGCACCCAGGCGCCGCTGAGGATCAGGTGGTCGGTAGTCTTTTCGTAATTCGTCAGCAGTTCCGGCAGACAGTCCGACAGACCCGCCTGTTCGAGCGCCTGCAGGTCGATGATGGTTGGCAGTGAACGCAGCACCAGACGCTCGCTGTCCAGCCGATAGGCCTGATTGATAATCTCCAGATCCACCGGATCAAGGTTCGCCCGTTGCACGATGGCGGCAGGCAACCAGGCCGGCAGCAAGTGGTGAGCGTCGTAAATCAGCACATCGTCGTCGTGGCCCTTGTGGACGATGTCTTTGGCAACTTTCCTGTGCATGTCGATCATGATCATCCCTCTGTGTTGAACGTTGGTTTAAGGCAGTTGCTATCCATGGCGTGAAATCGACCCACACCGAAAGGTGCTGCTCGACGCGTGTCAGCAGCTTCAGTTGATGTGTTTTTTGTTATCGTGTGTCGGGCAGTTTTACTGCACCGTGATGTAGCAGGCGCCGAGGGTTCGGTTGTCCAGGACCTGTGGCGGTGCCAGCCATTTGTAGTCAATGCCGCCACGTTTGAGCAGGCGGCCGATGGCGATCGGGGACACCGACACCAGATGTGAAACGCCGCAGGTTCGGGCGTACTCCAGCGTGGCCATGAACAGGCCGACGGTATTTTCGTCGGACATCACTTGTTCGTTTTTGCCGCCCTCGGCATCGAGGTCCAGTGAGGTGAAGCGTGACAGCTCCCAGATGTCATCGCCGCACGGTGCAGGCTGGTCACCGAGCAACGCGGTGAACACCTCACTCAGTAAATACGGCTGGGTGGTCGGCAACAGGCGTGCGCAACCTTTGATGTTGCCGTCTTGTTCTTGCGCAACGATGTAATGGGTGCCGCTGTGGTCGAACTGATCAAACTCGAAATCGTCCGGTGTTGATAATTGCCAGCCGAGGCGTTCGACAAAGACCTGATAGCGATATTGAGCCAAGCGTTGACGCTTTACTGTCGTCAACTGGTCATAACGTCCTGACAAGTAATCCATCACAGATTCCGTTTAGTGATTGGTTGGGTGGCGATTAAAGTGCACACTGCGCTCGCAGACTACCTGTCACCCTTGACAGCTAGCGGAAACATTTGGAAATATGCTAGGCATGTTGGCAAGAGGCCGACAGCAATAACTGTGGGAAAGGAATCTCTATGTCATATTGGCAGGCTGAACTGTTGGAAAACGCCATGTCTGCAACGGATGTCGAGTTGTTGTTCGACAATATCAAGACCGTTGCCAGGCAGTTGGAGTTTGATTATGTGGCCTATGGTTCACGCAGGCTTTTCCCCATCACCAAACCTTGCCTGTTTCTCGCCAATAACTATTCGCCGGCCTGGCAAGCTGCCTATTCCGCCAATCGTTACCTGGACATCGACCCTTACGTGATGCGCGCAATGCGCAGCGTGAAACCGGTGCTGTGGGATGCGGAACTCAAGGCTCAGGCACCCGACTTCTGGCAGGAAGCGCATGCTCATGGCATCTGCGAAGGTTGGGGGCAGACGCTGCTGAACAGCGAAACTCAAGGGCTGGTGACGTTTGCCCGGGGCAGCGAAGCGATCACCGCACTGGAACTCGAAACCAAGCAGGCAGCGCTTTCATGGCTGGCCCAGATCACCCATCTGGGCCTGACGCGCCTGCAAATGCGCGGCGCCGATTCGGTAATCCCGGTACCGATAGAACTGTCGCAAAGGGAAAAGGAAATTCTGCAATGGACCGCTGACGGAAAGTCATCTGACGATGTTTCGGTGATCCTCGGCATCAGCAAAAGGACCGTAAACTTCCATATAAACCATTGCCTGAAGAAACTCGGTTGCCAAAACAAAATCGCCGCGGCCGTTAAAGCTTCGCTGATGGGTCTGCTCTGGAAATAATTACACGAGTAATTTATTCGATAACTAACTGGTGAATTACCGGGGGAGTGTGCGCGAGTTCACAGAATGACCCGGTTAACAATATTTCATTTATAAGCTAATGCTTTTTCAGCGTAACGAACTTATCAAGAAACTTTAGTTGGATCGTCACAATCATTCCTGTCGACGGTGTCTGTTCAACGGTGCGACCAAACGCCACGGCGCAGGTTTCATCCCGGCTCGCCATGATGCGTGGCCTCGTTTCTGCATGACGCAAAGCGCATACGGAAAACCGTCACGTCCAACCGGCATCATCCGCTCGCATCGGGCTAAGGAACATCATCGTGAAAATCAACTGGGCCGAGAAATTGCGGCAAAACGTGCATCAACTGGCCGAGTCCCTGGGCAACCTGTTTGTCGAGACCTTCCACTACCTGGCGCTGTTCGCCATCGGTGCGGTGACCGCGTGGGCGGCGGTGATGGAATTTCTCGGCATGCTCGAAGAAGGCCACATCAAGATCGATGACATTCTGTTGCTGTTCATCTATCTGGAACTGGGCGCAATGGTCGGGATTTACTTCAAGACCAACCACATGCCAGTGCGCTTCCTGATCTACGTGGCGATCACTGCGCTGACCCGCCTGCTGATCTCCAACGTCTCGCACCACAACCCGCCGGACATGGGCATCATCTACCTGTGCGGCGGCATTCTGTTGCTGGCGTTCTCGATTCTGGTGGTGCGCTACGCCTCGTCGCAATTCCCGTCGGTGAAGATCGAAAAACCGCAACGCAAACTCGGCGCCGGTTCCGGTGAACACCCCGAGATCGAGAAGGGCGAGCTTTAAAGTCCCATCGACGGCCGAGGCTGGCCGTTGTTCTGCTGCGGTGGCGGGGGCAGCCCGTCGCCGCTGGTCATCGCTTCCAGGATCGCCATGGCACTGTGGCCCTGTTCGATGGCAATGCCGAATTGAATGCTTTGCACCAGCCGTTTGAGCCGTACCGGGTCGTTGCGCTGTTCGGCGCTGATCATCCGTTTGGCGACGATTCGGCCGCTGTTGGACAGGGTCAGCATGATGCTGCCGTCCAGCCCCTGAATGCTCAGGTTGATCTGATAGTCCGGCGCGAAGGCATCGGTAATGATCTGAAAAGGGTTGTCCATGATGCGTCACCGCCTGATTGAACGTGCAGTTGTTGACCGGCCGTGATCGGGTTGGTTCGCCATACCGGACCATCGGCCATTCCGTGGCCTGTGTTGTTGCTTTATGTAGGAGCTGCCGCAGGCTGCGATCTTTTGCTCTGCAGCGTCTTGATGTGCGTCATGCAGATCAAAAGATCGCTGCCTCGTTGCACTCGTCAGCTCCTGCACAGGTCATAGCAAGGGCTGTGCCGGGAAAATTGTTGGACAATGGATACGGCGTAAAAAAGGCGAGCCCCTGGCTCGCCTTCGTCATTTATGGCCCGTTTCAGGGCAGAACCGAGTAGATGATCGCCGACAGTGCAATCAGGCCGATCAGCACCACGAACACGTTGGAGGCCTGTCCCGAGTACTGGCGCAAGGCTGGCACCCGGCGGATGGCGTACATCGGCATCAGGAACAACAGGCAGGCAATCACCGGCCCGCCGAGGGTTTCGATCATGCCCAGAATGCTCGGGTTGAAGGTGGCGACGGCCCAGCAACTGAGGATCATGAACAGCGCGGTCGCACGGTTCAGCCAGCTCGCCGACATCACTTTGCCACGGCTCCGCAAACTCTTGACGATCATGCCCTGAAAGCCTTCGCTGGCGCCGATGTAGTGGCCGAGGAAGGATTTGGTGATCGCCACCAGCGCAATCAGCGGCGCGGCGTAGGCGATGACCGGGGTCTGGAAGTGGTTGGCCAGGTACGACAGGATCGAAATGTTCTGCGCCTTCGCTGCTGCAAGATCGGCCGGCGATAGCGCCAGTACGCAACTGAAGCAGAAGAACATCACCGTCACCACCATCATGCCGTGGGCCATGGCGAGGATGCCGCTGCTCTTGCGTTCGGCCTCCGCGCCGTAACGCTGTTTCTGATCGACCGCGAAGGCGGAGATGATCGGTGAGTGGTTGAACGAGAACACCATCACCGGGATCGCCAGCCACAGGGTCTTGAGGAACATCGACAGCGGCATTGCCTCTTGAGCGCTGGCGAAGAACGCGCCGTTCCAGTTCGGAATCAGACTGAGGCCGAGTAACAGCAGCGCGGCGACGAACGGGTAAACCAGCACGCTCATGGCTTTGACGATCACGTTCTGGCCGCAGCGCACGATCGCCATCAGGCCGAGGATCAGCACCAGCGACAGGATTGCCCGTGGTGGCGGGGCGATGTGCAACTGGTGTTCGAGAAAACTGCTCAGGGTGTTGGTCAGCGCCACGCTGTACACCAGCAGGATCGGAAAAATCGCAAAGAAATACAGCAGGGTAATCAGCTTGCCGGCGCCGATACCGAAGTGTTCTTCGACGACTTCGGTGATGTCGCCGGAACGCCCGGACAGCACGAAGCGGGTCAGTCCCCGGTGGGCGAAGAAGGTCATCGGAAAGGCTAGCAGCGCCAGAATCAGCAACGGCCAGAAACCGCCGACGCCGGCATTGATCGGCAGGAACAATGTGCCGGCACCGATGGCGGTGCCATACAGACCGAGCATCCAGGTGGTGTCGGATTTGCTCCAGCCCTTGTGGGCAACTTCGGTGTTGCGTGTGCGATCTACAGCGGGATTTTCGGCAGCAGGTGTACGTACATCGGTCATCGTTTTTGCCTCGTTATTATTTTTGCTCGGGCTCACGGTTGGCAGGCCGCAAGTTGCGGCCTGCCGGGGCGGTCAGGGAATGCGCGTCAGCACTCCACCCAGCTCACGGCCAGGCCTCCCCGTGAAGTCTCTTTGTATTTGTCGTGCATGTCGGCGCCGGTGTCGCGCATGGTGCGGATCACCCGGTCGAGGGAAATGAAGTGTTTGCCGTCGCCGCGCAGGGCCATTTGTGTGGCATTGATCGCCTTCACGGCGGCGATGGCATTGCGCTCGATGCACGGCACCTGTACCAGGCCGCCGACCGGGTCGCAGGTCAGGCCGAGGTTGTGTTCCAGGCCGATTTCGGCGGCGTTTTCCAGTTGCTCCGGGGTCGCACCCAACACTTCAGCGAGGCCCGCCGCGGCCATCGCGCAGGCCGAACCGACTTCGCCCTGGCAGCCGACTTCAGCGCCGGAGATCGAGGCATTTTTCTTACACAGAATGCCGACAGCGGCGGCGCCCATGAAGAACGCGACCACGTCATCGTCAGACGCGTCCGGATTGAATTTCATGTAGTAGTGCAGCACCGCCGGAATGATCCCGGCCGCGCCATTGGTCGGCGCGGTCACCATGCGCCCGCCGGCAGCGTTCTCTTCGTTAACGGCGAGGGCGAAAAGGTTGACCCACTCCATCGCCGACAGCGTCGAACTGATGACATTCGGCTTGCCGATTTCCTGCAGGCTACGGTGCAATTTCGCCGCGCGGCGCGGCACGTTCAGACCACCGGGCAGGATGCCTTCGTGGCGCAGGCCTTGCTCGACACACTCGCGCATCACTGACCAGATGTGCAGCAAACCGTTACGGATTTCAGCGTCGCTGCGCCAGGCCCGTTCGTTGGCCATCATCAGCTCCGACACGCGCAAGTTGTGCTGCTTGCACAGGCTGAGCAGTTCGGCGGCGCTGGAAAAATCGTACGGCAGCACCACGTCGCCGGCCGGCGCCACACCGGACTCGGCTTGCGCCGCTTCGACGATGAAACCGCCGCCAATCGAGTAGTACGTTTGCGTGAACAGCTCGGCGCTTTCGCCAAAGGCTGTCAGCGACATGGCGTTGGGGTGGTAGGGCAGGCTTTCGTCCAGCAGCAGGAGATCGTGCTGCCAGTTGAAGGAAATTTCTCTCTGGCCGGCCAGAAGCAACTGGCCGCTTTCGCGCAGTTGCTGGATGCGTGGGTCGATGGTCGAGGGATCAATGCTGTCCGGCCATTCGCCCATCAGGCCCATGACCGTGGCGCGGTCGGTGGCGTGGCCGACACCGGTGGCCGACAGCGAGCCGTACAAACGGATTTCCACGCGGCGCACATCGTTGAGCAGACGTTGCTCGATCAACGCCTGAGCGAAGGTCGCGGCAGCGCGCATCGGGCCGACGGTGTGGGAACTGGACGGACCGATGCCGACTTTGAATAGATCGAAAACACTGATAGCCATGCTAAACCCTTACAAGCAATGGAGTAGGAATCGCTGCCATTTTTGTAGGACAAGCGCAATGTCGGCGATACTGCCCACCTCGGTCCTACGTGACCAACGAAACTTCCTAAGAAAGCCTTTAGCAGGACTAAACGATGAGTCGTCAATTGCACGCCCAGACCTATGTCTGGCTGCAGGTGTTTTCCTGTGCCGCGCGGCACCTGTCGTTCACCCGTTGCGCGGAAGAGCTGCACATCACCCCGGGGGCGGTCAGTCAGCAGATTCGCCAACTGGAAGAGCGTCTGGGCTTTCGCCTGTTTCATCGCCGGGCGCGGGGTGTCGAGTTGAGTGCGGAAGGCCAGCGGCTGGCCATCACCGTCAATGAGGCCTACGGCAACATCGATGCTGAATTGCGTCGGCTGGATGCCGGGATGATCAGCGGGATTCTGCGGGTGCGTTCGATTCCGTCGTTCCTCAGCAAATGGCTGACCCCGCGTTTGCCGCGCCTGCAACAGCGTTATCCGGACATCCAGTTACGGCTGGTGGCCGAGGACAGCAGCGTGCCGTTGCACGAGGGCGATTTCGATCTGGCGATTGACCTGAACGACGGCAGTTATCCGGGACTGTTATCCACAGCCTTGCTCGATGAGCAGATTTTTCCGGTGTGTGCGCCGAGTTTGTTGCGCGGACGCCCACCGCTGCATGGGCCGGCGGATCTGGTGCATTTCCCGTTGTTGCACGACATCACCGCCTGGCGCGGCAGTTATGAATACGCGGAGTGGGAGTTCTATCTGAATGCGATTGGCTTTGAAGGCGCCGACGTACGGCGTGGGCACACGTTCAATCGCAATCACCTGACCATCGAAGCGGCGATCGCCGGTATGGGCGTGGCGATTGCCCGGCGCACGTTGCTCAACGATGAGCTGGAGCGCGGGACGTTGATCGTGCCGTTCGGGCTGTCGGTGCCTAACCACAAGCGCTATGTATTGCTCTATGCGCCGGGGGCGTTGAGCCATCCGGGCGTGCGCGCGGTGCATGACTGGCTGGTGGAGGAGGCGGGGATTTTCCGCAGCTTGCACCCGTTGAACGACGGGCAATTGTGAGCAGATTTTGCAGGGTTGCCAGGCGACCCAACTCCCGACCTTACCAGTGACGTGCTCGGTTGTCCGGCTTTTTTTGCGAATGAATATTTATCTTTTTTCAGGGGTTGAAATGTTCGCCGGTCGGGCCGATTGTTGTAACCAGGAGGTCAGGAAATCCAACTCAAGGCCTCTGGCGAGCTAGCTGAAATAAGGGATGAACTATGCAAATCCAAGTCAACAGCGATAACCATATTCAAAGCAGTAAGCGACTGGAGGAGTGGGTACGTACAACTATTGAGAGCACGCTCGAACGTTATGAAGAAGACCTGACCCGTGTCGAAGTCCACCTGAGCGACGAGAACGGCGACAAACCAGGTCCCCATGACTTGCGCTGCCAACTGGAAGCGCGGCCAAAAGGCCATCAACCGATTTCCGTCACCCACAAAGCCGATTCGCTGGAACAGGCGATCGACGGTGCAGCCGAAAAACTGGAACACGCGCTGGAGCACCTGTTTGGCAAACTGCGAGGCAAACCTCGCGCCGCCATCGTGCCATTCAGCAAGGCGAATGATGCACTGCTGGAGGAAGAATTTCTCGAGAATGAACAGGCAGCGATCAACAGTTGATACGCTGATTTTCAAGCCACCCCATGAGAACGGGCCTGCGCAAGCAGGCCCGTTTTTGTTTGTGGCGTTTTTTGCGCAGGGCATCAGAAAGCGGCCCCTCACCCCAGCCCTCTCCCTCCGGGAGAGGGGGCCGACCGAGGTGTCTGACGTGAAACATCGACCTGAAAGACCCACTCGACTATGGATTCGGCAAAGCAGAATCAGGTCGGCGTACTTCGCAAGCATCCCGCAATTAGTCCCCTCTCCCTTGGGAGAGGGTTAGGGTGAGGTTTTTTTCAATCTCAGAACGCGAGGGAGGTTTGCACGTACACCGTGCGCGGTTCACCCACGTACTTGCCTTTATTGTTGTCATCAAACGAGCGGGTGAAATACTGCGTGTTGAAGATGTTCTTCACCCCCACTGCCACGTTCAGATCCGACAGTTGCGGGCCGAAGTCGTAACCGGCGCGGCTGCTGAACAGCATGTAGCCGGGGATTTTGCCGGTGCTGCCGTCGGCACTTTCCTTGGAGGTGTTGGCGTTGTCGGCGAACTGGTCGCTCTGGAAGCTGCTGTCAACGTTGAGCTTCCACGGCCCTTCGGTGTAACCGACGCCAATTGTGCCTTTGTGTTTCGAGGAGAACGGTACGCGGTTGCCCTTGTTCGGCCCGTCTTCGCGGATGGTCGCGTCGACATAGGCATAAGTGGCGTACACATCGAAACCGGCCAGTGCCGGGCTCAAGTCATCCAGTGCGTAATTGACGCTGGTCTCGATTCCCTGATGGCGGGTCTGGCCACGGGCGATCACCGAATCATTGGTCTGGTTGCTTTCGTACTGGTTGTCGAAGTTGATCAGGAACGCACCAATTTCTGCGCGCAGTGCGCCGTTGTCGTAACGGGTGCCGAGTTCCCAGGTGCGGGCCTTCTCCGGTTTCACTTCGCCGCTGCTCACGCGGTTAGGCATCTGGCTGTACTGCACGCTGCCGAACGAGCCTTCGGTGTTGGCGTACAGATTCCAGCTGTCAGTCAGGTGATACAGCACGTTCAGTGCCGGCAGCGCGGTGTTGTAGTCGCCTTGGTATTTGACGTTGGTCAGGTTGTTGGTCTGCTGCGACTCGATCATCTCGTAGCGTACGCCCGGGGTGATGGTCCATTTGCCGATGTCGATGCGATCGTCGACGAACAACGCATTGGCTTCGGTGCCACCGCGGGTGTCGCGGTCGTTGCGGCTGTTGGTGGTCGGGTATTGGTTGCTGCTGATCGGCGTGCGATAACGCAACTCGTGGCCGGCCTCGTTGATGTAGCGGTAGCCGACGCCGACTTCATGGCTGGTCGGGCCCAGATCAAAACCTTGGGCGAAGCGCGTTTCGAAACCGCGTACCCAATACTCACGCGGCGACAGCGAGAGAAAGCTGCCCTGGTCCAGATAACCGCTACGCAGGGTTTTGGTGAAGAAGGTGTTGGCGGTGAATTCGCGGCGATCTTCCTGGTAGCGATAGCCAAAGTTGAACATCGTCCGGCGACCCCAGAACTGGTCTTTCAAGCGCGTCGACTGGTACGGATCGGCATCGTAATCGGCGACGCTCAGGCCACCGGGCATGTCGGCCTTGCCTTCGTAATACTGGGCCATGGCGTTGAAGCTGTTGGCCTCGTCGAGCTGGTATTTGCCCTTGAGAATCAGGTCGTCGATCTCGCTGTCGCTGTGTTCACGCCAGTCGCCACCGCGAGTGCCAGAATACAGCAACGCGCCGCCCAGACCGTTGGCATGGGTGCCGCCTGCCAGCAGATTGGCGCTGGTCTTGAAGCCGTCATGGCTCGACGACGGACTGGTTTCTGTCTGGAACCCACCCTTGACCGTCGGCTCATCGGGAATGGCGCGGGTGACGAAGTTGACCACACCGCCGACATTCTGCGGGCCGTACCGTACCGCGCCGCCGCCACGCACCACATCCACCGCGTCCATGTTGCCCATGCTGATCGGCGCAAACGACAACTGTGGCTGGCCGTAAGGGGCGAACGGCACGGGAATGCCGTCCATCAGCACTGTCGAACGTGCAGCCAGGCGCGGGTTAAGACCGCGAATGCCAAAGTTCAGCGCCATGTCGTGGCTGCCGGTGCCGTTGTTTTCCGGCGCGTTGACCCCGGGGATGCGGTTGAGCACATCGCGCGCCTGGGTCGCGCCTTGGCGTTCGAAGTCTTCACGGCGGATCACGTCGCGGGCGCCCGGATGCTCGAACACGTTGACCTGCGCCGCGTCACCGAGCCAGTCACCGACGACTTTCGAGGCGTCCAGCTCCAGCGCGGTGTCGCCGACCGGTTGCAGGCTGAACGCGTTGTTACCTTCGGCGCGGGCTTGCAGGCCGGTGCCTTCGAGCAGTGCCTCGAGACCTTGGGCGGCGGTGTAGCTGCCTTCCAGGCCACGACTTTGCACGCCGCTGGTGATCTGCGAGCCGAAGGAAATCAGGACGCCGGCTTCACGACCAAACTGGTTGAGGGCATTTTCCAGCGACGCCGGGGCGATGTGGTAAACCTTGGTTTCGGCGGCCATCGCGGCGGGCAGGACGCTGAAACTCAGGCTGGCGCCCAGTACGAGGTTGCGCAGGCGGCGGGCCAGTGGCGTGAGGCGGGTGGGGTGCATGAAGGTTGATCCTGAGAAGGTTGAATCAAGGGGGCTTTCCTTCTCTGTCACGCCAGATCTGAAAAACGGCTCATTTATTTTCGAGAGCAAAAGATCGCAGCCTTCGGCAGCTCCTACATTGGCTTGATGTACATCCTGTAGGAGCTGCCGCAGGCTGCGATCTTTGGATTTTGCCTCTAAGCCCGCGCTTCGACGCTCACCCAATAGCGGGTAAACCGCCGCACGTTCACCGGCAGACTGATTTGCAGCAGATCCAGAATCCGCTCGCTGTCATCCAGTGGATAAGTCCCGGAGATCAGCAAGTCGGCCACTTTCGCATCGCAATGCAACTGGCCGCGCCGGTAGCGCCCGAGCTCTTCAAGGAAGTCGCCCAGGCGCATGTGCGCGGCGATCAACATGCCGTCGGCCCAGGCGCCGCTGTTGGCGTCCAGTGGCCTGGCTTCGCTGATCGAGGTGGCGCTGAAGCTCAGCTGACGGGCGATGGGCAGCCACACCGGCTCGTGCCCGGGGCGGGTCAATTCAACCTGGCCTTCGAATAGCGCCACCTGCGTGCGATCGGCAAATTGCCGGACGTTGAGCCGGGCAGCAGCGGTTTTCAACAGCCCTTGCGCCGTGCGCACTTCGAACGCTTGGGCGGTGCTCAGGAGGATCTCGCCCTCCAGCAGACGAATCAGTCGTTGCGTGCTGTCCACGTCCGCTGCACTGGCGGTATTGAGCTGCAACTGGCTGCCCGCACCCAGCGCCACCTTGCGGCGCTGACCCAACGGGCTGCGGTAATCGGCGAGCAGCGTCGGCAGCGGATTGTGCTCGCGCATGCCCCAGGTGACGGCGGAACCGGCACCGAGAAGCAGCAGCAATTTGAGCGCCTGACGGCGGCTGGAGGACTTCGGCCCGTTCAACGCGGCATGGGCCAATGGCGAAGATACACCGCGCAAGCGCTGGTTGACCCGCTGCATGTGCTCCCACGCGCGACGGTGTTCGCTGTGGGCGTCCAGCCATTGCTGCCAGGCTTGTTGCTGACGCGGGGAGAGCGACCCTTGCTGCATTTCCATCAACCAGTGCACGGCCTGCTCGGCCACTTGTGCAGAGAAATCCGGGACGCGGTTCATAGGGCGAAATAGCAGCGCAGGGCGGCTTTTTGCAAGTGACGTTTGACCGTAGCTACGGAGATGCCCAGCTCGGCGGCGATTTGCGGATAAGTCAGGCCATCGACCTGCGCCAGCAAAAAGGCGCGTTTGACCAAGCGCGGCAAGCCATCGAGCAACTGGTCCAGCTCGATCAGGGTTTGCAGGATGATCGCTTTGTCTTCTTCCGACGGCGCAACCATTTCCGGCATCTGCGCCAGGGTCTCGAGATAGGCGCGTTCCAGGTCCTGGCGACGGTAATGATTGAACAGCACGCGTTTGGCAAGGGTGGTGAGAAAGGCGCGCGGTTCGATGATCGCTGCAGGTTCGCGGGCGCTGAGCACGCGAATGAAGGTGTCCTGGGCCAGATCCGCGGCGCTGTCCGGGCAGCCGAGTCTGCGCCGCAACCAGCCGGTGAGCCAGCTGTGGTGGTCGTGGTAGAGCGATTCGACGGGATGGGCGGACGACAAGGGTATTACTCCGGGCGCATGATCGATGCGTTAGAGAACAAGAACTGTTCGCATTGTAGGGGTGTGTAGCGCTGCCCGGCAATCAGATGCTTTTGCGTATGAGAATATTTATCATTAATATTGCTCGCCTGTTGGTTCGGCTTTATCGGCTGGACGTTTTTTCGTTTCAGGGTCGAAACATGAAAGGCAAACTCGCCTCACTTCCCATGTCCTATCGTCTGGCCATCACCTCGCGGGTGCTGGCGGCGGTGTTCGGCGGCTATCTGGTTGCGGCGCTGGCCAGTGTCGCCCTGACGCTGTGGCTACCGTTAAGTCGTGCCGAAGCGGTGGTGACCGGCATGACCATTTCCTTTCTGGTTTATCTGGTCGCGGTGCTCTGGTGTTTCGCCTGTCGCACGGCATGGTCGGCGTGGGTCGGTCTGCTGGTGCCCAGCGTGATTCTGGCGACGGTATCCGGCGCCGCGCGGGGTTTGGGCTACGCATGAAGGAGGGCTTTCGTCAGTCGATGGCCTGGCTGCATACCTGGACGGGACTGGTGTTTGGCTGGCTGCTGTTTGCGATTTTCCTGACCGGAACGCTGGCCTATTTCAAGGCTGAAATCAGCCACTGGATGCAGCCGGAAATTCCCGTGCACGCCATCGAATCAGCGACCAGCCTGAGCCTGGCGCAAGGCTATCTGCAGCAGCACGCGCCGGCTGCTTCGCGTTGGTTGATCGATCTGCCGAATGCCCGTGATCCTGCGTTGACTGTGCGCTGGCAAGACACACCGGCCGAAGCCGGCAAGCGCGGAAGCTTCACGCAAAAAACACTCGATGCGCAGACCGGTGCAGAAATACAGGCCCGGGACAGCCGGGGCGGCGAGTTCTTCTACCGCTTCCATTTCCAGCTGCAAATGCCTTATCCGTGGGGCCGCTGGCTGGCGACGACGGCCGCGATGGTAATGTTCATTGCGCTGATCACCGGCATCATCACCCACAAGAAAATCTTCAAGGACTTCTTCACCTTTCGCCCGCGCAAAGGCCAGCGTTCATGGCTCGACGGGCATAATGCGGTCGGCGTGCTGGTGCTGCCGTTTCATCTGATGATCACTTACAGCAGCCTGGTGATTTTCATGGCGATGGTCATGCCGGCCAGCATTCTGGCGTCCTACGGCACTGATCGCGAGGCGTTTTACCAAGACATGTTTCCCGAAACGCCAATCCCGCAACGCGCCGCTCAAGCGAGTTTGCTGCCGCTGCTTGCACCCTTATTGGTACGGGCGAGCGAGCAGTGGGCGGGGGGGCATACGGCGCGGGTCAGCGTCATCAACCCCGGCGACGCCAATGCCACGGTGCAGCTGTCGCGCGCGAGTTCTGACCGAATCGCCTATGAGTACGGCAGCAACCTGACCTTCAATGGTGTCACCGGGCAGATGCTCGGCGCCACGCCCGACAAGCCGCTGCCGATGACGATCGCCAGTGATTTCTACGGTTTGCACATCGGTCATTTCGCCGGCCCGATCCTGCGTTGGCTGTACTTCATCTGCGGTCTGGCGAGTACCGCGATGATCGGCACCGGGCTGGTGATATGGCTCGGCAAGCGCCAGCTCAAACATGCCAAAAGCGGCGTGATGCCGGTCGAATTGCGTGTGGTGGAGGTGCTGAACATCGCCAGCATGGCCGGGCTGACAGCGGCGGTGGCGGTGTTCTTTTTGGCCAATCGCCTGTTGCCGGCGGATCTGGCCGGGCGCGCCGATCAAGAAGTGAATGCGTTTTTTATCGCCTGGGCCTTGAGCGTGGTGCATGCGCTGCTGCGCAAGGGGCGAACGGCCTGGGTCGAACAGCTGGGGCTGGCTGGCGTGCTGTTTATCGCGGTGCCACTGATCAATCTGGCCACGCCATGGAGTCTCGGCGTAACGCTGGCGCAAGGCGACTGGACGCTGGCGGGTTTCGATCTGACGTGCCTGGGCGCAGGCCTGTTCCTCGGTTGGGCCGCCTGGAAAATGCAGCGTGCCGGCAGCGCCGTCAGCGTGAAAAAAACTCCCCGCGAAAAGCCGCGGCCGATCACGCTTGAGCAGGAGGTGAGCTGATGTTGCTGGCGTTGTTGCTGTGCTATGCCGGGTTCAGCGCGTTGTGTCTGTCGATGCCACGGCACCACGATGAGCTGCTCGGCAACAAACCCTCGGCCCGACGTGCACGGGTTCTGAAATTCGCCGGGTGGCTGTTGCTCGGGCTGTCGCTTTGGGCAGCTGTCGGGGCGAACGGCTGGAGTTTCGGTCTGGTCGACTGGTTTGCGGTCCTCATGCTCAGCGCCTTGGCGTTGGTGTTGTTGCTGCCCTATCGCCCACGTCTGGCCATCGCACTGGCCGGGTTGAGCCTGCTGGCCAGTCCGGTCGCCGCCTGGGCGCGGTGCTGAGATGCTGATCGGTCATCCTCCGGAATCCCGCGACGACGAGCCTCATGGCGCGCGTGCGCATTTTCTTCAGGTGTTCCTCTCGCAACGCTCGCAGATGGAAGCGCTGGTCAACCGGCGCGTTGGTTGCCGGGCCACGGCGGCGGATCTGGTGCAGGACCTGTTCCTGCGGTTCTGGCGGCGGCCGCTGGTGCAGGTCGAAGAACTCAGCACCTACCTGTTGCGTTGCGCCGGCAACATCGCCATCGATCATTTGCGCAGCGAAGGCACGCGGGTGCGGATCAACGAGGGCTGGCAACCGGATGCGCCGGACAGCCACGGCAGCGAACCGCAAGCCGCGCTCGAAGCGGGCAATGATCTGCGCCATGTCGAGGCGGCGTTGCGCGCCTTGCCCGAGCGCACTCGGCAGATCTTTTTGCTCAATCGCATCCACGGCCGCAAATACGCAGACATCGCCAAAGCCATGGGCCTGTCCCAAAGCGCCGTGGAAAAACATATGATGCGCGCCCTTGAGGCCTGCAAGGCCAGCCTGCGCGAACCCGCGCCACGCCTGCCAGGGAAAGCACCGTGAAAGCCACCGACCGCGTCATCCCCACGCCCGCTCAAGAACAGGCCGCACTCGCTTGGCTGAGTCTGCTGCACGACCGCCCGAGCACCGGCGATCAACTGACCTTCAGCCAGTGGCTGCGCGCCGACCCGGCCCACGCCGAAGCCTACGCACAGGCGCAAGTCGTGTGGGAGTTGAGCGAAGGTCCGGCGCGCACCTTGGCCGATGAGGACGCGTTTGCGTTGCAGGGCTACCTCAATGCAATGGAGCGTCCACGTCGCTCGCCGCTGTTGCGCTGGTCGGGCGCGCTGGCGATGGCCGCGTGTCTGATGCTGATGATCAGCCTTGGCACGGGTTGGCAGCCGCAGCGCTGGATCGATGATCTGGGTGCCGATTACGTTTCGGCACCGGGGGAAGTCCGCACGGTGACCCTGGCCGATAATTCGCAAGTCACGCTGGACGCTGACAGCGCTATTGCCGTGGATTTCAGTCGAGGTGAGCGGCATGTGCAGTTGCGGCGCGGCGCTGGTTTTTTCAGTGTGACGCACACCGGTGACCCCTTTGTGGTCGAGGCCGAGAAAGGCCAGGCGCGGGTCCTCGGTACGCAGTTCGAAGTGCGTCTGCAACCGCAGGGCGCGCAGGTCACGGTGTTGTCCGGGCGCGTTGGCGTGACGGCGGATCGCAATGCGCAACAGCAGATTCTGACGGCTGGCCAGCAAGTGGCTTACGGACAAGGCCGCGCAGAAAAACTGCACGCCGTGGACAGCGAAGCACAATTGGCCTGGCGACAGGGCTGGCTGACGTACTACAAGGCGTCGCTGGCCGATGTGGTGCAGGATTTGCGGCGCTATTACCCAGGGCGGATTGTGGTGCTCAACGATGAACTGGCGGCACGCAAGGTCAGCGGCAGTTTTCCGAGCAAGGATCCGCTGGCTGTATTGAGTTCGCTGCAAGGGGTGATGGGGTTTGAGCAGCGTCAGGTGTTGGGGCATCTGATTCTTTTGCGCTGAGGGGGCCGGCCCTTTCGCGAGCAGGCTCGCTCCCACCTTTGGAATGCATTGCCTGTGGGAGCGAGCCTGCTCGAAGGCGTCGGCACCGAAAACGCACGTCCCGAAAAATATTTTCAAATTTGTGGTGAGGTAAACCACAGCCCCATCCGTGTAGTGACTGAAACTGCGAGTCATTCGCATCCGTTGCGGTTCTACACAGGTCATTGAGCAATGAAGTCCAGGGCAAAATCGGGTTCGGTCAAACAGTGGTTGGGCGTTTCGGCATTGAGTTTTTCAGCATTGGCGCTGTTGCCGCTGAGTGTGGCACTGGCCGCTGAAACCGTCAGCAGCCCGACACAGAAACAGTTCAGTTTCTCCCTGAGCGCCAAACCGCTGCCCCAGGCCCTGAGCGATTTCAGCCGCGTCACCGGGCAGAGCGTGGTCTACACCGATGAAGCGCCGTACGGCCTCAACGCCCCGGCCGTCAGCGGCCAGATGAGCGCCGAACAGGCGCTGCAACGCCTGCTCAGTGGTTCGGGCATGACCTTCCGCCGCACCGACAGCCACACCCTGGCGCTGGAACCGCAGCCCACCGCCGGTGCGCTCAACCTCGGCGCCACCACGATCACCTCGACCCGCGACGAGTCGATGAGCTACCAGCCGCCGCAGACCAGTTCGGTGATGCGCTCCTCGGCGTCGCTGCAGGAAATCCCGCAGACCGTCAACGTGATTCCGGCCCAGGTCATTCGCGATCAGACCCCGCGCAATCTCGACGATGCGCTGGCCAACGTCAGCGGCATCACCCAGGGCAACACCTTGGGCAGCACTCAGGACTCGGTGATGACCCGCGGCTTCGGCGATAACCGCAATGGCTCGATCATGCGCGACGGCATGCCGATCGTGCAGGGCCGCGGGATGAATGCGACGGTCGATCGGGTCGAAGTGCTCAAGGGCCCGGCCTCGTTGCTCTACGGCATTCAGGACCCGGGCGGGGTGGTCAATCTGGTGAGCAAAAAGCCGGAATTGACCCAATACAACGCGCTGACCCTGCGCGGTTCGAGCTACGGCGACGGCAAGAATGGCAGCGGCGGCACCTTCGACAGCACCGGGGCACTGGGTGAATCCGGGCTGGCCTACCGGCTGGTGCTGGACCATGAAGACGAAGATTACTGGCGCAACTACGGCACCCATCGCGAGACGCTGATCGCGCCTTCGCTGGCCTGGTTCGGCGAGCGTACCCAGCTGTCGTTCGGCTATGAACACCGCGAGTTCCTCACGCCGTTCGACCGGGGCACGGTGATCGATCCGCGCACCAACCATCCGCTGGACATTTCGCGCAACGAGCGTCTGGACGAGCCGTTCAACGACATGGAAGGCCGCTCGGACCTCTACCATTTCGAGGCCGACCACGAACTCAACGACGACTGGAAAGCCCACTTCGGTTACAGCTGGAACCGCGAAACCTACGACGCCAGCCAAGTCCGCGTGACCGCCATCGACACCAAAAAAGGCACGCTGACCCGCAGCATGGACGGCACGCGAGGCGCGATCAGCACCGACCGCTTCACCACCGCCAGCCTTGAGGGCAAGGTCAACCTGCTGGGCATGCAACACGATCTGGTGTTCGGCGTCGACGACGAGTACCGCAAAATCTACCGCGCCGACCTGATCCGCCAGAAAAGCCTGAGCACTTTCAGCTACGTCAATCCGGTGTATGGCCGTGAAGTCGAAGGCACCACGGTCAGCCCGGCGGACAGCGCGCAGACCGATCTGCTGCGCAGCGATTCGGTGTTTCTGCAGGACTCCATTCACCTCAATGACCAATGGATTCTAGTCGCCGGTGGACGCTTTCAGGAGTACGACCAGTACGCCGGCAAGGGGGTGCCGTTCAAGGCCAACACCGACAGCAACGGGCAGAAGTTCGTGCCGCGCGCCGGTCTGGTGTATCGCTACACCGACGAATTATCGTTCTACGGCAGCTACACCGAATCGTTCAAACCCAACTCGACCATCGCCCCGCTCAGCGGCAGCAGCACCGTGCTCGACGGCAGCATTGCGCCGGAAGAGGCCAAGTCGTGGGAACTGGGTGCGCGTCTGGATATGCCGGGGCGCATCACTGGCAATATCGCGTTGTTCGACATCAAGAAGCGCAACGTGCTGGTCTCCAATTCTGAAGGCCCGACCACCATCTACAGCGCGGCTGGCGAAGTGCGTTCCCGAGGCCTGGAACTGGACCTGACCGGGCAGTTGACCGATCGCTGGAGCCTGATCGGCGCCTACGCCTACACCGATGCCGAGGTCACCGAAGACCCGGACTACAAAGGCAATCGCCTGCAGAACGTGGCGAAAAACAGCGGCTCATTGTCAGCGGTGTATGACTTCGGCAGCGTGATCGGCGGCGATCAACTGCGGGTCGGCGCCGGGGCGCGGTATGTCGGTGAGCGCGCGGGCAACGCGGTGAATGATTTCGACCTGCCCAGCTACACCGTGGCCGATGCGTTCGCCACTTACGACACCCGACTCGAAGGGCAGAAGGTCAAGTTCCAGCTCAACGTGAAGAACCTGTTCGACCGCACGTACTACACCTCGGCGGCGAGCCGGTTCTTTGTGTCGATGGGCGATTCGCGGCAGATTTCGCTCTCCAGCACGCTGGAGTTCTGATCCGAAAACAGCAAAAGATCGCAGCCTGCGGCAGCTCCTACAGGGGAAACGCATTCCTACTGTAGGAGCTGCCGAAGGCTGCGATCTTTTGATCTGGCTCTAACGCAAAAACGCCTGCCGATATTCGCCCGGCGTCCCACCCAACACCTGGCGAAACCGGTTGGTGAAATGACTGGCGCTGGCAAACCCGCATGCCAGCGCAATTTCCCCCAGCGGCAACGCGGTGCAGCGCAACAACTCCCGCGCCCGGCTCATGCGTCGCGCCAGCACGTACTGATGCGGCGGCAAGCCGAAGCTCACGCGAAACATCCGCGCAAAGTGGTATTCCGACAACGCACACAGACCGGCGAGTTGCCCTAGGCTGATCGGTTCGGCCAATTGACTGTCGATGAACTCCACCAGCTGCCGGCGCTGGTGGGGCGCCAGTCCGCCCTTGAGGCGCAAACCCTGGCGCGCGCCGACCTGGCTGAGCAGGGTGTGGCTGATCAATTCGTGAGCGAGGCTGCTGGTCAGCAAACGTTCGGCCGGCTCGTCCCAGTTCAGCGTGAGCAATTGCCGAAAGCGCTGTGCCTGTTGCGGATCTTCGAGAAACGTCTGCTCGCGCAACTGCATTTCTCGCGGCTCGCGATCGAGCAAGGTGACGCAGCCCAATGCAAATTGCTCGGCACTGAAATACAGGTGAGCGAGGCGAATGTCACCGTTGATCACCCAGCCGGATTCATGATCGGCGGGCAGGATGCACAGCTTTTCCGGCCCGCCCTTGTGCCCCGGCTGCCCGCGCCGAAAGGTGCCGGTGCCACCGGCGATGTAGCAGGACAGCGTGTGGTGGCTCGGCGCTTCGTATTCCTGGGCATCGTGGTGGTTGGTCCACAGAGCCGCAGACAAGCCGTCACCGAGCTCGGCGCTGTGCACAAGGCGTGCGTTCGGCGAGCGGTTGAGGGCTTGAAAGACTTGCAGGGTATCAATAGCGGCCATGTGCGGTTCTCTCCAACGCCTTGCATCCTACTCCGTAGCCTTCGCGCTGCCAGCCTGTCGGGCGACAAAAGCGCAAGAATCTGCAAGCGCCCCGATCGTTGCTGCCGCACCCTGAATCTCCATACAACACAACCCTGTGGCGAGGCAGCTTGCTCCCGCCGAGTGCGCAGCACTCATGAACGGGGCTGCTGCGCAGCCCGGCGCGAGCAAGCTCGCTCGCCACAGAGTGTCTGGTGTCCTCAGGAGTCTCGTCATGAACCTTTCGCTGTATCTGCTGACCGTGCTGATCTGGGGCACCACCTGGATTGCCCTGAAATGGCAATTGGGGGTGGTGGCGATTCCGGTGTCGATCGTCTATCGCTTCGGCCTCGCCGCGCTGGTGCTGTTCGTGCTGTTGCTGCTCAGTCGGCGCCTGCAACCGATGAATCGCCGTGGTCATTTGATCTGCGTGGCGCAGGGGTTGTGCCTGTTCTGCGTCAACTTCATGTGCTTTCTGACGGCCAGCCAGTGGATTCCCAGCGGTCTGGTGGCGGTGGTGTTTTCCACCGCCACCTTGTGGAACGCGCTCAATGCGCTGGTGTTCTTCGGCCAGCGTATTGCGCGCAATGTGTTGATGGGGGGCGCGCTCGGTTTGTTCGGTCTGGGAATGTTGTTCTGGCCGGAACTGTCCGGCCATCAAGCCAGTCCGCAGACCTTGCTCGGTCTGGCGTTGGCCCTGTGCGGCACGCTGTGTTTCTCGGCGGGCAACATGCTGTCGAGTCTGCAACAGAAGGCCGGTCTGAAACCGTTGACCACCAATGCCTGGGGCATGGCCTACGGCGCGGCGATGTTGTCAGTGTGGTGCCTGGTCAAAGGCATTGCGTTCGACATGGACTGGTCGCCGCGTTACGTCGGCGCCCTGTTGTATCTGGTGATCCCGGGTTCGGTGATCGGCTTCACCGCCTACCTGACGCTGGTCGGGCGCATGGGCCCGGAGCGCGCGGCCTATTGCACAGTGTTGTTCCCGGTGGTGGCGCTGAACGTTTCGGCGTTTGCCGAAGGCTACCAGTGGACTGCTCCGGCGCTGCTCGGCCTGGTGTTGGTCATGCTTGGCAACGTCTTGGTATTTCGTAAACCTCGTGCCGTGGCTTTGCCCCGTCAAGGCAAGTTGGCTTGAGCCTGTCACTGCGAGCGCTGATGTTCAGCGCTCGACTTTTATCACGATGTAAATCATCAGCGGCAAGATAAAGTCGACAATATGCCGGGCCCAATCCTTGGCGTTCCAGATTTTTGAAGTGTCCATGTCGAACCATTCGACACCGACAACTTGAAAACATACGTAGTAGATGAAAACAGCGATTAAAAGACCAATGATCGAAAACTTCTTGGCTTCATGGAATTCCTCGCTGGAGCCGTTGATGTTCTTGAGTAATTGATAGACACCCAACATGCAAAATGCGCTGAAAGTGACTTCCAGGGTAATGATCAGCCAATAGATACGGTGGTGCAGCATTGGCGAGGTGATGGCACGGTAGCGCAGGTTGGCGTTGTGTTCGGTCGTGTCCATGCTCAGGACGTGCGCGACATATTCGTAGTTTGAACCGTAGTCGGTGAAATTGCTGAACATCATCAGCAAGCCAAAAAAACTGAAGTAACTCATCAGTATGACTTTGCTGTAGCGGATAATTTTATCCATGGTCAGAGCGTTCAAGTGTGTTCTCCATAACATTTGTCGAGGGTTCGATATGTCGGGAGAGTTTATAGCGGGGTCTATTGTTTTGGTGTCGGGTTGAATTGCAAAGTATGTGGGCGTGCATAACGTGTCGGGCAAGTGTCTTTTGGCACTTGCCCGATTTTGTTTAACCGCGCCAGACCTGCGGGTTCACCAGATCCTGTGGACGCTCGCCCATCAAGGCGCTGCGCAGGTTGGCCAGCGCGCGATTGGCCATGGCTTCGCGGGTTTCTCCGGTGGCCGAGCCGATGTGCGGCAATGTCACAGCATTTTTCAACTGGAACAGCGGGGACTCGGCCAGCGGTTCTTTTTCGTAGACGTCCAGACCGGCGCCACGGATGCGATTGTTCTGCAGCGCTTCGATCAGCGCCGGCTCGTCGACCACCGGGCCACGGGAGATGTTGACCAGGATCGCGCCCGGCTTCATCAGGCCCAGTTCGCGATGGCTGATCAGGTGGCGGGTCTTGTCGCTGAGCGGCACCACCAGGCAGACGAAATCGGCTTCGGCGAGCAACTGGTCGAGGCTGCGAAAGTGTGCGCCGAGTTGTTGTTCCAGTTCGGGCTTGCGGCTGTTGCCGCTGTAGATAATCGGCATGTCGAAGCCGAAGTGGCCACGGCGGGCGACGGCGGCGCCGATGTTGCCCATGCCGACGATGCCCAGGGTCTTGCCGTGGACGTCGCAGCCGAACAATGGCGCGCCGACGCTGGCTTGCCACTGGCCGGCCTTGGTCCAGGCATCGAGTTCGGCGACGCGGCGGGCGCTGCTCATGATCAGGGCGAAGGCGAGGTCGGCGGTGCTTTCGGTGAGCACGTCCGGGGTGTTGGTGAGCATGATCCCGCGTTCATTGAAGTAGTCGAGGTCGTAGTTGTCGTAGCCGACGGAGACGCTGGAGACCACTTCGAGTTTTGTGGCGGTTTCGAGTTGGGCTTTGCCGAGTTTGCGGCCGACGCCGATCAGGCCGTGGGCGTGGGGCAGGGCTTCGTTGAACTGGGCGTTGATGTCACCGTTCTTCGGGTTGGGGACGATGACGTCGAACTCTTGCTGGAGGCGTTCGATCATGGGCGGGGTGATGCGGCTGAAGGCCAGGACTGTTTTTTTCATTGGGCTTGGGCTCGGCTGTCTTTATTACCAAGCACGCTAACATTTCTTTGTGGGGTTTGGCTTGTCTTGGCGGCCTCTGGGCCGACCATGCTCTTGGGGTTTTGGGTGTTTATCCGTTTTTTTGGTAACGGCGACTTAGGGTTTCGCCCTTACGGCGACTCACTTTTTTGACAAACGCCTCAAAAAAGTAAGCAAAAAAAGGCTTGCTCCTGCGTTCGGCCCGCTCGCTGGGGCTCGGGGTCCCTTCGCTGCGGGATCGATCCGGGCGCAGCGCCTACGGTTTGCTTCGCTGCACCTCCTCTCGCTGTGTTTGGCTGCGCCAAACGGTCGCTGCGCTCCCACCCCCGGATCAATCCCTCCGCTCAGCCTTCCGACGTCGCCCGTGGATCAAGATCAAGGGCTGCAGCCGAGCTAACGCTCATCCTGTTGAGTGGGGCGGCTTTGCCGCAAGGGGCATGCACAAATCAAAACTGTGGGAGCTGGCTTGCCAGCGATGGCGGCCTGACAGCCGACCAGGTTCTGGCTGAATGCACTCAATTGACCTGTGGGAGATCAAGAGCGGTACTCGAGCTTGCGCTCATTGTTTTGAGTGGGGCGGCTGCGCCGCGTGGGGTATGCACAAATCAAAACTGTGGGAGCTGGCTTGCCAGCGATGGCGGTCTGACAGCCGACCATGTTCTGGCTGAATGCACTCAATTTACCTGTGGGAGCGAGCCTGCTCGCGAATGCGGTGGGGCAGGCACCATAAATATTGAATGCGCTGGCGCCTTCGCGAGCAGGCTCGCTCCCACAGGGGATTAGTTGTGTGTTGGAGATTGCGAGATTTCGTGGTTATCCAGCACCCGATTCACCGCCAGTTCGGCGAGCATGATGATTTGCTGAATGGCCAGTATCGTCCGGCGCTGCGGGATGTCGATGTACGCGGCGATGTCGCTGGTCATGAGGCTGGCTTGGGCCAGTGATTCGCAGGCGTGGACCAGCAGGCTTTCGTCGTCCATGTCGGGGGCGACCTGGAACATGCTGCTGGGTTTGTGGAATCTCACAGCGGCGGCGGAAGGTTTCAGGTAGTGGTCGAGGGCACGTTCGGCGGCGTCGTGGAGTTTTTTTGAATCGAGGGATTCGTAGGGGGAGGTGCTTTCGGCTTGGGGCGGATTGGGTGAAGGCTTAATCATGGCAAAGATCCTTTTAACGAAATGGAGCTGCCACTTTTCGTTTCCAGGCGAAGTGGGTGGCAGCTGTACGCAGGCTGGAAAAACCGGCAAAGGATCAAACCCGGCAGACCCGAGGGTCTCCCACGTACAGCCGCCATAACTGAAACACCGGCGCTGAAGAAGCGCGGCATTATGTCATGTGCTTTGACCCTTCGGGTTTTCCAGACCCGGTCGCTGATGTGTCAGCGACCGAACCAGCCTATCCACCCAACTTCCGAGCCACAACCGTCAAAACCTGTCGGAAAACTCCCTTCAAATCACCGCTACTGTAGGAGCTGCCGTAGGCTGCGATCTTTTGATTTTTAAACATCAAAGTCAAAAGATCGCAGCCTGCGGCAGCTCCTACAGGTTTAGCGATGTGTTGAAAATCAGTTGGCGACACGGGCTCCGGCGAGGCTGCCACTCAACTCATAAGCCGCCAGTTCCGCTTGGTGCGCCGCCAATATCTCCGGCAGTGACCCGCGCAAATACTCGACCCAGGTTTTGATCTTCGCATCCAGGTACTGCCGCGACGGGTAGATCGCGTACAGGTTGAGTTCCTGCGAGCGGTAGTTGGGCATCATCCGCACCAGCGTCCCGTTGCGCAGGCCTTCGATGGCGGCGTAGACCGGCAGGACGCCGACGCCCATGCCGCTGATGATCGCGGCTTTCATGGCGTCGGCGGAGTTCACCAGGAACGGCGAGCTGTTGATGGTGACCATTTCCTGGCCATCGGGGCCGTTGAAGGCCCATTTTTCCAGGGGGATCACCGGGCTGACGAGGCGCAGGCAGGCGTGGTTCAGCAGGTCGCTGGGTTTTTGCGCGCAGCCGTTGGCTTTCACGTAGGCCGGGGAGGCGCAGACGATGCTGTAGGTGATGCCCAGGCGTTGCGAGACGAAGCCCGAGTCCGGCAGTTCGCTGGCCAGCACGATGGACACATCGTAGCCCTCGTCGAGCAGGTCCGGCACGCGGTTGGCCATGGTCAGGTCGAAGGTCACGTCCGGGTGGGTCTTGCGGTAGCGGGCGATGGCGTCGATCACGAAGTGCTGACCGATACCGGTCATGGTGTGCACTTTCAGTTGGCCGGCGGGGCGCGCGTGGGCTTCGCTGGCCTCGGCTTCGGCTTCTTCGACATAGGCCAGGATCTGTTCGCAGCGCAGCAGGTAGCGCTTGCCGGCCTCGGTCAGGGCAATGCGCCGGGTCGTGCGATTGAGCAGGCGGGTTTGCAGGTGGGCTTCCAGGTTGGAGACCGCGCGCGAGACGTTGGCCGTGGTGGTGTCGAGTTGCACGGCGGCGGCGGTGAAGCTGCCAGCTTCGGCCACACAACTGAAGGCGCGCATGTTTTGCAATGTGTCCATGGGGTGCTCTCAAGGGAGATGGCAAATTGTGACACGAAGTTTCAGGGGCTGAGACCCCCGACCAAGGGATTATCTCGTTAACGGTAACAAAGATTCACAGGAATCCCAGCTTATCGCCGAACAGGGCGTTCCCTAGAATTGCGCCGTTCCCTGTAGGAGCTGCCGAAGGCTGCGATCTTTTGATTCTGTTTTAAGGGAATCAGGATCAAAGATCGCAGCCTTCGGCAGCTCCTACAGAAGGGAACACGTCCCGCCTTATCCTCTTTCAGGAATTCGCAGCTGTGCCGCGTCGCATCAACAGAGCGCTTTTGCCGCTCAGTGTTCTGGCTTTTACTTTGGGTCTTGGCGGCTGCATCGGTACCGGAGGAATTGCCCCGCAGGGCAAGGCACTGGAGGCCAATACCCTGGCCACCGACGATGCGATTGCCCACGCCGCCAAAGACGCCAATTGGCCCACCGCACAATGGTGGCAAGCCTACGGCGACCCGCAACTCAATCGCTGGATCGACCTTGCCGTGCAGGGCAGTCCGAGCATGGCCATGGCCGCGGCGCGGGTGCGTCAGGCCAAGGCGCTGGCCGGTGTCGCCGAGGCCGCCGAGTCGTTACAGATCAATGGCGAGTCGACGCTCAAGCGCCACAACTGGCCGACCGATCAGTTCTACGGCCCGGGCGAGCTGGCCAACACCACCACTTGGGACAACAACGCCGCGCTGGGTTTCAGCTACGCCCTCGACCTCTGGGGCCGCGAAAGCAATGCCAGCGAACGCGCGGTGGATCTGGCGCACATGAGCGCCGCCGAAGCACGGCTGGCGCAGCTGGAATTGCAGAACAATATCGTGCGCGCCTACATCGAGCTGTCGCTGCATTACGCCCAGCGCGATATCGTCGCCGCGACCCTCAAGCAGCAACAGCAGATTCTGGATCTGGCGCAGAAGCGTCTGGATGGCGGGATCGGCACGCACTTCGAAGTCAGTCAGGCCGAAACACCGTTGCCTGAAACCCATCGGCAACTGGATGCGCTCGACGAAGAAATTGCCCTGAGCCGTAACCAGATCGCCGCGCTGGCGGGCAAAGGCCCGGGCGACGGCGCGCAGTTGCAGCGCCCGACTTTGGCGCTGGGTGCTGCGTTGAAACTGCCGTCGGCATTGCCCGCCGAATTGCTCGGTCAACGCCCGGACGTGGTTGCCAGTCGCTGGCAAGTGGCGGCGCAGGCACGCGGCATCGACGTCGCGCATGCCGGGTTTTATCCCAACGTCGATCTGGTCGGCAGCCTTGGCTACATGGCCACCGGCGGCGGGGCGCTGGAGTTTTTGACTGGCAAGAAGCTCAACTACAACGTCGGCCCGGCGATCTCGTTGCCGATCTTCGACGGTGGACGTTTGCGCAGCGAATTGGGCGAAGCGTCCGCCGGGTATGACATCGCCGTGGCGCATTACAACCAAACGCTGGTCAATGCGCTGAAGAACATCTCCGACCAGTTGATCCGCCGCGAGTCGATGGACAAGCAGCAAGCCTTCGCTGCCGAGTCGGTGGCCACCGCGCAGAAGACCTACGACATCGCGATGATCGCCTATCAGCGCGGCCTCACCGATTACCTCAACGTGCTCAATGCGCAGACCTTGCTGTTCAAGCAACAGCAAGTGCAGCAGCAAGTGCAGGCGGCGCGCTTGAGTGCGCATGCCGCGCTGGTGACGGCGCTGGGCGGCGGCCTCGGGGCGGGTAATGACGTGCCCACAGCCGAGCAAACAGCAGCCCCGAAAACCCCGACCCTGCTGCGGTGAACACAATTCAGACGGCATGCGCAAACCTGTGGCGAGGGAGCTTGCTCCCGTTGGGCTGCGCAGCAGCCCCAAAAATCTTGTGAGCGCTGCGCACTCAAGCGGGAGCAAGCTCCCTCGCCACAGAAATTGCGTGATCCACAGACTTTTTCTTCATTTATCGAGCAATTCCAAATGACTCCCTTGCCCGCACTTCTACGCTGGCTCTCCTCCCTGGAATGGCGCCGTGGCTTCTTTGACTGGGCGCGCAGTGATGGCGTGACCTGGGTCTACATCTTCAAGGTCTTGCTCGCCGCGTTCCTGACGTTATGGCTGGCCATGCGTCTGGAACTGCCGCAGCCGCGCACGGCGATGATCACCGTGTTCATCGTCATGCAGCCGCAGAGCGGCCAAGTGTTCGCCAAAAGCTTCTATCGCTTCCTCGGCACTCTGGCCGGGTCGGCGATGATGGTCACGCTGATCGCGCTGTTCGCGCAGAACACCGAATTGTTCCTGGGCTCGCTGGCAATCTGGGTCGGCATCTGTTCGGCGGGGGCGGCGCGCTGCCGTAACTTTCGCGCCTACGGTTTTGTCCTGGCGGGCTACACCGCGGCGATGGTCGGGCTGCCGGCGCTGGCGCATCCGGACGGTGCGTTCATGGCCGCTGTGTGGCGGGTGCTGGAAATCTCGTTGGGGATTCTCTGCTCGACCGTGATCAGCGCCGCGATCCTGCCGCAAACCGCCAGCGCAGCAATGCGCAACGCGCTGTATCAGCGCTTCGGTGTGTTCGCGCTGTTCGTCACCGATGGCCTGCGCGGGCGCAGCAAGGCCGAGTCGTTCGAAGCGAGCAACGTGCGCTTCATCGCCGAAGCCGTAGGCCTGGAAGGGCTGCGCAGCGTGACCGTGTTCGAAGACCCGCACATGCGTCGGCGCAACGGTCGCCTCAGTCGTTTGAACAGCGAGTTCATGGGCATCACCACACGCTTCAACGCCCTGCATCAGTTGCTCGAGCGCCTGCGCGGCAATGGCGAAGAACATGTGGTGGCCGCGATCAAACCGGGCCTGCAGGACCTGGCCGAAGTGCTCGACGGCTTCAGTGGCCGTGCCTTGACCAGCCCCGACGCGGCACGTTTGGCGACGGCGTTGGCGACGTACAAGGAAGGCCTGCCGACACGCGTGCGCACCTTGCGCGGGATTTTCCAGGAAACCGCTCCGAGTGAAGCCGAGCAACTGGACTTCCACACCGCCTACGAATTGCTCTATCGCTTCGTCGATGACTTGCACAGTTATGCACAGACCCACGCCTCGCTGGCCGATCACCGCCACGAGCGTGAGCGCTGGGACGAGCCGTTCACCCCGCAAACCAACTGGTGGGCCGCGGCGGCTTCGGGGATCCGCGCCTCGTTCATCCTGATTGTGCTGGGCAGCTATTGGGTGGCCACCGCGTGGCCAAGCGGCGCGACCATGACCTTGATTGCCGCCGCCACCGTGGGTTTGTCCGCCGCCACACCGAACCCGAAACGCATGGCGTTCCAGATGGCCTGCGGGACGTTCCTCGGGGCGCTGATCGGCTTCGTCGAGATGTTTTTCATCTTTCCGTGGATCGACGGTTTTCCGCTGTTGTGCGTGATGCTCGCACCGGTGATCGTGCTCGGTTCGTTCCTCACGTCGCGGCCGCAATATGCCGGGGTCGGCCTGGGGTTGCTGATCTTCTTCAGCACAGGTTCCGTGCCGGACAACCTGACCGTCTACAACCCTTACACCTTCATCAACGACTACATCGCCATGGTCATGGGCATGCTGGTGTGCGCGGCGGCGGGGGCAATCATTCTGCCGCCGAACAGCCGCTGGTTATGGAAGCGGCTGGAGCAGGACCTGCGCGGTCAGGTGGTCTACGCCATCAGCGGCAAACTCAAGGGGCTGGCGTCGAGTTTCGAGAGTCGTACCCGCGATCTGTTGCATCAGGCATACGGCCTCGCTGCCGGTCAGCCGAAGGTACAAAAAAACCTGTTGCGCTGGATGTTCGTGGTGCTCGAAGTCGGCCACGCGATCATCGAGTTGCGCAAGGAACAGGCAATTCTCCCGGTGCACCCGGCGTATGCCGAATCGCAGCCGTGGCGCCAGGCCATTCGGGTGATGGGCCGGGCGCTGGTGCGGCTGTTTCTGCAACCGAACCCGAGCAATCTGGAGCGCGCACTGGTGGCGGTCGATCACGCGATCAGCCGGGTCGCCGCGACCGACGAGCCGTTTGCGCCGCACTTCGACACCTCCGCGCTGCGTCGGGTGAAGAGCTACCTGCACTTCATCCGCACCTCGTTGCTCGACCCGCAATCACCGCTCGCCGCCTATGCCGTCGCCAAGCCCGAAGGACTTGCCCATGCCTCGTGAAATTGCTTTCCACGGCGTGTACATGCCGACCATGACCCTGATGTTTTTTGTCGCCGCGGCGCTGGCCTGGGCGCTGGACCGGTTCCTTTCGGGGTTCGACCTGTACCGCTTTTTCTGGCACCCGGCGCTGCTGCGCCTGAGTCTGTTTACCTGTCTGTTCGGCGCTATGGCGCTGACTGTCTACCGTTGAGAACGTTCTGATGAAAAAGTTTTTCAGCCTGCTCGCGACCCTGCTGGTGCTGGCCCTGGCACTGTGGATTGGCCGGACCCTGTGGGAGCATTACATGAACACCCCGTGGACCCGCGACGGCCGGGTGCGGGCGGACATCATCAACGTCGCGGCCGACGTCACCGGTGAAGTCATCGATGTGCCGGTGCGCGACAACCAGTTGGTGAAGAAGGGCGACCTGCTGATGCAGATCGACCCCGAGCACTACCGCATCGCGGTCAAGCAGGCGCAGTCGTTGGTCGCTTCACGCAAGTCGACATGGGAGATGCGCAAGGTCAACGCGCATCGCCGCGCCGACCTCGACAACCTGGTGATCTCCAAGGAAAACCGCGACGACGCCAGCAACATCGCCGACGCCGCGCTGGCCGATTACCAACACGCGCAAGCGCAACTGGAAGCCGCCGAACTCAACCTCAAACGCACCGAAGTGCGCGCGGCGGTGGACGGTTACGTGACCAACCTCAACGTGCATCGCGGCGACTACGCGCGCATTGGTGAAGCGAAAATGGCCGTGGTCGACATGAACTCGTTCTGGGTCTACGGCTTCTTCGAAGAGACCAAACTGCCGCACGTGCGCGTAGGCGACAAGGCTGACATGCAACTGATGAGTGGCGAAGTGTTGAAGGGCCACGTGGAGAGCATTTCCCGCGGCATCTACGACCGCGACAACCCGGAAAGCCGCGAGCTGATCGCCGACGTCAACCCGACGTTCAACTGGGTGCGCCTGGCACAGCGGGTACCGGTGCGCATTCACATCGATGAAGTGCCGGAGGGGGTGTTGCTGGCGGCGGGGATCACTTGCACGGTGGTGGTGAAGCAGGAGCCTGTGGATAACTGACAGACCGCGTGGCTGCCATTCGCGAGCAGGCTCGCTCCCACAGGGGATCTTCGATGTGTCACAGATCCAGTGTGGGAGCGAGCCTGCTCGCGAAGCGAACAACCCGGTCTTTCAGACCAATACCGAGTAATCATTCAGCGCAAAATGTCTCCTGCAAATGCCGCCACAACACCCGCCCGTCTTCGCTCTTTTCAAACACCACTGTCGACCGGCGATCAGTGTGCAACCCGCTCGCATCGCTCTGCTGCTCGCGATAACTCAGCGTTGCGCCATGCGCATGCAGGGCAATCCCGCGCAGCTCACTGAGCTCGATCCGGAACCCGGGCTTCTTCCCGCCTGCTGACTGAAACAGCCCGCGCAAGGCTTCAATATCCAGCGCCCGACCCAGCGGCGTGACCATGGAAAAATCCGCCGAGAACCGGCTCAGCAAACGCGCCAATTCGGCCGAATCCTGCTCCACGGCAAACCAGCGTTCGATGACCAGGTGGGCCTGGATCACTTCATCAAAATATTCGTTGTAGTCAATCACGTGGATTTTCCTGAAGGGAAGGTGGGCTCAGCAGCGCGAGCACTTTGGAGGCGTCGAAACGCAGCACGGCGATCATCGGCAGCAATGTGAGCAAGGCCGCCGCGAGAAAGCAGTATTGGAAACCGTGGCCGCCCAATGCGCCCAACAGCGAACTGAGCAATGCGGCGCCAAGACAGAAACCAAGCTGGCGATTGATGTTCCACAGCGCGCTGGCGTGACCCATTTTTTCCGGCGCGATGCCGACAAACGCCAAGGTCTGCGCGGTCACGCTGCATAGACTGCCGCCCAGACCCATCAAGGCGTAGGCGAGGATCAACGGGCCGCTGGCGGGGCGGTCGATCTGCATCAGTACGATGATGCCAAGGCACTGCAGCAGCATGCCGGCGATCAGCAAAGGCTTGGGGCCGATCCGGTTGAAACTGCGTTTGCCCAGCATGATTGCCACGCCCGAAGCAGCAGCCCAGGCCAGCATCAGCGCACCGGTTCGTGCTGCGCCGAAGCCGAGCTTGTGCAGGTACAGCACGGCAATCATGTTGGTGCCGGTAAAGATGCCGGGCACAAACAGGTAGATCAGCATCGCCAGTCGCAATGACGGGTTCCTGATCAGTGGCAGGTCGAGGACCGCCCCGGGTTTGTTCCAGCCATCGCGCAGGTATATCCACAAGGTGATGACGCTGAGCAACAGGACACCGCCCGCGAAGTGGCGGGTAGCGGGTTCGCTCGCCTGGCTCACGGCAATCAACAACAGACTCAGGGCGGACACGGCCAGCAGCAGGCCACGCACGTCCAGTGCCGGACGTTCACTCGTTGGTTGATCCGCTTTCAGCCAGAACAGGCCCAGTCCGAAAGCGAAAAGCGCCAGCGGCATGTTCAGGTAGAAAATCCAGCGCCACGACAACGCTTCAACGATCAAACCACCCGCCGCCGGCGACAGGGCTGGCACCATCAGCGCCACCAGCAAAACCACACCGGTGAAGTGCGCGCGCCGGGTCGCTGGAAACTCTCGATAAGCCAATGCCTGACCGACCGGCAACAATAACCCGCCACCCAGCCCTTGCAGCAGTCGCCAGCCGATCAGGCTTTCAATCGAGCTCGCCTGAGCGATGAGCCCGGAGGCGATCCCGAACACCAGCAACGAACCGAGGATCAGTCGTCGCTCGCCAACCCGCGCCGCCAGCCACACGCTCAGCGGAATGATCAGCGTCAGCCCGAGCATGTAGGCGTTGGTGATCCACGCCAATTGCGTCACCGATGCCTGTAATTCCCTGGCGATGTCCGGATAGGCAATGCTGGCGGCGAACATGTTCAGCAGGTCGAGGGCGAACCCGGACAAATACACCAGCGCGACTTTCGAGCGATAGGCCATGGCAGCTTCCCTGTGATGAGGCGTGCAGGGTAGGGCGATTCGGACGTTAGGAAAACGCGGGTTTGCCTGCTAGTTTGTCAAAATTATTTTGACAGGGAGTGCGCCGGAGATGGTCAGCCTGGACCGTTTTGACACCTTCAAAGCCGTGGTCGAGGCCGGATCATTGACCGCCGCTGCCGATACGTTGGGCCAGACTCGCGCCGTGGTGAGCTTCAACCTCAAGCGCCTGGAAGAGGAATTGGGTGTCACGCTGCTCACGCGCAACACCCGGCAACTGGCCCTGACCGATGCCGGCGAGCGCTTTTATCGCCGCTGTCTGCGCACCCTCGACGAAGCACGATTGGCGATCGAGGAGGCGCGCTCCGAGCATGCGCAACTCAAGGGCACGTTGCGCATCACCACCACTGTGGAGTTCGCCTTGGCCCAGGTGGTACCGGCGCTGGAGGTGTTTCGTCAGCAACAGCCGCAATTGAACATTCACCTGTCGACGTCCTCGACCCACGCCGATCTGATCTCCGAACGCTTTGACCTGGCGATTCGCCTGGGCCGCATGCACGACTCCAGTCTGCGCGCGGTGCAGTTGTCAACGTTCGAAGTGTTTGCAGTGGCGGCGCCGCCGCTGGTCGAGCGCTTTACCCCGGTTGCCACGCTGGCGACGCTGGAATCGATGCCGACGCTGGGGCATGGCCGCGTGCCGGAAATGACCGTGACCGATCCGGCGGGCACCGAGCATGTCTACCAGCCAAAACCGGGGACCACCGCCATCGTCGCCGACAACTCGGCGACGCTGCGAGCGTTTGCGTTGACCGGGCAAGGCGTGGCGATTCTGCCGCAGTGGCTGATTCAGGATGATCTGGAGGCGGGGCGATTGGTGCGATTGCTGGCCGATTACCGTTTTGCTCAGCAGGGGGTGTATGCGCTGTACCCGGATACCCGGCATTTGCCGCTGAAGGTGCGGGCGTTCATTGATTTCATGAAGGGCTGGGGCTGAGTGTTGGCTGATCTGGCCCCTTCGCGAGCAGGCTCGCTCCCACATTAGGAATGCATTCTCCTGTGGGAGCGAGCCTGCTCGCGAAAGCGTCAACCCGGTCTCAGAGCTTTCCACGCAACCCGAACCGCCGCATCAACGTCGACTCCAGCAACCCCTTGGGCAACACCATCGCCAGCAACGGCAACGCCCGGCTGCCATTACCAATGCGGATCAGTCGTGGCGGCTTGCTTTGTTGCAAAGCCTTGAGCAACTCAGCCGCAAACTCACTGGCCGGCGTCGGCTTGTCCTGCGAGGCCTTGGCCCGTGCGCGGATTCCCTCACGCAAGGGAAACCACGGCGATTGCTCGTTGATCAGTTGCTCGGCTTCGTGTCCGGCGTTCTTGGCGAAGCTCGACTGAATCGCCCCGGGCTGGACCTCCATCACGCGAATGCCGAACGGCGCCAGTTCCATGCGCAGTGCATCGCTCAACGCATGCACCGCCGCTTTCGAGGCGCAATACGCGCCAGCGAACGGCGTCACCAGCACGCCTGAGACACTGCCAATATTCACCACCAGCCCCTTGGCCCGACGCAGTACCGGAAACAGCGCGCGGGTAACGCCGACCATCGAAAACACGTTGGTCTCGAACTGGCGCTGCATGGCCGGCACGCCGCCGTCGAGCAGCGGCCCCATCGCGCCATAACCGGCGTTGTTGATCAGCACGTCGAGGCCGCCGTGTTGCTGGTTGATGCGCTCAGCGAGTTGTTCCAGTGCCAGGCTGTCATTAACGTCCAGCGCAATGGCGGTGAACCCGGCAGCGGCGAGGGCCGCGACGTCTTCAGCCTTGCGCGCAGTGGCCCAGACATCGTAACCGGCGGCTTTGAATGCATCGGCGAGGGCGCGGCCAATGCCGCTGGAGCAACCGGTAATCAACGCAACGGGCATGGCGCATTCCTTGTGCAAAAAGTGGGGGAGGGAATCAGTCGGAGAAACTGCCCTGCAAACGCTCGGCACGAAACTCCAGGGTTTGTGGGCGATAACCTGGGCGCAGCGGTGGCATCGGCAGGCAGTCTTCCCAGTCACCGCCGGCCTGCAGTTCGCCGGGGCCGCGATAGCGTGGGGCGGTGTATTGGTTGTCGGCCAGATTGACCGTGTCACCGGGCGCGTAGGCTGCGATGCGCCAGCGCAGTTCGGTCAGCGGCACGTCGTTGCCGTTGTTCATTTTCAGTTGCAGCGGACGATCCGCCGGGCATTGTTCAGGCGCATAGACAATGCGCATCTCCAGACGCGCCAGTTGCTTGAGCTCGCGGTTGTCCAGCCACACCACCCAGACCGCGACCAGTCCCAGACCCACGGCGGCCGCGACGGACACCGGCACGGCCTTGGCCGGATAGCGCAGCAACAGGATCAGCCAGGTAATGACCAGCAGCACGCCGATGAACATGTTTGAACGCTCCTTGAACTCATGAGCACCATCCTACCGAAGGGGCGCGGGAATGGATATTCACCGGGCAAAGCATGACGCCATTGGTCGGGACTGTAATTTCTGACAGTAGGCATCCGGATTGTCGAGCGGTTTGATGTCTTCGCCGGAACGAAATGGCGCGGTCATGAATATTGGGTACGAGACATATGGGCGTTCATTACAAGACTCCGACCCTTTCGGCGAACGACCCTCGTGGGCTTGCGATTCGCACGGTCGACTATTGGCGCGGTGATGGCGTCGGCCCCGCTCAAAGTCGCATCCACCGTACCTTGCACGACGCGGCCGGGCGTGCTGTTGCGCAGTGGGACCCGCGTTTGTGGGCACTGCAAATGTCTGACCCATTGACCCCGGCCAATCTGACCACGGTGTACTCGTTGAATAGCCAGCTATTGCGCTCGGACAGCGTCGACGCGGGCACGCAGGTCGCGTTGTACGGTCTCGGAGCGCAAGTGCTGCTTGATTGGGACAGCCTTGGAACCCGTCGTGAGGCGGAATATGACGTGTTGCTGCGACCGCTGGCGGTGTTCGAAGACGGTGTAGCGACGCCCCGACGGTGCGTCGAGCGTTACGGATATGGCCAGCCCGGCGCCGGTGAGCCGAGTAAAAATCAGCTCGGCCAGTTGATACGCCATGACGATCCGGCGGGCAGCGTGTTGTTTGAAACCTTTGCGATCACCGGCCAGTGCAGTGAAAACATCCGCTATTTCACCCAGGACCCTGTCACCCCCGATTGGCCCGAACGAATTGAAGACCGTGCACGGTTGCTTGAGCCGGGCGAGGGCGCCACTAGCCGATGGCGCTTCGGCCCGCTGGCACAAGTGCTCGAACAAGTCGACGCGCGAGGTAACAGGCAGGGGGTTGAACTGACCGTCGACGGGCGCTTGCGTGCGGCACATGTGCAGTTGAAGCTGCAGCCCGATACCCGGCCCATGGTCAGCGACATTCGTTACAACGCTGACGGGCAGGTCGAGGATGAGTTGGCGGGCAACGGCGTTCGTGCCTCGCTGACCTATCAGCCGCAGAACGGTCGTCTCGTCAGCCGTCGCACGACTGACTCCAGCGCCAGGCTGCTGCAGCATCTGCTTTACACCTATGACCCGATGGGTAATGTGTTGAGCATCGAAGACGCGGCCCAGCCCATCCGTTACTTCGCCAATCAGCGTATTGATCCGATCAGCCGTTTCACCTACGACAGCCTCTATCAATTGAGTGAGGCCAGCGGCTGGGAGGCGGGGGCAAATAATCAGGGGCCGACGCCGGTTAGTCGCGTTGATCCGGCGGCGTTCAGCAACTACCGGCAAACCTATCGTTACGATGCCGGCGGCAATTTGCTGGAGTTGACGCATGTCGGCGCTCAAACGCACGGACACCAGTTCAAGACCGCCCGCTACAGCAATCGCGGCCTGTCGTGGCGCAACGGCGTGGCGCCGACTGAAGCGCAAATCGCGGCAGCTTATGACGCGCGTGGCAATTTGCTGGAGCTGGATCAAGGGCGGTTTGTGCAGTGGGATCTGCGCAATCAGCTGCACCTGGTCAGCCCGGTGGAGCGCGTGAGCGAATCTGACGATCAGGAAATTTATCTGTACGACGCCGGCGGTCAGCGCGTGCGGAAAATCCGTTCGCTGCAGACCCATACCCGTACTGTCATCAACGAAGTGCGCTACCTGCCAGGACTGGAGTTGCGAGTCGACAGTGCTGGCGAAGTCCTGCAGGTGATCTCGGCACAAACGGCGATTAACAGCATCAACGTCCTGCACTGGGAAGGTCCGCCGCCGTCGGGAAGCAATGATCGGTATCGGTACAACGTTGTTGATCATCTTGGGTCGGCCAGCCTGGAGTCAGGCGAGGAGGGGCGGATCATCAGTCAGGAAAGCTATTACCCGTTTGGCGAGACGGCGTGGAGCCGTGAGTCCGAGGTCAGTTACCGCACGCTTCGATATTCCGGCAAGGAGCGAGATGCGACGGGACTGTATTATTACGGTTTGCGCTATTACGTCCCGTGGCTGCAGCGTTGGATGAACCCGGATCGCAAAGGCTTCATCGATGGAAGTAATCTCTACAGGATGGTGTTGAACAACCCGATGACCTATCTCGACAGCGACGGAGCGATCACGCGAAAACCGTTGGCCAATGGCTTATGGGAACCCGTCATTGCATCAGGCTCAAAGCGCGAAATGACCGCCGTCGCATTCACGGATAAAGGCGAACCCAATCGGTTTGTACCTGCAATGGGTAACCCCACCCCTATCGCGAAAGCGCTGCAAACACCTGAGTTCGGCAAGGTGGTGGTCGACACCAAGTTTTTAGACCCGACGCCCGGGCGTTATTCCAAAGCGGTGGTCAGCGGCCTCAGTAATACTGCGGGTGGAGCCGAATTCATATTCACCATGGATAAGCTGACCTACTCAGGAGCCAGCAATGGTGCTTTCAACGCATTGAGAATTGTGGACATCGCTGCCGGCCAGATGCCTGATAAAGCCAACGCCGTTTCTGGCTATTGGGCGCCTCAGGGGGGGTATGTCGATATTCCTGTGAATCCTTCCGGGGTCCAGCCAGATCATGTCTTTACCCCGGCCTTCAGTGGCTGCTCGCTGACGGTGGAACAGTTGAACAGAAACGTCCTCCGCGTGCGTCACGTGGAGGGTGGCAAGGAAGATACCCAGTTCAATAACCTGCCGCGCAGCGAGCATGGTCTGGGCCTCGGTGCAACAATGGAGTACCCGGACTATGGCTATGCCGCTAACGACAGCGGACAGCTACAGGAGTTTAAAAACGCGTTCGCCTTCATGAAATTCGATCGCAAACAGCAGACATGGAATATCCACTACCAGACCATTGAGGGTACCGCCAGCATTACGCGTTACGAGCCGGCCAAGAGGGGCTTGTTCACCAAAACCAATGCCAGTGTATCCGCGCATGCTTCTATCAAAGTCCGGCAGTCGATGAGCAAGCGTGTGGCGATTGCGCGGTAACCGACAAAAGAATGAAAAAGCCCCCGCCCAACCCACTGCGGATAGGGGACGCAGCGGGCTGGACGGGGGCTTCTTATTGCCGGGAGATCACTGCGCGATGGTTTTCACCGACACGCCGCGTTCGATCGGGGTAGAGCGACCGTAGATGTCTTCGAAGCGCTCGATATCGTCTTCACCCAGGTACGAACCCGACTGCACTTCGATGATTTCCAGCGGGATCTTGCCCGGGTTGCGCAGGCGATGCACCGAGGCGATCGGGATGTAGGTCGACTGGTTCTCGCAGAGCAGGAACACGTTGTCATCGCAGGTCACTTCGGCGGTGCCGCTGACCACGATCCAGTGTTCGGCGCGGTGGTGGTGCATCTGCAGCGACAGGCACGCGCCCGGCTTCACCGAGATGTGCTTGACCTGGAAGCGGCCGCCCATGTCCACCGAGTCATACGAGCCCCACGGACGGTAGACCTCGCAGTGGTTCTGGGTTTCGCTGCGACCCTGCTCGTTGAGCGTGTTGACCATCTGCTTGACGCCCTGAACCTTGTCTTTGTGGGCGATCATCATCGCGTCCTTGGTTTCGACCACGACGATGTTTTCCAGGCCGATCACCGACACCAGTTTGCCGTTGCCGTGGATCATGCAGTTCTTGCTGTCCTGGATCACCACGTCGCCTTTGCTGACGTTGCCGTTGGCATCCTTCTCGTTGACTTCCCACAGCGACGACCAGCAACCGACATCGCTCCAGCCGGCGGTCAGCGGCACCACGCAGGCGCGCTGGGTTTTTTCCATGACGGAGTAGTCGATGGAATTGTCCGGGCAGCAGGCGAAGGTGGCCTCGTCGAAGGTGATGGTGTCGGCGTCCTGCTGGCTGCGCTCAAGGGTCAGCAGGCAGGTGTCGTAGATGTCCGGATCGTGCTTTTTCAGCTCTTCGAGGAAGCGGCTGGCGCGGAACAGGAACATGCCGCTGTTCCAGTAGTAGCCGCCGGATTCGACGTATTCGGTGGCGCGTTTGACGTCAGGTTTCTCGACGAAGTGCGAAACGCGGCTGACGCCTTCGGGCAGCAGCGAGTCGCCGGTGGATTTGATGTAGCCGTAGCCGGTTTCCGGTTTGGTCGCCGGCACGCCGAACAGCACCATCTCGCCGTTTTCGGCGGCGACGGTGGCCAGGGCGAGGGCGCGCTGCAGGGCTTTCTGGTCTTCCAGCACGTGGTCGGCCGGCAGCACCAGCATCAGTTCGTCACGCCCTTCATTGACCAGCATCATCGCGGTCAGCGCTACCGCTGGTGCGGTGTTACGGCCAAACGGCTCCATGAGGATGCGCTGGCATTCGAGGTTACGGTTGGCCAACTGTTCGTTGACGATGAAGCGGTGATCCTTGTTGCAGACCACGATCGGCGTGTCCATGCCTTCGAACACCAGGCGCTCCAGCGTTTGCTGGAACAGCGTGTGTTCACCGGTCAGGGCCAGGAATTGTTTAGGGAATTGCTTACGCGAAAGCGGCCAAAGACGTGAACCGCTACCACCTGACAAGATCACCGGAATCATGTTGTTTACTCCATAAAAATCGATTGGTTAGAGGCCCTGTGGGAGCGAGCCTGCTCGCGAAAGCGGTACATCAGTCGACATTGATGTTGGATGTCGGACCGTATTCGCGAGCAGGCTCGCTCCCACAGGGTTACTGCATCAGTTCATGAAATTGATTAGCGCGTCGACACCGGGCGTTTTACCCAGACTGGCGACAGGCTGCTGCCGGAGCCGGTGACGTACAGCACCGCGGCCTCGCCGCGCTCCAGCGCGACCGGTTTCACGTCGCCGACTTTCTTGTCGCCTTCGTACAGCGCCAGGCTGACTTTCACCGGGTTGATTTCACGTTCGCCACGACCCTTGGCAGCCACGTTCGGCACCACGTCGGTCTTGCCGTCGGCGGTCTTCAGGGTCAGCGGCTTGTCGCTGAGGTTCTGCACGCGCACCAGGGATTTCTGCTTGTTCTTGAACGGCGGTTCTTCAATCAGTTGTGGCGCGCCGGAAGCGTTGTTGACCAGGGTGTAGTAGTGGTCGCCGGCGAGTTTGACCGGCAGGGTCTGGCTGCCGACTTTGGCGCTGTAGTCACCGCCCGGCATGAAGCTGAAGTCGCTGCTGGCCAGTGGCGCAACGTCGCTCAGGTTGGTGCTGCCGACGGTGGCGCTGACTTCGGCGTTGCTGGCGTTGTAGACGCGCACGAAGGTCGAGCCTTTCGGCGCGGTCGGGCCGTACAGCGCGGCGTCACCACCGGCAAAGGCCTGGACCGACAGCACGCTCAGACCCGCAACCAATGCGAAGCGTTTGGCGAGACGACGAGGAGTAGTAGTGAAAGTCATGGTGTTACCTCTCTTTCAGTTTTGCGCCCGATCGGGCGTCTCGGATTTAGTGTTGATGGCTACGTTTTGTTGGCGAGCACCGGCTTGTTTGAGCTCTGCGACCCACTGCGGGTCGGCGTCGCCGATTTCGTTGTTCACAGGCAGATATCGTTCAGGAAACTCCCAGATCAGCACCTGTGGCGGGCTGTTCTTGAAGTCATCGCTTTTCAGGTAGCTGAGCATCGGCAGGATCGGGCCGTGGCCGTCCTCGGCGTAATTCACGACGTCGCTGTGCAGCGCTTGTTTCAGCGCCCCGACGAAGTTCCAGTTGGGGTTGGCGCTGTAGCTGGTGCCGATCAGTGCGACCGGGACTTCGTTGCTGGCGAACAGCGCGTCGTCACCGGCCGGTTGCTCGGCGGCCACGGTGTTGCGCTTTTGCAGCGGCTCTTGCGCCGGCATCAGGTTTTCGAACAGCGGATCCAGCGGCAGGAACAGACGCAGGTCGCCCTTGTGCGTGACCTTCTCCGCTGGCGTGGTGACGAAGCGCTGCGGCTCGCCGCTGAGCGGGAACTTGTCGGCGATGGTCTTGGCCAGGGTGTTGGCGGCGATTTCGGCGCCTTCCGGGGTCCAGTGGGTGTCGGTGCGCAGGAACACTTGCTGACCGTTTTGCTTGGCTTGTTGCAGCGGGCCGAGCAGGTCCGGGGCGAGGATCTTGTCTGCCGCGACACGGGCGTGGAAGTCCTGATAAAGGTTGGCGTGAATGCTCGCCGGTTTCACTTCACCCAGGTGTTCCGGGTACAGGCGCACCTTGGCCGGCACGATTGCCATCACCAGTTTCACGCCTTTCTCTTTCAGGGTCTGACGCACGCCTTCAACCAGCGCGTAATTGCCTTGCAGGTTCAGCTCTTCATTGACGATCGGGTTGAATTCTTCGTCGCTGTACAGCCACTGATCGCGACCGAGCACCACGCCCGGACGCCCTTCGTTGAACAGTTTGAAATCCAGCGCCGCCCAGAGGTTGGTGCCCAGTCGCTTGATCGGAAACTGATCGTCGTAGTGGGTTTCCACGGCTTTGGTCCAGCGACCGTTGATCACCGTCGCGTCTGCATTGGTGTTGAAGCCGAAGAAGCTGCGCACCGACCACAGACCGAGCACCAGCAGGGTCAGCAGAAACAGCGCGATGTAGAAGATGCGTAATGAGCGGGTCATGTCAGATCCCTCAGAACTGGAAGTAAAGGAACGGCGAGAAGCTTTGCGCCGAGAGTTTGAGAATCGAGGCGATGAACAGCAGCAGGATCAGCCCGCGCATCACGTAGCGCGACCAGTCCGCCGTCCAGTAGGCCGGTTGCACCTGGGCTTCGACGCCGACGGTGTAGCCAGGCTCATGGATGTTCGCCGGGTTTTCGCCAGGCGCGGCTTTGATCATGCCCGGGGTCGCGGTGGCAGGGCCGTTGGCCTCGACGTTGACTTCAGGTTTGCTCTTCACCGGAGGCTGATTGGTGTACAGATCACGCAAGCCAAAGAACGCCAACGTCGCGTACGCCACCACCAGGGTTGCGACTTGCAGACCGGTGAGGCTGGCGCGGTTGAGTTCCGACAGCGACCAGTCGCCGAAGCTGAACATCGCGCCGTACATGCGCCCGGCGACGTGCAGGTTCTCGGCACGGAAGATCACCCAGCCCATCACCACCAGCAGGAAGGTCAGTGCCCAGCGGATCGGGTTGAGGCTGCGCGGCGAGGTGTTGATGCCGAGCATCTTTTCGATCGCCAGCCACATGCCGTGCCAGGCGCCCCAGACGATGTAAGTGATGTTCGCGCCGTGCCACAGACCACCCAGCAGCATGGTCAGGAACAGGTTGCGATAGGTCATCAGCGTGCCTTTGCGGTTACCACCGAGGGTGATGTACAGGTAGTCACGCAGCCAGGTCGACAGGCTGATGTGCCAGCGACGCCAGAACTCGGTGATCGACTGGCTGATGTACGGCTGCTTGAAGTTTTCCATGAAGCGGAAACCCATCATCAGGCCCAGACCGATGGCCATGTCGCTGTAACCGGAGAAGTCGAAATACAGCTGCGCGGTGTACGCCAGTGCGCCCAGCCAGGCATCCCCGGTGGTCGGGTTTTGCAGGGCGAAGCAATGGTCGGCGACCACCGCGAGGGTGTCGGCGATGAACACCTTCTTGATGAAACCCTGCATGAACCGCGTGCAGCCTTCGGAGAACTTGTCGAGGGTGTGGGTGCGGTTGTTGAATTGATCGGCAAGGTCGCGGAAGCGCAGAACCGGGCCGGCAATCAGGTGCGGAAAGATCGCCACGAACGCCGCGAAGTCGATCAGGTTGCGCGTGGCCGGGGTGTCGCCGCGGTACACGTCGATGATGTAGCTGATCGACTCGAAGATATAGAACGAGATACCGATCGGCAGCAGCACGTGGGTCAGGATGAACGGCTCCAGACCGAACGAGGTCATGATCGCGTTGATGCTGTCCACGCCGAAGTTGGCGTACTTGAAGTAGCCGAGGATGCACAGGTCGACCGCGACGCCGAGCAGCAGCCAGCGCTGCGCCGGTTTGGTGCGCACGCCGGCGGCGCCGACTTTCAGGCCGATCCAGTAGTTCCACAGGGTGACGCCGGCGAACAGCGCCAGGAAGTCCACCCGCCACCACGCGTAGAACACGTAGCTGGCGATCAGCAGCAACAGGTTGCGATAGCGTTGCCCGCTCAAGTAGTACAAGCCGAGAAAGATCGGCAAGAACAGAAACAGGAACACGTTGGATGAAAATACCATCCCGATCTCTCCATGTTTGAACCAACAGTCAAGGGCCAAAGCCCCCCCAAACCCCCCACGTAAAACCAGAGGGCTAACTCAAAAATTTCAAATCTGACACGGGCCCCTGTGGGAGCGAGCCTGCTCGCGAAGGCGTCGTGTCAGTCGACATCAGTTTTGAATGTCAGACCCTATTCGCGAGCAGGCTCGCTCCCACAGGGTTTATCGATGTCCTCAAGAACCCTTCTTGCCCTTCTCATGCGACGGGTCGTAGACCTTGGTCAAGTCCCCGCCGAGGCGGAAGGTCTTGAACGGTTGCATGCCGTGCTTCTTCTCGATCACATCCGCCGGGCAGGTGTAGAGGGTGCAGAACGGTTCGAGCCAGGCGAATTTCATGTCCTCTTTCAGGTCGGTCATGTCCTGTTTCTTGCCGTTCTTTTCCTCGAACTGATCCGGGTCTTTCACCCCGGCCAACACCCGATCACCCAGACGCTTGAGCGCGCTGTTGTTTTCCTGACGCAGATCGACACCGTTGACCTGGGCGAAACTGGCGATCATCGCCAGTGGCGGCAGGGCGTAGTTGTGATAGGCGAGGGCGCGTTGCTGGCGCTTCAGTTCGTTAGGCAGGAAGCCGTCGGCGTCGATTTGATTGACCCCGACCTTGTATTCCTTCACTGCCCAATCGAACAGGTCGCGACGGTTGGTGGCGATCGAGGTCGCCATCACCGACCACGCGGCCCAGTACGAGTGGTTGTTGGTTTTTTCCAGCGGCAGGTTGTCCCAGTCGCTGACCACCTGATCGGCCATCTTGCTGAACCACGCCTCGATCTGCTGCGCTTCTTGCTGATGCGTGGCCAGCGGATGCGAGTCGGAGAACTTCAGGCGAATGTACGAAGAGGCCATGCTGCCCAGCGCCCATTTGCGCATCGACTTGCCGGTGTGGTTGAAGTCTTTCGACATCAATGCATCGGCCTTGGCCCACGCGGTCAACCAGTTGAGCGTGCAGTCGAGCTGCTCCGGACGGCCGTCGCGCATGAACTGCATCACTCGTTTGGCGGTGCCGCGCTCCAGGGTGGTGATGTCCTTGGTGGTGTCGCGGAAGGCTTTTTCCGACTGCACGTTCAGGGTCGCGCGGGCCTTGTCCGAGCCTTCGTATTTGCTGCGAAATTGCAGCGGCCCGGTGTACGGCGCCGGCATCGCGTCGCAGCCTTCGCTGTTGTCGCCGGACTTGAATTTATCCACAGGAGCAAAGTAGCCCTGCGGCGGGCGCAGTGGCGCGGCGGCCTGAGTGGCCCCGGCGAACATCGCCAGGGTCAGCAGGGATGGTGCAAGCAGGTGTTTGATCGTTCGATTTCGCATAGCAGACCTCATTGCCCGACTTGCGCGGTTTGTGGCCCAGCGCCCGGGAATACGTTGCGTTTGCAGATTTTCGCTTCGACTTTTTGCGGTGCAGTACCCGCTTCCGGGCCCTGGACTTCGACGGCCAGCAGATTTTGCGAGGCCCAGTCTTCGTCCGTGCGCAGCTCAAAGGCGAAACGACCGTCGGTGTCGGAGGTTTCCGGTTTCTCGATCTTGATGTCCTCGTGGCGACCGTTCATGTACCAGAGGGTGGCTTGCAGGGTTTTCACCGAGGTGTCGGCGAAGCGGATGTCGACCTGATGGCTGCTGTTCTGCAGGTTCAGGTTTTTGCTGTTGACCAGCAGTTCCTGTTTGCCGCCAGGCTTGAGTGTGGTGCTGGCGGACATTTGGGTTTCCTTGCCTTCGCAACCGTTATCCAGCAGCGCCATCATCTGGCGATAGATGGTTTCCTGGTCGAGGCGGTACAGCGGCGAGAATTCCCAGATCAGAATCTTCGGCGGGGTCTTCTGGAATTCGTCGCTACCGAGGTACTGCAGCATCGAACCTTCGAGACCACCGCCAGGGAAGGCGACGTTGAGAATGTCGGCGCCGATTGCCTCTTCGAGGAAGCCGGCGAAGTTGTAGTTCTTGCCGCTGTGCGAGGTGCCGACGAGGGTGATTTGCGGGTTGCCGGAATCACCGAACAGGTCGCCGTCACCGGCCTCGCCTTTCGGCTCGGTGGTGAACTGGTCCATGTACTGGATCGCGTAACTGGTGCCGCACAGTTGCCCGGCCATGTTGTGCAGGGTGCCGGTCTTGCCCATGCGCCCGGTGCGCTTGGTCTCGAATTCACGTTTGGGAATGTCGGCGAAGGCCGGGATCTGCTTGACCTTCTCGGCGACGATTTTCGCTGTGCGCTGAGCACCGTATGGCGTCCAGTGCTGGTCGCCACGGAAGTAGAAATCGTGGGCGGGCAGGGTGTCCGGCAGCGATTCGTTGGTCAGCGGCGACAGGTCCGGTACCACGTAACCCATCTTGGCGAAACGCCCGAGCATGGTCTTGTAGTTGCCCAGCGCTTTCTCGTAATCGAACGCGGCTTTTTCCTGCGGGTTGAGCTTGTTGCGGTTCACCAGACCGCGGGTCGGCTGGTAGACGATCACCAGTTCGACGCCTTTGGCCTTGAACGCATCGTGCAGCTGTTGCAGGCGTTTGTAGCCGGCCGGGGTGGTGTTGAACTCGGTGCGCAAATCTTCCTGGGTACGGAACAGCCAGTCGCCCTGCGCCTGCACCAGCGTGGTGAAGTTCTGCTGATAACGCGTGGTGTAGTTCTTCGCGTCGTGCGCGGCCGGGCACAGGTTGCAGCACGGTTCGGCGCTGAATTTTGGTGCGGTGGCGCCCGCCGCTTCATCGGCGCGGGCAGCATTGCTGGCCGCCAGAATGCCCACGGTCAGGGCCGACAGGCTGAGTAATTTGATCAAGTGTGGGTGCATAAAATTATCCTCAGTCCCGCAGTTCGGTCTGGCGTTCGACAGGGTCGATCAGTACGGCTTTCTGCTGGCGCACCAGCAGGTCGAGAATTTCATCCTGGCGCTCGCCGAGGATGCCGTTGAAGCTGATGCCGCTGGACTTGGTCGGCGCCAGCATCGATACGCGATACAGCTCGACGCTCAACGGCGAGTCGATGGCCATCGGGCCGCTGCCGTTGGCCGCCAGTTCACCGCCAACCACGATCAGCGAGACCTGGGCGTCGAACGGGTCGAGCTTGATGTCTCGGTCGGTGTCGGTCAGGTCCTTGATGTGGCCGTAGACGCCGGTCAGCCCGTTGGCCATGGCGACGTTTTCGTAGAGGCGGATGTTCACGCTGTTACGAATGCGGATGCCGTGGCGCTTGTTGCTGATGACCTTGTTGCCCCACAGCAGGTTGTCGGCGGACTCGTAGAGCGTGATGCCGTCCGTGTGGTTCTTGTAGATCTCGTTGTAGGCGATGATGTTGTTGACGCTGTTACGGTCGATCACCAGGCCTGAGAGGTGGTTGTCGTAGCTCTTGTTGTTGAAGATGAAGCTGTCGTTCACTTCACGGGAAATGATGATGCCGTGCTTCTTCTTCGTGCCGTGGACGGTGTTCTCGGCAATGATCAGACCGTGGGAACGGTCGTGCGGGTCGATGCCGTAGACGATGTTGTCCTTGTAGGTGTTGCCCTTGACCACGAAGTCGCGGGTCTCGTAGCAGTAGAAGCCGTACCACATGTCGGAGAACTCGGAGCCGACGATCCAGCCGGTCGGCTCGGGACGCTTGAGGACCTTGGCCATGTTCGGCGTGTACTGGGAAATACTCACCCCGTACGACTTACTGTTGGCGTAGCCGAAACTGGCCATCTTGCTGTTGACGATGTAGGTCTCGGTGCCGCCCCAGGCCAGCAGAAACGGACGGAATTCCTTCGGCGAACGGAAGGTTGCCGGGCCGTTGTCCTTCTCGCGCCAGCCAGTGACTTTGGTGTCACGCACGAACAGCTGACCGTCGTTGACCAGGAACGAACCGGCCTCTTGCGACAGGCGCAATTCCTGGGTCTGGCCGTCGATTTCGAGGATGCCTTTGCGGCCGACCACGATCGGCAATTTGGCCAGATACACGCCCGGCGCGGTTTCGCTGAAGTACTGCTTGGGCAGCTTCTGCGCCAGCTCTTTCAGGTTCATGTAGCCGTCGTCGACGAAGATCGCCTGCGGGATGCCGTGCTGACGCACCACCCATTCGGCCATCTTGTTGTCGCCGCCGATGAAGTCCTTCAGGGCGTCTTCCTGCATCATCCGGCGCACGCTGATCTTGCCTGCTTTGCTACGATTGATCTTCGCAGCGGCAGCCTCGGCGGTGAAACCGGACAGGTCGGGCAGTTTCGGCTTGGCCAGCTCCAGCGCCTCGGTCGGCGCGCTGCTGACGGTGTAGGTCTTGGCTTGTTGCAGCTCTTTGGCGGTGGTCACCGGCTTGCCCTGTTGAGGCACGGCCGGTTCCACCGTGGCGAACGCGCCAGCGGAGGCCAGCAGCATGGCGCCGGCCAACAGGCTGAGCGAGCCTTTCCTTGCATGGTGCATGTCGGGCACTCCCTTGGCGGTTTGCATCAGAAGCGCCAGATCACGTCGATGAACGCGCGGTGCATGTACGAATCGACCTGGCTGCCATAGGCATCACCCGGCTTGAACACACCGCCACGGAAACGCACCAGCGCCGACGGCTCGTCGATCGACTGGCTCAACGCCGCCGGCAGCAAGCCTTGCTTGAAGTACTTGGTCACCACCAGGTCCATTTCCTGACCCAGGTCCTTGTTGCCATCCTGCAGTGGCAGCGAGGTGCTGGAGAGGATTGCGCCAGTGACGTCGTCGGTGTTGTTTTCCACGGCGTTGATGCCGTTGCTGCCCACCGGCTTGTTGCCGTCCACGCGCCAGAATTTGTGGTAGATCAGGCTGGCGTCGTACTGGTCGTTGAGCATCCACGAACCGAACAGGGTGGCGGTCTGCATGTTGTTCATTTCGCCACGGAACGCTTCGCCGAAACGGTGCACCCGCGAGCGGGTACCGGTGTAGTTGGAGCGGTTGCTCTCCAGACCGTTCTGTTGGTAATCGGCGCTGGCGCGGGCGTAGGCCGCACCGACCTGCCATTGCGGATCAAGGCGCAAACGCACGCCAAGGTCGGTGGCCCAGCCGTTGATGTCATCACTGCGCTTGGCTTGCGCCGGACGACTGCCATCGGCGTTCAGCGGGTTGACCGAATCGAGGTCGCCGCTCATGCCGGTGATGCTGCCCCAGTAGTTGACGGTGTTGGTGTTGCGCCAGTTATAGGCGTCGCTGTCGGCGGTCAGACCGAGCCAGCTGATGTCGCCGTTCTGGGTTTTGTCGAGGGTGTCGCGGGGCACGCCCGGTTCGGCGTAATCGAGCTTGCCGTTGTCGTGGGTGTGATGACCGCGAATGCCGACCCAGTTACCCGGGGTCCACTGATAAGCGGCATCGGCGTAGGCGTGCAGGCGATCCTTGTCTTTCGGCGCCAGCTCTTTGAGGTCGGTGCGGTATTCGCTGAAGCGTTCGGCGACACCGACGTTGGCGCGCAGCAGGGTGGTGTCGAAGGTCCAGTTCAGCGCTTCGATGTTGGTGTCACGCCATTGGCCGTCGTCATTGCGCAGACGCTGGCGACCGAACTTGAGCATCTCGCCGGGGTACGGCGTCAGGCCGCTGTAGCCGACCCAGAATTCGCGCATCGCCAGGTAGTTTTTCTTGGTTTTGCGGTCGCTGTTGTCGGTGGTTTGTTCACCGTCGGACTGTTGCAGGGTGTCGGTCTCGATGATGTCGGTCGAGGTCACGGCCTGACCCATGGCGTAGGCGCTCCACGCGCCGCTTTCGCCGTAGATCCATGGACGCAGGTCCAGGCCCACACCGTTGACGTCGCCGCCGCTGGCGGTGCCGAGGTCGCGGTCGTCTTCGGACTGGCCGGTGATTTTTACTTCCAGACCGAAGTTCTTGGTTTCAGTGATCGCGGCCAGTGTCGGGCAAGACCAGATCAGCGCGAACGTGAGGCCAATGCCGGCCTTCACAAAGGGATTCAACTTCATAGGGATTCCTCGCCGTCTTCTTCTTGCAGGGCGTGCAGTTGCAGCGTGTTCTGGTTCAGGGCGCCACGGCTGGCCTGTTCCTGTTGCAGCAGGCGCTGGGCTTCGGCCAGACGCTCGGGCGGCAATTGCGCGGCCAGGGTGGTCGCCAGTTCATCGGCTTGCGGGGTGTTCTGCGCCTTGGCCAATTGGCTGAATACGTAGGCGTTGAGCGGGTCGGGCTTGGTGCCCTTGCCTTGGGAAAACAGTTGGGCGATGGCGAAGTCGGCGCTGTTCTGGCCATTGCGCGCAGCGGTCAGCAGGTGGTCGAGAGCCTTCTGCGGATAGACCTTGCCCAGGTAACCACGGCGATAAATCTGGCCGAGGTAATAGTCGGCGGCGACTTCGCGGCCGACGGCTTTCTGGAAGTGTTCTTCGGCGACTTTCGCGTCGGCCGGCACCAGTTTGCCTTCGTAGTAGAGCTTGCCCAGCAACAGTTCGGCGCGCGCCTGGTCGGCGGCGCGGCCGTTGTCCAGGTACTTCATCATCTGATCGACGTCGCCCAGTTCCGGGAAGTCGTAAAGCAGTTGCGCGAGGGTCACCCACGACGCCGGGTAGCCCGGGGCAATCGGTTCGAGCAGCGACTGTGCGGTCTTTTCGTCGGTCTTGCCGAGGGTCGAATCGGCCAGCACGCGGGCCACCGAATCGACGCGCTGCGCGCTGACCGTGCCGCGGCTGTAACCGGCCTGCATCTGCTTGAGCAGCGCGGCCTGTTGCTCAGGCTGGGCACGTTTCTGATACACCGTGGCCAGTTCGACGTAGCAGATGTCGGTGGTGTTGAGCGCGGCCTTGCAGATCTTTTCCACGTCATCCAGATGCTGGTCGTAAGTGCCTTGGGTGCGATACAGCAGCACCTGCGCCAGACCCGCTTCCGGGTAACCGGATTTGCGCCACTGATCGATCTGCTGCTGCGCGTTGATATTCGGGAAGCTGTGCGGGAATTGCAGGTACAGCATCGCCAGCGGGATCAACGTGTTGCCTTCGCCGTTGGCGGCGGCTTTTTTCAACAGGCTTTCGGCTTCGTGGTGCTCGGCTTCGGTGGAACCCGGCTTGGCCACCAGCAGGCGACCGAGACGGGCCTGGGCCCGAGGCGACACGTCGGCAGCGGCACGGTAGGTCGCTTCGGCCTGTTTGATCTGCTCAGGGTCGCGGCTGTCGACCTGGATATCGGCGAGACCGACTTGCGCCTCGCTGTAACCCAGATCCGCCAGCGCACGGTAGTTCTGCGCGGCGGTGGCGGTGTCGCCACGCTTGAGCGCTTCGTTGGCCAGACGCTGGTCGGGCAGGCCGGCGCAACCGGCCAGACTCACCGCCAGCGCCAGCGAGCACACCATCAAACCCATGTGGGAGCGAGCCTGCTCGCGAAGCAGTCGACTCGGTACTTCAGACAAACCGCGCTGATCCTTTCGCGAGCAGGCTCGCTCCCACAGGTTCGGCGGTGTGTTCAAGATAGGAGTAGTCACAGGCATGTCCTCGACTTAAAGACCGGCAGCCATGGCTTTGTCGATCAGCCAGTTCAGGTTCGGGCCACGGTCGCTGTTCACTTCCACCGGACGGCCGGCGAAGCTGCTGTCCAGCGGTTCGTCCGGCTGAATCTGCACGCGAATGTCGGAGGACAGGTCGGCGCTTTTCAGGCTGGTGCTGCTGACGATCTTGCCGGTGCGGGTCTGGTCTTCGCCGGCGATCTGGAAGCTCACTGGCGTACCCGGACGCACGTCGCCGAACTGGCGATAGGAGAAGCGTGCATCGACGGTGGCCTGGGTGTTGCGCGGTACCAGGGTGAAGATCACGTCGCCTTTGCTTGCGTACTGACCGTCAGCCACCAGTTGCTGGGCCACGGTGCAGTCGCACGGCGAGGTCAGGGTGCCAGTCATCTGCTTGCCGAACAGTTCTTCCACCTTGGCCGGTTGCAACTGGTCTTCGTCGAGATGGCCCTTGAGCACGTCGAGCATGCTGGTGCTGAAGGTCGCCAGCGGGGCGCCTTTGGCGGCGACGCCGTCGGACTTGACCAGGCTCTGCACGGTGCCGTCACGCGGCATGGTGATGTTCATTCCCGGTACGCTGACCAGACCGGCCTGCGCATGGCTGACGAAGTACATGCCGTACACCGACTTGAAGACGAAACCGAACGCGACCAGACCGATGGCGAAAATACCGGCGCTGAAAGTCACCGCTTTCAGCCGCCCGAACGGGGTCATGCCGCTGCCGCCGTCCTTGACCTTGCGCGCCTTGGTGAAGTTGTCGCGCTGCAGCGTCGCCAGCACTTCACCCATGCTGACGATGTCGCCGGCCAGGTGCGACGTGATCAGGTGACGCAGGGTCGAGATGTCTTGCGGTTCGAGGTTCTGGAACTGGCAACCGACGCGGCCGCTCTGGCGGTCGTAGGAGCGCACTTGCAGTTCGACGTCCATGGCCAGGCCGAGGTTGTCGATGACGAATTGCAGGCGTGCCTTGTACACGTCGCCGGTCTTGAGCGGCAGTTGTCCGGCGTTGAACGCCAGACCACCGGCGGACAGGTCCAGGACCCGCGCCTCGACCGGCGTCCGGTCCGGGCCGAAGAAACGCAGTTTGGCCGGGATTTTCACTCGGGCGTGCTGACGCTGGGCTTCGGATTCATGCACTACGTTGGCGTTGACGGCGGTATTCATGGGGGCGATTTCCTTGTTAATTCAATAGGGGCAGGTCAGACCATCATCAGCAGCACGGCGACGAAAATGCTGCCGGCGGAGAAGGTCATGGTCCGAGACGACCAGGTGTTGAACCAACGTTGAAAGCTGGCGAGATCACGGGTCAGGGAAGTGGGTTGGCGCGTCCAGGATTGCTGGTCGAGGCGGAAGAACACGTAGATCTTCACCAGCGCACCGACGATCTGGTTGTAATACAGAATCACGGGATAGGCCGGGCCGATCCGGTGACCGGAGCACGACAGCAGCAAGGTCAGAATCAGGCGCGTGATGCCGATCCACAGCAGGTAGGCGAGGATGAACGCACCGCCGTACTTGAAGCTGGCGATGATCGCCACGGTCAGGCCCAGCAGCGAGGTCCACATCGACACACGCTGGTCGAACAGCACCACCGAGGTGAAGGCGCCGAGGCGTTTCACACCCAGGCCCAGCGCTCGCGAGTTCTGGCGCAGGTTGTTGCCGTACCAGCGGAACATCAGTTTGCGGCTGGCCTTGATGAAGCTCTTTTCCGGCGGGTGTTCAACGGTGTTGATCGCGGCGTCCGGCACGTAAAAGGTGTCGTAACCCAGACGCATCAGGCTGAACCAGCTCGATTTGTCGTCACCGGTGAGGAACTTGAAACGGCCCAGGCGCCAGTGTTGCAGCGAGTCGCTTTCGACGTCGGCGATGAATTCCGGGTCGGTCACCACGGTGGCGCGGAACACCGACATACGCCCGGTCATGGTCAGTACGCGCTTGGACAGGGCCATCGAGCACATGTTGATGTGACGCTGGGCGAAACGCAGCTTGTGCCATTCGCTCATGATGTAGCCGCCGCGCACTTCGCAGAACTCGTTGGTGGTCAGGCCGCCGACGTTGCCGAACAGCTGGAACCACGGCACGGTCTTGCGCACGGTGCCTTCGCCAAGCACGGTGTCACCGTCGATCACGGCCACCACGGCGCGGTCGTCCGGCAGGTGACGGGAGATCGCGCGGAAACCGTAGGCCAGGCCATCACGCTTGCCGGTGCCGGGAATGCGCACGAAGTCGAGCTTCACGCGGTCTGGCGGATTCATCCGCGCCCACAGCGCCTTGACCAGCAGCTCATCGGACATTTCGACAATCGAGCAGACCACGGTGGTCGGCAGTTCGCAGTCGATGGCTTCGCGGATCACCGAGCTGTAGACCTGTGCGGTGGTGAGCGCGTCGATACGGAAACTGGTGACCATCAGAAACACATGCGACGGGTCCGCCGCTTTACCCAGCTTGCGCACTTTGCGGCGCAGGTGCGGGTAAACGATGTAGAGAAAAATCATGCCGCGCACAAAGTGCGTTGCACCCATCGAGTAGCGCCAGATACCCACGGCGCCAATCAGGAAAATGAAGTCCTTCGACTCGGAGTCGAATGTGGACGTGGGCAGCATCAAGGCCAGGCCCATCAACAAACTGAGGTAAAACAGCCAACCGGCGGCCTGAAGTAGGCCGTGCTTTAGCCTGTGCATAATCTGCATCCGTCTCTATCTCGGGCGAGCCTGTCGGGTGGCCCGATGGGGTTAAGGCAGGCATACAAAAACTTGCAAGGACATGTAGGAGCTGCCGAAGGCTGCGATCTTTTGATCTTTGCGGGTTCACTCAAGACTCAAGTGGCCGGGGTAAAGATCGCAGCCTCGTTTCACTCGTCAGCTCCTACAGGGCTGTTTACCAGCAGATACCTTCAGTGCGAGTACCTGGGTTGGTGGCTTTGGCCATGAAGCCGACCAGGTCGATGACCTGTTTGCCTTGCGGTGCTTCCTGGGCCAGCGCGCGGAATTTCTCGTCGCGGTTGCCGAGGATGATCACGTCGGAGTTGTCGATCACCGAATCGAAGTCCGCGTTGAGCAGGGACGACACGTGCGGGATCTTCGACTCGATGTAGTCCTTGTTCGCGCCGTGAACACGGGCGTACTCGACGTTGCTGTCGTAGATGCTCAGGTCGTAGCCCTTGCCGATCAGCATTTCGGCCAGTTCCACCAGCGGACTTTCGCGCAGGTCGTCGGTGCCGGCCTTGAAGCTCAGGCCGAGCAGGGCGACTTTGCGTTTGTCGTGGCTTTCAACGATGTCGAAGGCGTTCTGCACTTGCGATTCGTTGCTGCGCATCAGCGAGTTGAGCAGCGGTGCTTCGACGTCCAGCGAACCGGCGCGGTAGGTCAGGGCGCGCACGTCTTTGGGCAGGCACGAACCGCCGAAGGCGAAGCCCGGGCGCATGTAGTACTGGGACAGGTTGAGGGTCTTGTCCTGGCAGACCACGTCCATCACTTCACGGCCATCGACGCCGACCGCTTTGGCGATGTTGCCGATCTCGTTGGCGAAGGTGACCTTGGTTGCGTGCCAGACGTTGCAGGTGTACTTGATCATCTCGGCGACGGCGATGTCCTTGCGGATGATCGGCGCGTCGAGTTCTTCGTACAGCGATTGCAGAACGTCGCCCGAGGCCTTGTCGAACTCGCCGATGACGGTCATCGGTGGCAGGTCGTAGTCCTTGATCGCGGTGGATTCACGCAGGAATTCCGGGTTGACCGCGACGCCGAAATCGACACCGGCCTTCTTGCCCGAGCAGTCTTCGAGGATCGGGATGACCACGTTGGCGACGGTGCCCGGCAGCACGGTGCTGCGCACCACGATGGTGTGACGGGTGGATTTTTCACGCAGCACGAAACCGATCTCGCGGCACACCGCCTCGATGTAGTTCAGTTCCAGGTCGCCGTTCTTCTTGCTCGGTGTACCGACGCAGATCATCGACAGGTCGGTGTCACGAATTGCCTCGGCGAAGTTGGTTGTACCGCGCAGACGACCGGTCTCGATACCCTGGGCCAGAAGTTCGCCCAGACCCGGTTCAACAATCGGCGACTTGCCGGCGTTGATCATGTCGATCTTGTCTTTGGCAACATCGACGCCAACCACGTCATGGCCCCGTGCAGACAGGCAACCGGCACATACTGCGCCAACGTAACCCAAACCAAATATGCTGATGCGCATCGCAAATACCTCTGTGTTTTATCAAGCCATTAGATGGCCGGAGTTAATGGTGTTCAGCGGTCATAGTGCACTCGAAAGTGCGGCAAACAGGCGCCACAATGCCGTGTGCAGGCATACTAAGTTCCGAGTGTCTAAATAAGTGCACTCAAGATGTGCGCAACTAGGCCTGGTTGTTATGACTTGCCCTGTTATGCAGCGGATCTTCTTGCTGGAAGACTCTTGTGCATGTTTTCAGTCCACCTGATGTCGGTCGAAAAGCCCGTAGATCAAGCGGTTGGGTGCTCAGGCGAGCACGTTTACAGGGGCGCAGCCTTGGCCTTGTAGAGGATGTTTATGGTGCGTATCACCTATCCATCGTTAGTTGATCAGATGAGTGAACCATCTAGGCAAGTTGCTGTGACAACTTGGTTACATGGTTCTCCGCTCTGCGTAAGTTATCTCGTACAAACTCGGCGAGAATCGTTACCGGTGGTATGAGCTATGCATTTGGACATAGTTCCTACCCGCTCATCGCGAAATCTGAAATTTTTTGAAATATTGACAAAGATGGCACTGGTCTCAAATTGATAGCACTTTCGATTTGGGCCTTTATTAATCGGTGCGCAATCGAGCTAGATAGTTTTGTGCCACTACCGTAAAAAAATTTACGTGCCACTACTGAAAAAAAGTGCGGGTGTCGAGTGAAACTAAAATTAGAATTGGGCGGGACGATTTTATGGCGCCAATAAAACGGCGAAATGTGGCGGGGGATTTTTGACGTCGTGCGAGCTGCACGACTCTTTATAGAAAGAGTCGTGCAATGGGCATGCTTTATTCCGGGGCGTGATCTCGCAGAAACACCAGATTGTCCGGTTTCGACTGCTCGGCGCTGTACTGATAACCCTGCACATCGAACTGCTTGAGCAGGGCAGGATCGTTGATTTTTTCCTGAATCACGAAACGGCTCATCAGCCCGCGGGCCTTCTTCGCGTAGAAGCTGATGATCTTGTACTGACCGTTCTTCAGGTCCTTGAACTCGGTGTTGATGATCCGCGCGTTCAGGGCGCTGCGTTTGACCGCCGAGAAGTACTCGTTGGACGCCAGGTTCAGCAGCAGGTCGTCGCCTTGCTCGGCCAGCGCTTCGTTGAGCCATTCGCTGATGCGGGTGCCCCAGAACGCATACAGATCCTTGCCACGGGCGTTGGCCAGTTTGGTGCCCATTTCCAGACGGTACGGCTGCATCAGATCCAGCGGACGCAGCAGGCCATAAAGGCCGGAGAGCATGCGCAGGTGCTTTTGCGCGTAGTCGAACTGGGCTTCGCTGAAGGACTGGGCGTCGAGGCCGGTGTACACGTCACCTTTGAATGCGAGCAGGGCCTGCTTGGCGTTTTCCGGGGTGAAGGCGGGCGTCCAGCTGCCGAAACGCGCGGCGTTGAGGCCACCAATCTTGTCGGACACATGCATCAGTTCGCTGATTTGTGCCGGGCTCAGTTCGCGCAGTTGCTGGATCAGCTCTTGGGAATGGTCGAGGTATTGCGGCTGGGTAAAGCGCTGGGTCGCCGGCGGTGTTTCGTAATCGAGGGTCTTGGCGGGGGAAATCACCATCAGCATGAAGTCGTCTCCTTTAATCGTGGGGGCGATTCTAGGGGGTTGGCCGGGTTGACTCCAGCTATCAAGCCCATAGGTGATCGACGGCTTAACTCAACCCACCTGTGGGAGCGAGCCTGCTCGCGAAAGCAGATTCAAATTCACTATAAATGCCGACCGATACACCGTATTCGCGAGCAGGCTCGCTCCCACAGGAGATAGGTGTTGCTGCTGGGAATCGTGCGGGATCAGCTATAGTGCCGCGCGGGTTTGGTTATGGAGACACCCCTTTGCGCATTGTTCTTTTAATCACGGCGTGGCTGCTGAGCTGCGGGGCCATGGCGGCACCGGGCGATGTGGCGACGCTGGACCGCAGCACCTGGCCGGAGCAGCTCAGCAATCCGACGCTGTTTGACGTCGCCTCGCGTGCAGAAATCCTCATGTTCGCCCGCGGCCTGCTCGGCACCGAAGCGCTAGACGAGGCTGCGCTGGCCCAGCGTCTGGGGCTGCGCACGATCAACGTCGACGCGATCAGCCGCCTGCGTCAGCGGCTCTGGGAACGTCTGTTGGCCAACTACAACTTCGCCCAGCAGAGCTGCGATCAGGATGCCTCGTTCTGCTTCCTCGTCGAAGACCTGCCGACCCTGCGCGAACAGGCCGCCAAATTCGTAGTCAGCGACGACAGTTATTACACCAAATGGGCCGAACCGAGCCGGTTGTTTCATTTGCAGTACCTGGACGAGCTGATGCGCAAGGCCGCGCTGTCGCCGCAGACCAGCAGTGAAGTCGATCGTTTCGGCGACTATGAACGCAGCGGCGACGAGATGCATGACCGGCTGTTTCTGCTGAGTTTCGACAGCGCTGCAAACCTGCAGCCGGACAACACCGACTGGATCGCCGACTACCTGCGCAAAGCCAATCTCAGCGGCACGTTCTTCCTGTTGGGCAAGGACGTGCAGGCGCGACTGGCGGATCGCTCGGTGAGCAATCTGCAATCGGAGTTCTCGAAACAGTGTGTCGGCGTGCAGGGTTGGGAGTTCCGTTCCCACAGTTATTGGCAGGACTGGCAGGACTCGGTGCGCCGCAGCAGTGACCTGGTGAAGAACAAGTTGCCGGAAAACTACGTGCCGCTGTTCCGTCCGCCGGAGGGGCAGCGTCGCTCTGATGCTGGCAGCTTCTTGCGCAATCAGGGCTTGCAAGTGGCGCTGTGGGACATCGATGCTCAGGATGGTGCCGGCAAGCTCAAGGGTGCGCAGAGCGCGCAGCGAGTGCTGACCCTGATGTTGTTGTGGCGCCACGGGGTGATCAATTTCAACATGAAACAGGATGCGGTGAGGACCGCGTTGCCGTGGCTGATCACGCAAACTGCGCAAAGTGGCATCGGCTTTGAAGACTGTCAGGACGGGTTTCGCTGAAAAACGAAAAAAAGCCCGGAAACATTGGGCTTGGGGCGATTTTTTCAGAGAATTCGATGCAGGCGGACTTCCGACTTTAGCGGGGTCTGCACGGTCCGCCAAGGGCTTTTCGTCACTCTGCAAAATAAACTTAAAAAAACCGTCAAAGTGCTTTTTTATGTCATGGGTTTTGGAGTATTACGAAGACAGACCGCCGAAACCTGCAACACAGGTGGCGTCTTCCAAGACTCCTTTTGTGTGCACTTCATCCAGGCCCTCGTGGATGAATTCGGCAGTCACTTCGAGGCGCAGCACCGCCCAGGTATTGCGTCGAATGGCTCCCACAAAGGTGACCGAGTATGGATGATCACGGACGTAGCCCTTCTTCCAACCAGCCAATCCTTTATGTACTCGATACCAACGTATTGATTCACGATCCAAATGCCCTGCTGAATTTCGAAGAACACCACGTCGCGATCCCGATGACCGTGCTCGAAGAGCTGGACAAGCTCAAGAGCGGCCATCACAGCGTTGCTGCCGAATGCCGCCAGGCGATCCGGCTGATCGACAAGACCCTGGGCGATGCCTCCCCCGAGGACGTTGAACTGGGTGTGCCGATCCAGCGCGGCAAGGGCGGGCCAAAGGGCTTGCTGTCAATTCTGATGAGCAAACAGGCCGAGTCGAACCTGATTCTGCCCGAGCATCTGAACGACAACAAAATCATCAACCAGTTGATCGACCTGCATACCCGTGATCCGCAGAAGGCCGTGGTGCTGGTCACCAAAGACATCAACATGCGCCTCAAGGCGCGCGCCTGCGGGATCGATGCCGAGGACTACAGCACCGACCAGTTGGTCGACGACGTGTCCCTGCTGCCCAACGGCTACCACAACATGACCGGCTCCTTCTGGGACCGCGTGAGCAAGGTCGATACCCGTCAGGATCACGGCCGCACCTGGCATCAGGTGCAGTTGATCGACAACCTGCCTGCGGTGCACATCAACGAGTTCATCATTGACGAACAAGGCTTTGTCGGCTGGATCAAGGAAATCCAGGAAGACAAGCTGCTGATCCTCGACCTGCACCAGGAACCGCTGCTGCACCAGGAAGCCTGGGGCCTCAAACCACGGGACATCTATCAGAGTCTGGCGCTCTACGCGCTGCTGGATCCGGACATTCATCTGGTCAACCTGTCGGGTGCGGCAGGTTCCGGTAAAACCATTCTGGCGCTGGCCGCGGCGATCGAGCAGACCATGGTCAGCAAGCGCTATCGCCGCATCATCGCGACCCGCAGCGTGCAGGGCCTGGACCAGGAAATCGGCTTCCTGCCCGGCACCGAAGCGGAAAAAATGGAGCCTTGGCTGGGCGCCATCACCGACAACCTCGAAGCCTTGCACATGGATGATGAAAACACCCATGGCAGCGTCGATTACATCCTCAGCAAAGTGCCGTTGCAGTTCAAATCGCTCAACTACATTCGCGGTCGCAGCTTCCAGCAGAGCCTGATCCTGATCGACGAATGCCAGAACCTTACGCCGCACCAGATGAAAACCATCATCACCCGGGCCGGCGCCGGTTCCAAAGTGGTGTGCCTGGGCAACCTGGCACAGATCGACACCCCTTACCTGTCCGCGACCAGCTCCGGGCTGACCTACCTGACCGAACGCTTCAAGGATTTCCCCAACGGGGTGCACATCACCCTGCAGGGCGTGCCACGCTCGATCCTGGCCGAATACGCCGAATCGCATCTGTAACCCTTCCAACAAAACCGGGCGGCCCAAAATCCGCCCGGTTTTTTATGGATAAATGCATGTCCCCGTGGGAGCGAGCCTGCTCGCGAATGCGGTGTATCAGTCGACATCCTTAGTGAATCCGAACCCGCTTTCGCGAGCAGGCTCGCTCCCACAGGGTGCAACGGTGAATTCATAATCAGTGGTGCGGAAATTTGACCCACAGGTTTACAATCCACGCTCCTGATCAGGAGTAATCCCGTGCTGACTCATCTCGATTCCCAAGGTCGCGCCAACATGGTCGACGTCACCGAAAAAGCCGTGACATTCCGTGAGGCGACCGCCCAGGCGCTGGTGCGCATGCTGCCCGAAACCCTGCAGATGATCGTCAGCGGCGGCCACCCCAAGGGTGACGTGTTTGCCGTCGCTCGCATTGCCGGCATTCAGGCCGCGAAGAAAACCAGTGATCTGATCCCGTTGTGCCATCCGCTGATGCTCACCGGTGTCAAGGTCGAACTCAGTGCAGAAGGCGAAGACAGCGTACGCATCGTCGCCCGCTGCAAGCTCTCCGGGCAGACCGGCGTGGAGATGGAAGCACTGACCGCTGCCAGCGTTGCCGCGCTGACCATTTACGACATGTGCAAGGCCGTGGACCGGGGCATGACCATCGAAAGCGTGCGTTTGCTGGAAAAGGTCGGCGGCAAGAGCGGGCATTTTCAGGCGGAGCAACCATGAAACTGACGGTTAAATTCTTTGCGCGTTATCGTGAAGCGTTGGGCGTGGACTCGGTCAAGGTCGAAGGCGATTTCGCTACGGTCGACGATGTCCGTGCGCTGCTCGCGCAACGCGATGGCGCCGAGGTCTTGAGCGAGCAGAACCTGATGTGCGCGCGCAACGAAGACCTGTGCCAGCTCGACGAGCCGGTGAGCGACGGCGACGAAGTGGCGTTTTTTCCCACCGTGACCGGAGGCTGACGGATGGCGATTCGTGTGCAGTCCACGGCGTTCGATCCCGGCGCTGAAGTCAACGCGATGCACGCGGCGAATGTCGGCGTTGGCGCGGTGGTGAGTTTTGTCGGCTACGTGCGCGACTTCAATGACGGGCTGGATGTGGCCGGGATGTTCCTTGAACACTATCCGGGCATGACCGAAAAAGCCCTTGGCAAGATCGCCGTCGAGGCCGAGCAGCGCTGGCCGCTGCTGAAGCTGGAAGTGCTGCACCGCATCGGCGCGCTGGAGCCGGGCGAGCCGATTGTGTTTGTCGGCGCGGCCAGCGCCCATCGCCAGGCGGCATTCGACGCCTGCGCCTTTGTCATGGACTACCTGAAAACCCGCGCGCCGTTCTGGAAAAAAGAGAACACCCGCGACGGCCCGCGCTGGGTTGAGGGGCGAGACAGTGATCATGCTGCGGCGGAGCGCTGGAAGAAGTAATTTCTGTAGTGCCCTTCAGTCAGTTTTCGCGAGCAGGCTCGCTCCCACATTGGATCTTCATGAACGCAGATATCGTGTTCGCTACAGATCCCCTGTGGGAGCGAGCCTGCTCGCGAAGGCGTCACCTGCATCACTAAAATCCCTTCTCTTTACCCAATTGACGAAATGTACACATAAGTCCAGTATGGATTTATAAGTACAAAAATCCCGTTCCAGCTCTTTTCTTCTGTCTTGCCAAACCAACAACAACCCGCGAGAGAACGAACATGAAGAAACTCCCCCTCATCACCGGTCTGGCCCTGAGCCTGTTGGCGTGCACCCATTCGTTTGCTGCGGAGAAAACCCTGCGCATCGGCATTGAGGCCGCTTATCCACCCTTCGCCTCGAAAACCGACAAGGGCGAGATCGTCGGTTTCGACTACGACATCGGCAACGCCCTGTGCGCGCAGATGAAGGTCAAGTGTGTGTGGGTCGAGGGTGAGTTCGATGGCCTGATCCCTTCGCTGAAAGTGAAGAAAATCGACATGGCGCTGTCGTCGATGACCATCAACGAAGACCGCAAGAAGTCGGTGGATTTCACCCACAAGTACTACTTCACTTCGTCGCGGCTGGTGATGAAGGAAGGCGCCACGGTCGATGACCAGTACGCCAGCCTCAAGGGCAAGACCGTCGGTGTGCAGCGTGCGACCACCACCGACCGTTATGCCACCGAGGTGTTCGAGCCCAAGGGCATCATCGTCAAGCGCTATGGCAATAACGAAGAAATCTACATGGACCTGGCGGCAGGGCGGCTCGATGCGATTTTTGCCGACACCATTCCGCTGACCGACTTCCTGTCGATGCCACGCGGCAAGGGTTACGCGTTTGTCGGGCCGGAACTGAAGGATCCGAAGTACGTGGGCGAAGGCGCGGGGATTGCGGTGCGCAAGGGCAATACCGAACTGGTCAGCCAGTTGAATACGGCCATCGACGGGATTCGTGCCAGCGGCGAATATCAGAAGATTTCCGAGAAGTATTTCAAGTCCGACATCTACGGCGACTGATCTACCGCTTTCGCGAGCAGGCTCGCTCCCACATTGGATCTGTGCCGTTCACAAATCCCCTGTGGGAGCGAGCCTGCTCGCGAAGAGGTCATTCCAGGCAACACAACTCCTGGATCTTCAGCCCTTCAATTCCTTCAAATGCTTGTACACCGTCGCCCGCCCCATGTTCAGCACATTGGCCACATAGTTCGAGGCGCTCTTGCCCTTGAACGCGCCTTCGGCATGCAGCGCCAGCACCAGTTCGCGCTTGTGATCGCGGGTCAGCAGATTCAGGCTCAGCTGCCGCTCGCGCAGCCAGGCGTGGAGGAAGGTGTTGATGCGTTCCTGCCAGTCATCGCGAAACAGTGAATCCGGCTGCGGGATCAGTTTGCTCGGCGACAGGAACAGATCCAGCGCAGCCTTGGCATTCTCGAACAACGAGATATTCAGATTGATGCACAGCACCGCCAGCGGCCGCTCTTCACCGTCGCGCAGTACGGTGCTCAGGCTGCGGATCTTCTGGCCGTCCCAATTGAGCTTTTCGTACGGGCCGATGTTGCGCTCACTGATCTCCTCGCTGAGCATGTCTTCAAGCGATGAATCGTCGCCGATCTCGCGTTTGGACAAGTTGTTGGCGATGTAGTCGACCTTCTGCGTGCGCAAGTCGTGCAGCACCACTTCGGCGTGGGGAAAGAACAGCGTGGCGATGGCGTCGGCGATGGCGCGGAAATTATCCAGTGCCGGATCGAATTCGGGGGCGGTCATGTTTGTGGAGCTCCAGGCAGCGTCAGCGCCCCCGTGCACGGGGGCGCTGCGAGTGTGCCGCAATCCGTTGGGCGCGTCATCCGCCAAGGGGCTCAGCCGAGCCTTGCAAGGGAGAGCATGGCGCTGCTCAGGCCGAACTGCTGCAGATGTTCAGGCAAGGCTTCACCGCGTACCAATGCCGCACTGGCCTGGCCCATGGCCGGTGAGGTCTGAATACCGTAACCGCCTTGGGCTGCGACCCAGAACAGCCCGGGCACCTGCGGATCGAAACCGCTGAGCAGATCACCGTCGGCGACAAAACTGCGCAGTCCGGCCCAGGTGCGGATCGGGCGGCGAATAGTCAGGGTCGTAGCCTCTTCGATCTGATAGATGCCCATGGCGATGTCCAGCTCTTCCGGTTGCACGTCATGCGGTTCGACCGGATCGGCGTTGGCCGGCGAGCCGAGGAACATCCCGGCGTCGGGCTTCATATAGAACGACTCATCGAGGCTGACCAGCATCGGCCAGTGATGAATGTCCACGCCCTCGGGGCCGGCGAAAATGAACGCCGCGCGGCGCTTGGGTTGCAGGCCCAGCGCTTGGGCACCGGCCAGTGCGCCGATCTGGTCGGCCCAGGCGCCGGCGGCGTTGATGATGACCGGCGCGCTGAAGGTCTGACCGTTGGTCTGCACTTGCCACTGACCGTCAGTGTCACGACTCAGGCCCAGCACTTCGCAATCGGTGTGCACCTGGCCGTTGTTGCGGCGGATACCGCGCAGGAAGCCCTGATGCAGGGCGTCGGTGTCGATGTCGCTGGCGGTCGGGTCGTAGATCGCGCCGTGGACTTTTTCCCGACGCAGGATCGGCAGGCGAGCGCAGGCTTCGTCGGCGCTGAGCAGCTGCATTTCTGGCACCGTGGCTTTGGCGCTGAGGTACTGGTTGTTCAGTTCGGCGGCGTCACCGCTGAAATCCACGGTCATTTCGCCGCGTGGCGTGAGCAATGGGTGCTCGCAAAAGCCGCTCGGCGGATGGTCGAAGAACGCGCGGCTGGCCAGCGTCAACGCCCGCACTTGCGGCGTGCCGTAGGCGGCGGTATAGAGCGCGGCGGAACGTCCGGTGGAGTGATAGGCCGGGTGTGATTCGCGTTCGAGCACGATCACCTTGGCGTGCGGCGACAGCCAGAAACCGGTGGAAGCGCCGGCAATCCCGCCGCCGATGATGATGAAGTCTGCCTGGCTCATGAAATCTCCCAATTTATCTGGAATCCTGTAGGAGCTGACGAGTGAAACGAGGCTGCGATCTTTTGATCTTGTCTTTTGAAAATCAAAAGATCGCAGCCTCGTTTCACTCGTCAGCTCCTACAAGGGATCGAGGTGTCAGTGCTTGAGGTGATAAATAGCATTGGCCAGCGCAATGTCTTCCAGGCCCAGGCCGATTGAACGGAAAAATACGTGACGTTCGTAACCGGGGCGTGGCACTTTCTCGCTGAGCAGATCGGCAAGGTCACCGACAATCGCAGACTTGTCCCAGCCATGCTGCTCTCTCGCGATCAACATCTCACCCGCCGAGCCCGGCGTGGTCAGCCGATAGTCACAGAACACCTGCATGTCGCCCAAGCTCTGTGGGGGCACCTCATGGGCGCGCGGAGCGTTGGTGCTGATCGAGGTGATCAGTGCCGGTTTCCTCAAGCTGGCCGGGTCGATCACTGGGCCGGCGGACGAGGTGCAGAGCATGATCACGTCCGCGTCCGTGAAGGCGATATCGCGGCTGTCGGCAATCTTCACCCCCGGGTAGATCTCTTTCAGCAGCGCCCGGGTTTCAGCGTCTTCAGACAGGCTCGGTGAGTACACGCTGATGCGCTGCCAGTCACGCAGACCTTTCACGTAATGCAGATGCGCCTGAGCAACCTTGCCGCTGCCGATGATCGCCAGCCGTTGGGCATTCAGCGGGGCGAGGGCATCGACTGCAACGGCGGTGGTCGCTGCAGTGCGTGCGGTGGTCAGCTCGCCGGCATCGCAAAGCAACAGCGGTTGGCCGGTTTTCATCGACATCAATAGTGTCCACGCCGTGACCAGTGGCCCTTGCTCGCGGACGATGTACGGCGAGGTCTTGACCCCGTACACGCCATCCTCGGTCATCACCCCCAGATAATTGATGAAGTCGCCGGCGCCCTGCGGAAACTCCACCAACTGCTGCGCCGGTTGCACGGCGTGGCCGGCGGCGAGGTCGCGAAACAGTTTGCGCAGGATCTGCGGCACGTCGATGCGCGCCAGCAGCTCGCGGGCCTGGGTGTGGTCGATCACGTAGGGTGTACTGGACATGTCAGGCTCCGCGGTCTGGATATAAACTTATTTGTCCATTATGGACTTTTAGTTATCTATCGCAAGCGCCTGGTGAAAACGTCGGGCAAAAAAAAGCGCAGTCCGTTGCCGGCTGCGCTTTTTGCTTTCGGGGCGTTTACTGCGGCTGCGGACGCTTGCGTTCGACTGCGCGCAGCAGGTGCGTCGGCGGTGTTTCGCAGCTGATCTTGCGACCGAGCTTCTCTTCGATCGACGGCAACTGGTACGAGTCGTCCTCACCGGCGAAGCTGATCGACACGCCATCGGCGCCAGCGCGACCGGTACGGCCGATGCGGTGCACGTAATCGTCCGGGACTTCCGGGAGGGTGAAGTTGATCACGTGGCTGATGCCGTCGATGTGGATGCCACGACCGGCTACATCGGTGGCCACCAGCACGCGAATCTTGCCTTCGCGGAAGCCTTCCAGGGTCTTGATGCGCTTGTGCTGCGGCACGTCGCCGGACAGTTGCGCAGCGTTGATGCCGTCACGTACCAGACGCTCTTCGATACGGCGCACTTCGTCCTTGCGGTTGGCGAAGACGATCACGCGCTCCCAGCCGTTGTCGTTGACCAGGTTGAACAGCAATTTGTACTTGTCCGCACCGGCTACCGCGTAGATGTGCTGCTCGACGTTTTCGTTGGCCACGTTGGTGACTTCGATTTCGACGATTGCCGGATCGGTGGTCCATTGCTTGGCCAGGTTCATCACGTCTTCGGTGAAGGTCGCGGAGAACAGCAGGGTCTGACGCTCGGACTTCGGCGGGGTCTGGCGAATGATCTGCCGCACTTGCGGGATAAAGCCCATGTCGAGCATGCGGTCGGCTTCGTCCAGCACCATCACTTCGACCATGTCCAGGTGCACGTCGCCGCGCTGGTTGAAGTCGAGCAGACGGCCCGGTGTGGCGACGAGGATGTCGCAGTGGCGTGCTTCGAGGTGCTTGAGCTGCTTGTCGAAGTCCATGCCGCCAACGAACGTCATCACGTTGAGGCCGGTGTACTTGGTCAGGTCGGCCGCATCCTTGGCGATCTGCACCACCAGCTCACGGGTCGGCGCGATGATCAGTGCGCGGGGTTCGCCCATGTAGCGTTCTTTCGGCGGCGGGGTCTGCAGCAGTTGGGTGATGATCGAGATCAGGAACGCGGCGGTCTTGCCGGTGCCGGTCTGCGCGCGGCCGATGGCGTCTTTGCCGGCGAGGGTGAAACCCAGCACCTGCGCCTGAATCGGTGTGCAGTATGGAAAGCCCAGGTCCTGGATGGCGTGCATCAGTTCCGGAGCGAGTTTGAAATCGTGGAAGCGGGTTTTGCCTTCCTGGGGTTCGACGACGAAATCTTCGAGTTTCCAGGGAATGACCGGTGCCTTGGGCTTCGGTTCGCGGCGCGGCCGGGGCGGTTTCGGTGCTTCGGCGCGGACAGATTCGGTGGCGATGGCAGGCTGCGGCTCGGGCTGAGGTGTCGCTACCGGTGCCGGACGTTCGGCTTTGGGCGTATCGCTGCGAGGGCCGGGGGCGCGTGAGGGCGCACTGGGGGCTGGCGCGAGCTGCTCAGCCTCGCTTTTGCCGAACATTTTCTTGAGTGCTTTGAGCACGGTCATCTCATCAATTGGTTAAGGAATGTACGCCGGCCAGTGTAATGCAAGAAGCGGGCTCGGCGTAGTGGGATGATCAAAGGGACGTTCGAACTGAAACGATCAACGCAGGTGTTCACCCAGCCAGACCCCGATGTCGCGAATTTCTTCGGGTAACACTTCGTGCTCCATTGGGTATTCCTGCCATGTCACGGTGACACCATGCTTCAGCAGATGCTCATAGGCGCTACGTCCCATCGAGTTCTGCACCACGCCATCGAACTGGCCGTGCAGGCACAGCGCAGGAATACGCTGCTGACTGGCTGAAAGCTCCATTTCATCGGTGAAGGTCGGGGCATAGGTGGACAGAGCAAGTACGCCACCCAACGGACCTTGCCACTTTATATAAGCGGTGTGCAGGACAACGGCGCCACCCTGGGAAAACCCGGCGAGAAAAATCCGCGAGGCGTCTATTCCGCTGGCGCGCTCCTTTTCGATCAATTCGATGATGCGATCCGCCGACGCTTCCAACTGCTCACGGTCAATCGACCGCGCCGGACTCATTGCTTTTATGTCGTACCAGCTCGGCATCGCGTAACCGCCGTTGATGGTGACGGGCAGGGTTGGCGCTTGCGGTAATACGAAGCGCGTACTCAGCAGGCTTTCCTGCAGCGCTTCAGCCACTGGCAGGAAGTCATAGCGATCCGCGCCGAGACCGTGCAGCCAGATCACACAGGCGTCTGCGGGCTTTTGGGGTTGAAGAATCAGGGGCTCGTGCATGGCTGCTCCAAAAATGTGCGGGCGCTCTCAATAAGTGCGTGATTTGCGTGCGCGCCCGGTCGATCCGTTAACAAGATGTCGCAAGGCTACAAGTTTTGCTATTGACCTGTCGCGCAACCGCTTCAGCAAGCGGTGTGGTACGGGCTTTGCTATGGAGGATTCTGTATGAAGCGTCCTACGCCCTGCGGTAACACTATCAGTGTACGTCGTGCGAAGGGATTGCAAAGAATCCGGTGATGGATGTTCGCCAATGGCCGCTACGGGCAACGCGAACGTGAAAGGGCTACAGCCCGTTCGGCCGACTGGTGAGAAGTGAGTTGTCCATGATGTGGATTTTCTCCTACTAGACTCATAGCGAAGGTCTTACGTCGGTTGACCCCAAAAAAAGCCAACACGGGTCAACAACGCCTCAAAAGGGTGCGACTGGACTCAAGCTCCGACACAACAAGAGCAAAACTGGAGGTTTGAATGAAGATGTTGAAATCCACTCTGGCGGTCGTGACTGCTGCAGCAGTACTCGGCGTCAGCGGGTTCGCTCAGGCGGGTGCAACCCTGGATGCCGTGCAGAAGAAAGGTTTCGTGCAATGCGGCGTGAGCGACGGTCTGCCGGGTTTCTCGGTGCCGGACGCTTCGGGCAAGATTCTCGGGATCGACGCTGACGTTTGCCGCGCTGTGGCCGCTGCCGTATTCGGCGACGCCAACAAGGTCAAGTTCAGCCAGTTGAACGCCAAGGAGCGCTTCACCGCGCTGCAGTCCGGCGAAATCGACCTGCTCTCGCGCAACACCACCATGACCAGCTCGCGTGACGCCGGCATGGGCCTGAAATTCCCGGGCTTCATCACTTACTACGACGGCGTGGGCTTCCTGGCCAACAACAAGCTGGGCGTGAAAAGTGCCAAGGAACTGGACGGTGCAACCATCTGCATCCAGGCCGGTACCACCACCGAACTGAACGTCTCCGACTACTTCCGCGCCAACGGCCTGAAGTACACCCCGATCACTTTCGACACCTCCGATGAAAGCGCCAAGTCGCTGGAGTCCGGTCGTTGCGACGTGCTGACCTCCGACAAGTCGCAGCTGTACGCACAGCGCAGCAAGCTGGCCTCGCCAAAAGACTACGTGGTACTGCCGGAAACCATCTCCAAAGAACCACTGGGCCCGGTCGTGCGTAATGGCGACGACGAGTGGCTGGCGATTGTTCGCTGGGTTGGCTACGCGCTGCTGAACACTGAAGAAGCCGGCGTGACCTCGAAAAACGTGCTGGAAGAAGCCAAATCCACCAAGAACCCGGACGTTGCTCGTCTGCTGGGTGCTGACGGTGAATACGGCAAGGACCTGAAACTGCCGAAGGACTGGGTTGTGAAAATCGTTTCGCAGGTCGGTAACTACGGTGAAATCTTCGAGAAAAACCTCGGCAAGAGTACTCCGCTGGAAATCGACCGTGGCCTGAACGCGCTGTGGACCAACGGCGGCATTCAGTACGCACCACCAGTGCGCTAATGGTTCTATCACCCGGCGGGCCAACCGCCGGGTGATGTTCTGTTCCATTTTTTCCGGGGCACTTCATGCAAAATTCAATCGGCGCACCAAAGCAGAGGTTCAGCCTCAGCGATCCGCGAGTGCGTGCGTGGCTGTTTCAGATCATCACCGTCGTGGCGGTGGTCGCCATGGGCTGGTATCTGTTTGATAACACCCAGACCAACCTTCAACACCGGGGCATCACGTCCGGTTTCGATTTTCTCGAGCGCAGTGCCGGGTTCGGCATCGCTCAGCACCTGATTTCCTACACCGAAGCGGACAGTTACGCGCGGGTGTTCGTGATCGGCCTGCTCAATACGCTGCTGGTGACCTTCATCGGTGTGATCCTGGCGACCCTGCTGGGCTTCATCATCGGTGTGGCGCGGCTGTCGCCGAACTGGATCATCAGCAAACTGGCGACCGTGTATGTGGAAGTGTTCCGCAACATTCCGCCGCTGCTGCAGATCCTGTTCTGGTACTTCGCGGTTTTCCTGACCATGCCGGGACCGCGCAACAGCCACAACTTCGGCGACACCTTCTTCGTCAGCAGCCGGGGCCTGAACATGCCGGCCGCGCAAATGGCTGACGGCTTCTGGGCGTTCTTCATCAGTGTGGTGCTGGCCATCGTCGCCATCGTGCTGATGTGCCGCTGGGCCAACAAGCGATTCGAAGACACCGGCGAACCATTCCACAAGTTCTGGACCGGCCTGGCGATCCTGCTGGTGATCCCGACCTTGTGCACGCTGATCTTCGGTGCACCCCTGCACTGGGAAATGCCGCAACTCAAGGGCTTCAACTTCGTTGGTGGCTGGGTGCTGATCCCGGAACTGCTGGCGTTGACCCTGGCGTTGACCGTGTACACCGCAGCATTCATCGCGGAAATCGTCCGTTCCGGGATCAAGTCGGTCAGCCATGGCCAGACCGAAGCGGCGCGTTCGCTCGGCTTGCGCAACGGCCCGACCCTGCGCAAGGTGATCATTCCGCAAGCCCTGCGGGTAATCATTCCGCCGCTGACCAGCCAATACCTGAACCTGGCGAAGAACTCGTCGCTGGCCGCCGGTATCGGTTATCCGGAAATGGTTTCGCTGTTCGCCGGCACCGTGCTCAACCAGACCGGTCAGGCGATCGAAGTCATTGCCATCACCATGAGCGTGTACCTGGCGATCAGTATCAGCATTTCCCTGCTGATGAACTGGTACAACAAGCGCATTGCGCTGATCGAGCGGTGAGGAAACGCGCATGACAACCCATACTTTCAAACCCGACATGCCACCGCCGGCCAAGGTTTTCGGCCCGATGGCATGGATACGCGCCAACATGTTCTCCAGCTGGCTCAACACCCTGCTGACCCTGTTTGCGTTTTACCTGATTTATCTCGTCGTGCCGCCGATCCTCAGCTGGGCGATCCTCGACGCCAACTGGGTCGGCACCACCCGCGCCGACTGCACCAAGGACGGCGCCTGCTGGGTGTTCATTCAGCAGCGTTTCGGCCAGTTCATGTACGGCTACTATCCGGTGGAACTGCGCTGGCGTGTAGACCTCACTGTTTGGCTGGCGGTGCTCGGCGTGGCGCCGCTGTTCATCTCGCGCTTCCCGCGTAAAGCGGTGTACGGCCTGAGCTTCCTGGTGATCTACCCGATCGTCGCCTGGTGCCTGCTGCATGGCGGCGTGTTCGGCCTCGATGCCGTGGCGACCAGCCAGTGGGGCGGCCTGATGCTGACGCTGGTCATCGCCACCGTCGGTATCGCCGGCGCCTTGCCGCTGGGGATCATTCTGGCACTGGGCCGTCGCTCGAACATGCCGGCGATCCGTGTGGTCTGCGTGACGTTCATCGAGTTCTGGCGTGGCGTGCCGTTGATCACGGTGCTGTTCATGTCCTCGGTGATGCTGCCGCTGTTCCTGCCCGAAGGCATGAACTTCGACAAGCTGCTGCGGGCGCTGATCGGGGTGATTCTGTTCCAGTCGGCCTACGTCGCCGAGGTGGTGCGCGGCGGTCTGCAAGCGATCCCCAAAGGTCAGTACGAAGCGGCTGCGGCGATGGGCCTGGGTTACTGGCGCGCCATGGGCCTGGTGATTCTGCCGCAAGCCCTGAAGCTGGTGATTCCCGGCATCGTCAACACCTTCATTGCGCTGTTCAAGGACACCAGCCTGGTGATCATCATCGGCCTGTTCGACCTACTCAACAGCGTCAAGCAAGCCGCTGCCGATCCGAAATGGCTGGGCATGGCCACCGAAGGCTACGTGTTCGCCGCACTGGTGTTCTGGATTTTCTGTTTTGGTATGTCGCGCTATTCCATGCATCTGGAACGCAAGCTCGACACTGGCCACAAGCGTTAGGAGTTCTCTGTAAATGAGCGAAGCAATCAAAAAGCCTGTGGGCCCTGAAGGCATTATCCAGATGCAGGGCGTGAACAAGTGGTACGGCCAGTTCCACGTGCTGAAAGACATCAACCTCAACGTCAAACAGGGCGAGCGTATCGTTCTGTGCGGCCCGTCGGGTTCCGGCAAATCGACCACCATCCGCTGCCTCAATCGCCTGGAAGAACACCAGCAGGGCCGCATCGTGGTTGATGGTGTGGAACTGACCAACGACCTCAAGCAGATCGAAGCGATCCGCCGCGAAGTCGGCATGGTGTTCCAGCACTTCAACCTGTTCCCGCACCTGACCATCCTGCAGAACTGCACGCTGGCGCCGATGTGGGTGCGCAAGATGCCCAAGCGCAAGGCCGAGGAAATCGCCATGCATTACCTGGAGCGTGTACGCATCCCGGAGCAGGCGCATAAATTCCCGGGGCAACTGTCCGGCGGTCAGCAACAGCGTGTGGCGATTGCCCGCGCGCTGTGCATGAAACCGAAAATCATGCTGTTCGACGAACCGACCTCGGCACTCGACCCGGAGATGGTGAAAGAGGTACTCGACACCATGATCGGCCTCGCCGAAGACGGCATGACCATGCTCTGCGTGACCCACGAAATGGGCTTCGCCCGCACCGTGGCCAACCGCGTGATCTTCATGGACAAGGGCGAAATCGTCGAACAGGCGGCGCCGAACGACTTCTTCGACAACCCGCAAAATGACCGCACCAAGCTGTTCCTGAGCCAGATCCTGCATTGATCGCTTGAGACGTTCGCCTGACAAAAAGCCCTGCCGGTATGCCGACAGGGCTTTTTTCATGTAGGAGAATCAACCCGCATTTGCTTTGAGTTCAAGTGCCAACTGCACGGCACGCAGCGCATTGAGTCGACCGTGCCCGTAGTAGTGACTGTGGCCGTTTTTGTCGTACTGGCCGAGCGGCCCGTCATCGGGGTGGCCGATCTTGTCGCAACAATCGGCAAGAATCCGCCGTACCGCAGTGCGATCAAGCTCAGGGTTGACGCCGAGCACCAGTGCAGCAATGCCCGCAGCGCCAGGGCAGGCGCTGGAGGTACCGCTGAAGGCCTCGGTGTAGGCCGGCAATGTGGCTGCGGCAAACTTTGCGCTCAAATCGGTGGTGCGGATACCCCGGGTCTGCGGGATCGAGGTTGCAGGCTTGAATGTCGGATCGGGGTGTTGCTGATCTCCGCTGGGAAAGCAGCACCAGACGCACTTGCCATAATCACTGTAGGCACTGCGCCGGTTCTGATCGTTGCAGGCCCCTACCGCAATGACCTCTGGGTGGCTGGCGTAGCCATCGTTATCGGCGCATTCGTTACCGTTTCCCGCGCCAAAAAAGATCACACAGCCTTTGCCATTGCGGCCCTTGGTGGCGGCGTATTCGATTGCCAGCCGTGTACTGGCAGCCAAGGGAAACACTTGCGTGTGACGCGGATCCGCCGGGTCGGCCCAATGACCTTCAGCCGGCCCCCAGCTGCAGGAAATGACGTCCGCTCCCTGATCGGCGGCCCAGAAAAAGGCGTCGGCCTCCGCGCGTGCTCCCAAGGGTTTGGTGAGTTTCAACGGCATCAGGCTGGCCTTGGGGGCGACACCGCTGGCGCCGTCCTGACCATTGGCGCAAGCCACTCCGGCAGCGGCCGTACCGTGGCGCTCCAGGGCGTTCAGTGGGCGCGGGCCCCCTTTGGCGTTACGTCGGTCAAAGTTCTTTGCACCGACCACTTTGCCTTCTCCGGAAAATTCGGGATGGTCAATATCAAACGCGTCATCGATGACGGCGATCACGATGCCTTCGCCCTGCGCGAGCTCATGTGCGGCTTCGACGTTGGCGCTGGCATCGATTTCAACCTGATAGGTCACGGTGGTTTTCTTCAGGTGCCACTGATTGGCATGGATCGCTCGGCGTTGACCCTGTCGCAGCAATTCCGGATGGCAGTACTCGACCTCGTCGCGTTCCAGCCATTTACCGGTGAGGGTGCAGATATCGATGCCATGAGTGCCGGGGTGATGGACAAAGAAAGCATTGGTTGCATAAGGCACCTGTTGTTTGATCATCAGCCCCAGCTCTTCAAGTATGACCATGCACTCAGTGGCTTTCAGCGAATCGACGAACTTCAAAAAGACATTTTCGGTATAGAGCACCGGCTCCTGAGTGACGGGTTCCACCAGCACACTGCCGGCGAAGCGCACGTCGGGCAATTCGCGTAACAGCGCCTTGCGGTGCGATGTGTCCGAGTGTTCAGGCAGTTTGAAAACCTGCACATCAGCGTCCTCGATATGCATCAAAAGCTCACAGCCCTCCAGCGCGGTGTGAGCGGACTCACAGCAAAGCGTTTGAGCCAACAGCGTTCCCGCGTGGCTGCGGACTGCCAGCAATTGGCGATTCTTCTGCAGAACAAAAGGGCGGTCGTGCTGCTTGCCGAAATTGACTTCTACCATGAGCGTTGCATCTTCCTTTGGATAATGACGGGGCAAAACGCCCCTGGATCAATGTCCAGAGTCTGCAGTCCAGCATCTGCAAGTGATGTCGGCAGTATTCCTGATGAGTGTGGGAAATGACTTCGCCTGCCATCGGTCTTTACAGTTAGTTAAGTAGGATTGATGTCTCTGTTGGGGTTGTGTGGGGAACCTCAGCTGACTACCATGTCAAAAAATTCATCCTATGATTGGATGAAAGGGCGAATTTCATGGCAGACATCTCACCTTTGATCAAGCGATCCCTGGTCGATCAGGCCCTGGATCAGTTGCGCCAACGCATCACCGATGGCGTGTGGCAGGTCGGCGAACGGCTGCCGACCGAGCCTGAGCTGTGCGCCGAGCTGGGCATCAGCCGCAACACCGTGCGTGAAGCCATGCGCGTGTTGGCGTTTTCCGGGTTGATCGAAATCCGGCAGGGCGATGGCAGTTATTTGCGCGCAGTGGTCGATCCGATGGACACGCTCAAGGCGTTGTCCCGTTGCTCGCTGGAGCAGGCGCGCGAGACCCGGCACATCCTCGAAGTCGAGGCGATTGGTCTGGCCGCGCTGCGTCGTACCGATGAGGATCTGGTCGCACTGCGCGAGGCACTTGGCACCAGTGGCAGTCATTACCACGGTGATCTCGACACTTACATTGCCTGCGATCTGGTGTTCCACCGCCGTCTGGTGGACGCCGCGCACAACCCGACCCTCAGCGAGCTGTATCGCTATTTCTCCAGCATCGTCGGCGCGCAATTGCGCCAGACGCTGAACATCGTCCCGCGCCGTCAGGAAGTGTTCGACCTGCACATCGAGTTGCTCGATGCCGTCGAACAACGCGACCCGGAACGGGCCAAAGCCATATCGAGGCAGTTGATCAATGAACCTTGAAAGCGAGAAAAACCTCCCAATCCCCAAGCGCACGGCGGAGCTCGAAGAGCTGCTGATCGACGCCGAGGCCGACGACGAACAAGTGCAGCAAAGCCATCCGCTGGTGCGCCGGCCGTGGCTGTTGCTGCTGGGCCTGATTCTGGTGGCGCTGAACCTGCGCCCGGCGCTGTCGAGCATGGCGCCGTTGCTCAGCGAAGTGTCGAAAAGCCTTGGCCTGTCTGCTGCGCAGGCCGGTCTGCTGACCACGCTGCCGGTGTTGTGCCTGGGCTTGTTCGCACCGCTGGCGCCGATTCTGGCGCGGCGTTTCGGCGCTGAACGAGTGGTGCTGGGGATTCTGCTGACCCTGGCCGCCGGGATCATTGTGCGCAGCAACTTCGGTGAGATCGGCCTGTTCGCCGGTAGCGTGCTTGGCGGTGCGAGCATCGGCATTATCGGCGTGCTGCTGCCGGGCATCGTCAAACGCGACTTCGCCAGACACGCCGGAACCATGACCGGCGTCTACACCATGGCCCTGTGCCTGGGCGCGGCAATGGCCGCGGGTTCCACCGTGCCGTTGAGCGAGCACTTTGATAACAGCTGGGCACTGGGCCTGGGCTTCTGGGTGATCCCGGCGCTGGTGGCGGCGCTGTTCTGGTTGCCGCAGGTCGGGCAGAAACACGGCGCGCACAACGTTGCCTATCGGGTGCGTGGGCTGCTGCGCGATCCGCTGGCCTGGCAAGTGACGTTGTACATGGGCCTGCAATCGTCGCTGGCGTACATCGTGTTCGGCTGGTTGCCGTCGATCCTGATCGGTCGTGGCTTGACTCCGACCCAGGCCGGCCTGGTGCTGTCCGGTTCGGTGATCATTCAGCTCGCCAGCTCCCTCGCGGCACCGTGGCTGGCGACCCGGGGCAAGGATCAGCGCCTGGCGATCGTGGTGGTGATGGCGCTGACCCTCGGCGGTCTGTTCGGTTGCCTGTACGCGCCGATTGAAGGGCTGTGGGGCTGGGCGATTCTGTTGGGGCTGGGGCAGGGCGGTACGTTCAGTCTGGCGCTGACCCTGATCGTGCTGCGCTCGCGGGATTCGCACGTGGCGGCGAACCTGTCGAGCATGTCCCAGGGCTTCGGCTACACCCTGGCGTCGATGGGGCCATTCGCGGTCGGCGTGGTGCATGACTGGACTGGCGGCTGGAATGCCGTGGGCTGGATTTTCGGCATTATCGGCACCGGTGCGATCATTGCCGGGCTGGGTGCCGGGCGTGCGCTGTACGTGCAAGTGCAAAGCGAAAAGATCTGACGCGTAACCCTTTTTTGCGGCCAGTGATATCCCATGTGGGAGCGAGCCTGCTCGCGAAGACAGTGGTTCAGGCACAGATCGTGTTGAATGTGCCGGCCTCTTCGCGAGCAGGCTCGCTCCCACAGTTTTTGCGGTGCTTTGAATCTTGCGTGGTATTCGCTTTGCGAATGCCGATAGTGTTTCTGCGATTTGCAGCTTATCGTGCTGGCAATCTGTCCATTTCCCGGAGTTTGCCCATGAGCGAAGCCCACGCCGCCCTGATCACCCGCTTCTACCAAGCCTTCCAGCGCCTCGACGCCGAAGCCATGGCCGCGTGCTACACCGATGACGTGGTGTTCAGCGATCCGGCCTTCGGCGAGTTGCGCGGCCGCGATGCTGGCGACATGTGGCGCATGCTCACCACTCGCGCCAAAGACTTTTCCCTGACCTTCGACAATGTCCGCGCCGGCGAGCGCAGCGGTGGCGCGCACTGGGTGGCGACGTATCTGTTCAGCCAGACCGGCAACGTGGTGATCAACGATATTCAGGCACGTTTCGTCTTTCGTGACGGCAAGATCTGCGAGCACCACGATCACTTCGACCTGTGGCGCTGGTCGCGTCAGGCGTTGGGCTTCAAAGGCCTGCTGCTCGGCTGGACACCGCTGGTGCGCAACGCCGTGCGGGCGCAGGCGTTGAAAGGGCTGAAGGCATTTCAGGCCGGTCGCTGATAAGATTGCGGCCTGTTTCCTACACGTCCAGATCCCGAAGTGACCAGCCTCAGCGAAAAACCGGTTGATGTTGTCGAACCCGTGAGCAAGTCCTGGTTCGTCTACCTCGTGCGCGCGGCCAATGGCTCGCTGTACTGCGGGATCAGCGACGACCCGGTGCGGCGCTTCGCCAAGCATCAAAGCGGCAAGGGCGCGCGGTTCTTCCTGTCCAGCCCGGCGATGGCGCTGGTCTACACCGAACGTTGCCGCGACAAGAGCGATGCGTTGCGTCAGGAGCGCTTGATCAAGAAGCTGCGCAAGAGCGCCAAGGAATGCCTGGTGGCGTCTTATCAATCTGACTGATCGGTTCCCATCAGCCAGATCTGTAGGCTGCTAATCAAATGCACGCTAAGCTGCCGATTCACTTTCTGTGCGGCGGAGCCGAGCATGTCCGAGTTGATTCTGCATCATTACCCGACCTCTCCATTTGCCGAAAAGGCTCGTCTGCTGTTGGGCTTCAAAGGCTTGTCCTGGCGCTCGGTTCACATTTCGCCGGTGATGCCCAAGCCGGATCTGACCGCGCTGACCGGGGGCTATCGCAAGACCCCGGTATTGCAGATCGGCGCCGACATCTATTGCGACACCTCGTTGATCGCCCGTCGTCTGGAGCAGGAAAAAGCCCTGCCGGCGTTTTTCCCGGAAGGCCAGGAAATGATCAGTGCCAGCTTCGCGACATGGGCCGATTCGGTGGTGTTCCAGCATGCCGTCAGCCTGGTGTTCCAGCCGGAATCGGTGGCGGTACGTTTCGGCAAGTTGCCGCCGGAAGCGATCAAGGCGTTCATGGCTGACCGTGCCGGGCTGTTCAGTGGTGGCAGCGCCACGCGGTTGCCGGCCGAACAGGCCAAACACCAATGGCCAACGATCATGGCGCGCCTGGAGCAGCAGTTGCAGCGCGAGCAGGGCGACTTTCTGTTCGGTGAGCCGTCGATTGCCGACTTCGCCCTGGCGCATCCGCTGTGGTTCCTCAAGGCGACGCACGTCACTGCGCCGTTGGTCGATGAATATCCGGCCGTGACGGCCTGGCTTGGGCGTGTGCTGGGCTTTGGCCATGGCGCCGCGAGCGAAATGACCGCCGAGGCGGCGTTGGAAGTGGCGCGCACCTCGACGCCGGCGGCGTTGCCGGATGAGCAATTTGTCGATCCGAACGGGTTCAAGGCCGGACAGCAGGTGGCGATTGCCGCCATTGACTACGGGGTGGATCCGGTGGAAGGCGAGTTGCTGTTTGCTGGCCGCGAAGAGCTGATCCTGCGCCGCGAAGACCCGCGTGGTGGCGTGGTGCACGTGCACTTCCCGCGCTTTGGTTTCCGCATCGAAGCCCGCTGATCAGCAAGCGGCCTTTGCTTGGGGGGCAATTGTGGTGAGGGGATTTATCCCCGATGGGGCGCGAAGCGCCCCCAAAAAACTGCACGCCCTACCAGGCAGATTTTGCGACGGCTTCGCCGCCGATCGGGGATAAATCCCCTCGCCACAGAGGAGTTGTGTTATTTCAGGGCGGCGAGGATCTCGTCCGGGTCAAACCCGCGAATCAACGTGCCATTCACGTCTATCAGCGGAATCCCGCGCCCACCCAGCGCCTCATACGCTTTGCGCGCCTCGGCGTCCTTCTCGATATCGAATTCCCGGAAAGCAATCCCCTTGCTGTCGAGAAAGCGCTTGGTCTGTTTGCAGTAGCCGCACCAGTCGGTGGCATACAGCATGACACGGGCCTGCGCCCGCGTCTGCTCAGAGACCATCTGCGACGGGTTGAACACCCGCTCGATCTTGCCCCAGTTCTGATAGATCACCACCACCAGCAGAACCAGCGCAACCTTCTTCAGCACATTGCCCAGCATCAGTTGCGGCGCTTGAGCTGATCGGTGAGCGAGGTCGGCAGGCCCTTGATGATCAGGGTGCCGGCCTCTTCGTCGTATTCGATCTTCGAACCCAGCAGGTGCGCTTCAAAGCTGATCGACAGACCCTCGGCGCGGCCGGTGAAGCGGCGGAACTGGTTGAGGGTGCGTTTGTCCGCCGGAATTTCCGGCGACAGGCCGTAATCTTTGTTGCGGATGTGATCGTAGAAGGCTTTCGGCCGTTCTTCATCGATCAGCTCCGACAGCTCTTCCAGGCCCATTGGCTCGCCGAGCTTGGCCTGGCTGCTGGCGTAATCGACCAGGGTCTTGGTTTTCTCACGGGCGGAGTCTTCCGGCAGGTCTTCGCTCTCAACGAAGTCGCTGAAGGCCTTGAGCAGGGTGCGGGTCTCGCCCGGGCCGTCGACGCCTTCCTGGCAGCCGATGAAGTCGCGGAAGTACTCCGAAACCTTCTTGCCGTTCTTGCCCTTGATGAACGAGATGTACTGCTTGGACTGCTTGTTGTTCTGCCACTCGGAGACGTTGATCCGCGCCGCCAAGTGCAGTTGGCCGAGGTCAAGGTGACGCGACGGGGTGACGTCCAGCTCGTCGGTCACCGCCACGCCTTCGCTGTGGTGCAGCAGGGCGATCGCCAGGTAGTCGGTCATGCCTTGCTGATAGTGGGCGAACAGTACGTGGCCGCCGACCGACAGGTTCGACTCTTCCATCAGTTTCTGCAGATGCTCGACCGCGACTTTGCTGAACGCAGTGAAGTCCTGGCCGCCTTCCATGTATTCCTTCAGCCAGCCGCTGAACGGAAACGCGCCGGATTCCGGATGGAACAGGCCCCAGGCTTTGCCTTGCTTGGCGTTGTAGCTCTCGTTGAGGTCGGCAAGCATGTTCTCGATGGCCGCGGACTCAGCCAGTTCGGAGTCGCGGGCGTGCAGAACTGCGGGCGTGCCGTCGGGTTTTTTGTCGATCAGGTGGACGATGCAATGACGGATCGGCATGGGCTTCTCGGCTGGTGGAAGGGAGGAGGGCGGGCTCCCCCGAAAAAGCGCCCAGTGTACCCGATTCTCCACTTGGGACGATGCAACCGTCCCCGTGTAGGAGCTGCCGAAGGCTGCGATCTTTTGATCTTGTTTTTGAAAAATCAAAGTCAAAAGATCGCAGCCTTCGGCAGCTCCTACAAAAACAGGGCGCAGCAAAAAATTGTGGCCCATGGCAGCGTAATCAGGGGGTGGAAGGGCAAATCCGGGGCAAGCGCCTGCGCTTATGCAGTTTTTTACCGATTTAGAGCAATAAACCTGACCAAATGGGTAGCTAGAGGCGGATATTTCCCCGTCTCTGTGCTAGTTTTGCCCGGTCTTACGCGAAGTCACTGCGTTAAGCGTGCAATCAGCATTTGTCAGGTCGAACCAAACCCTGATTTCGGTATCTATAACCCGACTCGTCGTGGTTATCGCCGAGGGTGCCAGATCCAGAAGATCGGGCTCGATGGCTGACACTGCACTCTGCAATCCATATGAATTTGATAGGGAAGGAACACTACATGGCTCTTACTAAAGACCAACTGATCGCCGACATCGCTGAAGCTATCGACGCGCCGAAAACCACCGCGCGTAACGCTCTGGACCAACTGGGCCAAATCGTTGCCGATCAGCTGGAAAACGGCGGCGAAATCACCTTGCCAGGTATCGGCAAGCTGAAAGTGACCGAGCGTCCTGCCCGCACTGGCCGTAACCCTTCGACTGGCGCTGCCATCGAAATCCCTGCCAAGAAAGTGATCAAGCTGGTTGTGGCCAAAGGCCTGACCGACGCTGTGAACAAGTAAGACGCAGCGATAAAAAAACCGTGCACCGGAGTGATCCGGGCACGGTTTTTTTGTGCCTGCGATTTGGCGGCGCCACGCAATCCAATGTGGGAGCGAGCCTGCTCGCGAAAGCGCTGTGTCAGTCAATAATGAAGTTAACTGACACGCCGCCTTCGCGAGCAGGCTCGCTCCCACAATTGATTTGTGTCCGGCGATGCAATGTTTAGCGGACCCAGCGCTCGCGACGCCAGATCTGCTGCTCGGACTTGGTCTGAAAGGTCCACGCCACGAAGCGGCTCTGTTTCTGCCCTTGCGACATCTCCACCACTTGGCTTTCCAGCACACCGGCCTTCTTCAGCGCGGTTTCGATGGCGGGCAGGTTCGAGGCTTTCGACACCAGGGTGCTGAACCACAGCACCTTGTGCTGGAAGTTCGCGCTCTCGGCGATCAGTTGCGTCACGAAACGCGCTTCACCGCCTTCACACCACAGCTCGGCAGACTGACCACCGAAGTTCAGCACCGGCAGTTTGCGTTTCGGATCAGCCTTGCCCAGTGCGCGCCATTTGCGCTCGCTGCCCTTGGTCGCCTCTTCCATCGAGGCGTGGAACGGCGGGTTGCACATGGTCAGGTCAAAGCGCTCACCCGGTTCCAGCAGGCCGATCAGGATGTGTTTGCGGTTTTCCTGCTGGCGCAGCTGGATCACCTTGTTCAGGCCGTTGGACTGGACGATGGCCCGGGCAGCAGCCACGGCGGTCGGATCGATTTCCGAGCCGAGGAAGTGCCAGCGGTATTCGCTGTTGCCGATCAGCGGATAAACGCAGTTGGCGCCCATGCCGATGTCCAGCACGTTGACGATTGCACCGCGCGGCACCTTGCCGTCGTTCATGCTGGCCAGCAGGTCAGCGAGGAAATGCACGTAATCGGCACGACCGGGGACCGGTGGGCACAGGTAGTCCGCCGGAATGTCCCAATGCTCGATGCCATAAAACGCCTTGAGCAGCGCCCGGTTGAACACGCGCACCGCGTCGGGGCTGGCGAAGTCGATGCTTTCCTTGCCGTACGGGTTGGTGATCACGAACTTCGCCAGTTCCGGCGTGGTCTTGATCAGCGCCGGGAAGTCGTAGCGACCCTGATGGCGATTGCGCGGGTGCAGGCTGGCCTTTTCACGCGGCTCGACGGCTTTGGCCGGGGTCGCGGCATCAGGTTTCTTGCGCGCAGGTTTGGGGGTGCGGGGGGCGTTCATGGGTGTGATCGATTCGGGTATGGCTGAAAGTGGCGGGTATTGTCCCACATCTAATGGCAACACCGTTCACAACTGTGGGAGCGAGCCTGCTCGCGAAGACGGTTACACATTCGCCAGATCAGTCTCCTGACACACCG
>NZ_CATKPO010000044.1:0-293233 GCF_949768395.1 Pseudomonas sp. IT-P260
ATAAGAGGCCGTTACCGCAGCAACGGATATACACCCCAAACCCAAACCCAAACCCAAACCCAAACCCAAACCCCAGACAAACAAAAACGCCCGGTATAAACCGGGCGTCTTGTATTGACTTGATTAGCGAGCGCGGTAAGTAATGCGCCCTTTGCTCAAGTCATAGGGCGTCAGCTCGACGCGCACTTTGTCACCGGTAAGAATACGAATGTAGTTCTTGCGCATCTTGCCGGAGATATGCGCGGTTACGACGTGCCCATTTTCCAACTCCACACGAAACATGGTGTTGGGCAGGGTGTCGACGACAGTGCCTTCCATTTCGAAGCTGTCTTCTTTCGACATGCAGTAAAGCCCTCGGTGTCCAATGAATGGCCCGGTGCAACTGCGCCAGGCAAAAGCGGCGTGCATTGTGCCCGAAAAAGGGGGTTCAAGCCAAGGGGTTTAGGGCTCGCGATTAGTTCAGGATTACCCAGCGCTGATTGATCAGCAATTCGATGGGGCGATATTGGGTCTTGTAGTTCATCTTTTTGCAGTTCTTGATCCAGTATCCGAGATACACCGCTTCCAGCCCCAGACGCTGGCTTTCGGCGATTTGCCACAGGATCGCGAAGCGCCCCAGGCTGCGGCGCTCCTCGTCAGGTTCGTAAAAGGTGTAGACCGCCGACAAGCCGTTGGGCAGCAGATCGGTCACAGCAACGGCGAGTAACCGTCCGTCGAGTCGAAATTCATAGAAGCGCGAAAAGGGCAGGTCGCGCACCAGAAAGGTCGAGAACTGGTCACGGCTTGGCGGGTACATGTCGCCGTCGGCGTGTCGCTGTTCGATATAGCGTTGGTACAGGTCGAAATATTCTTCGCTGAAATGCGGTTTTACCGGGCGCACCTGCAGATCGGCATTGCGTTTGAAAATGCGTTTCTGCTGGCGGTTGGGGTTGAACTGTGCCACCGGGATGCGTGCAGGCACGCACGCATTGCAATTCTGGCAATGGGGCCGATACAGATGATCGCCGCTGCGGCGAAAGCCCATTTCCGACAGGTCTGCGTAGACATGCACATCCATGGGCTGACTCGGGTCGAGAAACAGCGTCGTCGCCTGCTCCTCGGGCAGATAACTGCAGGAATGAGGCTGAGTGGCATAGAACTTCAAGCGCGCCAACTCGGTCATGATCAACCCTCGGGATAAGCTGGTGAATTAAGTGTAAGCCACGTGCGCAAAAGTCGCTCAGCAAACCCAGGTGGCACGACTGGATTGATCCAGGTGGCGGGCCAGGTAGTTGGCGAATTCGTGGCGGGGGATCGCCCGGGCGCCGAGGCTGTGCAGATGATCGGTCGGCATCTGGCAATCAATCAGAACGAATCCCGCCTCTTTCAGATGCTGCACCAGCGTGGCAAAGCCATATTTGGAGGCGTTGTCGGCGCGGCTGAACATCGATTCGCCGAAAAACAGCTGACCCATCGCCAAGCCATACAGGCCGCCGACCAGTTGGCCCTGATCCCAGACCTCGACCGAGTGGGCGAAGCCGCGGCGGTGCAGTTCGAGGTAGGCGTCCTGCATCGCTTCGGTAATCCAAGTGCCATCGGCGTAGACCCGAGGCGCGGCGCAGGCGCGAATCACGGCTGCGAAATCCCGATCGAAGGTCACCTGGTAGCGTTGCTTGCGCAGCAGCTTGCCGAGGCTGCGCGAGACATGCAGTTCGTCGGGAAACAGAACGGTGCGCGGATCCGGCGACCACCAGAGGATTGGCTGGCCCTCGGAAAACCATGGAAAACAGCCGTGTCGGTAAGCCTGCACCAGGCGATCGGCGGACAGGTCGCCACCGGCGGCCAGCAATCCATTGGGATCGCGCATGGCCTTTTCCAGGGGCGGGAAAGTCAGGGAATTGCGTTGTAACCAAGTCAGCATGGCGTCCAGGCTTGCAGAAGGGGAGGGCGGTGCGGGCGCGAGGCCCGCGATAAAGTGTGCCGCTAAATGACAGGAATGTCGTCCAGATACTTCTCCGCGTCCAGTGCCGCCATGCAACCGGCGCCGGCCGAGATCACGGCTTGGCGGTAGACGTGGTCGGCCACATCGCCAGCGGCGAAGACGCCGGGGATCTCGGTGGAGGTGGCGTCGCCGTCGCTGCCGCCCTTGACCAGCAGATAGCCGTCGCGCATTGGCAACTGGCCCTGAAACAGGTCGGTGTTGGGTTTATGCCCGATGGCGATGAATACGCCGGTCAGGGCCAGTTCGCGGGTCTGCCCGGTGTGGCTGTCACGCAGGCGCGCGCCGGTCACGCCGCTGGCATCGCCCAGCACTTCATCCAGATTCTGGTTCCAGTGCAGGCGAACGTTGCCGTTGGCGACTTTTTCGAACAGTTTGTCCTGGAGAATTTTCTCCGAGCGCAATTTGTCGCGGCGATGGATCAAATGCACCTCTCTGGCAATGTTCGACAGGTACAGGGCTTCCTCGACGGCAGTGTTGCCGCCGCCCACCACGGCGACCACCTGATTGCGATAGAAAAAGCCGTCACAGGTCGCACAGGCCGAAACCCCTTTGCCGGCGAAGGCTTCTTCCGAGGGCAGTCCCAGATACTGCGCCGAAGCGCCGGTGGCGATAATCAGGGCGTCGCAGGTATAAGTGCCGCTGTCGCCGATGAGCTCGAACGGGCGCTGCTGCAACTTGGCAGTGTGGATGTGGTCGTAAACGATCTCGGTGGCAAAGCGTTCGGCGTGCCTCTGCATGCGCTCCATCAGTACCGGGCCGGTGAGGCCTTCGACGTCGCCGGGCCAATTGTCGACTTCGACGGTGGTGGTGAGCTGGCCACCGGCCTGCAACCCGGTAATGACCACCGGTTTGAGGTTGGCGCGGGCAGCGTATACGGCGGCGCTGTAGCCGGCAGGGCCGGAGCCAAGAATGATCAGGCGTGAATGCTTCGCTGCGTTCATCAAATACACCTCATAAGCCTTTGTCACAAAAGACAATGCATGCTCAAATTGAACCGCAGGATTTGTGCGGTTGGCTATGCTCAGCTAAGGGGTTTGAAGCATGGCATCAGCCGCGCAAACCCGTACAATGCCGGGCTGTTACAGAATATTTGTAGAGCGCTGTGTTTATAGCTGTGTTTATAAAAGCTGCGGCACAGTGTTAAAAGTAGTCTCAGATGCGCCGGTTCACTTTTTTACCTGCCTGGATTGGGCAGTTTTTATCGTCATTCAATAGATGGACGCGCCTTGGGCGCAGGAAAAGAAGCGTTTTGAAGAAATCCACCGCAGCACCAAAAACAGTCGTTCCGCTCTGGCGCCAGCAATTGCACTACCGGCTCAAGGAAGGTGCATTGATCGCCATCGGTGCCTTGTGCCTGTTCCTGATGATGGCCTTGCTGACCTACGGCAAGGACGATCCGGGCTGGAGCCACAACAGCAAGATCGACGACGTGCAGAACTTCGGCGGCCCCGCCGGTTCCTACAGCGCCGACATCCTGTTCATGGTGCTGGGTTATTTCGCGTACATTTTCCCGTTGCTGCTGGCGATCAAGGCGTATCAAATCTTCCGTCAACGCCACGAACCCTGGCAGTGGAGTGGCTGGCTGTTCTCCTGGCGCCTGATCGGTCTGGTGTTTCTGGTGCTGTCCGGCGCGGCGCTGGCGCATATCCATTTTCATGCCGCCACCGGTCTGCCGGCGGGTGCGGGCGGGGCGCTGGGCGAAAGTCTCGGTGACCTGGCACGCAACGCCCTGAATATCCAGGGCAGCACGCTGCTGTTCATCGCGCTGTTCCTGTTCGGCCTGACGGTGTTCACCGACCTGTCGTGGTTCAAGGTGATGGACGTCACCGGCAAGATCACCCTCGACCTGTTCGAACTGTTTCAGGGCGCGATCAACCGCTGGTGGTCGGCCCGTACCGAGCGCAAGCAATTGGTCGCGCAGTTGCGTGAGGTCGATGACCGCGTCCACGACGTCGTGGCGCCGACCGTTACCGACAAGCGTGAACAGGCCAAGGTCAAGGAGCGCCTGATCGAGCGTGAGCAGGCCTTGAGCAAGCATATGTCGGACCGCGAGAAGCAGGTGCCGCCGGTCATCGCCCCGGCCCCGGTCAAAGCACCGGAACCAAGCAAGCGCGTGCAGAAAGAGAAACAGGTGCCGTTGTTCGTCGACAGCGCCGTGGAAGGTACTTTGCCACCGATCTCGATTCTCGATCCGGCGGAAAAGAAACAACTCAATTATTCGCCGGAATCCCTGGCTGCCGTCGGCCACTTGCTGGAAATCAAGCTCAAGGAGTTCGGCGTCGAAGTCACCGTGGATTCGATCCATCCGGGCCCGGTGATTACCCGTTACGAAATTCAGCCTGCCGCTGGCGTCAAGGTCAGCCGCATCGCCAACCTGGCCAAAGACCTCGCACGTTCGCTGGCGGTGACCAGCGTGCGCGTGGTCGAGGTGATTCCGGGCAAGACCACGGTCGGTATCGAAATTCCCAACGAAGACCGGCAGATCGTGCGTTTCTCCGAAGTGCTGTCGACCCCCGAGTACGACAACTTCAAGTCGCCGGTCACTCTGGCCCTGGGCCACGACATTGGCGGCAAACCGGTCATCACCGACCTGGCCAAGATGCCGCACCTGCTGGTGGCCGGTACCACCGGTTCCGGTAAGTCGGTGGGCGTGAACGCGATGATCCTGTCGATCCTGTTCAAGTCCGGCCCGGATGACGCCAAACTGATCATGATCGACCCGAAAATGCTCGAGCTGTCGATCTACGAAGGCATTCCGCACCTGCTGTGCCCGGTAGTGACCGACATGAAGGACGCCGCCAACGCCCTCCGCTGGAGCGTTGCCGAAATGGAACGCCGCTACAAGCTGATGGCGAAGATGGGCGTGCGTAACCTGTCCGGCTTCAACGCCAAGGTCAAGGAAGCCCAGGACGCCGGTGAGCCGCTGAGCGATCCGCTGTACAAGCGCGAAAGCATTCACGACGAAGCGCCGTTGCTGCAGAAGCTGCCAACCATCGTTGTGGTGGTCGACGAATTCGCCGACATGATGATGATCGTCGGCAAGAAGGTCGAAGAACTGATCGCCCGTATCGCGCAGAAGGCACGTGCCGCCGGTATCCACTTGATCCTCGCGACCCAGCGCCCTTCTGTGGACGTGATCACCGGTCTGATCAAAGCCAACATTCCGACCCGTATGGCGTTCCAGGTGTCGAGCAAGATCGACTCGCGGACCATCATCGATCAGGGCGGCGCCGAGCAACTGCTCGGGCACGGTGACATGCTCTACATGCCGCCGGGCACCAGCCTGCCGATCCGGGTACACGGCGCGTTCGTTTCCGACGATGAAGTACACCGCGTGGTGGAAGCGTGGAAACTGCGTGGCGCACCGGAATACAACGATGACATCCTCAACGGTGTCGAAGAGGCGGGCAGCGGTTTTGAGGGCAGCAGCGGTGGTGGCGACGGTGATGATGCCGAGACCGACGCCCTGTACGACGAAGCCGTGCAGTTCGTGCTGGAAAGCCGCCGGGCGTCGATTTCTGCGGTACAGCGCAAGCTGAAGATCGGTTACAACCGGGCCGCGCGCATGATCGAAGCCATGGAAATGGCCGGGGTCGTGACCTCAATGAACACCAACGGTTCGCGTGAAGTTCTGGCCCCCGGCCCGGTGCGCGACTGATTGCCAAGCAAGAGGCGGCACCATGATGTGCCGCCGCTCTCCCAACGAGTATTCAAGAGGACTCCCATGCGTTTTATCCGCATGCTGTTGCCAGTACTGGCGCTGACCACGCTCACGGCCCACGCCGATGACAAAGACGTCGCGCGTCTGACGCAATTGCTGGAAACATCGAAAACCCTGACCGCGAACTTCTCCCAGCTGACCCTCGACGGCAGCGGCACCCAGTTGCAGGAAACTCGCGGTGATATGGTCCTGCAGCGTCCGGGCCTGTTCTACTGGCACACCGAAGCGCCAAACGAGCAGACCATGGTTTCCGACGGCAAGAAGGTCACCCTGTGGGACCCGGATCTGGAGCAGGCAACCATCAAGAAGCTCGACGAGCGTCTGACTCAAACCCCGGCGCTGCTGCTCTCCGGTGACGTGTCGAAGATCAGCCAGAGCTTTGAGATCAGTGCCAAAGAGGCGGGTGGCGTGATCGACTTCACCCTCAAGCCGAAGACCAAGGACACCCTGTTCGACAGTCTGCGTCTGTCGTTCCGCAACGGCCTGGTCAATGACATGCAACTGATCGACAGCGTCGGCCAGCGCACCAACATTCTGTTCACCGGGGTCAAGGCCAACGAAGCGGTGCCGGCGTCGAAGTTCAAGTTCGACATCCCGAAGGGTGCTGACGTTATCCAGGAATAAATCCAAAACCCTGTGGGAGCGAGCCTGCTCGCGAATGCAATGGTTCACTCAACATTGACGGTGACTGGTGCACCGCATTCGCGAGCAGGCTCGCTCCCACAAGGGCAAGTGATCGACCTGATCAAATAGAGGTTTCAACGCTACGTGATGGATCTGTTTCGCAGTGCACCGATTGCCCAGCCGCTGGCCGCGCGTTTGCGCGCGACCAATCTGGATGAGTACGTCGGTCAGGAGCACGTGCTCGCTCGCGGCAAGCCTCTGCGTGAGGCGCTGGAGCAGGGTGCCCTGCATTCGATGATCTTCTGGGGGCCGCCGGGTGTGGGCAAGACCACCCTGGCGCGCTTGCTCGCGGAAGTCTCGGACGCGCATTTCGAAACGGTCTCGGCAGTGCTCGCCGGGGTCAAGGAAATCCGTCAGGCCGTGGAAATCGCCAAACAGCAGGCCGGGCAGTACGGCAAGCGCACGATCCTGTTCGTCGATGAAGTGCACCGCTTCAACAAATCGCAGCAGGATGCGTTCCTGCCGTACGTCGAAGACGGCACGCTGATTTTCATCGGTGCCACCACCGAAAACCCTTCATTTGAATTGAACAACGCGCTGTTGTCGCGGGCCCGTGTCTATGTGTTGAAAAGCCTCGACGAGACCGCGCTGCGCAAACTGGTACATCGCGCGCTCACCGAAGAGCGCGGGCTGGGCAAACGCAACCTGACCCTCAGCGATGAAGGCTTCCAGATGCTGTTGTCGGCCGCCGATGGCGATGGCCGGCGCCTGCTCAATCTGCTGGAGAACGCCTCGGACCTGGCCGAAGACAACAGCGAAATGGGCACCGAGCTGCTGCAAAGCCTGCTCGGCGACACCCGACGACGCTTCGACAAGGGTGGCGAAGCGTTCTACGACCAGATTTCCGCGCTGCACAAATCGGTACGCGGCTCCAACCCCGATGGCGCGCTGTACTGGTTTGCGCGGATGATCGACGGTGGTTGCGATCCGTTGTACCTGGCGCGACGCGTGGTGCGCATGGCCAGCGAAGACATCGGCAACGCCGATCCGCGCGCGCTGAGCCTGTGCCTGGCGGCGTGGGAGGTGCAGGAGCGCCTCGGCAGCCCGGAAGGCGAGTTGGCAGTCGCCCAGGCCATCACCTATCTCGCCTGCGCACCGAAAAGCAACGCGGTGTACATGGGCTTCAAGACCGCTCTGCGCGCGGCTGCCGAGTACGGTTCGCTGGAAGTGCCGCTGCACTTGCGCAATGCGCCGACCAAACTGATGAAGCAATTGGGCTATGGCGACGAATACCGCTACGCCCACGACGAACCGGACGCGTATGCCGCCGGCGAAGATTATTTCCCGGAAGAGCTCGAGCCCATTCCGTTCTATCAACCGGTGCCCCGTGGCCTGGAGTTGAAGATCGGCGAGAAGCTCAACCACCTCGCGCAACTCGACCGTTTAAGCCCAAGACAGCGGAGAAAATAGTGCTTCCATTGATTGTTGCGGTCTCCGTCGGCGGAATTGCCGGCACCCTGTTGCGCTTCGCCACCGCTAACTGGGTCAACGCCAATTGGCCGCGGCACTTCTATACCGCGACGCTGGCCGTTAATATCGTGGGCTGTCTGCTGATTGGCGTGTTGTACGGCCTGTTTTTGATACGCCCGGAGGTGCCGATCGAGGTGCGCGCCGGGTTGATGGTCGGCTTCCTCGGGGGGCTGACGACTTTTTCATCCTTTTCACTGGATACGGTGCGCCTGCTGGAAAGCGGGCAGGTGCCGCTGGCCCTGGGCTATGCGGCGATCAGCGTATTCGGCGGGCTGCTCGCGACGTGGGCTGGCCTGTCCCTGACCAAACTTTGATAACGAGAAACCGACATGCTCGATTCCAAACTGTTACGTAGCAACCTTCAGGACGTAGCGGACCGCCTGGCTTCCCGTGGCTTTGCCCTGGATACCGCGCGCATCGAAGCGCTGGAAGAACAGCGCAAGACCGTCCAGACCCGCACCGAAGCACTGCAGGCTGAGCGTAACGCTCGTTCCAAATCCATCGGTCAGGCCAAGCAGCGCGGCGAAGACATCGCGCCGCTGATGGCGGACGTCGAGCGCATGGCGGGCGAGCTGAGTGCCGGTAAAGTCGAGCTGGACGCGATCCAGACCGAACTGGACTCGATCCTGCTGGGTATCCCCAACCTGCCGCACGAATCGGTACCGGTCGGTAAAGACGAAGACGACAACGTTGAAGTGCGCCGCTGGGGCACGCCGACGCAGTTCGATTTCGAGGTCAAGGACCACGTCGCGCTGGGCGAGAAGTTCGGCTGGCTGGACTTTGAAACCGCCGCCAAGCTCTCTGGTGCCCGTTTCGCCTTGCTGCGCGGCCCGATTGCTCGCCTGCATCGCGCCCTGGCGCAGTTCATGATCAACCTGCACGTCAACGAGCATGGCTACGAAGAGGCCTACACGCCTTATCTGGTTCAGGCCCCGGCGCTGCAAGGCACCGGTCAACTGCCGAAGTTCGAAGAAGACCTGTTCAAGATCGCTCGCGAAGGCGAAGCCGATCTGTACCTGATCCCGACTGCCGAAGTGTCGCTGACCAACATCGTGGCCGGTGAAATCGTCGATTCGAAACTGCTGCCGATCAAGTTCGTCGCGCACACCCCGTGCTTCCGCAGCGAAGCCGGCGCATCGGGTCGTGACACTCGCGGGATGATCCGTCAGCACCAGTTCGACAAAGTCGAGATGGTCCAGATCGTCGAGCCGTCGACCTCGATGGAAGCGCTGGAAGGTCTGACCGCCAACGCCGAAAAAGTCCTGCAACTGCTGGGTCTGCCTTATCGCACCCTGGCGCTGTGCACCGGCGACATGGGCTTCAGCGCCGTGAAGACCTACGACCTGGAAGTGTGGATTCCAAGTCAGGACAAGTACCGCGAAATTTCCTCGTGCTCCAACTGCGGCGACTTCCAGGCCCGCCGTATGCAAGCGCGTTTCCGTAATCCGGAAACCGGCAAGCCTGAACTGGTACACACCCTGAACGGTTCCGGCCTGGCGGTCGGTCGTACTCTGGTTGCCGTGCTGGAAAACTACCAGCAGGCCGACGGTTCGATCCGCGTGCCGGACGTACTGAAACCGTACATGGGTGGCCTTGAGGTCATCGGCTAAATGAAATATCTGCCGCTGTTTCACAACCTGCGCGGCAGTCGTGTGTTGGTGGTCGGTGGGGGGGAAATTGCCTTGCGCAAATCCCGCCTGCTGGCCGATGCCGGTGCGCTGCTGCGGGTGGTCGCACCTGAAATCGAAGCGCAACTGCGCGAACTGGTCACTGCCAGCGGTGGTGAATGCCTGTTGCGTGGTTATGTGGAAGCGGATCTGGACGGCTGCGGCCTGATCATCGCCGCCACCGACGATGAAACGCTCAACGCCCAGGTCTCCAGCGATGCCCATCGGCGTTGCGTGCCGGTCAATGTGGTTGACGCGCCGCAGTTGTGCAGCGTGATCTTCCCGGCGATCGTCGATCGCTCGCCGCTGATCATCGCGGTGTCCAGCGGCGGCGATGCGCCAGTGCTGGCGCGGCTGATTCGCGCCAAGATCGAAACCTGGATTCCTTCGACTTACGGCCAGTTGGCCGGTCTTGCCGCACGTTTTCGCAATCAGGTGAAAAACCTGTTTCCCGATGTGCAGCAGCGTCGCGGGTTCTGGGAAGACGTGTTCCAGGGGCCGATTGCCGACCGGCAACTGGCCGGGCAGGGCGCCGAGGCCGAGCGTCTGTTGCAGGCCAAGATTGATGGCGAGGCGGACATCACCACCGGTGAGGTGTATCTGGTGGGCGCCGGGCCGGGTGATCCGGACCTGCTGACCTTCCGCGCACTGCGTTTGATGCAGCAAGCTGACGTGGTGCTGTACGACCGCTTGGTCGCGCCGGCGATTCTTGAGCTGTGCCGTCGCGATGCCGAGCGTGTCTACGTCGGCAAGCGTCGCTCCGACCATGCGGTACCGCAGGACCAGATCAACCAGCAACTGGTGGACCTGGCCAAGGCCGGTAAGCGGGTGGTGCGCTTGAAGGGCGGTGACCCGTTCATCTTCGGTCGCGGCGGTGAAGAGATCGAAGAGCTGGCGGCCCACGGGATTCCGTTCCAGGTGGTGCCGGGGATCACGGCGGCCAGCGGTTGCGCGGCGTATGCCGGGATTCCGCTGACCCATCGCGATTACGCGCAGTCGGTGCGCTTCGTCACCGGTCACTTGAAGGACGGTTCCACCGATCTGCCATGGGCCGACCTCGTTGCCCCGGCGCAGACGCTGGTGTTCTACATGGGCCTGGTGGGCTTGCCGGTGATTTGCGAGCAGTTGATCAAACACGGTCGCCGCGCGGACACCCCGGCAGCGTTGATCCAGCAGGGCACCACGGTCAATCAGCGAGTCTTCACCGGCACGCTGGCGGACCTGCCGCGTCTGGTGGCGGAGCATGAAGTGCATGCGCCGACGCTGGTGATCGTCGGTGAAGTGGTGCAGCTGCGCGAGAAGCTGGCGTGGTTCGAGGGTGCTCAGGCGCAAGTCTAAAAGACCGAGTCGCCTCATTCGCGAGCAGGCTCGCTCCCACCTTGGATCTGTGTCGTGCACAAATCCCCTGTGGGAGCGAGCCTGCTCGCGAAGAGGCCCTCAAACACACCGAATCAATCAGAGCCTCTACGCCAAACCCCTTTCCCGTTGAGCCGCGCCCGATCATGCGCCCCGCTGAAATCCTGCTCTGGGCCCTTCGGCACAATCCCGGTCGGATTAATCGTCTTGTGACTGCCGTAGTAGTGGTTCTTGATGTGCTGAAAATCCACCGTCTCGCCAATCCCCGGCCACTGATACAGTTCACGCAGCCAGTTCGACAGGTTCGGGTAATCGGCGATCCGCCGCAGATTGCACTTGAAGTGCCCGTGGTACACCGCATCGAAGCGAATCATCGTGGTGAACAGACGCATGTCGGCTTCAGTCAGGTATTCACCGGTCAGATAACGATTGGCGCCCAGTATTCGCTCCAGATGATCCAGCTCAGCAAACACTTCATCGAAGGCCTGTTCATAAGCCTGTTGCGAGGTGGCGAAGCCGGCGCGATACACGCCGTTGTTCACCGCTGGATAAATCCGCTCGTTCAGTGCATCAATCTCGCCACGTAACGGTGCCGGGTAGAAGTCCAGCTCGTTACCGGTCAGGCCATCGAAGGCGCTGTTGAACATGCGGATGATTTCCGCCGACTCGTTGCTGACAATGCGCTTGAGTTTCTTGTCCCACAGCACCGGCACCGTGACGCGCCCGGTGTAGTCCGGGGTGTCGGCGGTGTAGCGCTGGTGCATGAAGGCGAAATCATCAAGTTTGTCACCGGTCGAGCCCAAGGCCTTGTCGAAGGTCCAGCCGTTTTCCAGCATCAGCCAGCTGACCACGGACACGTCGATCAGGCTTTCCAGACCTTTGAGCTTGCGCAGAATCAGCGTGCGGTGCGCCCACGGGCAGGCGAGGGACACATAAAGGTGATAGCGCCCGGCTTCGGCGGCGAAACCGCCTTCACCGCTCGGCCCGGGCTGGCCGTCTGCGGTGACCCAGTGGCGACGCTGCGCCTGTTCGCGCTGGAAGGCGCCGTCCTTGCTGCTTTCATACCACTTGTCCTGCCAGTGGCCATCGACGAGTAAACCCATGATCAAGACTCCTGAATCCAATAAGCGTTGGAGCCGAGTCTATTCCGATGAGTTCGAACAAAAAGCGCAAAGATCGGGCGTCTATGATCGGTTAAATCGATTTGTTGCGCGCGGCCCAGTATTGCTCGGCGGTTTCAAAGGCTTGCTCGCGGCTTTGACCGAGGCCACGCAGGGCCAGGGCCATGGTCGAGATCAGGGCCATTTGCGGATAGCTGTCGACCACGTCGCCACGCCATACCGCTTTGAGATGTTCAACGTCCAGCGAGGCAGGTTTGACGTGGCGCTGGCTCGACAGTTGCGGCCATTCTTCATCCCAGCTCTCGCCGCCCTTGGTGCCGTACAGATGGCTGTCGGCATCCGGGTTGATCTCGATCTCGCCGCCGTCGCCCTTGACCACGATCGCCGTGTCGCCGAGCAGACCGCTGGCCTCGCGATGCACCGTTTGATAGCCCGGATGAAAAATACTTTGCAGGCCACAACGGGCGCGCAGCGGGTTGAGAATCCGTGCCAGTGAATGGATCGGCGAGCGCAGGCCCATGGTGTTGCGCAGGTCGATCATCTTCTGCAACTGCGGCGCCCAGTCCATTAGCGGCATGAATGCCAGGCCGCCGTTGTCCAGCGCGTTGCCGACCTGCTGCCACGTGCGGCACAGCGGGAGGTTCAGCTCGCCAAGCAGTTGTTCGGTGTACAGACGCCCGGCGGTATGCGCGCCGCCGCCGTGCATGAAGATGCGCACGCCGTTTTGCGCCAGACACTTGGCCGCCAGCAGGTACCACGGCAGATGACGTTTCTTGCCGGCATAGGTCGGCCAGTCCAGATCGACGTGCAACGCTGGAGCCTGCAAGCGTTCACGCAAGGCTTCGGTGAAACCGGCCATTTCTTCGGCGCTTTCTTCCTTGTGCCGCAGCAGCATCAGAAAGGCTCCGAGCTGGGTGTCTTCGACCTTGTCGTCGAGCACCATGCCCATGGCTTCCCGGGCCTCTTCACGGGTCAGGTCGCGGGCGCCGCGTTTGCCCTTGCCAAGGATTCGCACGAACTTCGCGAACGGGTGCTCGGCGGGCGTTTCGAGGGTCAGCGCTGGAAAGTCGGTCATAGGCAATTCGTCGGTTTGGGCAGGCCCGCCAGTTTCGCGGCGAGTTTGGCAGGGGTGCCTTTGAACAGTCGGTTCAGGTGCAGGCTGTTGCCTTTGTCCGGGCCGAGTTTGAGTGCGGTGTATTTGATCAATGGACGGGTGGCCGGCGACAGCTGAAATTCCGCGTAGAAGCTGCGCAGCAGTTCGAGGATTTCCCAGTGTTCGGCAGTCAGTTCGATGTCCTCGGCAGCGGCAAGGGCGCTGGCGACGTCATGGGACCAGTCATCGAGGTCGACCAGAAAGCCGTCCTTGTCCAGTTCGATGGCGCGGGCGCCGACAGTCATCGAGTTCATAGCCAGCTGTTGACCTTGTCGTGGCGGATCGACAGTTCGACGAATGCCGGGTAATCGATGGCCTCTGCCCAGTCGGGAGCAACGATGGCGCGGGCCTGCAGGTCTTCAGCTAGGGCGAACAGCTTGACCCGGCGCTCGTTCAGCGTGGCGAATGGCGCGGTGCCGGGTTGCAGGGCATACACCGCGTCACCGGATAACAGCAGGGCGTCGGCAGCGCCGATCACGCGCAGGCAACTGTTCAGGCGCTCGTCGCCGAACGGGGAATGAGACAACACATGCAAAGTCGACATCAGAGGGTGATCACCTGGTCGTAACGGTCAATAAGGGCGGTGATTTCGCTGGCGCCGAGCGGCTGCGCTTCGTCCAGCGACAGCGTGCTCAGGCCACGGGCGCTGGCGCTGTCGGTGCAGTAGAACAGTTCTTCGACACCGAACATCGGCAGCGCCTGCAGATTGGCGCTGAGGTCTTTCTGTTGCAGGGCCTTGGCGTTCTGCCCGACGCCCAGTTGCAACACGCCATCGTCGAGAAACAGCAGGCCGATCGGCAGATCGAACGCACCGCCGGCCAGCACGATGTCCAGCGCCTCGCGGGCGCCGGGGCCGGACCATGGCGACTGGCGGCTGATGATCAACAGGGATTTGGCCATCTCACGCACCTCCGAAACAGATCAGTCGATCGGCGTCCTGCACCGCATCGTGCAACTGGCCGAGGCCGGACAACTCCCACGGTGCGCTGACCGCAACGGCATCACGCTGATAACGCCTGGCCTCTTCGTCATTCAGTACGCCACGACGCAGGGCGGCGGCGATGCATACCACGCCGTCCAGTTGTTGCTCGGTGATGAACGCACGCCACTGTTTGGGCAGGTCCAGTTCGTCCTGCGGGGTGACCACCGCGTCGGAGGCGTTGTAGACGCCGTCCTGATAGAAAAACAACCGGACAATCTCATGCCCACCGGCCAGCGCCGCCTGAGCAAACAGCAGGGCACGGCGCGAGGAGGGCGCATGGGCGGCGGAAAACAGCGCAATGGCGAACTTCATGACGGACTCGATCAGCAAAACTGCGGCCATGATAAAGCTTTATGAAGGCAGCCGCGAAACCCAAGTTGCACACACCGATTGCGCGGGAATAACTGTCCGCCTGCTGCTATCGGTCATAGTGCGAATCCATGTAGGAGCTGCGGCACGCTGCGATCTCTTGATCTTTACAAGCAAGATCAAGAGATCGCAGCCTCGTTTCACTCGACAGCTCCTACAGGGGGGGAGTGAGGTTTCGATCAGCGCGGCATATAGCCCAGTTGCCAACGCCGCGGAATGCTCAGCGACAGCACACCGAGCGCCGCCGCCAGCAAGCCGCTGGCGAACAGCGCCCGAAGCCCGAAATGATGTTCCAGTACCGCGCCAAGAATTGCGCCGATGAACATCCCGCTCCATGGCACCAGTTGCACCCGCCAGCCGTTACGGCGTTCGCCGAGCATCCAGCGGCCGAGTCCACGGCCGAAGCGCGATAGCGCGCCGGTCACATAGGTCAGGCCGACCGGCAGACCATTCACTTCCTCGACCGCCGCGTTAAGCATCCCCATCGCGATGATCGCCGCCAGCAGCGCCGGCAGTTGCGTGTCATACGGCCACGCTGCCGCGAAGCACAGCAGGGTGGCGATACACAGCAACAAGGGCAGTGTGCGCCGACCACCGAGGCGACCGATGACAATCCCCAAGGCGTTACCGATCACGAACGTGACGACGAGAATGACCAGGCGCAGCGTCAGTCCGAGGTCACCGTCACTGATCGCCACCGCCAGCCGCGTGGTGTTGCCGCTCATGAAGGAAACGAAATCGCCGCTGGCCATGAAGCCGATGGCGTCGGTCATACCCGCCAGCACCGACAGGCAGGCCACCAGCGCCAGACCAATGCGGCCACGCCATTTCTGCCGATGCAAATGCCCGGACGTGGCGCGATGAGTCGAAGTGGAGGGTAGCATCGGTGACGATATCCTTGAGCAGCGGTTAAGGTTTCAACTCGTACAGATCGCAGTAATCGGCCCAGCTCATGTGGGCCATTTCCGCCACTTCACGGTGCACCTCCATGCGCTGAGCCTCGTACTCCTCGGGCGTTTGCGCCGTGAGCTGCAAGGTCAGTTCCCAAGCGAACAGGCCTTGATTCTCCGCCTCAGCCTCGAAGGCTTCGTGCAGGCGCTCCTCACGATACTGCGCCGGGGTTTCGCCCTTGGCCTGGGCCAACAGCGGGTTGAGGTGATCGAGGGTTTCGCGCAATTCGGGGCGCGCGTCGAGAAACAGTTTCAGGGCTTGTTCATGTCGCTGGTCGGTGGGCGCCATGTGTATTCCTTGTCAGGCTGATGACCCTAGGGTGCCGGAGCGGCCGGCGTGTGTCGCGCTATAAATGCAGTAAAGCAGAACGATTTTGCCTGTTGCGATGATACAGTCCGCTTTTTTCTGAATGAGCGAATGCAATGCGAATTCTGATGGTAGCGCTGGCCGCGACCGTGCTGGCGGGCTGCGCGGGTTCGGTGATGGACGATTCTCGCACCAAAGCCCCTTACAAGGTTTTGACCTCGGACAAGCCAGAGAAAGTCGTGGCCCAGTGCGTGCAATTCGCCTGGCAGGACGAGGCAGTGTTTGGCGTGGACGCCGGCGCGTATCTGCAACCGGGCAAGAAGGGCGGCTCGACGGTGTATACCCGTTCGGCGGAATCGTTTGTCGACGTGACCAGCGATGCGTCGGGGACGGTGCTCAATTACTACGTGCAGAAGGATGATTTTGTCGCCAAGCGGCGTTTGGCGGGGTTGGCGACCTGTCTTTGATATTGCGCTGAGCGGCTGCAGGCTTGCTCCCACTGTTTGAAATGCATTCCATTGTGGGAGCGAGCCTGCTCGCGAAGGGCTCTTGAGATTCAACCCTTCAGGCGCTTCTGGAAATAGTGCCTGCTATGCCCCGGCGGATAGTCGACGATCTCGCCAAACTGGCTGAATCCCAACTTCCTGTAAAACTCCGGCGCCTGAAAATCGAAGGTATCCAGCCAGATGCCCAGGCAGCGCTTCTCGTTGGCCAGCTCTTCGGCCATGGTCATCAGTCTCGAGCCAATACCCTGGCCGCGCCCCTGTTCCGGCACCGAAAGCAACTCGATGTACATCCACTGGAAAATCACCCGGCCATACAAGCCGCCGAGTATCGCGTCGTGTTCATCGCGCACCAGCAGGGCGAACGGTTCCGACGTGGAGCCCCCGGTCTGGGCGTCGTTGTACGCAATCAACGGCTCGAGGATAGCCTTGCGCTGTTCTTCCGTGGGGTTCTGTGACAGCTCGATTCGCAACGTCATACGCAACTTCCTTGTGAGGTGAACGCGCAGCCTATCCTGCCCGGCGGGCGCTTTCCAAGTCCGTGCTCATCCCTTTGGAACCGCCGCTGTCGCGTCGGGGTCTAGCTTTTACAGCGTCATTCCGAACGCGGTTGATGAGGATCCCCCATGAATATTTTCGAAGCCCTTCGCGAAAGCCACGACCGCCAGCGCAATTACGCCAAAGCTCTGGTCGAAACCAGCGGCGACACCCCGGAGCGGGTCGAAGCCTACAAACAGCTCAAGGCCGAACTGCAGGCGCATGAGACCGCCGAAGAGCGCCACTTCTACATCCCGCTGATGGAGTTCGACAACGGCGTCGATCTCAGTCGTCACGCGATCTCGGAACACCATGAAATGGACGAGATGATGGAAGAACTGGATGAGACCGAGATGTCCAGCCCGGCGTGGCTGGCCACCGCAAAAAAACTTTCCGACAAGGTTCATCATCATCTCAAGGAGGAGGAGCAGAAATTCTTCCAGATGGCCGGCAAGTTGCTCGACGACAAGCAAAAGGAACAGCTCGCCGGGCAATACGAGAAGGAATATCAGGCACAGTTGGAGTGAGTGATGAATGCGGGTTTTTGCTGTGTCGGCGTGTAGGCCTTTAGCCATGCATCAGGTGGGCGTTGTCGCAATTGACTGTATATTTATCCAGTATTTACTGGGTTTTCCACTCAATACGCCGATTGCCTGCGACAAAACCGCCGATGGACAAAAAAACCACCTCCGTTAGCTTGAAGGCCTCTCCTCGGACAGGAGAGTTCTTAAATCAACGGAGTGAAAAACATGAATCAACCACAAGCTCAAACTCAGCTGCGACATGGTCGCGTCACCTCTCCAGCCAGCCGCGGTGCGGTGGCCATCGAGCAAGGATTGCTCGGTGCCTGGCAGGTCAACGAAATGGAAGGCGGCAAGAACTTCCCGGCGCTGACGGCAGGACCTTTTCCTGCGCCCTATGGCAGTGACAGCGACAGCGTCACACCACCTGCCGACGGTTACATTCTCAGCGGTGGCAAGACCGACGCCCGTGACTGTGTGAACTTCACCGACGAGGAAATGAGCAAAAAGCTCAACCGTCCGTTCAGCTGGCCACTGCTCAGTGTGACCCCGGGCCAGACGCTGGAAGTGAAGTGGGAATACACCGCGCCACACACCACCCGTGGTTATCGCTGGCTGATCACCAAGGATGGCTGGGATCCGAAACAGCGTATTTCCCGTGCACAGCTTGAAGCGCAGCCTTTCGCCGAAGACTTCTACACTCAGGTGCCGTATTACAGCTATCCGGGGGAATTGAAGGCCAAGGTCAATCATTCGGTGAAGTTGCCGGCCAGCAAAAAGGGTCGTCACGTCATCGTGTTGATGTGGATCGTCGCCAACACCGGTAACGCGTTCTATCAGGCGTTCGACGTCGACTTCAAATAACGGCGTAATGCTCAACCCACAGGTTCTGAAGGATTAGAACATGTCAAATATCGACTTTTCGTTAATGCACAGTCAGGCCGCTGACGCGGCTTCACTGATGCCAGGCATCGCCGGCAAGAAAATTCTCATGGGTTTCTGGCACAACTGGCCGGCCGGCCCGAGTGACGGCTACCGTCAGGGCCGCTTTGCCGAGATCGCGCTGGAGGCGGTGCCCAAGGAGTACAACGTGGTTGCGGTGGCGTTCATGAAGGGCAGCGGGATTCCGACCTTCAAACCGTACAACGTCTCCGATGCCGAGTTCCGGCGCCAGGTCGGCGTGCTCAACAGCCAGAGGCGGGCGGTACTGATCTCCCTGGGCGGCGCCGATGCGCACATCGAATTGCGTGCCGGTCAGGAACAGCCGCTAGCCAATGAAATCATCCGTCTGGTGGAAACCTATGGCTTTGACGGGCTGGACATCGATCTTGAACAGAGCGCGATTGATTTCGCTGCCAACAAGACCGTGTTACCGGCCGCGCTGAAGCTGGTCAAGGATCACTACGCAGGCCAGGGCAAGCATTTCATCATCAGCATGGCCCCGGAGTTTCCGTACCTGACCACCAACGGCAAATACGTCGGTTACCTGCAGGCGCTGGAAGGCTACTACGACTTCATCGCACCGCAGTTCTACAACCAGGGCGGCGACGGGGTCTGGGTGCCGGAAGCCAATAATGGCAATGGCGCGTGGATCGCGCAGAACAACGACGCGCTGAAAGAGGATTTCCTCTATTACCTGACCGAAAGTCTGGTGACCGGTACCCGGGGCTTCACCCGAATCCCGGCGGACAAATTCGTCATCGGGCTGCCAGCCAACGTCGATGCCGCTGCCACCGGTTATGTGATCGACAGCACCGCCGTGGGCAATGCGCTCAAGCGTCTGGCGATCAAGGGGCTGCCGATCAAGGGCCTGATGACCTGGTCGGTGAACTGGGACAACGGCGTCAGCAAGGATCGCCTGCCGTACAACTGGGAGTTCAGCCGGCGTTATGGACCGCTGATTCACAGCGCTCGAACAGCGGCGCAGGAAACGGATGATGCGTTGTCGCGCATCGCCCGTTAATCGCAAGTAAAGAAGCCCGGTAGCGCTGCCGGGCTTTTTTTGTGGGCGCGATTAATCGACTATGGGCGTTTTCCGATGACAAAGGATCAGGCGTCATGATCAAGACAGCCGAGCGGGTCAACATCGTCGACACTCAGGTGTTGTCCCACGACTGGTACCTGTTGAAGAAGATTACCTTTGACTACCTGCGCAACAACGGCGACTGGCAGCGGCAGACGCGCGAGGTCTACGACCGTGGCAATGGTGCGGCGATCCTGTTGTTCAACCGCGAACAGCGCACCGTGGTGCTGACGCGCCAATTCCGTTTGCCGGTATTCGTCAACGGCCACGACGGCTTGTTGATCGAAGTGGCGGCAGGTCTGCTGGAAGGTGCGGCACCGGAGCAGCGGATCCGTGACGAAGCCGAAGAGGAAACCGGTTACCGCGTTCACGACGTGAAGAAGGTGTTCGAGGCTTACATGAGCCCCGGTTCGGTGACCGAGAAACTGCACTTTTTCATTGCCGAGTACGACGCGAAATCGAAGGTCAGTGAGGGTGGCGGCCTGGAAGAAGAAACCGAAGAACTGGAAGTGCTCGAATGGGGCTTCGATGAAGCACTGGCTGCATTCCAGCGTGGCGAGATCTGCGATGCCAAGACCATCATGCTGTTGCAGTATGCGGCGATGAATAACCTATTTGCCTGAGAAAGCAAAGATCGCAGCCTGCGGCAGCTCCTACATTGCTCCACCTGTGTAGGAGCTGCCGCAGGCTGCGATCTTTTGATCTGCTAAAACAAATCCCCAGTTCTGCCCACCGCCGACCAGTTACCACCCTCCAGCACCAGCAACCGCTCTTTGGCCTCAAGCCCACCCGCAAATCCGGTCAACTTCCCCGACGCGCCAATCACCCGATGGCACGGCGCCACAATCGAAATCGGATTGCGCCCATTTGCCGCTCCGACCGCACGCACGGCTGTCGGGTGACCGATCTGCTCGGCGATCTGGCTGTAAGTGCGGGTTTCGCCAAACGGAATGGTCAGCAACGCTGCCCAGACCTTTTTCTGAAAATCGGTGCCGACAAAATCCAGCGCCAGGTCGAAGCGATTACGCTTGCCGGCAAAGTATTCTTCAAGCTGCTGTGCGGTTCGTTGCAGCAGCGGATGGTCCGGTGCTGCGCTCATCGGACCAAGGCGCACCCGGCCCGGTTTGTCGTTTTCCCAGAGGATGGCTGCCAGTCGTGCGCCGTTCGCAACCAGCTTCAGTTCGCCGACCGGTGAGGGCAGGGTGATGAACGTGTAAGGCATGGGCAGAACTCCGGATCAGCGTGACGAAGGCGTCCAGCATACTGGCTGATCGGGGAGGCGCAAATCGCAATAGCGACCATACTGCTTGGTGCTTTTGCAGCGTTCCCTTCTGCTCTGCACAGAACCCAAAAACAAAAAAGAGATCGACTCATGAAGTACGAACCTTTGGCCAAAACGCTGATCGCGACTTCACTGGCACTGAGCTGCCTGATGGCCCACGCCGCTTCCGTGGCCCCGGTTGCCGCCGAGAACGGCATGGTGGTCACTGCCCAACACCTGGCCTCCCATGTCGGCGTCGATGTGTTGAAAAGTGGCGGTAACGCGGTGGATGCGGCGGTCGCTGTGGGCTATGCGCTGGCGGTGGTGTATCCCGCAGCGGGCAACCTCGGCGGTGGCGGTTTCATGACCATTCAACTGGCGGACGGGCGCAAGACCTTCCTCGACTTCCGCGAAAAAGCCCCGCTGGCGGCGACCGCCAACATGTACCTGGACAAGGACGGCAACGTCGTCCCGGACCTGAGCACCCGCGGTCACCTCGCCGTGGCGGTGCCCGGCACCGTGTCGGGCATGGAGCTGGCGCTGAGCAAGTACGGGACCAAGCCGCGCAAGGACATGATCGCCCCCGCGATCAAACTGGCGGAAGACGGTTTCGAACTGGAGCAGGGCGACGTCGATTTGCTGGACTACGCCACCGATGTATTCAAGAAGGACATGCGTGATTCCGGCTCGATCTTCCTGCACAACGGCGAGCCAATGCAGGTCGGGCAGAAACTGGTGCAGAAGGATCTGGCGAAAACCCTGCGCACCATCTCGGAAAAAGGCGCTGACGGTTTCTATAAGGGCTGGGTGGCCGACGCCATTGTCACCTCCAGTCAGGCCAACAAGGGCATCATCACCCAGGCCGACCTGGACAAATACAAGACCCGCGAACTGGCCCCGGTGGAGTGCGATTACCGTGGCTACCACGTGGTGTCGGCGCCACCGCCAAGCTCCGGCGGGGTGGTGATCTGCGAGATCATGAACATTCTCGAAGGCTATCCGATGAAGGACCTGGGCTTCCATTCGGCCCAGGGCATGCACTACCAGATCGAAGCGATGCGCCACGCTTACGTGGACCGCAACAGCTATCTGGGCGACCCGGATTTTGTGAAGAACCCGATCGAGCATCTGCTGGACAAGAACTACGCGACCAAGCTGCGCAACGCGATCCAGCCGCAGAAGGCCGGGATCTCCGCCGAACTGAAACCCGGCGTCGCGCCCCATGAAGGCAACAACACCACGCACTATTCGATCGTCGACAAGTGGGGCAACGCGGTGTCGGTCACCTACACCCTCAACGACTGGTTCGGCGCCGGGGTGATGGCGAGCAAGACCGGGGTGATCCTCAACGACGAAATGGACGACTTCACCTCCAAGGTCGGCGTGCCGAACATGTACGGTCTGGTGCAGGGCGAGGCCAATGCCATCGCTCCGGGCAAAACTCCGCTGTCGTCGATGAGCCCGACCATCGTCACCAAGGACGGCAAAGTGGTGATGGTGGTCGGTACGCCGGGTGGCAGCCGCATCATTACGGCGACCTTGCTGACCATGCTCAACGTCATCGACTATGGCATGGGCCTGCAGGAAGCGGTGGACGCGCCACGTTTCCACCAGCAATGGATGCCTGAGGAAACCAACCTCGAAGACTTCGCGGCCAGCCCGGATACGAAGAAGCTCCTCGAGAGCTGGGGCCACAAGTTCGCCGGGCCGCAGGACGCCAACCACATCGCCGCGATCCTGGTCGGCGCGCCGTCGCTGGGCGGTAAGCCAGTGGGCAAAAACCGCTTCTACGGGGCCAACGATCCACGACGCAATACCGGATTGTCACTAGGCTACTGACAGGGGTAAAAAGGGGGCGGGCGCTGCTCCGCCCCGGTTTCAACGTTCGATCAAGGAAGGCCCATCATGTCTAGCGCATTGCTGATCATCGACGTCCAACAGGCTCTCTGCTCGGGCCAATATCAGTGCTTCGACATTCGCCGCGTCATCGACACCATCAACCAGCTCAGCACTCGCGCGCGCAAGGCTAGCGTGCCGGTGGTGCTGGTGCAGCACGAAGAAAAGGACAGCCCGCTGGCCCATGGTGCCGAAGGCTGGCAACTCGCCGATGGCCTGCTGACGACAGATCAAGACCTGCGCATACGCAAAACCACCCCGGATTCGTTCTACCAGACCGAGCTGGGCAAACTGCTACCCGGCGAAGACTTCGAGCGCCTGATCATCTGCGGCCTGCAAACCGACTATTGCGTCAACGCCACCGTGCGCCAGGCCCATCAGTTGGGTTACGACGTCGTCCTCGTGGCAGACGCTCATTCCACTCTCGACAACGGCAACATGAGCGCCGAAGACATCATCGCCGAACACAACAAGGATCTGGCGCACCTGACGGGGGCTACCGGACGCATTGACGTCAAACCCGCAATCGAGGTCATTTTCTGAAGCCCGAAAATACCTCTGTTGTTCTTACTGGCCTCATCGCTGGCAAGCCAGCTCCCACAGGGTTTGGCATGGATCACAAAGTTTTTGAACAACACAGATCATTGCGGGAGCTGGCTTGCCAGCGATGGCGGTGGATCTGTTAATGAAGATGCAAGCTGTACCCACCCAATCGCCAGCAGGCTGGCTCCTACAATGATTGATGGTGTTCACAGATTCCATGTACAGCAAAAAATCCCTGTGGGAGCGGGCGTGCTCGCGAAGACGGCAGTACTGACCACACTTCACTGGCATAATCCCGCGCCCCGAAGAATGGAATCTGTCGATGTTGTCTTTCAAACCCCGCCACGCCTTGCTGCTGACATCCCTGGTATTTTCCACTACCGCGCATGCCACCAGTTTCGATTGCACCGGCGCCACCAGCCCGGCTGAAAAAACCATTTGTTCTGATCCCTACCTCTCCAACCTTGATGAAAAACTGAGCTCTCTGTGGCGTGTCACGTTGCCGAAAGTTGCGGATTCGAAAGCCTTGAAGGCCGATCAGCGAGGCTGGCTAAAGCAACGCAATCAATGTGCTGCGGATGTGGCCTGTTTGCGCCGGGAATACCTGATGCGCCTCAAAGCACTGGAATTCATGGCCAAACCCTTCAATTGGGATGCGACCTGGCAACTCATTCCATGGGGCGTATCATCGTCGGTCGAGGTTAAAACCAAGCGTATCGATGCCACTCATATCGCCTTTGATATTTCAGGCGTGGCTGGCGCCAACTCCGGCGATATGGATGGCGTCGCCAACATTGTGGGCAGCGAAGCACACTATGCCCAAGATGACTGTTCGTTGAAGTTCAGCGCATTCAACGGTCTGTTGGACATTGACCAGGATGGTGCAGACCCTAGCTGCGGCGGTGGAATGGGGGTTTACTACGGCGGTCGCTACGTGGCATCGGAACAGCCATTGGCGATTGATTACGACTTGCTTAGTCTGGGGGTGGCGCGGACTGAGCAGGAAAACGAGCTATTATACACTCTGCTCAAAGGCGATTATCAGACGTTGTTGCAAAACAGTGGAACGATGGTGACGGCTGATGCTTCCCGCGATGTGCCGGATGCTCAGGTCGATGAGTTCTGGTTGCGTGGGCTGGCCAACACCAATGCAGGCATTCTGATGCGCGCGCCGGACGCTCGGGTATGGCTGGTTTTATTGGTGTTCGATGAGCAGCGTAATTTGCGTGCCCGCTATTACACCAATGCGCCGCAATGGAAAAAACGTGTGCCCGAAGCATTGCTTGCCTGGCACCAGCGAATAGAGAACGGTGAGACGTTGCCGCTGGATTTCATGCCCTGATTCTCGGCGGCGAGGTTTTGGCGAAATGTCGGCGGGGCTGACCAACAGCCCCGCTGCATTCAAGTCGCAAACAACCAGCCACGCGCACTCGCGACCGGTTCCGACACCACCCCCTCCAGCACCATCCGCGTAATCGTCTCCGCCGCCGTCCGATAATCCTCATCCTGCGGCACTGCGCGCCCGGTGATGCAGCCCATTTGCCAGCCAATGTTGGTGTAGGTGCGGGTCGCCGACCAGATGAACAGCATCAGGTGTTCCGGGTCCACCGGGGCCAGCAGGCCGCGGTCGATCCAGCTGCGCAAGCAGTCGACGTTGCGCCGGGCTTCGGCGTGCAGCAGGTCGCGGCACTCGTCTGGCAGTTGGTGACCGCCGAGTAGCAGTTCGCCGCTGAAGACCTTGGCGATGGCCGGGTGTTCGCGAGCGATGCGGATGCGTGCGGCGATGTAGGCGCGCAGGCCGATCAGCGGGTCATCGCTTTCGCGCAACGCTGCCGAGGCTTCCAGCAGCGGTTCGACAAATCCCAGGAGGACTTTCGAGTACAGGTTTTCTTTGGTCTGGAAGTAGTAATACAGATTGGCCTTGGGCACGCCGGCACGGGCGGCGATGTCGCGGGTCTGAGTGGCGTCGAAACCGTTGGCGGCAAATTCTTCGCTGGCGGCGGCGAGGATCAGTTGCTCGTTGCGTACGCGGATGGCGCTCATGGGAATGCGGTGTGTATGAATGGCATGGTCGAATACTGGCAAATTTGGTTTCGCAATATACAAAACTATATAGCGATGAGGCCAGCTCACTCGTTCGAGAGCGCTATGCTGATTCGCTCATCAAAAAGTCGGGGGAGGGAACATGGCCATCAACGCACTGCGCGCTACGGCGACGCACTTGGAGGCTGTAGCAAAACTGTTCGACGCCTATCGTGGCTTTTATCAGCAACCTTCGAACCTGACGCAATCGCGCGCCTTCATCGCTGAGCGGATGGCTGGCGAAGAATCGGCGATTTTCCTCGCGCAGGATGAACAGGGCGATGCGCTCGGCTTTGTGCAGTTATACCCGACGTTTTCCTCGATCGACGCTCACCGCACCTGGTTGCTCAGTGATTTGTTCACCATGCCCGCAGCCCGTGGTCACGGTGTCGGGCGATTGCTGATGAACACGGCCCGCGACTTTGCCTTGCAGACTGGCGCCAAAGGTCTGGTGCTGGAAACCGCCACCGACAACTTGATGGCGCAGGGTTTGTACGAGTCGCTGGGTTATGTGCGTGATACCGGCTATTACACTTATATGCTCGATCTGCGTCAGGGTTGATCGAGTTCAACACTGCCGCGCCAGCAACCGCTCGATCTGCGCCAGCTCCCAGGTACTCAGCAGGTCGACTGGATTGGTGCCGTAACGCTGCCACGTTGCCAATGTCCCCTCGCGGCCATCCGGGGCGCGGGCCTGTTCACAGTGGTGCAAGCGTCCGCCTTCAAAGTCCAGCAGCAACTGCCAGCCTTCGATATCGACCGCAACCAGTCCGGCATCGCCGGGTCTCTCGGATCTGTTGAACATCAGCACACCCAGCGCAGCCTCGCGCAAGCGCTGGCAAACGTCGCGGGCGGTCAGCCATGCAGTCATGGTCATACTCGGAGGAGGCACAAGCGCGTCAGGATAAATCGCACGGCTAACGGTGTCAGCGATCGCTGGCCCGATTCCGAACTATTCCGTAACATCCGCACCCCTCATTTTCGTGAACATCAGCGGCCGCGCTCGTCGGCCGTCAGTCAGGTAAGCCATGAAACCACAACGTCTGCGCGCCGATGTCCTGGCCGGACTCACCACCTCGTTTGCCTTGTTGCCCGAATGCATTGCGTTCGCGCTGGTGGCGCATCTCAATCCACTGATGGGCCTGTACGGCGCCTTTTTCATTTGCACGTTGACCGCATTGTTCGGCGGCCGGCCGGGAATGGTCTCCGGTGCGGCGGGTTCGATGGCGGTGGTGATCGTCGCGCTGGTGGTGCAGCACGGCGTGCAATACCTGCTGGCGACCGTGTTGCTCGGTGGCCTGATCATGATGGCGTTCGGCTTGTTGCGCCTGGGCAAACTGGTGCGCATGGTGCCGCATCCGGTGATGCTCGGCTTCGTCAACGGTCTGGCGATCATCATTGCGCTGGCGCAACTGGAGCATTTCAAGAGCGGTGAACACTGGCTCAGCGGCACGCCGCTGTACCTGATGACCGGGCTGGTGCTGCTGACCATGGCCATCGTCTACATACTGCCGCGCCTGACCCGCGCGGTGCCGCCGGCATTGGTGGCGATCCTCGGTGTGGGCCTGCTGGTCTACCTGTTCGGCCTGCCGACGCGCACCCTCGGCGACATGGCGCACATCGCCGGCGGCCTGCCGACTTTTGCCTTGCCGGATATCCCGTGGAGCCTGGAGACCCTGCGCATCATCGCTCCGTACGCGATTCTGATGGCGCTGGTCGGTCTGCTGGAAACCCTGCTGACCCTCAACCTCACTGACGAAATCACTGAAAGCCGAGGCTACCCGGATCGCGAATGTGTCGCGCTGGGGGCGGCGAATATGGTCTCGGGCGCGTTCGGTGGCATGGGCGGTTGCGCGATGATCGGCCAGACCGTGATCAACCTCAGCTCCGGCGGCCGTGGGCGTTTGTCCGGGGTGATCGCGGGGGTGTTGATTCTGCTGTTCATCCTGTTTCTGTCGCCGCTGATCGAGCGTATTCCGCTGGCGGCGCTGGTGGGCGTGATGTTCGTGGTGTCACAGCAGACTTTCGCCTGGGCCTCGTTGCGGGTGTTGAACAAAGTGCCGCTCAACGATGTGCTGGTGATCATCGCCGTGACCAGCATCACCGTGTTCACCGACCTGGCCACTGCCGTCCTCTGCGGAATCATCATCGCCGCGCTGAATTTCGCCTGGCAGCAGGCCCGCGAGCTGTACGCCGATGAACATCTGGAAGTCGACGGCAGCAAACTTTATCGCCTGCACGGCACACTGTTTTTCGCCTCGACCACGCCGTTTCTCAACCAGTTCGACCCGGCCAATGACCCGGCCCGGGTGACGCTGGATTGCCGGCATTTGAGCTTCGTTGACTATTCGGCGATTGCCGCACTGAAGACCTTGCGCGAGCGTTACGCCAAGGCCGGGAAGGAGTTGCAGGTGTTTCATCTGTCCGAGCGCTGCAAGAAACTGCTCAAGCGCGCTGGCGTCGAACACCACTGATCCTCCCTGTAGGAGCTGCCGCAGGCTGCGATCTTTTGATCTTGTCTTTTAAAAGATCAACATCAAAAGATCGCAGCCTGCGGCAGCTCCTACAGAGGCGGTCGGGTTATCTGGCAAATTTCTTCGCCCCGGCCACGCACAGAATCACCCCCAGCGTCACCGCCAGCATCCCCACGCTGACCTGCTCATGCAGCAACGTCGCCGCCAGCGCCAGACCGAAAAACGGCTGCAGCAATTGCAATTGACCGACTGCCGCGATTCCGCCCTGGGCCAGGCCGCGATACCAGAACACAAAGCCGATCAGCATGCTGAACAACGCCACGTACGCCAGGCATATCCAAGCCGACAGGCTGATGTGGCTGAATGAAGCGGGCGCCAGCCACAGGCTGAGCACCGTCATCACCGGCAGCGACAACACCAGCGCCCAGCAGATAACCTGCCAGCCGCCGAGGACGCGCGACAGCTTCGCGCCTTCGGCATAACCCAGACCGCAGGCCAGAATCGCCGCGAGCATCAGCAGATCACCGGTGGGCGAGGCAGTCAGCCCCTGTGACAGGGCGAAGCCCACGACCAACGCGCTGCCGAGAATCGAAAACACCCAGAACACCGGTCGCGGGTGCTCGCCGCCACGAAGCACGGCAAAAATCGCCGTCGCCAGTGGCAGCAATCCTACAAACACGATCGAATGCGCCGACGTCACATGTTGCAGCGCCAATGCCGTCAGCAGTGGAAACCCCAGCACCACGCCCAAGGCCACAATCAATAACGACCACCCCTGATCGCGTGTCGGGCGTCGTTCGTGAAACAGCCTCAACAGAATGAGCGCCAACACGCCGGCAATGGCTGCGCGCGCGACGGTGAGGAACACCGGATCGAATTCCAGCACCGCCAGACGCGTGGCGGGTAGCGATCCGCTGAAGATCAGCACGCCGATAAAGCCATTGATCCAGCCGCTGGTTTTTTCCAGGGCGGGATTAACCAGGTTCGAAGTCCGTTCCATACAAGGTCACGCTCAAAGGTGGGTTGCTTTCGAGCCATGCTGAGGCTGAGAATCAGCACAATCAAATAATTGTCATGGATACATCCAGCATGCCGCGTTCGCGCTACAAGACGCTCGTTGACGCCTACGCCGCAGACATTCGCGCGGGGCGTCTGGCGCCCGGAACCCGACTGCCCACCCACCGGGAACTGGCAGCGAGTGCGGGGTTGGCGCTGGTCACGGCGTCGCGGGTGTACGCCGAGCTTGAGGCGATGGGACTGGTCAGCGGCGAAACCGGGCGCGGGACGTTCGTGCGCGAAACCTCGTTGTCGCCGGGGCAGGGCATCGATCAGAAAGACGTGGCAGTCGGCATGATCGACTTGAATTTCAACTATCCGTCGCTGCCCGGCCAGGCCGATCTGTTGCGCACGGCGTTACGCCAACTGGCGCTGTCCGGTGATCTGGAAGCCTTGCTGCGTTATCAACCCCATGCCGGACGCCAGCATGAGCGCGCCTCGATTGCGCGGTATTTGCAGCATCGCGCAGTGCAGGTCGAGGCCGGGCAAGTGCTGATCGTCAACGGCGCCCAGCAAGGGTTGGCCGTGACACTGATGGCCTTGCTCAAACCCGGCGATGTGATTGCGGCCGATGCGCTGACCTATTCCGGCTTCAAGGTGCTGGCCGAAGCGCTGCATCTGGAAGTGGTGGCGATTCCGCCCGGTGATCACGGGCCGGATCTGGCGGCGCTCGACAAGCTCTGTCGCAGCCGTTCGGTGCGCGCGATTTACAGCATGCCGACCTTGCACAATCCCTTGGGTTGGGTGACGCCGACCGAACAGCGCGAGCAATTGGTCGCGCTCGCCCGCCGCCATGATCTGACGATCATCGAAGACGCGGCCTACGCTTTTCTGGTGGAAAACCCACCGCGCACCCTGGTCGATCTGGCACCGGAACGCACGGTGTACGTGTCGGGACTTTCGAAGAACATTGCCACAGGCCTGCGCGTCGGTTTCATTGCCGCACCGCTGCAGACGGTGCCGGCGCTGGAGCGGATCATTCGCGCCACCACCTGGAACACCCCCGGCGTGATGACCGCGATGGCTTGCGGCTGGCTCGATGACGGCACCGTTACCCTGCTGGAACAACAAAAACGCGACGACGCCAAGGCCCGGCAAATGCTCGCCACTGAGTTACTGCAAGGGCTGACGTGCATCGGACATCCAGCTTCATACTTCTTGTGGCTGCCGCTGCCAGAAGATGTGCGCGCCGATCAGATTGTCGTGGAGTTGATGCGCGAGCAGATTTCGGTGACGACTGCCGAGCCGTTCGCGGTGTCGGCGCATGTGCCGCATGCGATTCGGCTAGCGTTGGGGTCGGTGCCGATGGACGTCTTGCGCCAGGCATTGATCACCGTCAGAAAGGTCATCGGCGCTTATCTGTAAAAATACTGACTGTGAAATACACCTGTGGCGAGGGAGCTTGCTCCCGCTGGCCTGCAGGGCAGGCCCATATTGGGGTCGCTACGCAACCCAGCGGGAGCAAGTTCCCTCGCCACAAAATGTTAGCCTTGCCTCGACTGCATCACACCGTTCTGGATCGACTGATGAAAAACACCGCTTCATTTCTTCTTGCCCTGGCCGCAACCGCCGTGCTGTTCAGCTCAACCGCCCGCGCCGCAGGCGATCCGACAGCCGGCGAGAAGATCTTTCCACGTCTGTGCGGCGGCTGCCATCAGGTTGGCCCGGACGCGCGCCCCGGCTTCGGCCCGCAACTCAACGGCATCATTGGCCGACCGGCCGGGACCTCGGCCAACTACGTGTATTCCGAGGCGATGAAAAACTCGGGCAAGACCTGGGACCGCGAAACGCTGACCGCGTATCTGAAAGATCCAAAGGGCGTGGTGCCGGGCACGCGGATGATTTTCTGGGGGCTGAGTGATGAGGAGAAGATCGATAATTTGTTAGCGTACTTGAGTGCGCAAATTCCTGAAAAATGAACAAAGTTGTATAAAAAATAGCGCTGCTCATATGGATTAAAAGAGAAAAAGGGATAATTGGTTTATGAAAATTAAACTTGGTGGTGCATTTTTTGTTGTTGGTTTGCTATGCGTGGTGCCTGTGGGCGCTTATGTGTATTTTATGTGGTACAAGTTTGGTTTCAGCCAAGTATCATCACAGAATGCTGATTGGAGTGCTTTTGGTTCCTACTTAGGTGGTATTCTTTCGCCTATGTTCACATTGGTGTCGATCTTGTTTATTTACTACTCGATTCGAGAAAATAATAGAAATCACAAAACTGAAATGCGCTATCTGGAAAGCCAGCAAGTCATATCGATGGTTGGATCACTGGCCGATGCTTTCAATGCCAAGCTTGATTCTGCTGTGAATCTGGCGCACCCGCTTCTCATGGATGTCAATATCAATGTTTACCAAGGTGATGAGGGGGGGGCGGGAGAAGAGGGAACTGAGGTTGCCGACGAGAATAATGAGAGCAACGAGGAATTGAGCGCGGAGCTTGATGTGTTTCAAGTCGAAAAAACAAAAATGAAACTGTCTGACTTGCTCGAAGATTACATGTCCTATCGTGATTCAAAGAAACTGTTCAGTTGGCAGTATGTGAATTTGGTAAATGCGCTCACTCATGATCTGGTGGAAACTCTGAATGTTGCGCTTGCTTTTTGTAGCGCTATTAACGAGTTTCCTCAGCGTAAAGATGCTGTGATGTTGTTTAATGCCAAGACCAATAGCACAGTAGTGACGGTTCTGTTTCATTTGTTGGCCGATAGAGTCGGTTATAGTTTGTCTTTGAAAGAAGATATGGGGGATGTTGAGAGAATCTTCGCCAGCGCGGCGCTCTTGTCGGAGCTATCTGAAAATTTTAAATATTCAAGTGTTCCTTTTTTGGAGGTTTTACTTTATCAACTTGTTGTTGACGGGTTTCGAAATACGTCCGATGAAGCGCGTTTTGAATTTAATCGAAAGGGGGATGCAGATGTCGTAAAAGGCGATCGTGTTGAGGTTATTCCGGTTCAGAAAGTTTTTGAAGAGAATGACCTGGTAATTCATGGGGTAAAAATTAATTTAACAGCGAGTCTGCGCTGCCCTATCAGGGATTTTATCCCGGTTGTCGATGTCAAGTTTTCGTCGAATATTAAAAAATATCACGTAGAAATACAGACGCGTGATCCTCTTGGATTGGCAGAAGCATTAGGCACTACCCCTCCACTTTTTAAGTTGACTTTTTCCCTAGAGGGGCTGCTATTCAATCTGGACGAGTTGGAAATTATGAATTGAGGTTTGGCTCCGGTCGATTCAATCAGCGCTCAAAGCAAAAGACGCTCTATTTGGCGGGCAAACCACCGCATGATTACCTCGCACGCAGGATGCGAAGCCGCCGCCGGTTGCAGGCATAACGCGTAAATTCCGCCCGTCTTCAGCGGTGGTCCGAACGGCACCACCAGCACCCCACGCTCGATGGACTCTGCCGCGAGCGTCATGTCGGTCACCGCCACGCCCAAACCTCGCGCGGCCGCATCCAGTGCCAACTCATCAAGGTTGAACGGAATATGCCGGTAACTTTCCAGCGGCTCGCCGCCGTTGGCCGTCAGCCATTCGATCCACGCTTGCCGATCGGCAGAACGATGCAGCAACGCAAAGCGCTGCAACTGCGCCACTGATCGAGGCGCCTGCGGCAGGCTCGGCGCGCACACGGGCACCAGCGTTTCCTCAAACAGTGTCAGGCAATTCGCGTCACTGGTTGGCTGCGGCAAATAAAGAATATAGGCATCGCTGTCACTGGCCGGCTCGACGACTTCGGTGGCGACGGTTTCTATCGCCAGTGAGACCTCGGGGTGGCTGAGGTAGAAGTCGCTGAGTCTGGGTAGCAGCCAGCGCACCGCCAGTGATACATGCATGCGAATGCGGAACGGGCGTTGCTGCGGAGCGAGGCGCTCTTCGAGGGTTTTCAATTGACCGAAGATGCTGATGGCGCTGGCCAGTACCTGTTCACCTTCCGGGGTCAGGCGCAGGCTGCGGCTGGTCCTGATGAAAATCGCGACATTGAAGTGACTTTCCAGTTGCTGGATCTGCCGGCTCACCGCGCTTTGGGTCAGGCACAGCTGTTGCGCGGCCTGGGTGAAGCTGGCGCAACGGGCGACTTCTACCAGCGTCTGCATGGCCTGCAGTGAGGGCACGTGGCGGATTTTATCCATGCGTTTTCAGAATGGCTCGATGATTTTATAACGTTGGTTGGGCCAGTCTAGACCCTATAGATTTCAGCTCTGGCGGCGAACTTTGTGTTTTCTCCATGCGATTCACGCATGAGCAAAGAAGAAAGGCAAGCCGTGCAACGACAAGTCGAATGAGGTCAGCAATGGAAAACGTATGTGGCTGGATCGCCCAGGCCGGCAGCTCGCCGGAGCGCGGTCGCCTGAGCGGTGCGCAGAAAGCCGATTGGCTGGTGATCGGTGGCGGCATTACCGGCCTCAGCGCCGCACACAACCTGGCACAGATGCACCCGCAGGCGCGCATCGTGGTGGTTGACCGCCAGCGTGCGGCGCAGGGCGCTTCGGCGCGCAACTCGGGGTTTGTCGTGGCCCACGAACATCCGGGCGACGGTGAATTGCTCGGCGCGCCAGGCTTTGCCGGGTTTGAAATCGACACGGCAATTTCCCGTACTGCCGCCGACGCCGTGCGCCAGACCATCGCGCAACATGCCATCGACTGCGACTTTCGCGACAACGGGTATTTCTTCGCGGTCAGCGACGCCGCCAAGCTCAGCCATGTCGACGCCAAACTGGCGACCTTGCGCGCCCTCGGTGCCCGCGCAGAATTTCTCCAGGGCGATTCGTTGGCGCAGAAACTCGGCACCCGGCACTACACGGCGGGGATCTGGTGCGGCAACGGCAATGCGCTGTTGCAACCGGGCAAATACGTGAAGGGCCTGCTCAATTCGCTGCCGGGCAATATCAGCGTTTACGAGCACGCTGACATCTGTGGTCTGGAGCGCATCAGCCACGGCCGGCTGCGGGCCAATGCGGTGGGTGGCAGTGTCGAGGCCAAGCGGGTGCTGGTGTGCCTGAACGCATTCATTCCCCGGGTCGGCATTCATGACAGCGCGACCTTCCCGATGGAACTCAGCGCCAGTCTTACCCGGCCACTCAGCGACCAGGAGTTTCACGCGATCGGTGCCGTCGAGCCGTGGGGCGTGCTCTCGACCCGGCCGCTGGGCGCCACGGTGCGGCTGACCCCGGACCGGCGGGTGATGATCCGTAACACTGCCGAATACCGTACGCGCGATTTGTCAGAAAGCGAACTGGTGCTGCGCCGCAAACATCATGTGCGAGGGCTGCAACGACGCTTTCCGTTCCTCGGCGAGCAAGACATTCAATACACCTGGACCGGCCACTTGAGCGCGACCCGCAGCGGTCAGGCGTTTTTTCAGAAGGTGGAAGAGGGCGTGTTTGCCGTCGCCGGTTGCAACGGTTCCGGGGTGGCGCGCGGCACGCTGTGGGGACGCTTGCTGGCGGAACTGGCGTCCGGCGTCGATTCACCGTTGCTGCATTCGGTGATGCAACGGGCCGAACCCGGCTGGCTGCCATCGCGACCTTTTTTCGACATCGGTGCCATGCTGCGCATGCGCGTGGAGGCAGTCCGGGCCAGAACAGAAATCTGAAGTTTCACTTACCGCACAACAACAAAAAACACTCAACACAGGTGACAGACCATGCGCATCCACCCACTTTCCCTGGCAGTCCTGCTCGCGGCCAGCGCGGCCGCTTGTGCCGACGAAACCGTCAATATCTCCAACTGGAACAGCTACATCGCTCCGGACACCCTGGCCAATTTCACCCAGGCCACGGGGATCAAGACCACCTACGACATTCACGACAGCAACGAAGTGCTGGAATCGAAGCTGATGACCGGCAACACCGGTTATGACGTGGTCAGTCCGTCGAACCACTTTTTGTCGCGCCTGATCAAGGCTGGAGCGATTCAGAAACTTGACCGGTCGCAGCTGCCGAACTGGAAAAACCTCGACCCGGTGCTGTTGAAAAAACTTCAAGTCAACGATCCTGGCAACCAGTACGGCTACCCCTACATGTGGGGCACCGCCGGCATCGGTTACAACGTCGAGAAGATCAAGGCGATTTTCGGCAACACCGATGTAACCCAGTCATGGGACTTTTTCTTCAAGGAAGAAAACATCAAGAAGCTGAACCAATGCGGCGTGGCGTTTATCGACAACCCGACGCAAGTTCTGCCGATCACGCTCAACTATCTGCACTTGCCAGCACACAGTCACGAACCGGCGGATTACAAGCAGGCTGAGCAGCAATTGCTGAAGATTCGTCCGTACATTCAGTACTTCCACGCCTCGAAATACATCAGCGACCTCGCTAACGGCAACGTCTGCGCGGTGATCGGCTTCAATGGTGATATCGTCCAGGCAGCCGCCAGCGCGAGGGAAGCGAAGAACGGCATCAACATCGCCTATTCGATCCCTAAAGAAGGCACGGCCCTGTGGTTCGATATGGTGGTCATGCCCAAAAGCGCGCCGCACGAAAAGAACGGCTACGCCTACATGAATTACCTGCTCGACCCCAAAGTGGTGGCCAACATCAGCAACAGCATTCACTACGCCAATCCCAACGCGGCGGCGGATCAGTACCTCAATGCGGATGTGAAACAGGATCCGGCGATCTACCCGCCCAAGGACGTGATGCAACGGCTGTTCACCGTGGAAGAGCTCCCGGCGGCGATTGCGCGGTTGTCGACGCGGTTGTGGACCAAGTTGAAGACCAATACCTGAGTTCGCTCGTTTGATCCGGGTCAGGTACGCAAGCCTGACTCTCCAGCTCATACGGATTCAAGAAATGCAGGTGGCGGGCGATACGACTGTCACCCATGTTCTGGATCCTGCCTGATATGAAGAAGATTCTCGGTATTGTTTGTGCGCTGGCATTGCTCTCTGGTTGCGTAACCAAAAACCTCAGCACTGAAGACCGCCAGCAGATCAAGACCCTGAAGGTGTTGCCGGTGTTTGTTGCGGTCGACAATTTCCAGTACACCAGCATGACTCAGGCATGGGGTGCAGGCCTGGGCGCGGGTGCCGGCGCAGCAACCGGCATGGTGGCCGGTGCATCCTCTGCCGGTACAGCAGCACTGACCGGGGCAGGCTCCGTGGCCGGGACTAAAACGGGCGATGTGCTGACTGGCGATATTTCCCGAGCGATCCAGAACAATATGAAAGCCAACGGTATCGACCTGAGTCAGTTGATCCGCCAGAGTTTCGTCAAACGCATCCAGCAGGAACGAGTCTTCACTGTCGTGGGTGAGGGCGAGCAGGCTGACGCCGAAGTGGAAATCCTCGTGATGCAGTGGGGACTTTCCCTGAAGAACTACAGCACTGTGCTGTACCCGGTTATCGGCGCCAATGCGTCCATCAAGCGCAATGGCTCTGCGGTATGGCGTAACTTCGAAACCATTTCAGTGTTCAACGACGCCAACACCATCGCCTATACACCGGAGCAATATGCGACTGACCCCGAGGCATTGCGTACGGCGTTCACCCATGTTTCCGATCTGGTGATGAAAAAGCTTGTCGATGACTTGAAACCTTGATTTTTCGGCGAGGACAACTCGACTCCTTACACCTCGCTGATCAAGCCACCTGATTACGGCCCGCCGCTTTCGCCTGATACAGCTGCTGATCGGCACGTTTGATCAGCATCGTGTGACTGTTGTCCGCCGGATCGGCCAGCGCGACGCCAATGCTTACCGTGACCTGTCCGATGCTGGGAAAGTGCGCCTGTGCCACGGCAACACGGATCTTTTCGGCTACCACCTCTGGCGTATCAGGCTGGGCAACTTCCGGCAGCAGTACGGCGAACTCCTCGCCGCCGTAACGGGCAACGAAATCGGTGGCGCGCACGCTGACCTGAATGAGTTGCGCCAATTGCTGCAGCACGTCGTCGCCAATCGCATGGCCGTAGGTGTCGTTGATGCGCTTGAAGTGGTCGGCGTCAATCAGCAGCAGGGCAAACGGTCGCCCGGTGCGGCGGAAGAGCAGGCTGTACTCGCTGAGTTTTTCGTCGAAGCGACGGCGGTTGTAGACGCCGGTCAGGGCATCGTGGGTCGCCAGGTTCAACAGTTCGGCATTGGCCTGCATGAGTGCGGCGGTGCGCTGGGCGACGGTGGCTTCCAGGGAGGCGTTGGCTTCCTGCAGTTCGCGCTCCTTGGCCAGCAGCGACTTAGTCATGGCGTCAATCGACTGCCCTAACTGGGCGATTTCCCGCACCGGGTGTTGCAGCGGGAAGTGTGCGCCGGGCTGCTGGTTCTGCACCTGTTTGGCCGAATGCGCGAGTTGCTCGATGGGCCGGCTCAGGTACTGCGCCAGGTAATATGCCACCAGCCCGAACGCGACGGCGGCAGCCACACCCAGCAGCAGCAATTTATAGAGCAGCAGGCGTGCCGGTTCCAGCGCGGTGTCCAGTGGCTGGCGCACGGCAATCGACCATGACAGCGCGGTACTCGAAGGCGTCGGTACGGTGACCAGGCTGGTCAGGTAACCGTTGCCGACCGACCAGCCCGGCGACTTCGAATCATTCACCGCCAGTTGCTGGCCCATCAGCGCTTCCGGGTACAGCACCTTGCCATCGTGATCAATGATCAGCGCTTCGATATCCGGCGAGGCATTTTTATGCGAGAACGCTGCCGATTCGACGATGCGCGTCACCCAGCTCCAGTGCGCGTGCGCCCCCAGTACGCCAATCACCTGGCCGTCGGCGTTGCGGATCGGGGCGGCGAAATCGATGAAGCGCAGCGGTTCACCGTTGGGCGTTCCCGGTAGCAGTTTGGCCAGCAACACCGCTTCGTGCGGGTCACCGGTGTACTCGCCCCGCAGACCCGCCTGGAACCATGGGCGTTGCTGTACCGATTGCCCGACCAGCAAATTATTGACCGCTTGATGCACGTGGCCCTCGGCATCGGTCACGCCCATCCACGCATACTCGGCACGGGCCTGGGTGCGCAGTTGCATTGACTTGAGAATCGCCGGGTTGTCGAGATCGCCACGTTCCAGATGCGGCGCACGGCTGAGCAGGTAAACCTCCAGCTGGCGTTCGCGCAACTGGTCACCGAGCAGCGTCGCCGCCGAGCGCGCGGTATTGAGCAGGGCACTGCCGCTGGCCTGTTTCATCTGTTCGGTGGCGATATGGCCGACATAGAAGCCGACGCTCACCAGGGTCAGCAGGGACAAACCGGCGAACCAGAGGGTCAGGTGGCTTCGCAGACTGGCTTTGAGCATGGGCAGGCAAATTCTGTTTGGACGTTGTGGCCGCATGGTATGCGCATTAAGCGTCGGGCTGCCAGTCGGTCGCTTCGGATAAGCGCCATCGGAAGTTTCGCCGATGCTCTACAGGGCAGGATCCGTTCTGACGCTGATTGTTGAAAAGAACCACGCCTGCAAACGACAAAATGAAAAAGCCCGGCTGATCAGGCCGGGCTTTCCTTGACTGCTTTAGAACTGGTGTTTCAGGCGTTGCGGCTTTCGATCAGACGATCCGAACCACCTTCGGCTACACGGCGTTCCTGCAGACGATCCGAGCCACCTTCGGCTACACGGCGTTCCAGCAGACGATCCGAGCCACCTTCAGCCACGCGGCGCTCCAGCAAACGGTCCGAACCACCTTCGGCTACACGGCGTTCCTGCAGACGATCCGAGCCACCTTCAGCCACGCGGCGCTCCAGCAAACGGTCCGAACCACCTTCAGCCACGCGGCGCTCCAGCAAACGATCAGAACCACCTTCAGCCAAACGGCTTTCAATCAACTTGTCCGAGCCGCCTTCAGCGACCAGGGTGTGAGCGGGTGTTGCTGCAAAAGCGTTAACTGCAAGAACCGAGAAAGCGATGCCGAGGATGGTTTGGCGTTTCATGATCGTGTGCTCCGGGGTGTATTGGGTTGGTATGGAGCTGATGTTACGCCGCGGATTTTTTATGAGAACTTCATTGACGTGATGGTGACTATCGACGCCAGCGATGTATGCCGGAACCCCTGATTTAAAGCTTCGGAGCCCGAATGCACAGCTCTCCGGTGGCACGGGTCAGGGCCAGATCATGCAGTGCGTCGTGGGTCAGACCCTGCCGAGCCTTGGCCAGCAACGCCTGGCAATTCGGCTCGCGGCGGTGCGGCGCGAAGTCGGCGTACTGACGCAGCAGGCGGGTTTGCAACTCGTCCAGACGCGGACGAATCTGCTTCGCCAGATCCGGTCGCGGGGTGTCCGGCGCCGCCCCGGCCGCTTGCCATTGTGCGAGCAATCCGTACTGCACCAGTTTGTTCGCCTCCATCTGCGCGGCGATCAACTGAGCCACGTCTTCGGCGTCGAGCTGATGTTCGGTCGCCAAGGTGCGGGCATTGGCGATGACCTGGGCTTCGCGCGGGCTGTCCTGAATCGGCTTGCCGCTGTCCCATTTGGTCAGTGCCACCAGATCGCCGATGTTCAGGCGTTCGTTCAAGGTTGCCAGCAAGGGACGCAACGATTCGGTGGGGGCAGTGGCTTCGGCGGCGCCAGCCATGTGGCTGAAAACAACCAGCAGGGAACAGGTCAGGGCATTTCGCAACGGGGTCATGGGCGGGTGCGTTCCACGGAAAATAGTGCCGACATTTAAGCCTTGCGCAGAGGCGCTGTCGACCGACTTTATCCGCCATCTAGCGTAGTATCCAACGCATCTCCCACCCCGAGACGGATCCTCAATGCAAACCCCTGGCACCCGCAAACCGCTCTGGCAAACCTACCTGTTGTTCCTCGCGCCGATGGTGCTGTCCAATTTCCTGCAATCGATGTCGGGCACGGTCAACAGCATCTACATCGGGCAGATGCTCGGGACACAGGCGTTGGCGGCGGTGTCGGGGATGTTCCCGATCATCTTTTTCTTCATCGCGCTGGTGATCGGTCTGGGCGCGGGGGCCGGGGTGTTGATCGGCCAGGCGTGGGGCGCACGCGAGGCGCACATGGTCAAGGCGATCACCGGGGCAACGCTGCTGTTGGGGGTGTTGATCGGCTTGCTCGCGGCGGTGCTGGGCAGTGTGTTTGCGCGGCAGGCGTTGCAGGGGCTGGGGACGCCGGCGGATGTGCTGGACGACGCGGTGGCGTATGCGCACGTGATGATGTGGATTCTGCCGTCGATGCTGGTGTTTGTGCTGTTCACGCAATTGCTGCGCGGGGTCAGCGACACCGTATCGCCATTGTTGGCGCTGATGGTCTCGACCTCGGTCGGGCTGGCGCTGACTCCCGCGCTGATTCGTGGCTGGTTCGGTTTGCCCCAGTTGGGAATACAGAGCGCGGCCTTCGCCGGTCTGGCTGGCAACCTGTCGGCCATGGCGTGGCTGGCCTGGCGCTTGATTCGCAACAACCATCCGCTGGCGCCAGACCGTGAGTTCTTCGCGGCACTGCGGCTGGACAGGGCGATTCTGGGCAAGGTGCTGCGCATCGGCCTGCCGACCGGGGTGCAGATGATCGTGTTGTCGCTGTCGGAGCTGGTGATTCTGGCGCTGGTCAACCAGCACGGCTCGCAGGCGACGGCGGCCTACGGCGCGGTGACGCAGATCGTCAACTACGTGCAGTTTCCGGCGCTGTCGATTGCCATCACTGCCTCGATCCTTGGCGCCCAGGCCATCGGTGCCGGGCAACTGCAGCGCCTGGCCGCGATCCTGCGCACCGGACTGTTGATCAACGTGTGCCTGACCGGTGGCTTGATCGTGCTCGGTTACCTGTTATCGCACTGGTTGCTGGGACTGTTCCTGACCGAAGATTCGACCCGGGCGATGGCTGAGCACTTGTTGCACATCATGTTGTGGAGCCTGCTGGTGTTTGGTTTCCAGGCGATCATCGGCGGCATCATGCGCGCCAGCGGCACGGTGCTGGTGCCGGTGGCAATCGCCATCGTCTGCGTGGTCGGCGTGCAGTTGCCAGCGGCTTACTGGCTGGACGGGCAGTACGGTTTGCAGGGAGTGTGGATGGCGTTTCCGGTGGCGTATCTGGGCATGCTGGTGTTGCAGACGCTGTATTACAAACTGGTCTGGCAGCATCAGAAGATCGAGCGGCTGGTCTGAGCCTGAGCCACACCGGCGGACAGATGACATGGCGCAACCGCCGGTTGTTTGCTTAAGTCAATCGAGGCCTCGAAGGTTTGCCCTGTCCGGAGAATCCCATGCGTGTCCGATTCACCGCTGCGGCACTGTTTACCGGCCTCTGCGTCATGGCCTGCGCGCAGGCCGCTGAATACAATCGCGTCAACACTACCGCCAGCAAGATCAGCTTCATTTACAAGCAATTCGGCGACCAGGTTTATGGCACCTTCGGCAAGTTCGACGCGACACTGCAGTTCGACAGCGACAACCTCGCCAACGCCCACACTACGTTGCACATCGACCTGGCCAGCATCAATGCCGGCAGCGACGACGCCAATACCGAGCTGGTGAAACCGGCGTGGTTCGATACCCAGCGCTTTCCTGAGGCGGTGTTCGTATCCAGCCGTTTTACCCGCGTGGCGAACAACCGCTATCTGGTCGCCGGTCTGCTCACCGTCAAAGGCATTACCCGCGAGGTGCAGGTGCCGGTCGAGCTGAAGCCGGAGAGCGCAATCGGCATTTTCGACGGCGAGCTGGTGCTCAAGCGCAGCGAATTCGGGCTCGGAGCGGGGGAGTGGGCGGATACCGTGGTGTCCAACGACATTGCCATTTCCTTCAAGGTGGTGGCGCCACAGCAGTGACGCCAGCCTTTCAGGTCAGTAGGCGCGCCAGTGCCCCGGCACCCAGCGCCATTCATGACCACCCCAGCGGTAATGACCGGCGACCCAGTGATAGCCCGGCGCAGGCATCACCGGCACCACTTCCACTGGCGGCGGTGGCCGGTGCGGACGGACCGGTTCGACGACGCAACCGGACAGGGTGATAGCCACCAGTGCGGCGGCGAGCAAGGCTTTAACGCTTCTGGACATGGGTTGTTCCTTGTAGAAGAAGTGTGCAGGTCGACGGCCAATCAGCGCACCCAGCGCCCTTCAACCCAGAACCAGTTCGGCCCGCGTGCCTGCCAGTGCCCCGGTCGCCAGTGCGCACCATGGCGCACCGGTTGCCAATGGCCGGGCATCCACACGTAACCGCGTCCTTCCCAGCGCCAGTGGCCCTGATCCCAGACATACCCGGGACGCGCGCCGGGCATCACTTCCATGCGCATCGGCGGTGGGGCTTGCTGGACGATCACCACCTGCTGGGCAAACGCTGGCGCACTGGCCAGCGCCGCCAGCGTCATCGGCACCAGCAGCAGGGTTTTTCGCCATTTGAACAGTGAACGCAACACGCTCATGACAACTCCTCAAGGCCTGCGTGAAAAGTGAACGCAGCTGAAGAATTGGACGCCAAATCGGCGAAAAATCCGCTTCACGGAGGATGAAATTTTCTTCAGGTCAAACGCGAGCTTCCCTGTAGGAGCTGCCGCAGGCTGCGATCTTTTGATCTTGCTTCTATAAAGCCAAAAGATCGCAGCCTTCGGCAGCTCCTACACAGAGCAGGCGTCGGGACAGGGTATGATGGCGCGGTTTTTCGCCGGAGTTCACCCGTCATGTCACGCATCACCCACTACAAATCCCCATGCCCCGAAAGCGTCAACAGCCAGATTCTGCAACTGGTGGTCGATTACCTGACCGACATCAGCGCGGTCGGCCTTGGCCCGAGCAATCTGCTGTACAACGTCTATCAGTACGCGGTCGGCTATGAGGTGCATCTGTATCTGGAGGCGCTGAATGGCGAGAAGGGCACCGAGGTGGAATTGCTGGTGGCGACCGCCGAGGACGATCCGGAGCAGGTCACCGGTTTCCTTTTGTACTTGCCGGTGCAGGGCGATTGGGAAGCGTGCAGCGTTGCCTACATGGCCGTGCGCGAAGGCTATCGGCGTCAGGGCGTGGCGCGGGCGATGATCGGCGAGATGGTCAGCCGTTACCCGCATGCCGAACTGACCTGCAGTGTCGGCAAGGTGCCGTATTTCGAAGCGCTGGGGTTCGAGGTGATCGGCGCTCGCGAAACCCAGGTGCTGATGAGCACCCGGCATTACCGCAGCAACGGCCTGCGCGGTTTTATCGACACCACACCGATCTACCGCTCGTTGGAAGTGCAGCAGATCCACACCTATCTGCTGCAGAAGAACGGCAAGCGCGCGATGCTTGATGCCGAGAAGCAGCGCGACCGGCACCTGGATCAGGTCACCCGGCACACTGAAGAATTCGTGCGCCAGCGGCTGACGTTGCACTGAGTCAGCGACAAAAAAAGGACAAAAAAAGAGCCTCAAGGCTCTTTGATGGGGAGAAGTAGAGCCCATGAGGCTCAAGCTGCGCATGAAACAGGGAACGGGCTTGATTTGGGGTTCAGAACACCCGATCCCTACACAGGCGCTCAGGAGTGAAGCGCCTGCGTACCTTCATCATGGGAACGCGCAGAGGCTGACTCAAGTACCGCTAGTCGCACGGGCGGCGGCCCGTTCCACCATCGCGATGATGGTGGCGAACAATTCGTCCTTCGCTTGCCCGGCACTGATTTCAGCACTGGCGGCAGCATTCGACAACGCCTCGGCGGCACCGAGCATCGCGCGCAAACCGGCCTGGGTGAGTTCCCCGCCAGCAGCCAGCGGTTGCAGCACACTGCGGCACTTTTCGAGGAAGATTGCCTCGTAGTCACGCTTGATCTTTTCCAGCTCCGGCGTGCTGCCCAGCGCGGCAATGACCCCCGGAATCTCATTGCCCTGCAATAACACGCAATCGACGTACGCCGTGGCGATCACCGTCGCGGTGTCGATCAGCGTTGGCGGGCATTGGTCGATCGCTGCATCCATCACCGCAGTCTGGCGAGTATCGAAGTCGCGATACAGCGCCGCGAGCAAGCCCGAGCGAGTGGTGAAGTGGTCGTAGACCACCGGTTTGGTCACCCCGGCCTTGTCCGCCAGATAACCCAGGGTCAGCGCATCGGTGCCCTCGGCGCGAATGATCTGCCAAGCGACGTCGAGCAACTGGCGGTTGCGATCTTCGCGCGACAGGCGACGGCGGGGTTGGGCAGGGGAATCGGCTTCGGTCATTTCTGTGGTTGACATCGGTTATATACCAAACGTAACTTACTGTTCGTAACTTACCAAGAGTACATAGCCCTTGGTCAGCGCAAACTTACAGGAGAATGACCATGCACGCATTGATTGTTGTGGCGCATCACGAGCCGCGTTCGCTGACCTGCAGTGTGGCGACGCAGATTGCCGAGGGCTTGAACCGCGCCAACCCCGCCAATACCTGGGAAATCGCTGATCTGTACGCCGAGGGGTTTCAGCCGGTGTTTGGCGCAGCGGATTTCGCCGTGCATCACCGTGAGGCGCGGCCGCCAGCCGACGTACTGGCGGAACAGGCACGGATTGACCGGGCCGACGCTCTGGTGCTGGTATTCCCGGTGTACTGGTGGTCGATGCCGGCGTTGCTCAAGGGTTGGATTGATCGGGTGTTCAGCAACGGCTGGGCGTTCGATTTCGCTGGCGACCTCAAGCACGTGAAGAAGCAGCAGCGCCTGCGCGTGCATCTGGTCGGCCTTGCAGGGGCCGATGAGCGCGCCTACGAACGCCACGGTTATGGCCCGGCGATGAAGGCGCAGATCGAACACGGGATTTTCGATTACAGCGGGGCGACAGTGGTCAGTTCGACGCTGATGGTGGAGTCGGAGGTGCGTGATCCGCAGGAGCATCTGCAAACGGCGCGACATATCGGCGCCCAGATGTTCACCTGAGTCGCACCTCCTGTAGGAGCTGCCGAAGGCTGCGATCTTTTGATTTTTTTAAAGCAAGATCAAAAGATCGCAGCGTGCCGCAGCTCCTACAGGTCAGCGGGCGCCGGGCCAGCCGGCTTTGGCAAGGGCGGCGAGCAGTGTTTCTGAATCCAGCCCTTGCACCGCATGCCCGTTGCCCTCGGTGCTCTCACTGGCGAGCAGGGCGTTGATGATCGCTTCTTCGACCGCTTCGGTGGCGGCCAGGAACAGCTCGCTGATGTGGTCGTTGTTGACCATGCGCAAGCCGTCGCAGGTCGGCGCGCCTTTGCCTTCGTAAGCCGCGGGCGGCACCTGTTCGTTGCCGGTGGCGAAGGCGATGAAGATGTCGCCGCTGTGGTCTTCGTTGCCGCCGCCGCTGCGCGCCAGACCAAGGCTGGCGCGCTGTGCCAGGCGCGTGCATTGATGCGGTAGCAGCGGTGCGTCGGTGGCCAGGCAGACCACGATCGAACCCATGCCAGGATGCGGCAGCGAAGCCCGCAGGAACGGCGAATCCACCTGTTCCATATAACGGCCCACCGGATAACCGTCGACCCGCAACTCGCTGCGAATGCCGTGGTTGGCCTGCACGATCGCACCCACCGTCCAGCCGCCCTGAGCGCTGCTCAAACGCCGTGAGGCGCTGCCGATCCCACCCTTGAATTCATGGCAGATCATGCCGCTGCCGCCACCGACAGCGCCTTCTTCAACGGCACCGGCATGCGCGCAATTCAGCGCCTCGGCGACATGCTCGGGTTTGACGTGAAAACCATTGATGTCGTTGAGCAAGCCATCGAAGGTTTCCAGCACCACCGGCATGTTCCAGTAGAGCCGACCGTCGTCCGGTTGCTGTTGGCGATCCAGCGCAATCAGTGCATCGCGCACCACGCCGAGGCTATGGGTGTTGGTAAAGGCGATGGGACTGGTCAGCAGCCCGGCCTCGCGAATCCACTCAAGGCCGGTGGCATCGCCGTTGCCATTGAGCACATGCACCCCGGCAAAACACGGTTGCTGGTTGCTTGAGCCACGGCGCGGTTCGATCACGGTGACGCCGGTGCAGATGTCGCGTCCGGCGTCGCTGCGGCCACGCACATTACTGTGACCGACGCGCACGCCGGGGACATCGGTGATGGCGTTGAGCGGGCCGGGTTGCAGTTGGCCGATGCGGATGTTGAGGTCACGGGCACGGGGTTTCATGGGGTTGTCTCTCTATAACAAGGCAGAAATGAATGAGTGGGGCTGAACACCAAACCCTGTGGGAGCGTGGCTTGCCCGCGAAGGCGGTGTGTCCTTCAAAGGAGATGTTGACTGACCCGACGTATTCGCGAGCAGGCTCGCTCCCACAGGCACAGGGGAAATGGGTTGGGTTACTGGCCGTTCTTGACCTTGCTCCACACCCGCGTGCGCACGCGTTCGGTGGCTTTGGGCAGCGGCTCCAGGGTGTACAACGTGGCCATCGCCGCCGCCGACGGATACACCGCCGGGTTATCCCGCGTGGCTGCGGCCACCAGTGGGGTCGCGGCGCGGTTGCCGTTGGGGTACGACAGGTGATCACTGACCGGCGCGATCACTTCCGGGCGCAGCAGGTAGTCGATGAACGCCAGGCCCTGAGCGCGGTTCGGCGCGTCCTTGAGCAGTACCAGCGTGTCGAACCACACCGGCGCGCCTTCCTTGGGCAGGCTGTAGGCGATCTTCACACCGTTGTTGGCCTGCTCGGCGTTGGTCTTGGCTTCGAGCATCGCCCCGGACCAGCCGACCGCCACGCAGATGTTGCCGTTGGACAGGTCACTGATGAATTTCGACGAGTTGAAGTAGGCAATGTGCGGGCGCAGCTTGAGCAGCAGCGCTTCGGCTTTTTGATAGTCCTCGGGGTTGGTGCTGTTGGGCGGCAAGCCCAGGTAGTGCAGGGCCACCGGGAGCATTTCCGACGGCGAATCGAGCATCGCCACCCCGCACTGGCCGAGCTTGGCGAGGTTTTCTTCCTTGAACACCAGGTCCCAGGAATCCAGCGGCGCCTTGTCGCCAAGGGCGGCGCGCACCTTGTCGACGTTGTAGCCGATGCCGTTGGTGCCCCACAGATAAGGCACGGCGTATTGATTGCCGGGGTCGTTGTTGGCCAGTTTGCTCAGCAGATCGCTGTCCAGATTCTTCCAGCCCGGCAGTTGATCGCGCGGCAGCGGAGCGAGGGCGCCGGCCTTGATCAGCGTCGGCAGGCTGAAGTTGCTCGCCACCACTACGTCGTAACCGCTGCGGCTGGTCAACAGTTTGCCTTCGAGCACCTCGGCACTGTCGAAGGTGTCGTAAACCGGCTGAATGCCGCTGTCGCGCTTGAAATCAGTCAAGGTCGTGGGGCCGATGTAGTCGTACCAGTTGTAGACGTGCACGCTCGGTGCATCGGCGGCACTGGCGACGGATGCGACGCCAAAACAGGCGAGCAGGCCAAGGTTGATGCCCCGGTTGATATAGCCACGACGACAACGCATGATGCGGCACTCCTGGCCTGCGGCAGGCCGGTGATTGACAGGAGTGCTCAGCCTATCCGGGCGGGCACGCCTGACCCATTCCCATCATGGGTTACTCAAAAGGGGTAGAGCGTGGACGCGTTGTTGCAGGAGTTGCCGGTGCACCAAAGTCTGGCGCGGGTGTTTGCCGCCGTCGGCCAGGACGCTTTCTGGCGTGCGCTGGTGGACACGCTGCGGCTGCTGGTGCCGCTGGACAACGCGCTGGTGGCGCTGATGAATGCGGGGCAGGCGCCGCAGTTGCTGATCGACTTCGACAGCAAGGGCCGCGCCGACGAGCAGGAAGAGCTGGCCAGCTACAGCGCCGGGATGTACCTGCTTGATCCGTTCTACCAAACCGCCTCGACCGGCATCGCCGACGGCCTGCACAGCCTGGCCTCGGTGGCGCCCGACCAGTTTCTGCACAGCGAGTATTACCAGAGCTACTTTCGCTCGGTGGTCGGTGAGGACGAGTTGCAGTTCATGATCAACATCGACGGCGGTGTACTGGGCCTGTCGCTGGGGCGCTCGACGGCTTTCGATCTGGTCGAGCAGGGCCGACTGTTGTGCGTGCGCGACTGGGTGCTGGCGGCGATGCGCCGTCACGTGCAGCTATTGCCGCCGCAAGGGACCGGCACCGAGCCGGTGGCGGGGGATCTGGCGACGCTGCTCGATCGCTTCGACGCGCGTCTGACCCTGCGCGAGGTCGACACCGCGCGGCTGATTCTGCAAGGGTTCTCCAGCAAGGCCATCGCTCAGCAGATGGGGATTTCGCCGGAGACGGTGAAGGTTCATCGGCGCAATCTCTATCACAAGCTCAACGTGAACGGGCATGGTGAACTGTTTGCGCTGGTGTTGCGTCCACCCGCCTCCTGATCCACATCCGCCCCTCCTGTGGGAGCGAGCCTGCTCGCGAAAGCGTTCTGTCAGTTGGTGAAATCCTGGCTGACACACCGCATTCGCGAGCAGGCTCGCTCCCACATGGGTTATCGGGGTGTCAGGTCAGTCGAAACGTTTGAACACCAGCGCCTTCAGGCCGCTCTCGGGATCGACATCCGGAAACTCCGGCGGATTCTCCAGCCGCTGCTCAAAGCGCAGACTCGGCGCCTCCTGAGTCACGCCATCAATCAAAAAGTCCGAACCCAACGACGGATCATTCATGCACGCCAGCACCGTGCCGTCAGCCGTGAGCAATTCCGGCAAACGACGCAGCACCCGCTGGTAATCCTTGGTCAGCAGGAAACTGCCTTTCTGGAACGATGGCGGGTCGATGATCACCAGGTCGTACGGGCCGCTGTTGATCACCTTGCCCCAGGACTTGAACAGGTCGTGGCCGAGAAAACTCACCTTGCTCAGGTCATGCCCGTTCAAGCGGTGATTGTCGCGACCACGGCTCAGCGCGGCGCGGGACATGTCGAGATTGACCACCTGGCGGGCGCCGCCTTCGATGGCCGCCACGGAAAACCCGCAGGTGTAGGCGAACAGGTTCAGCACGCGCTTGCCCTCGGCGTGCTCACGCACCCAGTTGCGTCCGTAGCGCATGTCGAGAAACAGCCCGGCGTTCTGCTTGCGGCCCAGATCGACGCGGTACTGCAAGCCGCCCTCGACGATGCTCATCTCGTCGATGGCATCCCCCAGCAACCATTCGGCGGTGCTTTGCGGCAAATAGCGATGTTGCAGCAGCAGGGTGTGGGCGCCGGACTGCAGCCACTCGGCCGAGGTGCTGAGGTCGAGCAGCACGTGCTTGAGCGCTTCGAGCTGTTCCGGTGCCGGTTCCTTGAACAGCGAGACCAGCACCACGCCTTGCAGCCAGTCCACCGTCAGCTGTTCCAGCCCCGGCCAGCAACGTCCACGACCATGGAACAGGCGACGGGTTTCGCTCGGTGCGGCCGCCAGTGCAGGCAACAAGTGGGCGCGGAGGGTGGCGAGGGCTTCAGGGTTCATCAGTCACGGTCGGCAAGCAAAAGGGCCGGCATTTTAACCACAAAAACCGCCTGACCAACGCCCGACAGCCAAGGCCATTGACCACTGTTAGGAAAAGACCTGTATCAAAAATGAATTTATGCAGGGCGCGCTGCTCATACCTGATAAGCAGCGGATTTGAGCCGCTAAGTCGTTAATGCAATTCAGGGAGTGCCAGTTCATGAGTCCAACACCGACGCCGAGCGCGCACCTTCCTGGCGGGTTGATTCTGGTGGTTGAGGACGACCCGTTGATTCTGGAATTTCTCTGCGAAATTCTTCAGGAGGAAGGTTTCAAGGTCGAGCCGCAAACCAGTGCGGATGCCGCCAAGCTGTATCTGGAGGCACACGCGCCGGAAGTCGCGCTGCTGCTGACCGACATCACCATGCCCGGTGAAATCAACGGCGCGGGGCTGGCCAATCTGGTCGGCGAGCGCTGGCCGGACAAACCGGTGATGGTCATGTCCGGTTATGAAACGCCGGAGACTTCCGGGGTCAAGCATCCGGTGGCGTTCATCAAAAAGCCCTGGGCCATCGGCCAGTTGCTCGATTGTGTCGACAGCGCGTTCAAGTCCAAGGCCGCGCGTCTGCACTGAGTCTTCGGGTCGAAGTGCCGGGCAAAAATGCTACATTGCCCGGCCAATCCGCCCAGTTCTGTCAAAGGATGCGACCTTTTGTCTGCTCACGATAACGTCTTCGATCGCGCGTTCGGCGCGTTCCTGTTCGACATGGACGGCACCGTCCTCAATTCCATTGCCGCTGCCGAGCGCGTCTGGGCGACGTGGGCTGAACGCCACGGCGTGGATGTCGAGAGTTTCCTGCCGACCATCCATGGCGCCCGCGCCATCGACACCATCCGCCGGCTGAACCTGCCGGGGGTTGATGCGGAGGCGCAAGCGGCGTTCATCGCGCAGGCGGAAATCGATGATGTCGAAGGGATTGTGCAGATTCCCGGGGCCGCGGCGTTTCTCGACAGCCTGCCTGCGCAGCGTTGGGCCATGGTGACCTCGGCGCCTCGGGATCTGGCGTTGCGCCGCATGGCGGCGGCGGGGATTGCCGAGCCAGCGGTGATGATTACGGCTGAGGATGTGACGGCCGGCAAGCCTGATCCGGCGGGTTATCGTCTGGCCGCGCAGCGTCTGGGGCTTGATCCCGCCGATTGCCTGATTTTCGAAGACGCCACCGTCGGCATCCAGGCTGCTGAAGCGGCCGGAGCGGCGCTGATGATCATCACCACAACGCACCAGCATCCGCTCGACACCCGCCACGCGACGATCGACAGTTATGAGTCGCTGAGCGTCACCGCCAACAGCCAAGGCCAACTGCACCTGCGAAAGACCTGACACCACCGATTCCCTGTAGGAGCTGCCGCAGGCTGCGATCTTTTGCCTTTGATTTTCAAAAGCAAGGTCAAAAGATCGCAGCCTTCGGCAGCTCCTACAAGGTCAGTAGACGCCCGGTAACAAGCGCCAGCTACGTGCGCAATAAGCCTCGTACTCCGCACCAAACTGCCCGCGCAGCAACGCTTCTTCCGAGTGGATACGCGCGATCAACGGAATCAATGTCAGCGCCGCCAGAATCAACCCGACACTGGAACGAAACGCCAGCGCCCAGCCCACGGCATTGACCACCAACCCCAGGTAGCTCGGGTTGCGCAGGCGCGTGTAAATGCCGTCGGTGACCAACCGATGCCCCGGCTGAATCGCCACCAACCCGCTGAATCGTCGGCCCAGCACAAACACCGGCCACAGCCGTAGCGTGCCACCGACGATAAACAGCAGCGCGCCGAGCCAGCGCACGCCTTCAGCGCCGAAGGTCCAGAAGTCGATGCGATCGCAGTACGCCGGCAGAAAACCGCTGAGCAGACCGATGACGCCGAAGGCCGGAATCACCCAGCGGTTGGCCCGGTCCTCGCGCTCGCCCGAGCTCATGTTCACATCGGTGAACAGCGACGCCAGCACCATCAATACCGTGGCCAGCGCCACCAGCACCAGCGCCCCCTGCGAGAAGAACACCGCCGGCCCGCCGATGCCCCACACCGCCAGCCCCAGATAGGCAAGGGTGGCCAGCACCGCGACCACGGTCATTTGCGCAGACATTTTCATGGTGTTCTCTAAAAAGCAGCTGACCCTTTCAGTGTAGAACGCCGCTCAACCCGCGAAGGCGTCGGATCGTTCGCGACCGGTCTTTGGTCGGCCACGTCTTCATACGGCCGACATCGCGTCTACGCTGATCCATTCCTTCCATTTGTCCGTGTATTGCCTATCGAAGAGGTGAACCCATGAAAATCGACTTGAGTGGAAAACTGGCCATCGTCAGCGGCAGCACGGGTGGCATTGGTCTGGGCATCAGTCAGTCGCTGGCCGAAGCCGGCGCCACGGTGGTGGTGATCGGGCGTGAGACGGCCAAGGTCGAGCAAGCGCTGGCGAGCATTCGGCAGCAGGTGCCGGGTGCGCAATTGCGGGGTCTGACGGCGGATCTGGGCACCGCCGAAGGCGCGGAAAAGCTCTTCGCCGCTGAACCGCGTACAGACATTCTGGTGAATAACCTGGGGATCTTCGACGCCGTGGATTTCTTCGATACCCCGGACAGCGAGTGGACGCGCTTCTATGAGGTCAACGTGATTTCCGGCGTGCGCCTGTCGCGCCATTACGCGCCGGCGATGGTCGAGCAGGGTTGGGGGCGGATCATTTTCCTGTCTTCGGAATCCGGCGTGGCCACCCCGGCCGACATGCTCAACTATGGCGTGACCAAAAGCGCCAACCTCGCGGTATCCCATGGCTTGGCCAAGCGTCTGGCCGGCACTGGCGTGACGGTCAATGCGATCCTGCCGGGGCCGACCTTTACCGGTGGCGTGGAACACATGCTCAAGGACGCTGCGGCCGAATCTGGTCGCAACCTGCGCGATGAAGCCGACGCTTTCGTCCGCCGGGCGCGGCCGACGTCGATCATCCAGCGGGTGGCCGACGTTGCCGAGGTGGCGCATCTGGTCACGTACATCGCTTCGCCGTTTTCCTCCGCCACCACGGGCGCGGCCTTGCGCGTGGATGGCGGTGTAGTCGACAGTATGGCGATCTGAGTTCAACGGCCTCTATCAGGGTGGCCTTGAGGCGTTGCGGGCCAATTACCCGGCTTGATAGACAAAACGCAAAAACTGTGGGAGCGAGCTTGCTCGCGAAGGCGTCGGATCAGTCAACATCTTCATTGACGGTTACACCGCATTCGCGAGCAAGCTCGCTCCCACAGGGGAACCCTGTGACATCAGGAGTTGGCGATCAAACTCTGCCGACAATCCAGCACCAGTTTTGCACCGCCCAGTTCACTGCTGCCCACCTCAAGATTGAAGCCATGCAGGCTGACAATCGCCGCCACAATCGACAGGCCCAGGCCAAAGCCGCTTTGCGGTTGTCCGCCTTCGGCCCGATAGAAACGCTGAAACACCGCCTCACGTTCAGCCTCGGGAATTCCGGGTCCGGAATCGTGGACTTCGATCCGCGCATGCCCGTCGTCATTCACACCACGCAAAATCACCGTGCCCCCCGCCGGGGTGAACTTGATCGAGTTGCTCAACAGATTGGCCAGCGCCTCGAACAACAACGCGCGGTCGCCATTGAGGGGCGGCAGGGTTTCCGGCATGTTCAGCACGAACAGCAGTTCGCCTTCTTCGGCGAGTGGCAGGTAAAACTCATGCAATTCTTCCAGCAATTGCACTGGATCGAGCTCGACAAATCCTGAGCGCCGTTGACGATCTTCCAGTTCGGAAATCCGCAGCAAGCCGCGAAACCGCGCCATCAGCGTATCGGCCTCGGCCAGCACCAGATCCAGTTGCGCCGCTGCTGGCGAACCTTCGCCGGCCTGTTGCTGCATGCGATACAGCTGCGCGCGCAGGCGCGTCAGTGGCGTGCGCAAGTCATGGGCGATGTTGTCGCACACGCCTTTGACTTCGTGCATCAGCCGTTCGATGCGATCGAGCATGGCGTTGACGATGGCGGCGAGCATGTCCAGTTCGTCGCGGCGGTTGGACAGCGGCAAACGGTGAGTCAGGTCGCCGGCGACAATGGCCTGGGCGCTGTCCTGAATCGCGCGGATGCGCCGCAGCGGCCGACGGCGCAGCAAATGCCAGCCGGCAATCCCCGGCAGGATCGTCAGTGACACACCCCAGAACAAGGCATGCAGAATGATCCGTGTCACGGCGAACAACGAACCGTTATCGCGCAGCAACACCAGCCAGCGGCCATCGCGGGTCTGGGTCGCCACCGCGTCGCAGCTGTCGGCGGGCAGGGTCGGGTCATCGGAATCGGCGCAGTCATCCAGCGTATGAATCTTGCCGTCCAGCGGCAGGCCTTCGGGCAGTTGCTGCAAGGCACCTCCGAGGTACACGCCCTGGGCGTCGAACAGGCCGTAGGCGTCGATGCCGCGGATGTCGAAGGTCATGCTGGCGGCGAGGGCTTCTTCCAGTTGCTCGCCGCGAAAATGCGAAAACAGATGCTGACGTTGCATCAGCGAATGCTTGGCAAGGTTATCGAGGTAGCTGGAGACTTCGAAATACATGACCCCCATGAGGATCGCGCTCCAGGCCACGAACAGCGAACTGTACAGCGCCAGCAGACGGCTGCTGGAGGAGCGCCAGCCGTCAGACGGGTTCGGCAATGACATAACCCGAGCCCCGTACCGTGCGAATCAGCGGAACATTGCCCGCCGCGTCGATCTTCTTGCGCAGACGACCGATGTGCACGTCGATCAGGTTGGTGCCCGGGTCGAAGTGATAACCCCAGACTTCTTCGAAAATCATCATCCGCGACAGGATCTGGCCGCTGTTGCGCATGAGGAATTCCAGCAACTTGTATTCGGTCGGCAGCAGCGTCAGCACCTGCTCGGCGCGGCGTGCTTCGTGGCTGATCAGATCCAGTTCGAGGTCGGCCACCTGCAACGTGGTGGCCTGGGTGGCGACGCTGTTCTGGCGGCGCAGCAGCACTTCCACGCGCGCGGCCATTTCGTCGGTGGCGAACGGCTTGGTCAGGTAATCGTCGCCGCCGGCCCGCAAGCCGCGCACACGCTCGTCGACATCGGAGAGCGCGCTGATCATCAGAATCGGCGTGGCCACGCCCATGGTGCGCAGGGTGGTGACGATGGCCAGGCCATCGAGTTCCGGCAACATGCGGTCGAGGGTAATCAGGTCGTAGTTACCACTGACAGCGCGGTCCAGACCTTCGCGGCCATTGTCGACCCAATCCACTTCCAGGCCGTGGCTGCTGAGTTCGGCAACGATTTCACGGGCAGTCACGGCGTCGTCTTCGATGGTCAAAATACGAGTCATAGAGCAGGCCTTGATCGGTTCAAACGGGATGGCAGCATTTTGCCAAGTATTTTCCGTCGCGCTTTAAATTAACTTTCATGTATAGCCTGTCACAAACGCAGATTCGGGTGCCCGGCTGTTTTGCCGTCAATGCAGAAAACCCGCCGCTTTGCGTGCATTGTTGCAAATTGCAATGAATGGAGAAGTTCAGTCTTTTTAACTCGTTGAAAAATAAAGGTTTATTTAAAGTTGTCGACTGGCACGGTCGCTGCAATTCATCTGCTGACGAGTTGTAACACCATTTTTCATGCCTGGAGCACTACAACAATGAATAGATCCTCTGATGGGTTTTATCCGGCCTTCAAAGGAGAGTCGAGCAACGTGTCAGGCGTGTCCTGGGGCGCGATCTTCGCGGGCGCGGCGGCGGCTGCAGCACTGTCGATGATTCTGGTGCTGCTTGGCTTCGGTCTGGGATTCTCTGCCGTTTCACCTTGGGCCGGGGAGGGCGTCAGCGCCAAGAGCCTGGGGATTTCCACGATTGTCTGGCTGGCGGCGACGCAGATTATTGCCTCCGGCCTGGGTGGCTACATCGCCGGTCGCCTGCGGGTGAAGTGGGCCAACATGCACGGAGATGAAGTGTATTTCCGTGATACCGCCCATGGCTTCCTCGCCTGGTGTGTGGCGACGCTGGTCACCGCCGTGCTGGTCGTCGGCTCGGTGAGCAGTGTCATCAGCGGCGGCGTGCAGGCCGGTGCCAGTGTCGCCGGTGGCGCAGCCGCTGCCGCGACTCAGGCGGCCGGTACCGCTGCAGCAAACACCAGCAGCGATCAATACGGTTACTTCGTCGACAGCCTGTTTCGCGATGACCGTCCTGCGTCCGTCAGCGATGACGCCGCGCATGGTGCGGTGACCCGGATCTTCGCCCAGAGCCTGGCCAACGGCCAACTCAGCCCTGAAGACCGCACCTACCTCGCGCAACTGGTCGCACAGCGGACCAACCTGAGTCAGGCCGACGCCGAGAAACGTGTCGACGAGGTTTATGCGCGTACTCAAAAAGCCATTGCCGATGCCAAGGTCAAAGCCCAACAGGCGGCTGACACCGCTGCCAAAGTTGCTGCCTGGACGTCGCTGTGGATGTTCATTGCGCTGTTGGCCGGTGCGTTCTTCGCCAGCCTGGCAGCCACCTTCGGCGGCCGTCGTCGGGATGCAGTCGAGTACGTTGAAGTCGAGACTTACACCGCCACTACCACGCTGCCTCCAGTCCGTTAACAAGGAGAATCACCATGCGCTCTCTACTACTGTTTTTCCTCGGTGTGCCAATCCCGATCATTATCCTGATCGCCCTGTTCGTGCACTGATCCTGTTGCTCTATTGAGGCCTTTGCCTCAGCCGCTTTCACTTCACGGTGAAAGCGGCTTTTTGCTTTCTGCGTCCACGCACGTTCCCGCAGGACTCATCGTTGTCGCTGAAATTCGGGGTTGAATAATATATGGATATCCGTATATTCGGTTTTCCATATGTTCGAGTCCGCCCCATGCTCACCCCCACCGAACTGTTCAAAAGCCTGGCCGACGAAACCCGCGTGCGCGCCACCTTGCTGATTGCCGAGCAGGGTGAGCTGTGCGTTTGCGAGCTGATGTGCGCCCTCGACGACAGCCAGCCGAAAATCAGCCGCCACCTCGCGCAATTGCGCAGCAATGGGGTGTTGCTTGATCGGCGTCAGGGCCAATGGGTCTATTACCGGCTCAACCCGGACCTGCCGGACTGGGTCCGGCAGGTTCTCAACGTCACGGCCAAGGCCAACACCGATTGGCTCAAGGACAACGCCTGTCGCCTGCACAACATGGATGGCCGTCCTGCCCGCGAAACCGCGTGCTGCTGAACTTCAAATATCCCCGGGAGCTACCCATGCGTGTCCTGTTCATGTGCACGGCCAACAGTTGCCGCAGCATCCTTTCCGAAGCCATGTTCAATCATCTGGCGCGGGAGGGCTTCGAGGCGGTGAGTGCCGGCAGTTTTCCCAAGGGCCAGGTGCTGCCACGCAGCCTGACGACGCTGCAACAGGCCGGTATCGCTATCGACGGTTTGTACAGCAAGGGCAACGACGCCTTTGAAGGCAACCCGCCGGACATCGTCATCACCGTTTGCGACAAGGCGGCGGGCGAAACCTGCCCGGTGTACTTCGGCCCGGCAATCAAGTGCCATTGGGGGCTGGAGGATCCCTCCGAGGTGACCGGTGATGAGGCGGCCGTGGACGCGGCGTTCCGTGCCACGCTGGCGATCATCGAGCGCCGCTGCGCAACGTTCCTTGGTCTTCCTTTCCAAACACTCAGCCGCGTTGAGCTTCAGCGTGAACTGGATCGCATCGGCTCCCTTTGAGCCGGAGGACATATGTCAAAGCACCTGCCCAATCTTGATCACACGCTGTTCGAAGGCCGCAACACGCCACCTTCGCACGAACACAAACCGCGTATCCTGCTGCTCTACGGCTCGACCCGCGAGCGCTCCTTCAGCCGTCTGCTGGTGGAGGAGGCCGCACGCTTGCTGGAGCACTTCGGTGCTGAAACGCGCATCTTCAATCCGTCCGGTTTGCCGTTGCCGGACGATGCCCCGGTCGATCATCCCAAAGTGCAGGAACTGCGCGAACTGGTGCTGTGGTCGGAAGGCCAGGTGTGGTGTTCGCCGGAACGCCACGGCGCGATGTCGGCGGTGTTCAAGGCGCAGATCGACTGGATCCCGCTGGAACTCGGCGCGGTGCGTCCGACCCAGGGCAAAACCCTCGCGGTGATGCAGGTCTGCGGCGGTTCGCAGTCGTTCAACGTGGTCAATCAACTGCGCGTGCTGGGGCGCTGGATGCGCATGTTCACCATCCCCAATCAGTCTTCGGTGCCCAAGGCTTTTACCGAATTCGACGAGGCGGGGCGGATGAAACCTTCGCCGTTCTATGATCGCGTGGTCGATGTCATGGAGGAACTGGTGAAGTTCACCGTGCTGCTGCGCGAGCGCCAGGATTTTCTGGTGGATCGCTATTCCGAACGCAAGGAAAGCGCCGAGCAACTGATGGCCCGGGTCAATCAGCGCTCGATCTGAAGCGCCGCGACACGCCTTCATCGGTCGGGCAGTGCACAAACGTTCTAGCCGTTCCGGGGCATTTGTGGATTACTGGCGCCAGCCCATTAGCGTATTCAAGCCATGAGTAACTGGATCGACCTTGCCCACGACCGGGAAACCGGCATCGAAACCCTGCACGCGCATTTCGCCGGGCATGCGCACGCCTACGATCCGCACTGGCATGAGACCTACCTGATCGGTTTCACCGAGCAAGGCGTGCAGCGCTTCAACAGCCGTCGGGCGCGGCACGACAGTACCCCGGGCAAAGTTTTCATGCTCGAACCCGGGGACATCCATGATGGCGACGCGCCGAGCCCGGACGGCTTCACTTATCGCATGCTGTACCTGCAACCGGCATGGCTGGAACAGGCGCTGGACGGTTTGCATCTGGGCAGTTATGGCAGCGGCTTGCCGGGCATCGGCAGTGTGCTCAACGATGATCCCGAGCTGGCCCGCGCCACCTTGTTTGCGTTCAATGCGTTGCATCAACAGGACGTGCGCATGGTGCGCGAGGTGGCGCTGGACGCCTTGCTCGAACGATTGGCGATTCATCTGTATCGCCGACCGCAACCGACCGCTGCCAACCGCGCGCCTTTGATCGCTCGTCAGGCGCGCGATTATCTGGTGGCCTTTCACGAACAGGACATCAGCCTGCAAACCCTGGCCGAGGTCTGCGGCACCGACCGCTTTCGCCTGACCCGCGCCTTCAAGGCAGCCTATGGGCTCGCGCCGCACGCGTGGCTGATCCAGCTGCGCCTCAGCCGGGGCCGGCAGATGCTCGCTGCCGGCATACAGCCTGTGGACGTCGCCAGTCGCCTCGGGTTCGCCGACCAAAGCCATCTGGGCCGCTGGTTCGTACGCGCTTACGGCATCACGCCGGGCGCCTATCAGCAACGCGCCATCGGCACCTCTCGGCGCTGAACAAACGTTCAAGACCGCAGCCCTGCGCAGCCGTCAGAGTAGGCCCTGACTTTCTACAGGGCCGTGCCATGCTTGCGTTCATCCTCTTTGCCTTCGTGGCCTCGGTTACTCCGGGGCCGACCAATCTGATCGTGCTCAGCACCAGCGCCCGGCGCGGCTGGCGGCCGTGCCTGCCGATCATCCTCGGCGCGGGAGCGGGTGCTGCGTCACTGGTGTGGGTGGCCGGCGCTGGCGCCAGCACTTTGATGCTGCCCGGCGTGCGCCCGGTGATCAGTGCGCTGGGAATGGGCTGGATGCTCTGGCTGGCGTGGCAGATCTTCAGCGCGCCGGCCACCGCCATCGACCCCGCCGCCGGCGAAGAGAAACCCGAACTGGGGCTGGTTGGCGCCGCGCTGTTGCAATGGGTCAACCCCAAGTCGTGGATGATGGCGATTGCCGTGATCAGCGTGTTCACCGCGCAGGGACAAGGGCTGAATGCGTTGTGCCTGGCGTTCTTTCTGGTGTCGTTGCCGTGTCTGGCGCTCTGGGCGTTGCTCGGTCGCGGTGCAGCGCGTTGGCTGAGCAATCCGGTGCAGTTGCAGTGGCTGAACCGGATCCTCGCGGTGTTGCTGGTCGTCTCATCCGCCGCGGCGTTGCTGCACACCTGAGCTGAGCGGCATCGACAAGGTGGCGCGTAAGCCACCCTCCGGCCGATTGACCAACGTAATCCGTCCGCCCAGGCGCAACGCGATGGTGTTGACGATGGTCAGCCCCAGGCCTGCACCGTTGGCGTTGCCGCGACTGTAAAAGCGTTCGAACAACCGTGCCCGATCGGCCTCGTCGATGCCCGGGCCCTGATCTTCGACGCTCAAAAGGCACCAGCCATCGGCCTCGCTCAGCTTGACGGTGATCACCCCGTTCTGCGGGGAGAAGTTGGCGGCGTTGGTGATCAGGTTGCTCAGGGCGATGTCGATGGCGGCGGTGCTGGCCATGACGTGCAGCGCTTGTGCGCTGTCTTCGAAGGCCAGTTCCAGGTGCTTGCTCAGCAGCCACGGCGTGAGTTGCACCAGGCTGTTGCGCACGGTTTCGCTGACGTCGATGCGTTGCAGCGGCGGCGGGTTGGATTTCGGTTCCAGGCGCGCCATGGTCAGCAATTGATTGACCAGACGACTGGCGCGATCAACCCCGGAAATCAGGAACTGCAACGACTCGCGGCGCTCCTGTTCGGTGCCGGCCTCCAGCAGGTTTTGCGCATGCACCCGCAGCACCGCCAGCGGCGTACGCATCTCGTGAGCGGCATCGGCGATGAAGCGCCGTTCACGGCCAAGCACCTCCTGGATCTGCGCAAGCATGCGGTTGAGCGCCGCCTGCATCGGTTCCAGCTCGCTGGGCAGGGGCGTCAGTTGCAACGGTTCCAAAGAGCCGCTGTGACGGGCGCGCAGGGTCGCGGCCATGTTCGCCAGCGGCTTGAGGCCCCAGCCGATGGCCAGCCAGACCATCGCCGCGAGGATCAGACTGCCCAGTACGTTCGGCCACAGCGTATGGCGCACGATACGATCGACCAGATCGGTCCGCACATCGTCGCGTTCGCCAACCCAGATGCGCAGCCCGTTTTGCGGGTCTTCGAGCATGAAGGCGCGCCAGTGGCGACCGTTCAAGTCCACCACATCACTGAAACCCGGTCGCGTCGGCGGCGCGGTGAACGAAGGGGCACTGGCGGTGTGCACCAGCACCTCGTTTTTCGGGTTCCAGACCTGGAAGGCGATCTTGCTTTCGTAAGGGTGACCGTCGACGCGCGGCTTGGCTTCGCCGAGCGCCTGATTGAACGCCTGATACAGCTGCGAGTGTTCCTGGCTCGCCAGCGGCATGCGCATCACGCCCTGCAGCAACCGAGCGTTTTGCGCCAATTGCGCGTCGTAGACTTCGGCGATTTCGTGGTTGCTGTCGTGCACGTTGAACACGCTGAGCACGGCAAGACCGGCGAGCAACAGGCCGATGATCAGCGTCAGCGTGCGGCGACGAATCGAGGTCATCGACGTTCCTCCACCAAATACCCCACACCGCGAATGGTGCGGATCAGGTCGGTGGAGAATTTTTTGCGCAGGTGATGGATATGCACTTCGAGGGTGTTGCTTTCTGCTTCCTCGTTCCAGCCGTAAAGCAGCTGGATCAGTTGATCGCGGGTCATCACCCGGCCCGGCGGCGAGAGCAATTCATGCAGCAACTGATACTCCTTGGGCGTCAGCGCCACAGGTTGGCCCTGATAGCTGACCTGCTGGGTGCCGGGGTTGAGGCTGATCCCGGCGTGCTCGATCAGCGCCTGAGCGCGGCCCGCACTGCGCCGCAACAGAGCGCGCAGGCGTGCCTTGAGTTCGGCGAGGTCGAACGGTTTGACCAGATAGTCGTCGGCGCCGGCATCCAGCCCGGCGATGCGGTCTTCGGTGGCATCGCGGGCGGTGAGTATCAGCACCGGCAGGTTCGAACCGCTGTCGCGCAGGCGGCGCAGCACTTCGAGGCCGTCCATGCGCGGCAGGCCCAGATCGAGCACCGCCACGTCAAAGGTTTCACTGAGCAGCGCATGCAACGCGCTGCTGCCATCCTTCAACCAGTCGACGGTGTAGCCCTCACGGCCCAATGCCTGATGAATGCCTTCACCGAGGGCTACGTCATCCTCAATCAGTAATAAACGCACGCGGACTCCTGTCAGTCGAGTTTCTTGTTCACGTCCACCAGCAGCGCAGCGATCTCTTTGCGACGCCCGGCGTCGGCGGTTTCCCGGCCCGGGCGCGGTGCAGCCTGCTGGGCCTTGAGCAGCGCGACCCTGGCTTCAGCGTAGCGCTTCTGACGGTAGAGGTGATCACCCCAGAAGTACAGGCTGTCGATGCCATCCGGATTCAGTTGCAGCGCCTGCTTGAGCAGTTGCTCGGCCTTGTCGCTGTCGCCGAAACCGATCGGCCAGCCCGGGACACGATCATACAGCGCTGCCAGGCTGGTATAGGCCGAACCTTGCAGGGCCTTGGGGTCGAGCGTCAGGGCTTTTTCCAGATCGGCCTTGGCGTCCTTGGCCTTGCCCAAGGCACCGAGCCCGCCCTGGGCTCCGGCCCAACTGCTGGTGACAATGCCTTTCCAGATCCACGCTTCGGCCACCGTCGGGCGCTGTGTAGTGAAGGCAGTGGCTTCGGACGACAACTGCTCGAACGCGGCGGCGCGCTGCTTTTCCGCCACTTCATACTGGATGTGCGCCCAACTCTGCTGGATGCCGTTCAGACGCTGCTGATCGGCCGGTTCCAGTGCCCAGACGCTTTGGCTGAGGGCGGCGAACAACAGGCATGCGCTAAGTTTTTTCATGGCTTCAGGGACTCGTTGTCGGTTTTTTCACTGAGGCGGCGGATCAGCGGCAGTTGCTTGCGCAAGCCTCGATCCACCAGATGCGGCAGCAGATTGTTCAGGCGTACGAAGAAGCGCTCCGGCCAGCCGAGATACAGGTCGCGGCGGTCGCCGGCGATCGCGTGGATCACCGCCGAGGCGACGGTTTGCGGGTCATCGACGCTGGCCTTGAGCGCATCGTTCAAGGCTTGCGCCGCCGCACTGTTCATCGACGTGCGCGTGGCGCGGGGCGCGACATACAGCACGTTGACCCGAGTGTCGGCCAGTTCGCGGCGCAGCGCTTCGGAAAATCCGCGCAGGGCGAACTTGGTCGCGCAATAACTGGCGTAGCCCGGGTAGCCGATCGAGCCGTAAGTGGAACCGACGTTGACCACCATCGCGCTGTCGGCCTGTTTGAGCAGTGGCAGCAGCAGCTTGGTCAGGCACATCGGCGCGCTGATGTTTACCGCGAGCATCGCGTTGATGTCGCTGTCGTCGAGCTGTTCGAGCATGGCGAAGTGATTGACTCCGGCCGCGTTGATCAGCAGGTTGATGCCGCCGATGGCTTCGGCAGCGGCCAGCACCTTGCGCCGGTCGCTGAGGAAGGTCAGGTCGGCGGCGACCCAGCACAGCGAATTTGGATAGCGCTCAAGCAACGGCGTCAGCGCCTGCTCATGCCGCGCCACCGCCAACACCTGGGCGCCGGCGGCGCACAAGGCCTCGGTAATCGCCAGGCCGATGCCGCCACTGGCACCGGTCAACACCACCCGCGCGTCACGCAGCTGCATGTTGAGTCTCCGCGTCACGCGGCAGGCCACGGAACATGTCGGTGTACAGGCGATAGACGACTTTCGAGGCGTGAATCACGGCCGCTTGGTCTTCGGGATCTTCCAGTTGATTCATCAAGCGGCGATAGGTCTGCATGTGCTCGATGTCCAGCGAACCGTGCGAGCTGAGGTAGCTGAACGCGGTGTCCGGCAGTGCCAGACGCTCGCGAATGCTCCCCGCCGCATGAGTGGCCAGGGCGATGCTGGTGCCTTCGAGCACGTTGACCATGCCGAACAGACCCACCGGATTGCCTCGGGCGATCAGGTCGTAGAGAAAACTCACCATCAGCTCAATCGGCAGCGAGGGCTGGCCGTCGCGGACCGCATCGCGATCACCGCCACACGCGGCAATATCGTTGAGCACCCACTGTTCATGGCCGTATTCGTCTTCGATGTACTCGGCCACCGCTTTGCGCAGCCACTCCAGGCGTGTCGGCAGGCGCGCGCCGCAGGCCATCATCAATGGCACGGTGTGGCGCACGTGGTAGTACGCCTGCGCCAGAAACGCCCGATAGCTTTCCAGGCTGACCTTGCCTTGCAGGGCGTCAAGAATGATCGGCAGATTGAACAGCTCGTGGCGTTCCTGCTGCGTGGCATCTTGCAGGGTGTCGAAAAAACTCATGATGCGGACTCCTCGGAAACAGCGGATTCAGTCAATTGGGCGTGGTACAGCGCGGCAATCGCCTCGCGGCGTGGCCGACCGTTGGCCGTGAGCAAGCCATTGGCGGCGGTGAACGGTTGCGCCAGGCGCGTCCAGCCATGCACCTGGGCGTAATCGGGCAAGGCTTGGTTGGCTTCGGCGACTGCGGCGGCCAGCTCCGCGTCGCTGCAATCGGCACGGTGCGGCCAGAGCAGGGCGTGGTTGCGCGGCAAGGCCTCGCCATAGACGAAGGCCTGGGCGATGTGGCGGCGCTGGGTCAGTTCCGACTCGACCCATTCCGGGTTGACGTTGCGCCCGAAACTGGTGACGAACTGGTGCTTCTTGCGACCCTTGAGGTAGAGGAAACCTTCGGGGTCGAACTCGCCCAGATCGCCGCTCGGCCACCATTCATCAGCGTATGGCGCGTCCCCCAGATAACCGAGCAGCGCCGAGCCCTTGATCAGCACTTCGCCGTCCTCGGCCAGGCGCACTTCAACGTGCGGCAGCGGCTGGCCGACGCTGCCTGGACGCCGCGCGCCGGGGCGATTGAGGCACACCACCGAGGCGCATTCGGACAAGCCGTAGCCCTCGAACACCGGCAGGCCGACACGCTGCGCGCGGTGCAGAAGATCCTCCGAGACCCGCGCACCGCCGACGGCGGCGAAGCGCAGTTTTTGTGGGTCGAAGGCTTTCTGCTCGGCAGCGCTGACCAACATCAGCAACAGTTGCGGCACCAGAATCAGACTCTCCGGCGCACGCCCGGCCAGACAGCCCAGCAAGTGCGGGACGTCGACGCCGCTGGCACCCTGGATGCCCAAGGTTTTCTGGCTCGGCAGACTCAAGGTCGCACCGGCGTACAGCGCGGCGTAGCAGCCGAGGTTTTCCAGCAGAATCGCCAGTGGCAACAACGCCAGATGATGCTGTGGATCGGTGGGTTTGCTCGCGTGATCCAGCTCACGCGCCACACGCAGCAAACTCTCTGCGCTCAGGCACACGCCTTTCGGTGTGCCGGTGGTGCCGGAGGTGAAGGTCAGTTTGGCGGTGCCGGCCGGCATCCGGCTCGGGCCGCTGAAGGTGCGGCACCAGAACTCGCCGCGCTGTTCATAGCCGGCGGCGAGCAGCTCGGCCGCCAGCTCCGGTTCGGCAATCACCCGTTCGGCCTGGCTCTGTTCCAGACAATGCGCCCGTTGCGCAGGGCTGAAAAACGGCGGCAGCGTCACGCAGGTCAAGCCCTCGAACAACACAGCCAGATCCCACAGCATCGCATCGACGCCGTTATCCAGCGCCAGGGCGACGACTTGCGCCGGTTCATCGCGCAGGCGCTCCTGGCGATACAGCACCTCGGCATACACCGTGGCGTAATCAAGTTTCAGCGTATCGCCCCACAGCGCGGTGGCGTTGTCATTGCGCCGCGCATGTTCGCGCAGGGTTTCCTGGAAGCGTTGCAGTTCAAGCGACATGGCAAGCTCCTTCGATCGAAGTCGGCAGGCCCAATCGAGTGAACAGGCCGATATTGCGCAAATGGACGAAGCCGGCGCGGATGTTGCCGACGTGCACCCACGGCTTGCTTTCGTAATAACTGCCCCAGTGTTGACGCTCGTCACCCAGGCGTTCCGGGTCGGCGGCGCATAATGTGACTGGCTTCAGACCGAGCCGATGGAAGCTGTTGACCAGCCCGATGTTGCCGGTGAACGTCACCCATTCCAGGCCGCCCATGGCCAACAGATAGGTGATCGCGATGATGCTCAAGCGTGCGCTGCCGGTGTCGCTGGCAGCGAGGTTGCCGACTTCGACGATGGAGCTACGCTCAACTGGACGATCCGCCGCCGCACTGATCAAGGGTTCGATCGGTTCATCCAGATAGCGCTCAAGGAACAGCGGTTCCACATGCGCTCGGCGCACCCCGGCCACCGCACACAGCGCACCGTCGCCGTTGTGCATGCCGAACAGCTCGGGCATAAAGTGCCGAATGTCGGCACCGTGGGCTTTGCGAAAACGCTGCTGGATGAAGGCTTCGAAAGTCTCTCGCAGCGCGTCGTCGGGCAAGGCGCCGGTCAACGTCATCTGCGGCGTTTCGGCTTGACCGAAGCGCAGGGGCAGGGGAATGTTCCAGTGGTAATCGGGCATGGGCAGAGCGCCTCCCTCAATGGTTTGAGCGCAGTATCGGAGGCATTTCTTAACGAAGTCTGAAGGTGAAAAAAGGTTAATCAACGGGCAATCTTCAGATTGTCTTAAGACTGCAAGGGCAGGGTGGCACCGTCGGTTCGCCCTGCAACCGGATCGAGACTGTCGAACGAATCGACCGTCGCTTACGACAATCACGAGGCGCTTCTTATGACCCGCGACACCGCCGTCACCCGTTATGGAAAACTGTCAATTACGTTGCACTGGCTGATGCTGGCGCTGTTCGTCGGCGTCTATGCCTGCGTCGAAATCAAAGGCTTCATGCCCAAGGGCAGCGAAGCGCGCGGCTTGCTGATGGGCTTCCACGGCCTGTTCGGCGCGAGCATTTTCGTGCTGGTCTGGGTGCGCCTGCTCGGCCGTCTGACCCCACGCCCGCCGATCACCCCCAAGCCGCCAGCCTGGCAGACCGGCATCTCGCACCTGATGCACTTGGCGCTGTACGTGCTGATGATCGCCACCCCGATCCTCGCCTGGCTGATGCTCGCCGCCGCCGACAAACCCTTCCCGTACTTCGGCTTCCACGTCCCGGCACCGGTCGCCATCGACCCGGACTTCGCCAAACAACTCAAGTACTGGCATGAAACGCTGGGCAGCGCCGGCTACTGGCTGATCGGCCTGCACGCGGCGGCGGGGCTGTTTCACCACTACTGGGTGCGGGATAACACGCTGGTGCGGATGTTGCCGGGCCGCACGGAATAATCCAGACCCCAATCCCTGTGGGAGCGAGCCTGCTCGCGAAGGCGGTGTGTCAGCCAGCGATGATGTCGGCTGACACGACGCCTTCGCGAGCAGGCTCGCTCCCACAGGTTTTTGTGGTGTCTGGCAGGTGGGGGGCAGTTGCCGTAATCGTACTTCGCGGCGGCCGAGGCCAGAGTTCGAGCTTGTAGCCGCGGCACCTTACGGTCGATTCAGAAGCTTCCCGTCGCCAGAGGTGTGGGACTGAAAGCCATGGTTACTTGATTGTTGGGGGCTGTTTGCCAGGTCGCGTCGCTGGGGTTGCTGTCACTGCGGACGATACATTTCCACTCCACGACATCACCGGCTTTTACGTTATTGAATTTTATCTTGCCGGACCAAGAGGGGTAGGCGGAAGGCGTGAGTCGAACCGCTTTGGCCGGGTCCCAATTCCCTAACTCCGGCCGATCACCCACCGCGTAGACGCTATAGCCTTGTGTCGTGACGCCGTTATCACAGCGGAAATCCACCTCGAGCGAAATATACGTCCAGGTGACACCGGCATCGCCAATCATTGGCTGCAAGGCCAGCAGCAGAGCACTCAGTGGCAACAAGTATCGAATGCGGCCCATGATCAGTTCCTCAGTTTTCCTTCAGTCGGGCCAGCTTAGCCCTGCGAAAACTGGAAGAGACCTGTAAGAACTGACAGTCCGTCAGACTCTTTTGCGATACCGTCACTGGCGCCTTATTCCCACCCCAAGCCGTGCGCGAAACCTGTGGGAGCTAGCCTGCTCGCGAAGACGCCAGCCCAGCCACCAAAGCACTCAAACCTCCTCACCCCTGAGCTGAAGACTCATCAGATCGCAACTCGCCGACCACGACGTCAACCATGCCGGCATCTCCGGCGACTGCTCAGGCAACCCCAACGCCCTGACAAACTCACCCGGCGCCATCGTGCCTCTCGCCGACCGAAACAGCCCACGCATGACCACCACGCCGATCACCCGTCCCTTGCTCACGAAGCGATGCTCCATGAAGCTCCATTTGTCGTCCCAGCCAAGCATCCGGCTGTGAATTTCAAACGCTTCGAACAGCTTCAGCTCACGCCGAAATTTGCCCCAGGTATCGCCAACAATCGGCAACGCCTTAGCGCGCAACGCCACCCGAAACGCGCCACTGCGCAACACAAAATCCATGCGCCCGACGTCAGCCATAGTGAAGTAGCGACCATTGGTGACATGCCGATTCAAATCGAGATCCAGCGGCCACACGCGCATGCGGATCACGGTGGATTCCAGCGCATTGACCGGTTTGCGCCACGGTCGGCGAAAAAGCATGCAGAGCAATCGAAACCACAGATTCATCAGTACGTCAGCCCGTTGAAAAGAGCGCTGCACTCTAGCGAGCCGAGCGATGGCGAGGTAGGTGCGTAAATGACTTTTTTGAACGGAACAGTGCATTCCGATCATTGCCGGGTGGGCGATGGATCGGTAGCCCGTTCAACCGGCGGATAAACAGGAAATAATCGGGATGTTTATATGAAGCCTGCCGTTACCACCGAAGCCCTACAACGCCTTGCGCCATCGCCTACGAGTACGCCAGAATCCGCCGGCTTGTGCGTCTAGAGCGCGGGTTCTATCGTCTGTCGGTCGCTGAAAAACAGTGATCGGGTTTGGTAGCCCTGAGTTCTCGTAGATTGCATAAGCATCATGATTTGCAGTGTCTGTTCGACACGGCTTTATGGTGGTCATGCACAGGGCGTCTTCGGGCGCGCCGGTTTTCTACGTCCCGGTCTACCAACCTGCGCATGGCCGCCACCCTCGTTTGGTAGCGAGAGTGATGGCTCCCTTTTTTGACGTAGGAGCTTCACCATGATCAAACCAACACCCAACCCGCCAGAAACCGACCTCGCATCCCCCTACGAATCCCTCGATTCCAAAAAACTCCACGAAGCCGCCGAACGCGCCCTCGACCATTACCTGTCCCCGGCCACCCAAATCATGGCCAGCCCGCACAAACCCGAACCCATGTACCTCGCCAACCCGAAGTGCGACACCGAATCCCTGCTCGCCAACGCCAGCGAAACCCTCGGCTCCGCCAGCGAAATGCTCAACAACTTCGCCGCCACACTCGACACCTCCCACCGCAAAACCGCACTGGGCATCGCCCAGGTCGTCATGCTCGGCGAACTCGCCGTAAACCAGGCCCTCGACAACGTCGAAATCGCCCACTGACCACCCGGTGCGACGAGCTCAAACCCTCGCCGCACCCGGCAATTTCAACCGAGCTGGCACAGAGCCACGCCTTGCGCCCCCAAGCCTCGGCTGTCACCCTTCGGCCCGTTCTTCAAGGATCAGAACAAGGAATCAAGGATTGAGTGGCTACGTTCCCAACCCCCCGAAAAACTACCGCTACGAAGAAGCCAAACCCGTCGATATTCATGCCCAGCGTTGGGCTGAGTATGAGAAGCATGGGAAAGAGCCTGCGCGCGAGCCCGAGAAAATCGGCATTGCGTTGAGGATTGGGGTGTTCTTTGATGGTACTGGCAATAATGCGAATAACACGGCAGCAGGGCTGCTGTGTGGTGCGCAGCATCCGATTGCGCCGCAGGATATTCCTGCGAGTTGCATGCCTTACATGAGTGATCCGGATAGCAGTTATGGGGCCGGCCTCACGAATGTTAAAAAACTGCATGATCTGTATAAAAAGACTGAAAAAGCGGAGGGCTCAGGGGCCTTCAAATGCATTTCACGTCCTGTCTATGTTGACGGAATAGGCACCGTCAGCAATAAAAAAGACAGCACGGTGGGCGCTGGTACGGGGCGAGGTGATACCGGTGTTGCAGCGCGTGTGCAGGCGTCTTTCGCGCAAATCAAACAAACCATTGATGAGGCCCTGCAAGATAGTCCCGGCAGTGAAATAGTGTCTCTGACTTTTGATACGTTTGGCTTCAGCCGTGGCGCCGCAGCTGCCCGGCACTTTTCCAATGAAATCGTGCGAGGCAAGCAGGGTCCACTAGGGAATTTGCTGAACATTTACGCCCGAGATTTCAGCCGAAATTTTGATAGCCAGTACGGAAACGGTATCAAGATGGGATTTATTGGCCTGTTCCACACAGTGCCATCCATTGCCGGCTTCACCAATCTTGGTCAAGTGACAAGTCCTATTGCTCCCGGTGTGAAGCTTTACCTGGACCGCAGGTTCTTCAAAGATGTTGTCCATCTCGTTGCTCGCGATGAGTGCCGAGTGAATTTCGCGCTCAGCCGTGTTAAGCCCGACCATCCGGAGTACACCCTTCCCGGCGTTCATTCGGATATCGGTGGAAGCTACCTCGATGAAGTCGAGGAATGCGTGCTGGTCAGCCCCATGCAAGCCCTTGATGTCTCTGTCCAAACTGACGTTGCAACTACGTCGATCTACCGGGATGCTGCACGCCTGAAAAGTCAGTGGGTTGCCAAAGGGTGGCCTGAGCATCTTCTGGAAGTTGTGACACCCACCGCGCTCGTGCTCCCGAGGGACAACCAAGATCGACTGGCTCCTAGAGAAAAACGCGTGTACGCCGCGCTGCAGCTCAAAAGGCCAGTCAGCGGTAAGCTTTCACTGGTTTACTTGAGAGTCATGTATCAACTGGCAAAGGAAAAGGGTGTTCAGTTCATCGACATGCCAGAAAACGATGAGTACGCGGTTCCGGAAGAACTACAAGCCTTGTGTGATCGTTTTGTTGCCGGTGATTACAAAACCTCTGATGAGGAAGAAACACTGCTTAAGCTCAAATACATCCACACCTCTGCAAACTGGAATCACCCTCTCGGAAGAAATGACGGCAGTGGCATCGAGGCCGTTTACATCAACGCTCCGACGGCAGACGCAATTCGCGTACAACACCCACACGTACCTGATTGGAAGCTTTGGTAATGAGAGCATTGATTGTTCTGCTGGGCATTTTTCTGTTGGCGGGTTGCCAGACGGGCGCAGCCGAAAGTGGCGAAAGTGACCCCAAATCTCCTTGGTGGCAGTTAGGGTTTGTAGAGCCGGACTACATGAAGGTTTGGGTAGAAGACAGCTCAGTCCTGGACATCAAAAATAGAACGTTTTTCAAGGCGGGCGGAAGCACCGCTGCCGGAGGTGAACCAGAAGATGGCACAGAGTCAGCCCGTGGTTGGGGCACGGTCAGTGGTTCTGGTATTCCGGTAACCGGTGCCGATCTTCCCAAACTCATCTTTGTTCGTTGGCAGTCCATATCAGAGCAGAAAACCTACAAGGGTTTCATTGAAATTCCAGAGTCAGCGAGGCAGTTGATGGTGGATTCAACGCACCAGCGTTGCCCGGAAACTCCTGAAAGGACCGCTCGGTACATGGCTTCGCTTTACGTGGGGCTGGCCCCGGGTGGGGTACTTCGAGCGTGGGTAAGAGACTCATGCCATCGCCCGATTCAAGTCGCTCATGCTCAAGGCGAACTTGAACCGCTAGGCCCGGAGCAAGGGAAGCACGGCGGGCGCTATGCCTATCCAGTCAGTGAAAAGTCTAAGCGGTATATCGAAAAATTCGGCATCCCTTACGGTAGTTGGTAGGCGGTAAACCTATGAAGTTAAGCATTGTGGCGGTATGCGCGTTGTTACTGAGCGGCTGTCAGTCCGCCTCTCCGCTTTCCGTAAAAAACGACCCGAAATCCGATTCATGGGAGCTTGCGTTCACCGAACCCTATTACATGAAGGTCTGGGTTGAGGACAGTGCCGTCGAAGACATAAACGGCAAGCTATTCACGCGGACGGGAGGAGGCACAGCCGCTGGTGGTGAACCAGAGAATGGCAAAGAGTCCGCACGCGGTTGGCATGCGGTGGGCGCGGCTGCGAAACCAGTGATTGGCGCTGACTTGCCCAAACGCATTTACGTGCGCTGGCAATCCATTGTCGAGCCGCAGACCTATAAGGTTTGGGTGGATGTGCCTGAAGAGGCGAGGCAACTGATGGTGCAATCGGTCAGTCAGCGGTGCCCGGAAACACCGGAGGAACAGGCCAGCTACAGCGCATCTATTTATCTGGGATTGGCTCCAGGGGGCGTTGTACAGGTTTTTGTTCGGGACGAGTGCCATCGCCCTGTCAAAGTCGCCAGAGCACAGGCAGAGGTCGAACCGCTGGGGCCTAGTCAAGGTAAGAACCAAGGGCGCTATGCGTATCCCGTCAGCGAAAAGTCCAGGCGGTATATCGATAAATTCGGCATCCCGTACGGGAGTTGGTAATCCTTAAGCCAATGAAACAACTCATAACGATACTTTGCGTTTTGCTGATCTCAGGGTGCCAAGAAACTGATCCACTCTCAGCCAAAAATGACCCGAAGTCCGAATGGTGGGAGCTGGCGTTTATTGAGCCGGACTACATGAAGGTCTGGGTTGAAAACAGTTCTGTTCAAGACGTTAACAACCGGATTTTCTACAAAACCGGCGGCGGCACCGCTGCCGGGGGAGAGCCTGAAGATGGAACAGAGTCAGCCCGGGGGTGGGCTGGTGGAGTTGGCGGCAGCGGGAGGAGGGTGATAGGAGCAGACCTGCCCGTTCGAATCTGGGTCCGTTGGCAATCAATCGTCGAACAGAAAACCTGGCAAGCATGGGTAGATATTCCGGAAGAGGCCAGGCAGTTGATGGTGACGTCCGTCAATCAGCGCTGCCCGCGAACTCCCGATCGGCAAGCAAGATTCATGGCATCGGTTTATCTCGGTCTGGCTCCCGGCGGTGTCGTGCAGGTTTGGGTAAGAGACTCATGTCATCACCCAGTTAAGGTCGCGCGAGCACAGGCGGAAATTGAGCCACTGGGGCCGAGCCAAGGTAAGAACGAAGGGCGGTACGCCTATCCTGTGAGTGAAAAGGCTAAGCGGTATATCGACAAGTACGGCATTCCATATGGAAGTTGGTAGCCGTGACAAATACTTGAATGGATCATTTGTAATGAAAGCAACGATTGCACTGCTGGGCGCTTTATTGTTGTCCGGCTGCCAAAGCAGTGGCCCAGAAACAGGCGAAAATGACCCTAAATATCCATGGTGGGAATTAGTGTTCGTTCAGCCGAATTACATGAAGGTATGGGTAGAGGACAGCTCCGTCCAAGACATCAATAACAGAGTCTTCTTTAGAGCTGGCAAGAGCACTGCAGCCAGCGGAGAGCCCGATATCAGCACGGAATCTGCTCGTGGTTGGGGAACCGTGTCGGGGAGCGGGAGACCTGTGACGGGCGCCGATCTTCCAAAACTGATCTTTGTCCGCTGGCAATCCATAACAGAGCAAAAAACCTACAAAGGCTTCATCGAAATTCCGGAAGAGGGCAGGCAACTGATGGTGAAGTCAACACACCAGCGCTGCCCGGAAACACCGGAGAAAACTGCTCGCTTTATGGCGTCACTTTACGTGGGGCTCGCTCCGGGCGGCGTGCTCAAAACATGGGTTAGAGATTCATGCCGAAATCCGGTTGAGATTTCTCGCGGTCAAGGGGAGATAGAGCCTCTGGGGCCGGAACAAGGGAAGCACGGTGGTCGTTATGCCTATCCGGTAAGTGAGAAGGCTAAGCGGTATGTCGAAAAGTACGGCATTCCGTATGGGAGTTGGTAGGCGACACTTCTCTTGCCTGTCTTTCAGGGCGTTTGTCTTGAGTGAGTCACCTTTTTGACAGCTATCGCGTCAATGCTGAGCTCAACGAAGGTTCGCTTTCGGCCAAAAGCAGACGGTGGATAATAAAAAACTTTGCCAACTGACGATTGAATATACATTTGTTCCGTCCAGGGCCAGTAGCTCGGGGAGTATAGCGAGCTACTGGATCTGGCTGAAATATACACTAACAATACAAGCACGCGACGCCTAGTCCTGCCGAAACCCCACTTTTATGCCGTGTTACTTTTGTAAAAGCTGACTACAAACTTCGCGGTACGAATATTGAGCATCTTTCAATCACGAAACTTTTGTGATTTCAAGCACTCCGTTCTGGAAGCGAATATTCAGCCCTTCTCTTGAAGCATTTCTTTCGAAATAGAAATATGTCGCGTGCCATGCCGAGGAGTTTGGGTTCTTATTAACAAAATCGGTTAGAGCGCTATATGCAGCAGGCCCTTCTTTCGCAATAATTCTTTCCACAACGCTGTGCATTGGCAGATTTTTACCTTTGTTTAGAATTAACCAAAGCGTGTTTGATTCAAGATCTATCTGATCCGCCATAATGCTCTGAGCTAACCATCTATTCCAGTCTTCATTTTTGATTTGGTCATGAAGTCCCAAGTAGTCATTAATGGACATGACAAGCTGTTTATTTGCCCAGTCCAAACCGGATTTCGCACAAATTAAAAGCAGCTTTCTACCTTCCAGGCTTTGAGTTCCTACCGCCTTTATGAGGTTTTCAGCTTGCGACAAAACTATTGCATCAATTTCTCTTGGGGCTTTACGGCTTTTAAATGGGCCGCCCAGTTTGATATTCTTAATATCACCATCCGGAAGCCAAGTCATGGAAATATGCAACTGCTCGATAATTCCAACAATTTCAGAGTTTTGCAACGTTCGGGAAAATATAGTCTCCACCCCATTCTTCACTATTGCATCAGTAAAATATGGGCTCTTGAAAATCCAAGAGTGAATTTGTTGAGTGCTCGCCGTATTCAGTTGCTCAGTGGCGGCTTGAGCGAACTCCGAGTAGCCGAGTGCCCCAAGAGTTATTTGAATATCATATCGGTGCTTGGAAGCAGTTAGCATGTCGTTCGCAACTTCAGATAGTAAATCGACAACCTCTTGAGGCACCCCTTCTCTTCGATTACTACTCAAATAAGAAAGGGGATAAACTTTGCCGCTGTCTTGCTCCGTTCGACACATGCCGCGAAAATGATTTTTCCACCAACTTGTCGACATGTAAGCCTCGCTAAAGCTTTGCCAGAGGCCGCCATATTCCGTTTCTTGGAATGCGGCCTCTATTAACGCACTTTGAGAGCCATCGGAGTACTCCTCTACAAAAAATGTTGCTACGCCCCTAACAACCAACGGGAGAGCACTTTCAGAAACAATAGCCTTCCAGTTTATCGATTCATTTTCGCGCAATTGATAAAGGACTTCTGCAATTACGGCGGAGGATAAAGTGCTTGAGCCTTCCTTTCGAGCTCTCTCCAAAAGAAGCTCAAGGGCCTCGTTTTTTGCGAGCGCTATTGCACGATGCCAATCTGAATCCCATAACTCTCTAATATCTTCTTGCGTAAGTACGGCTTTTAGGCAATCAAGCATAAGCTCGCTACTGCCAACTCTAACTAGAATAGTGGCTCGCTCGTAGATATCACGATTACTACTTACAAGTACATCTCTGATACTAGGATGCAGTGGCTTGCAAAAACCGTCAGCGATCAAGTTGCCAATCTGTATTCTGATTTGATGCCCGCCTTTAGTTAGGGCAAATGCCAACTTTGAAGCCACCATATCCCGAAGTTCTGAACTAACGGATGCACCATTGACAATGCATCTTGCAGCCAGCCTCAATGAAGTATAAAAAATATCATCATCGCGATCGATTTGACGGCGCAATAAGATATCCGCATTGTCTATTTTCTCTACGGCAAATTGAATCGCTTGAGCCCATGGGCGGCGATATACATTCTCAAGCCAGTCATCTGCATCAAGCCTACCGGCAAGAGCTAACACGCAGCCAGCCAAGTATTCTTGAATGGTAGGAATGCTAAAGGCGAGCCTTGGCCCTCTACGCTCAACGAGTCCATTTTGGACTAGTGCATCAATGCAATCGTCACCAATGGGGTCGCCGAGCGCTTTACTGAGGCATAAGCGTGCCATTGACTCAGGAACTGCAGCTTCGTTACGCTCCAAAGACAGAAACGCAATTGCTTCGGCTCCCCGTCGTAGCTGTGATTTTCCAATTGTGGACTTAACTACACCTTTATGCCTTTCTGGCGAAAGTGCATGCAGTATGTAAAGCTCCAATACTTCTGATCTACTGGTGGGGATCGCACCACTCCTGGGCAATGTGGCGGCATAAATTGCGAGAAACAGCGGAGTTCGGCAAAGTAGCTCTAACTCCTCGTAAGCTCGGACATGACTTAAGCTTCTTTCTGTGTCGATTTCCCCTCGAGTGCGAAGGTAGGCTCGCAACATCTTAATCATTTGGTCGTGATCGAGACGCTGCAACCGAAACAATTTGAATTGCGGCGGGAAAGACGTTACCGAAGCATCGCGCGCTCCGACCAATACTGGCATGTCTGGAAAACGTGCCACCGCTCGCCCAACCATGTTAACTAGGGCAGCCCTGGAGCTATCGTTAAGCTCATCAACGCCGTCAATGAACAAAACAGCTCGTCCCTGTTCACAAAGCACTGTCCAATCTATGGTCACTTGGTATTGGGCATTATAGTCGGAATTTAAGTAATCTTGTATTGTGGGATGTTCAGGCAACCGCTCTGCATGTATGAAAGCCGGGACAAATGTAGTCTGCTGTGCCAGCCGGCGAACTGTGGCACGGAGTAATGTTGACTTACCATGGCCAGCGCCGCTTTCGAGAATTACTAATCTCATTTCCGGCGTTGGGAATTCACGTAAATCTACTTCATCACCATTGTAACGGTGGGGACGCCATGGGTCCTCATCATCAAAATTGGCCCGGTCAGTTTTATCAAGCGACACAATGGTAGGCCAAACAAATAGGTCGTCTTGATGCACTGAAATAGAAGTGCCAGGTACGCCAATATGATCCACCTGTGTGGCTATGGCTTGGCCATATCGCTCAAGACCATCTGACTGGGTGCCAAAGATGCGGATATTGTATTTTTTGAACAACGTTTCTGATAGCTCATTCGCCCGAAAAGTATGACGAATTCTCGCGGCCTCACCACAGCAATCCCGCAATCGACTGTATAGGGCATATGGGCTCTCAGAGGCATGAGGCATCCAGTCCCTTACTCCTGACGTTTCGACTGAGCTCAGTATTAAAAATTCTGCACGGGTTCTTTTTACTACAAAAAAAGCATCATCTTCAGGCAAAGAAAGTGCATTCAATATTAAATCCGCAATTTCGCTATGCTTCTTATTAAGAGCGCTACGCCACTCTCCAATATTTTCTTTTCCTTGTGCTCGCTCTAGCGTCTCCCGCAGATTTTCCAATGCCGAACCAAAAGTTCCCAGGACTAGTCGAAACTGATCTGTGTCTCCACGAATTTTCTCAGTCTGTTTTCTGGCGGAACTCCAAAATTTTTCCCAAGCCTCACCTTTAAGAGCTAGTTGCTCCTTAGCCTGAATATAAAGCACCGACCCATTTGCGTAGGTTACAACGATATCATCGATATGTTCGGGAGCCTCTACACGTACAGAAACAACTCTTGAATGGCCATTGATCGGTGCCCGGATATCGAGTAATGCGCCCATGTAAAGCGCAGTGATACTGTTTTGGTAATAAATTCCCGACTGCGTTGTCGGACCTCCGGACTCAGCCAATTTGCCTCCTTATCAATCCAATAGCGCATTGTTTAGACCATGCTTCGCACTACGTACACCATTCTGTAAAGTCAAAGCAAGATAATAAACACGTTCACTAACCTATATGCTCCACTGCCCTAGGGTTACGCGCTTACGCCTTGGAGAGGCATTTTTGATAACGCGGAACCCAGCGCGCTGAGTTTTTAGCAGCCGCTTGTCCATTAAGCGATCAGCAGAAATGGCAATTCTAATGGTGGTTGCTGCATTCTTGACGAACCAAAATAACAGTAAAAATAGATGCTTGGCTCCGTCCTATCTTCTGCAGATGGCCGGAACAGCCGTCGGTGGACCACAGCTAAGGCCGTTAACCTTAGGTTGCGAACGTCCACTTCTGGCCGACAGCCGACGCTCCAGAACGTCTGCTTTTGGCCGAAAGCAGCCCCATCCGTAATTCCCTATCAGTCCGAGTCCCGCCAGATCAACGGAATCTATTACCGGTATCAATCAGCAACGATCTCAAACGCAGCACTCCCCAAAACCTCCCCATTAACCAAAACCCTCACCCCATGCCGCCCCAAAAAATGCTTCCGCGTCGTAAAATCCCGAATCACCTGCCGCCTCCCCACAACCACTTCCCCAAACCCCGCCAACACCACCGTCTTCAACTTGAATACCTTCCCCGAAACCCCGCCATTCGCCTTCACATAGTCAATCGCATAATCAATCACCAACCGTTGTTCATGCGCCACTGTCGACTTCACCGTAAACGACAACGTAATCGCTTCACCCAACCGAACCACTGCCGGCTCAACCCGCACATCCAGCAACTCAACCTCAGCCTTGGCCCCCGCACCAATCACCGTCAGCGCGCGCAAATCGCCCTGTTTGATCAAACTGCGCAATGCATGCTTGGCAATCCACGCCGTGTGTTTGTTCTCCAGTGGCCAGCCTTCAATCGTGTCCAGCACCCATTCCGGATGCTCTTTGGTCACGTCATTCAGATGGTTTGCCACGGACTTGCGTACGTACAGACTCTCGTCGGCTTTCAACCGATCGAGGATGCCGGCGGTCAGTTGCGGGTTGGCTTGCACGGCTTCCAGGCGGAATGACCAGGGTAGGCGGGGGCGGGTGCCTTCGCTGGCGAGGCGGCGGACGTGGTGGTTTTCGTCTTGGGTCCAGTAGTGCATGAGTTCCAGCGAGCGTTCGAGGTCGCTGCGCAGGAAGTGGCGGATGGCGAATTCGGAGGAGCCGAAGGTGGTGAAGTATTTCAGTGCTTGCATCGAGGTATCGAAGGCGTGGCCGCCGTAGCTGGCGACGTAGTGCGGCAGGCACATGCTGACGAATCCGCTGTTGAGGCGGGGGGCGAGTTGGCGTAGGACTTCAAGGGAATCTTCGTAGTCCAGCGGCAGCACGGCGTGCAGGCTTTCGCTGACGCGGGCCATGCGTTGCATCACTGACAATTCCGCCAGCCCTTGGTTGGCGTGCTTGAGAAACGCCTTGGCCTTGAACGCCGGGTACACGGCGCTCATTTCGCAGGCGATGTGTTGCAGGCGTTCGGCGTTGAAGATTTCCTTTAACGCCGGGGCGGCGGTGTCGGTGGCGCTCATGGTCAGGTCATCGGGGTGCTGACGAACGCTTCGAGGGTTTCGGCGTACGCGGTGTATTGGGCGATGTGCGGGTAGCGGCGGGTGTCGATCTGGTCGGGGACGACGAGGCCGGTGAAGCTCCAGGCGACGGCGAGGCTGATGCCGGCCTGGGTCAGGGTGCCGTCGGTGGGCAGGCCGGTTTTTTCCAGTTCCTGTTCGAGGGCGGTGAACGCGGCGGCGAGTTGGCCTTCGACGCGTTCGACCCACGGCTGGTATTGAATGTCGGCCGGGCGCAGGTTACGTTCGTAGTAGAGCTGGACGGCTTTTTCGCAGGCGGCGAGGCTGAGGCCGATCAGGCGCAGGGCGTGGGCGCGTTGTTTGAGGTCGCTCGGCAGCAGGCTGTTGCCGCTGGCGGCTTCGAGGTAGTCGAGGATGAGGGTGGAGTCCATCAGGACCACGCCGTCATCGAGGATCAGTGTGGGCGCCTTGACCACCGGGTTGATCTGCTGGAATTGCTCGAAGTGGCGGAACACCGAGACTGATTGATGTTCGAGGTCGATGCCGAGGCGTTTGGCGGAGATCGCCACGCGGCGCACGTAAGGGGAGTCCAGCATGCCGATCAGTTTCATGACGCGTTCCTTCAAGTCGAACCGGTGGGAAGGCATAACCTAGCCGAGCCTGAGGCAAATGTCAGTCGTCAAAACCAGCCTGCTCGTGAATCTCATCCACATTCAATTCCAGCCGATACGCCACCGCCACGAACAACGCCTGACACAAACACAAGGTCGCGCTCAGCGAACGAAACGCCAATGCGCTGCCTTCATTCACCAGCAGCAGGCTGTTGGCGTTTTTAGCCAAGGGCGAGAGATGGCTGTCGGTGAGGATCAGGGTATTGGCCTGTTGCTGGCGGGCGTAGCGCAGGCAGTGTTGGGTTTCCTTGGCGTAAGGGGTGAAGCTGATGGCGATCACCAAATCACCGCTACGCACGCTGCGCATCTGCTCGCGATAACTGCCGCCCAGCCCGGAAACCAGGTGAATGCGCTTGTGAGTGTGTTGCAAGTTGTAAACGAGGTAGTCGGCGACGGCGAAGGAGCGACGCACGCCGACCACATAGATGTTGTCGGCGTTGACGATCAGGTCGACGGCTTTTTCGAACGCGACGTCGTCGAGTTCACGGCCCAGGCGTTCGATGCCGGAGCGGGTGGCGTCGATGCATTCGCGGGCGAGGTCGCCGTCGCTGGCCTGCTGCGACTGGTTGGCGATCATGCTGCGGATGCGTTGCTGGTAGTTGTGCACCGGCGAGGCTTTGTGGGTGTAGGCGGTGCGGAACAGCGCCTGCATTTCGCTGAAGCCACTGAAGCCGAAGCGCTGCGAGAAACGCACGATGGCGGACGGATGCACCTCGCATTCGCGGGCGATGTCGCTGATGCGATCGACCATGATCCGCTCGCTTTGCTGGCTCATGTAGCTGGCGATGCGTTTGAGTTGGCGCGGCAGGGTGTCGTATTCGTCGGTGATCAGTTGCAGCAGACGCTCGGCATTGATCGGGGGGCTGGCGAGGGGGCGCTCGTCGTTGGCCGGCAGATCGGGGCGGGGCATAAGTCTTCCTTCAGGCTGATCAAATCACACTGTGGCGAGGGAGCTCGCTCCCGCTGGACTGCGCAGCAGGCCCAAAGTTGGGGGCCGCTTCGCGACCCAGCGGGAGCAAGCTCCCTCGCCACAGTTATTTACGGTGTGCCTGATGATAGGCGGGGTGCGGGGAGTTGGCAGGGGAGATTTCCGGCGTCTGCGCAGCTGAAACGATGCACTGCGCGGGCGGCATGGCTGAAAAAAATGCGATCAACTGCCGCTCGGTTAGCCGTTTGTCTTCTATATACAGCCGTTGGACTGAATTTCTTGCTATAAACGCACTCCGATGACCGCCATGACGCCTGTGTCAGAGCTGTTTACAGGGCTTGTCGGACAAATTCCCGGTATTTACAGTTGCTGAGGCCTCAAACGGGCCTTAGACTGCCGCCCCTTCGTAAATTGAGTGCCGGGTGGCGTTTGCAATAAACGATGCCTTTTCGTCGACCGGACACGGTTCGCCGGAACGCTCCCTATTTCGCCTTAATGCACGTTTTTTTATAGAGATATCAATGACAAAGGACAAGTTGCTGGCCATGCCGGCAGATGACTACATGAATGCCGAGCAACACGCTTTCTTCACTGAGCTGTTGCAGAACATGAAAGTCGAAACCCATGAGCGCATTGAGCAAAACCGTATCGCCATCGAAAGCCTGGACACTCCGGCCGACCCGGCGGACGCGGCTTCGGTTGAAGAAGAGCGCACCTGGCTGGTGAACGCGATCGATCGCGACCAGCGCATGCTGCCGCAACTGGAACAAGCCCTTGAGCGCATCAAGGAAGACAGTTTTGGCTGGTGCGACGACAGCGGCGAGGCCATCGGCCTGAAACGCCTGCTGATCAGCCCGACCACCAAATACTGCATCGAAGCTCAAGAGCGTCACGAGCAGATCGACAAGCACCAGCGTCAGGCCTGATTCCATGGCTGCCCCCTGAATCGGGGGCGCCTGCAAAAGATCGCAGCCTTCGGCAGCTCCTAGACGAGCTGACGGGGCTGCGATCTTTGCTTTTGCTCGTCTGCGATATGTTGCGCACCGTTCCATTGACCTGCTGCAGACTCCACGACTAACGGACCATGGATAATGGCGTTCTAGTGGCGTTTAATGCAGTCACAACAATGAGAACACGCGTGGGGTGTTGATATGACGAGAGATGGATCTCTGGTTGGGGCTTTGCCCGCACCAGTGCTGTTGCCGAAAAACCGCTGGATCGCTCCGACCCTGCAAAGCATCGCCCTGATGCTGTTGCTTGCCGGCATGACGCTGGGTGGAGGCTCGCTGTACATCGGCCTGCCGCTGGCGGTGCTGATTGTCTGGCTGCCGCGCCTGCGCTCGCGTGCCATCCCCGATGTTGCCCCTGTCGATGCCGGCAGCGCGATTTCCGAACTCACTCGCGACCTTTCCTACACCACCAGTCATAACGCGCTGTCAGCCGCCGGTGTGGCGTTTTCCGTCAAGCAACTGGCGAGCAAACTGGAATCGCAACTCGACGCGGCGGCGCAGATTGTCAGCAACGCCGAAGTGATGATCGCCACCGAACACGCCACCTCGCAGCTCAGCCGTGAAGCGCTGGACGCCGCCAGTGAAGCGCATCACAGCAGCGCGGCGGGGCGCACCGAACTGGTGGATTCGATTGCGCGCATGCATCAACTCAGTCAACGCGCCAATGCCAGCCGTGAGCTGATCGAAGCCCTGAGTCTGCGTAGCGACGACATTCAACGGGTGACGCTGGTGATTCAGTCCATCGCCAGCCAGACCAATCTGCTGGCCTTGAACGCGGCGATTGAAGCGGCACGGGCCGGCGAGCATGGCCGGGGTTTTGCGGTGGTGGCGGATGAGGTGCGCGGTCTGGCGGCGCGCACGGCGTCGGCGACGGGCGAGGTCGGCGAGATGGTCGCCGACATTCAGCAGCGCACCGCGCAGGTGGTGGAGCAGATCCGCGAGCTGTCCAGTGATCTGCAGACCGGCGTCGAGCAGGTCGAGAACACCGGTCAGCATCTGGAAAACATCGCCCGGTTGGCCGCCGGGGTGGAAGATCAGGTCGGCGAAATCGCCCGGGGTGCGGAAACCAATCGCGAGCAGCTCGACAGCCTGTTCAAGGCCATCGAACAGATGCGCAGCGATCTGGCGATCAGCGATCAACAGACCCGGCGCCTGGCCGAGGCCGCCGTGCAGATGGAAGGCCAGGCGGAAACCATCAGCGAGCGCCTGGCCGAAGTCGGTCTGGATGACTATCACCAGCGCGTCTATGACCTGGCGCGTGAGGGCGCGAGTCAGATTGCTGCGCGGTTCGAAGCGGATGTCGAGCAGGGGCGGATCAGCCTTGAGGATTTGTTCGACCGTCAGTATCAGCCGATTCCCGGAACGCAACCGCCGAAGTTTCAGACCCGTTTCGACCGTTACACCGATCAGGTGCTGCCGGCGATTCAGGAGCCGCTGCTGCCGCGTCATGAGGGGTTGGTGTTCGCCATCGCCTGCACGCAACAGGGCTATGTGCCGACGCATAACCTGGCGTTCAGTCAGCCTTTGACCGGTGACGAGCAAGTCGACGCGGTGGGCAACCGCACCAAGCGCAAGTTCGCTGACCGCACCGGGATTCGCTGCGGCAGTCATCAGCAAGCGGTGCTACTGCAGACGTACACCCGCGATACCGGCGAGCTGATGCATGACCTGTCGGTGCCGATCATGGTCAAGGGCCGGCATTGGGGCGGTCTGCGCCTGGGCTATAAGCCAGAGACTCCGCGCTGATCGATTGTTACCGCTCGCGCAATGAATCTGTGCACGGGCATTGCTGTTTCCTCCGCGACGAAGTCATTACCATGGCCGTTAGTTAGGTAGCTAATGAAATCGAGAGGTCAGTATGTGCAGAGTCGATGTCGCGGTGATGATTGGCAGTGGTGTGCCCGCCGGATTGCGCGCGATGGGCCAGAGTGTCTGCTGGGTGGTGCTGCTCAACGGTGAGCGGCGCGGCACTGCGTTCGCCAGTCGCGATGAGGCGGAGGAGTGCAAGGCTGCCTGGCTCGCGCAACTGATGGCCGAGCCTGGCGACAGCCTGCACTGACATTTATTAACGTCCGTCGTGCAGGCGTACGTTCAACTCATCGACCATCACCGCTTCTTCGCCGTCGGCGCGCAACCATTCTTTCAGAAGTTGCGCCTGTTGCGGCGTCCAGAACTCGGCATCGATCAACTTGGTGTTGGCGTCCAGCGGATGCGCTTCGATGAAATCGTCGATTGCCCCGTTTTCCGAAGGCAGGCCCAGTTGGTCGAACAGGGTTTTCAGATCATAGGCTGGCAGTTCCATCGTTTACTCCTTTTGCGTTGGCCGGAATGGCGCTGTCGCTCGCCCTTTATCTGAGGCGGTCGTTGGACAAGAGTTCGATTCGTGATTCAAGCGAGCGGGCAAGGGCGCATGCTTCGTTATGATCTTCGCGGAAACCTCTTACACGACCGGTGGATGATTCTTTGATATGAAAGAACGCGTTGCCCGCCGGAACTACCTGAAATCGAGGTCTGTAATTGTTCGCTCCGGGCTCCGCAAGGTCAGCCAAATCGGTGCCTTGCAGCACGAACGGCGAGTCAATGCCTAGATTGGAAGGCTGGGCAAAGTGAGTCAGAGTGCACATATGAAGTCCTTTTCATGAGATGGCCGACGGTTACAGGTCGGTTCGGGTAGTCGGAAGGAGCATCGCTGCTCTAGAATCGCCAGTGTCTGTTGGCGACAGGTGCCTATCTAAAGCAATTTTTTACCGGCGATATGTCGGAAAAGGGCTTTTTTTCGTCAGTTTTTTCCCTAAAGTTTGTAGTTCCTCTTCGTTGCGCCTCATTGAAGATTTTTCCTTCAAGGTTTGGCGAACGTCGAGGCAAGTTTCTCGCCTGACTTTCCAGTAGTCTTGCGAACCCTTGATGAATGAGCGTTCTGCTTGTTTCAGGTGTGTTGAAGTCGTTCGGTAACAGCATCGGCCTGGCCGTTTTTTTTGCCGTGCGCGTTTTGGCGCAGGGTACTTTTCAGATGTGGGGATGTTTCTTTGGCAGTCAGTAATCTCGATATGCATGCTTTGTTCGTGTTGGGTGATTTGCGTGCAAAGCTGGTCAAGCTGTTTCAATCGCGTTTTGTTTACATCACCGAACAGAACGCCGAAGGTATTTACGTGGCCGAGATCGACACCGAAAGTGCATTGGTGGTCGATGACAAACCGGGGCTCAAGCTCAAGGTCGGTGATCATTTCAGCGCGGCCGTGCTGCCCAGCCGTGAAGGCGGCAAGATGGACATCCGCTTTCGTGAAATCAAACTGACGGTGTACGGCCTTGGCGACTACGCCTTTGTCGATACAGCAGACGGCCACGCGATCCTGTTCAAGGAAGGCCACAGCGTGGTGACGGTGTTTGCCGCGCATCAGCAATTGCAGGAAGGCCTGACCAAAACCCTGAAAGCGGTCACCGGCAAAGCCGCGAAGTGGCGCAAGGGCGAGCTGGTCACGTTCAAGGCCAGTGAGTGACTGGCGATTTGAGTCGCGCTGACTTCCATTCCCGGCACCTCGACCGAGCACGTGAAGAGGCTTTGCGGCTATTCAACGCCAAGGCCGGAATGCAAGGCGCGTGGCTGAACTGGGTGGCTGCGCAGATCTACACGTTGCGGCCTGCGGAATACGCCAGCATGGTCAGACGCGAGCTGCAAAGCTTGCAGGAAAAGTCTGAAACGTAACCTCGTCGGGATAGGGTCCCGGAAAAAGCAGGAACCTCGGCTACAGTCAGTTGACTGAGTATTCAGAGGCTTGCGGTCTTCTGCCAGGCCATCCTGCTATTGCTGTGAACAGCACGAGGTGCAAAAGCATGAAAGGATTTCGACGGCTACTGGCCGCCAGCATGGTCACGTTTGGTGTGCTGACATCGGCACAACCGGTGACGGCGGCGCAAACGCCCATCCATTTTGCCGACCTGAATTGGGAAAGCGGCAGCCTGATCACCGATGTCCTGCGGATCATCGTCGAGAAAGGTTACGGCTTGCCGACGGATACGCTGCCGGGCACCACCATCACCCTGGAAACGGCGCTGGCCAACAATGACATTCAGGTCATTGGCGAGGAGTGGGCCGGGCGTAGCCCGGTGTGGGTCAAGGCCGAGGCGGAGGGCAAGGTCGCCAGTCTCGGTGATACGGTCAAGGGCGCTACGGAAGGCTGGTGGGTGCCGGAGTACGTGATCAAGGGTGACCCGGCCAAGGGTATCAAGCCGCTGGCGCCAAATCTGCGCAGCGTCAGTGACCTGAAGCAATACAAGGACGTGTTCAAGGACCCGGAAAACCCGAGCAAGGGCCGTTTTCTCAACAGCCCGATTGGCTGGACCTCGGAAGTGGTGAACAAGCAGAAGCTGACCGCTTATGGCCTGCAGGATGACTACACCAACTTCCGCAGCGGGTCGGGTGCTGCGCTGGATGCCGAGATCAGTTCTTCGATCCGCCGGGGCAAACCGGTGCTGTTCTATTACTGGTCGCCGACACCGTTGCTGGGCAAATTCAAACTGGTGCAACTGGAAGAACCACCGTTTGATGCCGAAGCGTGGAAGACCCTGACCGATGCCGATAACCCCAATCCGAAACCGACCCGTTCCCTGGCCTCGAAACTGTCGATCGGGGTGTCTACGCCATTTCAGAAGCAGTATCCGCAGATCGCGGATTTCTTCAGCAAGGTGGATTTCCCGATTGAGCCGTTGAACAAGGCGTTGGCCGAGATGAGCGAGAAACACACTGCGCCGCGCCAGGCGGCAGAAGCGTTCATGAAAGCACATCCGGAGGTGTGGCAGGCGTGGCTGCCGAAGGATGTGGCGGACAAGGTCGCGGCCGAACTGAAATAAGCCGGGCATCTGTGGCGAGGGAGCTTGCTCCCGCTCGGCTGCGGAGCAGTCGCTATCTCGGGAAATGCGGTTTTAATGATTAACCGCGTCAGCCGATTTCAGGGCTGCTTCGCAACCCAGCGGGAGCAAGCTCCCTCGCCACAGATTATGTGTCGACTCAGAATCGAGTCTGCACCGCCAATTCGAAGGTGCGCGGCGTACCCAGGTAGTAAGCCGGCGACACATGCGCAAACTCGGCATACACCTCATTGGTCAGGTTACGCACCCGGCCGGTAACGGTGGTGTGCGAGTCGACCTTGTAGCTGAGGAAGCTGCCGAACAGGGTATACGACGGCACGGTCATGGTGTTCGCCGTGTCCGCATACACCGACGCCACATACCGCGCATCGACCCCACCTTGCCATTGCGGCGAAAAATCATAAGTCAGCCACAGATTGCCGACCCGGTCCGGGACGTTGGTTGGCGTGTTGCCCTTGCGTGAAACCACCACGCCGGCGGCATTCTTTTCGGTGAAGTCGTCGTACTGCGCATCGACCCAGGCGAAGTTGCCTTCGGCCAACAGCTTGTCGGTGATCCGCAGAGAGCTGGCGATTTCTATGCCTTTGGAGGTTTGCTGACCGACCGGGATGCTGCTGGTCGGGTCCAGCGGGTCAGTCACGGCGAAGTCCTTGCGCTCGATGGTGTAGGCGGCAACCGTCGCCGCGCCTCGGCCATTCAGGTAGTCGAACTTGCTGCCGATTTCCCACTGTTTACCGGTTGAAACATCGAAGTCCTGCGTGCCGTTCGGTTGTTCGGCGGCGGTGCTGTATTGCACGTAGACGTTGGCCGACGGGATGAACTGGTAGGTCAGGCCGACGCGCCCGGTGACCGGCTCCCAACTGCGTTTGAGGTGCTTGGGATTGGCGGCCGTCACCGTGCGATGGTTGGTCACGTCGAGGTCGATGTCTTCGTAGCGCAGGCCAGTGAGCAGCGCCAGTTTTTCGGTCAGGGCCAGACGGTTTTCCGCGAATAGCGCTTTGGTCGTGACTTCGTTGGTCTTGTCGCTGATCAGCGCCGGGTTGGTGCCGGGAATGTCGTAGAAATGCCCCGGACGGTAGTTGTTCGGATCGACCGTGCTCGCGCCTTTGATATTCAGCGGCGAGTTGGTGGTCTGGTTGACCTTGTACTCGAAACCACCGGACCACGTCGTGTCGAGACCGAAAAACGTGTTGTCGTGGCGCAGTTCGAACTGGTTGCCGTTCTGCTCACCCTGATGCCGCACCTGATAGGCAGTGGAACGGTTTACCGCGCTGTTGTCGGCGTTGTACTGATAGGTTTCGAGGTTGCGGTAGTCGCGCTGGCTGTCGAGGTGATACAGCGTGTTGCGCAGGGTGGTGCTGTCGTTGATCCGGTAATCGATGATCGAGCGCACCCAGATCGTGCGCTGTTCGTAGCGTCCGTCCTCGACGTTGTAGTTGTTGAAGCGGTTGTGTTTGTCGATCTTCAACTCGCCGGCCTTGGGGTTGAGCACCGGCGTGCCCCAGTACGGGCTGTCTTCGTGTTCGTCTTGATATTCCAGGGCCAGGGTGTGCGACAGATCCGGCGTGAGGTCGCTGAGCAACGAGAACGCCACGCTCCAGGCATCGCGCTCCTGGCGGTCGATGTAGCCGTTGCTGGTGTTGTGACTGACATCGAGGCGCGCGTAGTGCTGCACGTCGGCGCTCGGGTCGGTCAACGCGTGGTTGAGGCCGAACGCGGTTTCGGTGGTGTCGTAACTGCCGTAGCCGACGCGACCTTCAGCGGCTTGTTCTTCGCGGGTCGCCAGTTTGGTCACGTAGTTCAACGAGCCGCCGACCGAGCCTGCGCCGTTGATCAGCGACGACGGTCCGCCCACCAGTTCGACTCGATCATAGATCCATGAATCCACCGGTCGGGCGAGGCCGCCGGAGACGGTGACGCCGTTGAACATCTGAGTGATCTGGCTGCTGGTGAAACCGCGATAGGAGACGAATCCGCCAAAGCCCGGTGGTGCGCTGGCATTGACCCCGGGCAGGGTGTTGGCGGCGTCCTGAAAGTTCTGCGCGCCGTGGCGTTCGATGTCGTTGCGGTTGGCGACGGCCACTGACGCAGGTGTGTCCCGTACGCTGAGGCCGAGGCGCGAAGCCATACCGCTGGATTGGTCGAGGCTCAGGCCCGGTTCGCTGGTGGATTCGCCGTCGATGGTGATCGGCGCCAGATCCACGGTGGATTGCGCCCAGGCGTTAAGGGACAGGCAGCCGCACAGGCTGGCCAGCAGAGGAATATGTTTCATCGTTGAATCCTGAATGCTTGTCTGGGAATCAGCGCACAGGCGAACGCCGCGCGTTGGCGCAGTGGGCTGAAAAATCAAAAAGGCAAAGACACTCAGGCGAGCGGTGGGGCGCGAGGGTTGGCCGAGGGCCAGGTGAAGCGGGCAGGGAGGTCGGCGCTGACGATGGGCGCCAGCGGCGGGCTGTGGTGCTCGGGCAGTACCGCGAGGGTCAGGCTGGAGTTGAATGCCGGGCCCATGCCGCCGCCGACCGAGCACAGCGGACAGCCGAACGCCTTGGACAGGGTCGGCAATGGTTCTTCGCTGGGATTGCTGGTCAGCGGCGCTTGGGTGGCCGGGTCGACCGTACAGAATTGGCCGCCGATGCCGTTGAGCTGCATCCCGACCATTTGCCCGTGACCGATGCTGCAGGCGAACACGTTGAACAGGACGCAGCAATAAAGCATCCAGGCCAGCAGTGAGCGATCGGAACGGGTGAATTTCATGGGGCGGCACTTTACCGTACCGCCGATCGGTCGTGCACTTCAAAAAATGCCGACTAGGATGTTTTGTTCAAATCCCCAGAAAGGATTCTCGACCATGACCTTTGTGTTGGCTCAATGGCTGGTGACGATATTTGCGGCAATCGCCCTGGTACACGTGTATTGGGCGCTGGGTGGGCAATGGGCGGCGGTGGCGGCGGTACCGCAAGTGCCGGTGCGAGGATTGGTGGCGACGGTGCGACCGGCATTCAAACCATCTGGCTGGATCACGCTGTTGGTGGCGGCAGCGTTATTGGTGATCGCCGCGCTGGTGTGCATGCGGGTCGGCTGGGGCATGCCGCCGGTGCATCACAAGGCGCTGCAGTGGGTGATCAGTGCGATTGCGTTACTGATGTTTGCTCGGGCGATCGGCGATTCGCATCTGGTGGGATTTTTCAAGGAAGTGAAGGGGTCGCGATTTGCGCGGCTGGATACCTGGGTGTATTCACCGCTGTGTCTGTTGCTGGGGGCGGGGTTGTTGGCGGTGGCTTGGGTCTGACCCGGTTCATGTGTTGGCAGTACCGGCCTCTTCGCGGGCAAGCCCGCTCCCACAGTGATTGTGGGTGTTCACAAGTAACGGACTCCATCCAAAAACCTGTGGGAGCGGGCTTGCCCGCGAAGAGGCCTGTCCAGACCCCGCCGAATTAACTACCACTCTCGGTCCTGCGGCTGCTGACCTCAGCCGGCACATCATCCCCGGCCATGCGCTTGCGGAACAACGCCGCCCGCGCCAGCAGCAACGTGGTCACCGGCACGGTAATCGCCAGCAGGATCGGAATCAGCCAGGCATGCATCACCGGCCCGGACTTGAGTGCCGAGAAGCAGATGATCGACGCCAGTGCCACGCACCATGCACCCAGCGTAGAGGCCAGCGCCGGTGGATGCATGCGCTGGAAGTAATCCTTCATGCGCAGCAAGCCGGCTGCGCCAAGCAGCGCAAACACCCCGCTGAGCACCAGTAGAATGGCCACCGGAATCTCGACCCACAACGACAATTGCGCAGTCATTCGATCACCTCGCCACGCAGCAGGAATTTCGCCAGGGCAAACGAACCGACGAAGCCGAACAGCGCGATCAGCAGCGCTGCCTCGAAATAAGTGTCACTGGAATAACGGATGCCCAGCGTCAGCATCATCAGCATGGCGACGATGTAAAGATAATCCAGTGCCAGGACTCGATCCTGCGCCGACGGCCCCTTGAACAGGCGAATCAGGGTCAGGACCATCGCCAGCGAGAACAGGAACAGCGTCAGCAGAATCGCGTTCGACAGCAACGGGCTCATTCGAAAATCTCCATCAACGGCTGCTCGTAGGCAGTCTTGAAGTGGTGGATGAAGTGCGCCTCGTCATCCAGATCCCAGACGTGCAGCAGCAGAATGCTGCGATCCAGCGCCAGCTCCGACCACACGGTGCCCGGCACCACGGTGCAGATCATCGCCAGCGCGGCCAGACCGTTGGCGTCGCGCAGGTCCAGCGGCACTTTGACGAAACGCGAGCGTGGCGGTCGGCGACCCGCGTTGAGTACGCCCCAGGCGACGATCAGGTTGGAGAGGATCACGTCACGACCGACCATCACGAACAGGCGCAAAACGGTCAGCGGGCGGCGAATGCGCACCTGTTTCGGGCGCAGCTTGCGCATCATCAATGGTGCGGCGAACCCGAGTATCGCGCCGAGCAGCAGGTTGCCCGGGCTGACGGAGAGATTGAGTGTCAGCCACAAAACCCATAAAGCCAGTGACAGCAGCGGAGCCGGGAACACGCGCTTCATGGCTGCACCTCCAGCATCGCGGCTTTGGCTTCCGGACTTGGTACGGCGCGGGTGCCGAGCACGGCCATCACGTATTGCTGCGGGTTGTTCAGCGCGTCGGCGGTGGCCTGGGTATAGCGCAGCAGCGGTTCGGCCTTGAAGGTCAGGGCGATGCTCAGCCCCAGCAACAGGAAAACCGGCGCACATTCGAGTTTGCGCAGCAGCGGTGACGGACGTTCTTCAGGGGTCCAGAAACGCTGGACGCCCATGCGCGCGAACGCCATCAGAGAGGCCAGCCCGGAGAGGATCAGCAGCGCCAGCAACGCCCAGGACGCGTTGGAAATCGGCGCTTCATCGCCCAGCCCCAGTGGATTGAGCAGCGCACCGATCAGACTGAGTTTGCCGATGAACCCGGACAGCGGCGGCATGCCGATGATCAGCAGTGCGCAGGCAATGAAGCTCAGGCCGAGAAACGCCATGGTCCACGGAATGACCTGACCGACCACGGCTTTCTGCTCGTCGTCGAGGTTGATGCCCTTGGGCGGTTGCAGGGATTCCTGCGGACGCGGCAGCAGTTCGCTTTCATCCTCCAGCGGGATTTCGTTGGCCGAACGCGACCGCTCGATCAACTCCGCCAGCAGGAACAGCGCACTCAGGGCCAACGTCGAGCTGACCAGATAGAACAGCGCCGCGCCGATCAGGTTCGGCTGGGCGAAACCCACCGCCGACAGCAGAATCCCCGCCGACACCAGAATGCTCAGGCTGGCCATGCGCTCCAGGCGTTGCGCAGCCAGAATCGCCAGCGCGGCGCAGGCGATGGTCGCCATGCCGCCGTAGATCAGCCAGTCACCACCGAAAAACGCCGATGCCCCGGCCTGGCCGGAGAACAGCAGCGTCCACAGGCGCAGCAAGGTATAAACGCCGACCTTGGTCATGATCGCGAACATCGCCGCGACCGGTGCGCTGGCCGAGGAGTAGGCCGGCACCAGCCAGAAGTTCAGCGGCCACATGCCGGCCTTGGCCAGAAACGCCACCGCAAGAATCCCCGCGCCAGCATGCAGCAAGCCACGGTCGGCTTCCGGCACCAGCGGGATCTTCAGCGCCAGATCGGCCATGTTCAGGGTGCCGGTGACACCGTAGATCAGCGCCGCGCCGATCAGAAACAGCGACGAGGCCAGCAGGTTGATCGAGATGTAATGCAGGCCCGACGATACCCGCGCCCGCCCCGAGCCGTGCAGCAACAGGCCATAAGAGGCCGCGAGCAGCACTTCGAAGAACACGAACAGGTTGAACAGGTCGGCGGTGAGGAACGCGCCGTACAGGCCCATCAGCTGAATCTGGAACAACGCGTGGAAGCTCGAGCCCGCGCCATCCCAGCGCGCCATGGCGAACAGCAGGGCGCTGACGCCGATGATCCCGGTCAGTACCAGCATCAATGCCGACAGGCGATCGACCACCAGCACGATGCCGAACGGCGCCTGCCAGTTGCCCGGCAGGTACACGCCAATGGAGCCGGGCACGCCGGTGGTTTGCGTCCATTGCAGCAGCATCACCGAAATGAACAGGCCGACGAGGCTGGAGAACAGGTTGATTTTCGCCTTCAGCGGCCGGTGTTTCTCGCCCAGCATCAACATCACGGCGGCGGTCAGCAGCGGCAGCAGGATCGGTGCGGCGATCAGGTGAGTCATCGCCATCATTCCTTGGGCTCCCGGCCGTCGACGTGGTCGGTGCCGGTCAGGCCCCGCGATGCCAGCAACACCACCAGGAACAGCGCGGTCATGGCAAAGCTGATGACGATTGCGGTCAGCACCAGTGCCTGTGGCAGCGGATCGGTGTAGTGCAGCAGGTCCTGGGTCACACCGTCCTTGATCACCGGCTCTTTACCGATGAACAGGCTGCCCATGCTGAAGATGAACAGGTTGACCGCGTAGGACAACAGGCACAGGCCCATGACCACCTGGAACGTCCGTGGCCGTAGCACCAGCCACACGCCGGACGCGGCGAGGACGCCGATGGCGATTGCGATGACTTCTTCCATCAGACGGCTCCTTTGCTGGCGACGGACTTGGGCAGCGACGCGGTTTTGTGACCACGCACCGATTGGTGGGCGAGAGCGGTGAGGATCAGCAGCGTCGAGCCCACGACCACGGCGTACACGCCGATGTCAAAGAACAGCGCGCTGGCAATATGGATGTCGCCCAGCAGCGGCAAGGCGAAATGCCAGGTGTGGGTGGTCAGGAACGGATAACCGACCGCCATCGCCCCGAGACCGGTGGCGGTTGCGAACAGCAGCCCGGTGCCCATCCAGCGCAATGGTCGCAGGCTCATTTGCGCCTCGACCCACTGCGTCCCGGCGACCATGTATTGCAGGATGAACGCCACCGACATCACCAGCCCGGCAACGAAACCGCCGCCCGGTTGGTTGTGGCCGCGCATGAACAGATAGCACGACACCACCAGCGCAATCGGCAGCAGCAGGCGCACCAGCACCGCCGGCACCATCATGAAGCCGAGCGCGGTATCGCTGGCGCTGCGCGGGTTGACCAGATCGGTGACCACGTCCGGCGCGAGCAGGCGTTGCTGGGCCGGCAGTTGCAGGCTTTCTTTCGGCGGGCGGAAGCGCCGGAGCAGGGCGAACACGGTCAGCGCCACGGCTACCAGCACGGTGATTTCACCGAGGGTGTCGAAGCCGCGGAAGTCCACCAGCATCACATTGACCACGTTGCTGCCACCGCCTTCGGGCATGGCCCGGCTGAGGTAGAACGAGGAAATGTCGTTGGGGGTCTGCCGCGTCAGCATCGCGTAGGACAGCAGCGCCATGCCGGCGCCGACCGCAATCGACAACAGCAAGTCGCGCAGGCGCCGCACCCGGGCCTTGCGCAGGCTCGACGGCAGTGGCGAGACTTCTTCGATGCGTCGCGGCAACCAGCGCAGGCCGAGCAGGATCAGCACCGTGGTCACCACTTCCACCGCCAGTTGCGTCAGGGCCAGATCCGGCGCCGAGAACCAGACGAAGGTCACGCAAGTCATCAGGCCGCAGACGCTGACCATGGTCAGGGCGGCGAGACGGTGATACTTGGCTTGCCATGCGGCGCCGAGGGCGCAGGCAATCGCCAGCAGCCACAGGGTGACGAACACGATGGAGCCCGGAATCTTCGGCCGGTCGCCCCAGCTCAGCTGGCTGTGCAGCATCGGGATCAGGCCGGCGAGCACCGCCGCCAATACCATCAGGAACAGTTGCATCTGCAGGCGGCGGGTGCCGAGTCGACGTTCTACCCGGCGGGCCATGCGCATCATCAGCACCAGACTGCGCTCGAACAGCCGCTTGCCGTTGAAGCGACCTACCAGCGGCGGGTATTTGAAGCGGCCACGCTTGAGCTGATTGCGCAGCAACAGATAAACCACGATGCCACCGGACATGGCGATCAGGCTCATGATCATCGGCGCATTCAGACCGTGCCAGATGGCCAGGCTGTACTCGGGCAGCGTTCCACCCACTACCGGCAGTGCGGCGGCCGCGAGCAGCGGACCGACCACTTGCGCCGGGAAAATCCCGACGATCAGGCAGGTGAACACCAGCAGCTCGACCGGCGCACGCATCCAGCGCGGCGGTTCGTGCGGGGTGTGCGGCAGGTCGGTGGCCGTCGGGCCGAAGAACACGTCGACGGTGAAGCGCAGCGAGTAGGCGACGCTGAAGGTGCCGGCGATGGTTGCGACAATCGGCAGGGCCGCTTCGACCCACGCGGTGGCATTGATGAACACGGTTTCGGCGAAGAACATTTCTTTCGACAGGAAGCCGTTGAGCAGCGGTACGCCGGCCATCGACGCGCTGGCAACCATCGCCAGGGTCGCGGTGAACGGAATCAGTTTGATCAGGCCGCTGAGTTTGCGAATGTCTCGGGTGCCGCTCTCGTGGTCGATGATCCCGGCGGCCATGAACAGCGACGCCTTGAAGGTCGCGTGGTTGAGAATGTGGAACACCGCCGCGACTGCCGCCAGCGGGCTGTTCAGGCCCAGCAGCAAGGTGATCAGGCCCAGATGGCTGATGGTCGAATAGGCCAGCAGACCCTTGAGGTCGTTCTGGAACATCGCGCAATACGCGCCGAGCAACAGCGTACAAGCACCGGCGCCGCTGACGATGTAGAACCATTCTTCACTGCCGGACAGCGACGGCCACAGGCGTGCGAGCAGGAACACCCCGGCCTTGACCATGGTCGCCGAGTGCAGATAAGCCGAAACCGGGGTGGGCGCCGCCATGGCGTGCGGCAGCCAGAAATGGAAAGGGAACTGGGCGCTTTTGCTGAGGGCGCCGATAAGGATGAGGGGAAGCAGGATGGGGTAGAGGGCATGTGCGCGAATCTGATCGCCGGCGGCCAGGACCTTGTCCAGGTCATAGCTGCCGACGACATGGCCGAGGATCATGACCCCCGCCAGCAGGCATAGTCCCCCGGCGCCGGTGACCATCAGCGCCATATAGGCGCCACGCCGGGCATCGGAACGGTGGTGCCAGTAGCCGATCAGCAGGAACGAGAAGAGGCTGGTCAGCTCCCAGAAGAACACGATCTGGATCAGGTTGCCGGAAATCACCAGGCCGAGCATGGCGCCCATGAACGCCAGGAAGAAGGCGAAGAAGCGCGGCACCGGGTCGTCCGGCGACATGTAATAACGCGCATATAAAGAGACGAGGGCGCCGATGCCCAGCACCAGCAGCGAGAACAGCCAGGCGAAACCATCCATACGCAGGACGAAGTTCAAACCGAGGCTGGGCAGCCACATGAATTCTTCACGGATCACGCCGCCGTGGGCGATTTGCGGGTACAACAGCGCGACCTGCACGGTGCCGATCAGAGCGACCAGACCTGCCAACAGGGATTCGGTATTACGCGCATTGTGTGGCAGCACCGCTGCCAGACAGCTGCCAATGAATGGCAGAAGCAGTAGAACTATCAGGGACATAGGCTTCTAATCTGCGGAAGTTTGTGAAGCATCATACGTGCCAGCTCCCTGATTACCAAACGCCAGGATGTCTCAGAATCCTACAAAGTAGTCTGAAAAATGGGCTTTGGCTGTGTTTCAAGGTCGAAAAAAAGATCGCATCCTGCGGCAGCTCCTACATTGGAATGCATGTCCCTGTAGGAGCTGCCGCAGGCTGCGATCTTTTGATCTTCGCGCTCAATTGCCGCTGTCATTCTCCAGGGCACCATCAACTTCGACGTCAACCTTACCCTTGGTCTTCAACTCACTGACAATCACCGCCGCGACAATCAACCCTGCACCCACCAAGGCAATCGCCGGCAAGCGCTCCCCGGCGATCCGCCCGACGATCCCGGCCCACACCGGCTCACCGGCATAGATCAACGTTGCCCGGGTCGGCGAAACGCATTTCTGCGCCCAGTTCATCGCCACCTGAATCGCCGCACTCGCCGCGCCGAGTCCCAGTGCGGTCACCAGCAGCGTCCAGGAAAAATCCGGAAGTGCCTCACCGGTCGGCACTACCAGCAGGAATGACAGCACCGAGGTCGCTGCCAGTTGCACCACGGTCACCCGGCGTACATCGACCTGGCCGGCATAGGTGCTGATCAGAATGATCTCGGCGGCAATCGCGATGGCGCTGATCAGCGTGGCGATTTCGCCGGGGCTGAAATTCAGCGCAGCCCCGGACGGCCCGGACAACAGCATCAACCCGGTAAACGCCAGCATGATGCCAATGCTCGGCATCAGCCCCGGCCGACGGCCCAGCACCAGCCATTGCAGCAACGGCACGAAGGGCACGTACAACGCGGTGATGAATGCCGACTGGCTGCTCGGGATCGTTTGCAGGCCAACGGTTTGCAGGCCGTAACCGAGCATGATCGCCACGCCGATGAAGGTCCCGGCCTTGAGTTCGAACAGGGTCAGGTTGCGCAAGTGGCGCCAGGAAAACAGCGCGACAATGGCGGCCGCAGCGGCAAAGCGCAGGCCGACGAAGAACATCGGCCCGCTGACGGTCATGGCGTGTTGCACCAGCAGGAACGTACCGCCCCAGACCATGGTGATCAGCACCAGCACGCACTCGGCCTTGCTGAAGCGGGAGAAGCGAAGAGGTGTGGGGGAGCTGTTCACTGACGTCATGACCTTGCGCACTATAAAAGGCAGGACGCACAATGCGCCCAACGTTGCGCAGTATACTGCCCAACCCCACCGAGTGAGCAATATAGTGCACAAAGATTCCAGCCAACGGGCGTCCGTCCTGCAACACGTCAGCCACAATGTTCGGCGCCTGCGCCACGCCGCTGACATGAGCCAGACCGCGCTCGCCGAAAAGTCCGGGGTCAGTCGGCGCATGCTGGTGGCGATCGAGGCCGGGGAAAAGAATGTCAGCCTGACCACCCTCGACCGCGTCGCCGAAGCGCTCGATGTAGCCTTCAGCGACCTGATCCAGGCCCCCGACGCGCGCGATACCAGTCGCATCAACGAAGTGGCGTGGGCCGGCGTCATTCCGGGGAGCAAAGCGGTGCTGCTGTCCAAGGCCACCGCCACCCGTGAAGTCGAACAGTGGGAATGGTGCCTGCAACCGGGCGAGGTCTACCCGTCGCAACCCGACGCCGATGGCTGGAGTGAACAGATCTATGTGTTCGAAGGTTGCCTGACGTTAACGGTGGGTGAAGTGACCAATACCATTGCGACTGGCGAGTTTTTCATGTTTGCCAGCAACCAGCCGCACGGCTATCGCAATGACGGGCCGGTGGCGGTGCGCTTTGTGCGCAATGTGGTGATTTGAATGAATCAGCGCGCAGACATCCTGATCATCGGCGGTGGCCTCAGCGGCACGATGCTGGCCGTGCAATTGCTGCGACTGCCCGGCCAGCGGCGGATCCTGATCATCGAACCGCGCGCCGAACTCGGTCGCGGTGAAGCTTACAGCGCCGTCGAACTGGGCCACACGCTCAACGGCAATGCGGCGCGCATGAGTGTCGACCCCGATAACCCCGATGACCTGACTCAATGGCTGACTGCGCACATTGCCGCCGGCGGCTGGCCGGAGTCCGCCGAGCAGAATGTGCCGATCAGTGAGCTGTTCCCTCCACGCGGGCTGTTTGGCGTGTATGTGCAGCAGCGTCTGGCCGAGGCGCGCGTCGTTGGTGCGCAGCATGGTTCGACCGTCGAGCACGTTCGCGCCGAAGTCGTCGATCTGCAAACCGATGCTGATTCGGTGCAACTGACCCTGAACGATGGGCAGCACCTGAATGGCGCCTGTGCCGTGCTCGCCACGGGCATGTTCCCCGCCGCGCGCACACCGCAGAAGGATTCCAGCGGCCTGAATGCTGCTGCGCTTGATCCGTGGGACGTCGCGGCCATGCGCCAGCTCGATCCGCAGTCAACCGTGCTGATCATTGGCTCCGGGCTGACCATGGTCGATGCCGTGGTTTCGCTGGAGCAGGCCGGGCATCGCGGGCCGATCGACGTGTTTTCCCGCCATGGACTGTTGCCCCATGTGCGTCGGCAACCGCCGGCGTGGGTGGATTTCCTTGCGCAAGATCCGGGCATTCGCACGCCGCGACAGTTGCTGCACGAACTGCGCAGGCATTGCCGTGACGCCATTGCCCAAGGCATCGACTGGCAGGCGCCGCTGGACACCGTGCGAGCGAATATCGGCCGGCTGTGGAGTCAGGCGACTGACGTGCAGCGAAGACAATTCGTACGCCATGTGCGGCCATGGTGGGAGAGTCATCATCACCGGTCGCCGCCGCTGAGTGCAGCATTGGTTGAGCGCTTGCACAACGAAGGACGGTTGCGGATTCAGGCAGCGTCGTTCAAGGGGCTTGAGCCGAGTACGCAGCAGGGTGTCAGCATTCGCATTCGGCCACGCGGTGAGTCTGAGACTCGCGTGGTACACGGCGCAGCGCTGATCAATTCCAGTGGCATCGAGTATGACTGGCGGCGCGTGGCGCGACCGTTGCCGCAGCAGTTGCTGGCGCGTGGGCTGGTGCGTCCGGGGTCGTTGGCGTTGGGGATTGCAGCGGCGGTGGACGGTGCGGTGCTGAACGCTGAAGGGCAGGCTGGCAGCCGAATATTTGCCATGGGCCCACCATTACGCGGGATGTGGTGGGAGAGTACGGCAGTGACGGATGTGGCGTTGCAGGCCAAGGCATTGGCGGCGCGATTGGCGGGATAACGTGATGCTGATCTTTCGCGAGCAAGCTCGCTCCCACAGGTGACTTTGCTTGTAAATAACCTGTGCGCCACGCAACAGATCCTGTGGGAGCGAGCTTGCTCGCGAAGAAGCCGTGTCAGTCAACATCAATGTTGCCTGACACACCGCTTTCGCGGGCAGGCCCGCTCCCACATTGGGGCCGGAAGAGTTACGCCACCACGCGATAGCACGGCACATACGCCGCGCCGCCCGGCAGTTTCATCCGGTGCTGGGCGACGAAGGCTTTGAGCAGCGCATCGAGCGGTTGCATGATCGCTGCGTCACCACGGATCTGGTACGGCCCGTGTTCCTCGATCAAGCGGATGCCCTTGTCCTTGACGTTGCCGGCGACGATCCCGGAGAACGCGCGGCGCAGGTTGGCGGCCAGTTCGTGGGGCGGCTGGTCGCGGTGCAGCTTGAGGTTGGCCATGTTCTCGTGGGTCGGATCGAATGGACGCTGGAAGCTTTCGTCGATCTTCAGCAGCCAGTTGAAGTGGAACGCGTCGTTGCGCTCGCGGCGGAACTGCTTCACCGCTTTGAGGCCAGCCGTCATCTGCCGGGCGACTTCGGCCGGGTCGTCGATGATGATCTCGTAGTGCTGCTTGGCCGCATCGCCCAGGGTGGCGGTGACGAAGGCATCGAGTTGTTCCAGATACGGCGCGGCATGTTTCGGCCCGGTCAGAATCACCGGGAACGGCAGGCCCTGATTGTCCGGATGCATCAGGATACCAAGCAGGTACAGGAACTCTTCGGCGGTGCCGGCGCCGCCCGGGAAGATGATGATGCCGTGGCCGACACGCACGAACGCTTCCAGACGTTTTTCGATGTCCGGCAGGATCACCAGCTCATTGACGATCGGGTTCGGCGCTTCGGCGGCGATGATCCCCGGCTCGGTCAGGCCAAGGTAACGCCCACCGTGGATACGCTGCTTGGCATGGGCGATGGTCGCGCCCTTCATCGGGCCTTTCATCACGCCGGGGCCGCAACCGGTGCAGATGTCGAGGCTGCGCAGGCCCAGTTCGTGGCCGACTTTCTTGGTGTATTTGTATTCTTCGGTGTTGATCGAGTGACCGCCCCAGCACACGACGATTTTCGGCTCCACGCCCGGGCGCAAGGTGCGCGCGTTGCGCAGCAGATGGAACACGTAGTCGCTGATGCCTTGCGAGGTGCTGAGGTCGATGCGTTGGCTGTCGAGTTCGTTTTCGGTGTAGACGATGTCACGCAGGGCGCTGAACAGCATCTCGCGGGTGCTGGCAATCATTTCGCCGTCGACGAACGCGTCGGCCGGGGCGTTCAGCAGTTCGAGGCGCACGCCGCGATCCTGCTGGTGAATGCGGATTTCGAAGTCCTTGTAGGCTTCGAGGATGGTCTTGGCGTTGTCGACATGCGCGCCGGTGTTGAGGATGGCCAGGGCGCACTGGCGGAAGAGGGTGTAGGTGCTGCCGGATCCGGCTTCGCTCAGTTGCTGCACTTCACGTTGAGAAAGGGTTTCCAGGCTGCCTTTCGGGCTGACCGAGGCGTTGATTACGTGTCGTTGGGTCATGCAATGATCCTTAAAACGATGTCATTCCAATGGCAGGCAAATGGCATCCGAATAGTGTGTATCCATGAATGAAGATGGCACGATCTGCGCTGTACCGCCATGTCCCCGTTGGACGCTGAAAAGATGAAAAGGGCCCCCAGCATAGCTAAATCGTGCACAGAGGCGATAATGCGCAACGAGTTTTTTCCGTTGCCCTTTTTATCGTTCAAGGAAGTCATGCCTGATGTTCGAGATCCAGCCGATGGACCCAGCAACGTTTCGCCAGCAGACCCGTCGCAGCACGCTGATCATTGCCGTGCTGTTCCTCGTGTTGGCGATGGCGCTTTCGACGGCGGCGGTGGCGCTGTTCGGTGAACCCGGCGGCGATAATCTGCGTTTCAATGTCGGCGGAGTGTTCGTCGCGTTTCTGCTGACGGCGGCGCTGATGCGCGGGCAGTTCTGGCAGCAGCCGTGGATGGCCCCGGCGGTCTATAGCTGGCGGCTCAAGCGCAGCCTGATGAGTGTGACCAACGTGATGCATCAGGTGACCGCCGCAGTGGAACAGAACGATCCGACGGCAATGAAGGTGCTGCGTTTCTATCATCTGGGTTTGACCCAGATGCACGAACTGGACGGTAACTCCAGCGATCACGCGCAGTTGCAGCGGGAGGTCGCAGCGCACCAGGAGCGGATGCAGGCGCTGGGTCTGGAGATCGACCAGAAGCGCCTGGATCCGGCCTGGTTGCAAGCCTTGAAACCCGCCGCGCGTTAAAACGGGATGCGGCTGGCGCGGCGCAGTTTCCACGCACGGGCCAGACGCCCGTAGACCAGCAGGTTGATCACCAGCACCACGCTGCCCAGTGCCAACTGGATCTGTGGCGTCAGACCTGCGGGGTAGATGATCGGCCACACGTAGTGCTCGATGAAGCCGCCGGCGTATTCGGTCTGCCCGGCGGCGTGGCGCATCAGGTTTTCCCAGTAGGTCAGCGGACAGGTCAGGTGCAACACCTCGACTGCCACGCCCCACGCCGCCGCCGGCAGATGCAGCCACATCAGGCGTGGCCATTTGAGCACCAGCAGCCCGCCGAACAGCACGAACAGAATGAATGACAGATGGAACAGCACCAGCCCGTCGGCTGCGATTCGGTACAGCATGTCGTCTCCCTGACACGGTTGTGAAGGCCTCCATGGTACGCCGGCAGCGGCGCCGGGGCGCGGCGATTTGGCGCAAAGTGCGCAAGATTGTTCAAGCCACAAAGGGGCATTTGCTGGCAGAGTCTGCGACCGTTTCCTCGGTTGAAGAGCGTTATGTCTGACTCACTTATGCCGCGCCGTGCGTTTCTTCGCGGCGCTGCGGCGATCATGCCGTTATCGTTGGCGACGGCGCCGTGGGGGCTGCTCGCCGGCTCCATGGCGATCGAAGCCAATCTCACACCGCTGCAGGGGCAGGGCCTGTCGAGCATTGTGTTCGCGGGCGCCGCGCAACTGGTGGCGATCGGCATGCTCAAGGGCGGTGCCGGGATTTTCTCGATTCTGCTGACCACACTGCTGCTGACCTCGCAGCACCTGTTGTACGGAATGAGCATGCGCTCGGTGATCTCGCCGCTGCCCGGGCGCTGGCGCATCGGTCTGGGCTTTTTGCTCACCGATGAACTGTTTGCCCTGACCAGCCAGCATGACCGCCAGCAGTTCAATCGCTGGTATGCCTTGGGCGTCGGCCTGACGTTCTACATTGCATGGAACCTGTTCACCCTGGCCGGCATCGTCCTGGGCAGCAGTATTCCGGGGCTTGAGCATCTGGGCCTGGACTTCTCGATTGCCGCCACTTTCATCGCATTGATCACCCCGGTGGTGCGTAACGTGCCGACCGTGGTTTGCGTGGCGGTGTCGCTGTTCTGCTCGGTGCTGTTCAGCTATTGGCAATGGGGCTCGGCGCTGGTGCTGTCGGGGCTGGCCGGGATGACCGCAGGATTTGTCTGCAACAAGCTGTATCGGGGGCGCACATGATGGTCTGGGCAGTGATTGTCGGCATGGGGATTCTGGTGTTCCTCAACCGCTACGTGTTTCTCGAACCGCGCCTGCCATTGCGTTTGAGCAGCAACGCGCGGCAGTTTCTCGGGTTTGCCGTACCGGGAATGTTGACGGCGATCTGCGGGCCAATCGTGTTCATGCCGGACAAACAGTTGAATGTGCAGTGGGATAATCCGTATTTGCTGAGTTCGCTGGTTGCTATCGGCTTGGTGCTGTACACCCGCAATACGTTGCTCAGCATGCTTTTAAGCATGGCGTTTTTCTTTCTGTTGCGCTGGTGGTTGTAAGTTGACGGGGAAAAACTGTTCTACGCTTATTGGATGATTATTGTCGACGAGGCGAAGTTCACATGACGACCGAGCAGAAGCGTCCGGATGAAAACCAGGCATTAGACGACGAAGTGGACGAACCGAGCGAAGAGGAAATCGAGCGCGAGAAACGCAAGGAACAAACGTGGAAGCACGACGATGACAAGGAGCTCACCGGGCCCGACGTGAAATTCTGACAGCCCCATGTAAAAAGCCCCGCAGCAGCGGGGCTTTTTGTTGTTTCACAGGTCTTCCAGGTGCGGGAAGTCCGGATGTGACGCCCGATAGCCCAGCGTCTTGTCGATCCACGCATTGAGCTCATTGACCATCACCGGTGGGTGGCCGGGATAGCCTTCGAGCGTGGTGCGCAGAATACGTTCGATGTCCGGCACTGAACGCAGGTTTCGGGTCTTGATGTAGTGGCCGATAAAACAGTCGAGTTGAAAGCGTTCTGTCATGGACAGATAAATACACTCCAGGCCTTTGGCCTGTTTGATTGCAAAATCGTCGCGCAACTTAGTTCTCTGCAAGGCTTGGTAAAAGTTGTAGGGGATTCCTGGTTTGTTGACTCTTTGGTCAACTGGTATGCCAATTGGAAATGCGGCGCGCATGCTATCCGTAGTGCATCTAAATGTATGTATGACGGTTGAAATGTCAGACAAGCGGTTAGATCGCTCAAACGACTGTTTTTTTGAGGCTGTTTCAGCGATGAAACACCAGCTGTAAAGATCGAGTGTCACCTGTAATCACCTGTAATCACCTGTAATCACCTGTAGGAGCTGCCGCAGGCTGCGATCTTTTGATCTTGCTTTTAAAAAATTAAAAATCAAAAGATCGCAGCCTGCGGCAGCTCCTACAGGTTAAACGCGTGAGATCACGGATCTTTAAGCCACTTCTTCAATCAGCCCGGCGCCCTGATTGCGCGAATTGCCGACGGCTTTGCCAACCTTGTGCCAGGCAAATGCCTCGCTGGCTTCACCTTCGAACAGCAGCATCTGTTCGGCACGTTCGGTCGGTGTTGCCGGGTCCAGCCACTCGGCAGCCAGCTCCGGGCGGAACACCACCGGTCGGCGATCATGGATATCGAGCAGGCCGCCGACGCTGTCGGCGGTGATGATCACGAAACCATCGTCGTCCCGGGCGTCGTTGCCGGGGGTCGGAAACTGGCCGATGGCCGCACAGAACACCGGCCCGTGATCGGCACGCCGGATCAGCCACGGCTGTCGGGTGTCATCCGGGCCGTCGACCCATTCGAACCAGTTGTCGACCGGCACGATCAACCGATGACGCCAGATCGCCCGGAAGAAGGGGCCATGGGCGACTTTTTCCACACGGGCGTTGATCGGCGCCGCGCGGTCTTTGGCCCAGTGCGGACGCCAGCCCCAGCGCAGGTTGTCGGCATACAGGCGTTGATCATATTGATGAAGAATGGCGAGAGACGTGGTCGGCGCCGCATTGTAGTGTTCCAGCGCGGCGTCGCCGACGTGATTGATCAGCGCATCGGGAATGCTCAGCACCGCGACAAAGTCGTGAATGCCACGGTACTGCGAGAGTCTTCCGCACATGCGCTGAATCTCCGGTTGCACGCTTTCAGCTTAGTTGGCTCTGGCCAATCAATCCTGCGCCTCCTGACCGGTGAACGTGTCGCGCCAGACCAGCCAGCGGCGTTCCAGCAGCGCGAGCACACCATCGCTGAGTTTGCCGAGCACGGCGAGCACGATGATCGCTGCCAGCACGATGTCCGGTCGCGAGGTCTCGCGGCCGTCGCTGAGCAGATAACCGAGGCCCTTGGTCGCGGCGATCAGCTCGGCGGCCACCAGAAACATCCACGCCAGACTCATGCCGCTGCGCAGTCCGGTGAACAGGCCGGGCAGGGCGGCCGGCAACAGAATCCGCCGTACCAGTTGCAGGCGGCTGAAGCCATAGATGCGCCCGACCTCGACCAGTTTGCGATCGATGTTGCGAATCGCCGCGACCACGTTGACGTACACCGGAAAGAACGCGCCGATGGCGATCAGCACGATCTTCGAGGTTTCATCGATGCCCAGCCACAGCAGCAACAGCGGCACCCAGGCCAGACTCGGAATCGAACGCAGCGCGGCGAACGTCGGTTCCAGATACGCCTCGGCCTCACGACTGAGGCCGACCCAGGCGGCGAACACCAGTGCCAGGCTGGCGCCAATTGCAAACCCGAGCAACACGCGGATCAGGCTGGCGCCGATGTGTTTCCACAGCGCGCCTTCGGCGAGGTCGGTGAGGGTCAGGGCGATCTCGCTGGGGGCCGGCATTTGGTAGGACGGCAGCCAGCCGAGACGCACGATGAACTCCAGGGCGACCACGATCAGCAGCGGCAGGGCCAGACCTTTCAGGCGCCGGCGCCATGTCGGGTTGAGGGAAGGATGCGGCCTCGACAAGCTGCGAGGCGGCGCTGGCAGTTCGTTACTGCGAGTGCTCATACGTAGGCTCCGCTCACAGCGAATCCGCGTCTGACGCGGATGGGCTGTGAGTCTGGTCGGTTACTGGCGGGCGACGGCTTGCTGCACGCCACTGTCGAGCAACTGATCGATGACTTGATCGACATTCACTCCACGCCGCACCAGTTCCTCGGAGACCAGAATCGGTGCCGCCGCCTTGGACGCCTGCACGTCGTTGGCGGTCAGTTGCGGGCTGCTCAGGTCGGTGCGCGACAACTGCAGTTTGGCCACGTCCAGCGGCAGGCCAGATTCCTTGGCGAGCAGGGCGGCGAACTCCTCGGGATTTTGCAGCGCCCATTGTCGCGCCTGCTCGTAGGCTTTGATCACCGTGTCGATGGTGTGCGGATGCTCCTTGGCGTACTGCTCGGTGACGCTGACCACGCCGTAACTGTTGAACGCCGGGTTGCGGTACAGCAGGCGCGAACCGGCCTGCACCTGACTGGCGGCCATGTGCGGATCGAGACCGGCCCAGGCGTCCACATCGCCCTTTTCCAGCGCGGTGCGACCATCCGGATGTTGCAGGTGCACCAGTTCCACGTCGTCTTTTTTCAGCCCGGCCTGTTGCAGGCTGCGCAGGGTGAACAGGTAAGGATCCGTGCCTTTGGTGGCGGCGATTTTCTTGCCTTTGAGGTCGGCGACGCTCTGGTACGGCGAATCCTTGCGCACCACCAGCGCAGTCCATTCGGCGCGGCTGTAAACATAGACCGATTTGATCGGGCTGCCGTTGGCGCGGCTCAGCACTGCAGCAAGGCTGGCGCTGGAGGCGAAATCGACGCCGCCGCTATTTAGATACTCCAGCGAACGGTTACTGCCCTGGCTGAGTACCCAACTGACTTTGGTCTGCGGCAGGGCTTTTTCGAGGAAGCCGAAATGCTTGAGCACCAGGCTGACCGGTGAGTAGTAGGCGTAGTCCAGATGAACTTCGGCGGGTGCCGTTTCGGTGGCGTGAGCCAGCGGTTGCAGGCTTAGCGCCATGGCGCTGGCGACCAGCAGTGTTTTGAGGCGGAAAAACGGGAAGAAGGATGTCATGGCGGCGCTCCGGCAAAGGCACTGTTTTTATGTCCAAAAATATATTTTTAGTGGCTGCTTCCTGCATGAATGGAATATTGCAGGCTCTGTGCCATGTGCGTATAAGCCAATGTTTACGGGGGTTTCGCCGGGTTTGGTGGCTTTCAACTGTTGCTGGGGCAACACGCTGGTATCGCACTGTTGCACAGCGAACAGTGAGCATTCGGTGTGCTGAGCTTATGCATTAATCGAATTTAAAAAGCGCCGATCAAGAGCGTTATGGTCTATGCAAAATCCCATTGCAGGACCCGCCATGAAGCTCTCCAAATTCTTGCGTATCACACTGATTGCTGGACTGTTCAGCGCACCGCTTTCCTACGCCGCCGAGTCGTTGGTCCTGCACGTCGGTGATCAGAACTACTACAACATCCGCGCCTCGATCGAGGCCTCCGGCGTGTTGAAAGATGCGCCGTACAGCGTCGACTGGAAACATTTCCAGGCCGCTGCACCACTGGCCGAGGCGTTGCAGACCGGCTCGCTGGATCTGGGCTTTCTCGGTGATTCGGGTTTTCTGTTTCTCGCTGCCAAACAGGCGCCGGTGAAGCTGATCGGGGTATCGCGGCAGAATCCGGACACCATCGCCTTGCTGGTGCCGAAAGATTCGCCGGTGAAAACCATTGCTGATCTGAAGGGTAAAAAAGTCGCCTACTGGCCTGGCGCGTGGAGCCAGCAACTGACCTTGCGCGCCCTGGAGCAGGGCGGTCTGCCGGAAAACTACGTCGACTTCGTCAAGCTGATGCCGATTGACGCCGCGGCGGCATTGCCACAGGGCAGCATCGACGCTTTCCCGGTGTGGGAACCGTACATCTCCCAGCAAATCGTGTTCTCCGGCGCGCGGCCGATTCTCACGGCGAAAAACCTGATGCCGGGCCTCAGCGCGATTGCCGCGTCGGCGCCGTCGATCGACAGCAAGCGTGCGGCGATTGCCGATTTTCTCGGGCGTTTGAAACGGGCGCGGGCCTGGGTCGACAGCCACACCGATGAATATGCGGATCTGTGGGCGAAGAAGGCCAATCTCGATCAGCAGGTGTCGCGGCACTGGTTGCGCCAGGCGCACATGAGCGTCGGGCCGGTGGATCGACAGGCCGCCGCCGACCTGCAAAGCACCGCCGACTTCCTGTTCAAGGTCAAGGCCTTGCCGGCGCCGCTGGCCACTGCCGGGATCATCGACACCTCGTTTCAACAGGCATTGGCGGACTGAGCGAGCGCCGGAACCAAAGCCTGTGTACCCTATCCAACGCTGGCTCGAATAGCCGGGCGCAGGGATGGATCAGGGCGAGGGAGTTTTGCCGGACGACAACAGGACCGCAACGGTCAGGCGCAAGGCAAAGCATGAAATACGCGTTCAATCTTCTCTGTGCAGCGGCCATCGCGTTCGGGCTGGCCGGCTGCATTGCCGCGCCGATCGAGATGACCGCGCAAACCGAAACCCGGCTCAAGGCCCAGGCGCCGGTACGTTTTCTGCTGACGTTCGATGACGGCCCCAGCGCTTCGAGCTTGTGGAACCCGTCGGCGACGGTGCTCGACAGCCTCAAGGACAACCCGGTGCAACCGGACATCAAAGCGGTGTTCTTCGTCCAGACCCGCGCGCCCCGCGCCGGCAACAGTGACATTGGCCGCGGCATCATGCGACGCGAATACGCCGAAGGGCACATCCTCGGATTTCACACCGCCACCCATTGGCACACCAACCATCGCTCGCTCGATCCGCAAGAGCTGGAGCAGTCGCTGAGCAACGGCACGGCGGATATCGCCGCGATCACCGGCGCTGCGCCGATCCTGCTGCGTCCGCCCTTCTGGAATTATGACAAGCGCACTTTCGCTGCCTATCAGCAACACGGTCTGCATGTGTTGCTGACCGATTTGAGCGCCAACGACGGCAAGATCTGGGGCTTCAACGCCAGTCCCCGACGTCGGGCGAATATGCTGCGCCAGCTATCGGAAGTCCGCGAGCGCATTGCCCGCGGCGAATTACCAACCGTGGACGGCGTCATTCCGGTGGTGGTGACCTTTCATGACCTCAACCGTTACACCGCGCGACATACTCGCGAATACTTGCAGATCCTCCTCGACAGCGCCGCCGCCACGGGCGTGAGGCTGGCGGACAAAGCGTTCTACGACGATCACGCGGCGCTGCAGAAAGCGGCGCTGGCGCGAACGGTTCAGCAGAGTTCACAGCCGGTGCAGTTGCCGGGCATCTGGAACTGGATCTGGGATCACGACGCGCATTGAGGCGGGGTCAAATATGTGAGCGGGTTGGCAATTGCCGGGGCGGCAGGTTGCTGATGGCTCATCTATGCTCAACGGGTCGACCGACTCAACGCCTGCGAGGCGTGTATCCATGCTAGCCATTGCCGACATCTGCCGGATTGTCGAGTCCGGCTTTCCGTCGCTTGAATGCGAATGCACACAAGTGGAGCAGGGACTGCTGCGGATCAAGGTTTATGAGCCTGACTCCGGGCGAGTCGAGTTGTTGCTCAATGGGGTTTCGCCGGAGCATCTGGTGACGATCCGCGATCTTTCCAACTTCATCGGCGAATTGCGCACGGAAATCAGCGCCGGGCGCCGGGCGTTTGCCGGTTGAAACCTCACAAGCGTCGTTGAAATGCCTGCACGATGCGCAAGGTCGCGTCGCTGGTGGGCAGATTCTGCACCGCGTCCAGCGGATGCCAGATGCATTCGATGATCTCGTTTTGCGGGCGCAACTGCTCAAGGTCGAGCACCGAAGCCTCGTAGACATGATGCTGGGTGCTGCCGCTGTGCAGTTCCATCAGATACAACATTTGCTCGGCATCCAATGCCGTTTCTTCCTGCAGCTCGCGCGTCGCCGCCCCGGCTTTGGTTTCCCCAGGCTCGACCTTGCCGCCGGGCAATGTCCAGCGACAGCGGGGTTTGCGGACCAGGAGAACGTGTCGATCCTGCTCGCAAATGACGGTTGCGCGTACTTTCATCTGTTACCTGTTTGTTGCGTGTCACATAAATGAAATAAAACTGCAATATTCGAGCCGGGCCCGGATTCAAAGGTTCCCTTGGGGTTTTGAGTGTTTGGCCTGGCGGAAAGTGCCAGAGCCTTGGCGCATCGCGATGGCGACACCCGGTCGGCACAACTGCGGCATCCGGGTGTAAGTTAAAAAGGCAGAGCTGAATCCATTGTCAGCAAAAAGGAGGTGCCCATGAGCATTCCGGTCTTGAACAAAATGCACATGAACGGCTACGACGTACTCAGCGTGAACAACGGCCCATGGCGGGTTTGTACTCAAGGCGACCGGCTTGCGTCGTTTGTTAGCAGAGAGGAAGCGCTGGCCTATGCCGCTACGTTGCCGGGTTACAGAAAACGCTCGGTGCGAGCGCGAAGTCACACTGCAAGTTGAAGCAAATGTAACGAAAGAGCCCCGGTGATTACCGGGGCTTTTGTTGAGGGCAGGGGGTGGTATCAGTGGACCTTTGTCCGGCTGATGGAGCGCGTCTTCACTTCCTTGGCATAAGACTGCAAGCGTTCTTCATCACTTTGCAGCACCTCACAAGACCTCAGCACCGCTTGGGCATCGGCTTCATTGCCGCTCTTGCGCAGCTGTTCGGCGATGCGCTTGAGGTCGACCGCCGACCATCTCAGATCCGATGCAACGGCTTGCAGGTCGCGTTGAAGTTCGTGTTCGTATTCATTGAGCCGCATGATCACCTCCGGAACATTCTCGGTAAAACAGAGTAGCCGCATTTTTCAGCGATGATGCGCAGCTCGTCTGCCACCGGGCTGGATGCATGTAAATATTTGTCCAATCCCCCTTGTGGGCGAGGCGTCGCGCTGGATGTACATCCGGTTACACGTTACATTCGCTTTTTTTCAAAACAGGGAAACACCATGCGGATATGGATCGGGAGTCTGGCGTTGGCATTGCTGGCGGGTTGCTCATTGCCAGCATCGCTGGTTCCGGGCGAGCCGAATCTCAGCAAGACCACCACCAAGGCGCCTAAAGACTATGCCGCGTGCTTGTTGCCGTTGTGGCAGCAGGACATTCCGAAAACCACGCAGACCGCGATTTCCAATGGTTATCGGATCACGGCACCGAGCATCGTCACCGCCGACGAGATTCTCGACGTCATCAAGTACAAGGACGGCAGCCGGGTTTCCCTGTATCAGGGACCGCCATGGGCCAAGTCCGGGTCGTTGCGCAAATCGGTGCGTGACTGCCTGTAAAGCACAGCCTCAGCTGCAAAACCCGCCGCCAGAAAAGCAGAAACCGGAGCAATGGTTTCTGCTTTTCTGCTTTGTGAATTTGCGAAATGCGTTGTGACAGATCGGCACGAGGCGTTAATGGTTACGAAGTAAAAATGTAACGAATAAAAACTCATACCCCAGCGAGTGGTACAGCACCTTTGCGCGTCACAATAGGCTGGTAACGCTGCATTTGACCGATGAAAGGCGATTGTTCGGCTGGCCCGTCGAGTGGCCTTCAGGCCCTCTGGAAGGACAGTTCATCATGCTGAATCCAGGCTGGCTGGTGGAGGATGGCGTGGCGTTGCCTTTTGGCGCCGAACTATTGGTGATAGATTCCTCGAAAGTTCAGTGGGTCGAATTCAGTTCTGTCGAAGAGGTTTCATCATGAGCGCAAAAGAGCCTACTCCCATGCCGCCTGGCGTCAGGCGCCTCTTTTATGGCCCGGACGGCAAGCTGCTGGCCAAGCCCCTTGTCAAAGGGCCAAGTGCGCCGCCACCGCTAAAGCGCCAGTACCGGGATTGACTGAACGCCGCTCATCAAGCGGCGTTTCGTTATGTCTGGCATTTGTGGGGTCACCGGTCAGAGCGTATCCACCAACCAGTCCCTGAACGCTTTCAGTGACGGCAACGCCTCATTACGCGGCGGATACACCAGGTAATAGCTGCGCCGGCTGGTGATCGGCTCCCCCAGTTGCAGCAGTTCGCCGTTGAGCAATTCATCCTCCACCAGAATCCGTGGCACCAGCCCCACGCCGATATTCGCCCGCACCGCCTGAATCAGGTGCGAGGTCATTTCAAAGCTCGGGCCGATACGCATGCTGCGGTGTGGCAAGCCATGATGGGTGAACCATTCCGCCCACGCCTGGGCATTGCTGCTGACATTGAGCAGCAACTGCCCGGCGATGTGCTGTTCGGCGTCGTCGCGATCGGCCGGCGACAACTGCGCGCTGGCGATCACCACCAGTTCCTCAGTGTGCAGCGGCAGGGCACTGAGGCCCGGCCATTCACCGCCGCCGACACAGATCGCGGCGTCGATTTCGCTGGTGTCGAAGTCGATTGCTTCAATGCGCGAATGCAAGTGCACGGTCATGCCCGGGTGCGCGGTGTAGAAGTCCTTGAGCCGTGGCAGCAACCATTTCGAGCCGAAGGTCGGCAGCGTCGCCAGACGCAAACTGTGAATGCCCGAACCGAACGCCATGGCCTGCAACGTCGCGCTGCGGATCTGCCCGAGGGCTTCGGCCAGTTCGCGCTGATACATGCGCCCGACATCGGTCAAAACCACTTGCCGGCCTTCACGGCTGAACAGGCGCATGCCGAGCATCTTTTCCAGAATCTGCACCTGACGGCTGACCGCGCTTTGCGTCAGCGACAGTTCGTGGGCGGCGCGGGTGTAGCTTTCATGGCGTGCAGCGGCCTCGAAGGCCAGCAATAACGACATGGAAGGGGTGAGGGTTCGCGGATTCATTCGTTTTAGTCATGGATTGCGGGTCGATTTTACGTTTGTCCCGACGGCGCCAAGCAATGAACATAAGCACCATGAGATGGCGGGAGCGTGACGCAATCATTCATTGCGCACAACTGTTCACCGCCACACGGCCCGATTTTGACCGAGATTTCCTCACCGATGATTGCCCAGCTGTCGCCCGCCACCGCATTGACCACTGATTACCAACAGTTCCTCAAAGCCCTGAAAGCCAGTGGCTTTCGTGGTGAGATCAGTGCCGATTACGCCAGCCGCGTAGTGCTCGCCACCGACAATTCGATCTATCAGCGCCTGCCGCAAGCGGCAGTGTTTCCGATGGATGCCGAGGATGTGGCGCGGGTCGCGCGACTGATCGCCGAACCGGCTTATCAGCAAGTGGTGATCACCCCGCGCGGCGGTGGCACGGGCACCAACGGTCAGTCGCTGACCGATGGCATCGTCGTCGACCTGTCGCGGCACATGAATCGCATCTTGGAAATCAACGTCGAGCAGCGCTGGGTGCGGGTGCAGGCCGGGGTGGTCAAGGATCAGCTCAACGCCGCACTGAAATCCGCCGGGCTGTTTTTCGCCCCGGAGCTGTCGACCTCCAACCGCGCCACTGTCGGTGGCATGATCAACACCGACGCCAGCGGCCAGGGCAGTTGCACCTACGGCAAGACCCGCGACCACGTGCTGGAACTCGACATGATTCTGCGCGGCGGTGAACGCCTGCACGGTGCAGCGCTCGCGGAAGACGACCTGACAGCGTTGTGTGCCCGTCAAGACCGGGTCGGTGAAGTCTATCGCTGTGCGCGGCAGATCATTGATGAGCAGGGCGAGCTGATCAAGCAACGCTTCCCTGATCTCAACCGCTGCCTGACCGGCTACGACCTGGCGCACCTGCGTGAGGCCGACAATCGTTTCAACCTCAACAGCGTGCTGTGCGGCGCCGAAGGCTCGCTGGGGTTTGTGGTCGAGGCGAAGCTCAACGTTCTGCCGATCCCCAAACACACGATGCTGGTGAACATCCGCTACGCCGGATTCATGGATGCATTGCGCGACGCCCGGGCGCTGATGGCGCTCAAGCCGCTGTCGATTGAAACCGTGGATTCCAAGGTGTTGCTGCTGGCGATGCAGGACATCGTCTGGCACGGCGTCGCCGAATACTTCCCGGAAAGTGCCGAGCGGCCGACACTGGGGATCAACCTGGTGGAGTTCTGCGGTGACGATCCCGAGGATCTGCAGCGCCGGGTCGAAGCCTTCCTCGAACACTTGAGCAGCGACACCACCGTCGAACGCCTCGGCCATACCCTGGCGGTCGGCCAAGCGGCGGTGAACAAGGTCTATGGCATGCGCAAGCGCGCCGTCGGCCTGCTCGGCAACGTTGCCGGCGAAGCGCGGCCGCAGCCGTTTGTCGAGGACACCGCAGTGCCACCGCAGCACTTGGCCGAATACATCGCTGAACTGCGCGAACTGCTCGACAGCCACGGTTTGCAGTACGGCATGTTTGGCCATGTCGATGCCGGCGTGCTGCATGTGCGGCCGATTCTCGACATGAAGGATCCACAGCAAGCGGCGTTGGTGCGTCCGGTGTCCGACGGTGTCGCGGCGCTGACTCAGCGCTACGGCGGCCTGTTGTGGGGTGAGCACGGCAAAGGCCTGCGCTCGGAATACGCGCCGGCGTTTTTCGGTGAGCTGTACCCGGCGTTGCAGGCACTCAAAGCCGCGTTCGACCCGTTCAACCAGTTCAACCCGGGCAAGATCGCCACGCCGGCCAACACGCACGCGCAGCTGTTGAAGATCGACGAAGTGACCCTGCGCGGCGAAATCGACCGGCAGATCGACGAAAAGGTCTGGCAAAGCTATGGCGCGGCCCTGCATTGCAACGGCAATGGCGCCTGCTACAACTTCGATCCCGACGACGCCATGTGCCCGTCGTGGAAGGCTACCCGCGAGCGTGCGCAATCGCCCAAGGGCCGCGCGTCGTTGATCCGCGAATGGCTGCGCTTGCAGGGCGAGGCGGGGGTGGATGTGCTGTCCGATGCGATTCGTCGTCCGGCGTTTTTCCGCAACCTGTGGACCCGTTGGCGCAACAGTCGAGGGCAGGGCGCAGATTTTTCCCATGAAGTGTATGACGCCATGGCTGGCTGCCTGGCGTGCAAATCCTGCGCGGGGCAGTGCCCGGTCAAGGTCAATGTGCCGGAATTCCGTTCGCGGTTTCTGGAGCTGTATCACAGCCGTTATCTGCGCCCGGCGCGGGATTATCTGATTGCTTCGCTGGAGTACAGCATTCCATACATGGCGCGGATTCCGGCGCTGTACAACGGTTTGATGGGCGCTGCGTTCGTGCGCCAACAGTTGGAGCGTCTTGGTGGCATGGTTGATGTGCCGTTGCTCAGCCGCTTTGATTTTCATGCTGCGCTGCGTCGGTGGAAGGTGCAGCCAGCGACGGTCTCGACACTGTCGGCGCTGACCCCGGCCCAGCGCGAGCGCAGTGTGGTCTTGGTGCAGGATGCCTTCACTCGTTACTTCGAGGCGCCGCTGCTGGCGGATCTGCTGGAACTGATTTCGCGGCTGGGCTATCAGGTGTATCTGGCACCGTTCAGCGCCAACGGCAAGCCGCTGCATGTGCAGGGCTTCCTGTCGGCGTTCAACCGTGCAGCATTGCGCAATGCACGACAACTGCGTGAGCTGGCCGATATCGGCGTGCCGTTGTTGGGGCTGGATCCGGCCATGACGCTGGTCTATCGCCAGGAATACCAGAAAGTGCCCGGCATGCTGGAATGCCCGGAAGTTGCACTGGTGCAGGAATGGTTGCTCAAGGTGATGCCGGAGCAGCCTGTTGCCGACGCGCCGCCGTCATTCCGACTGCTGGCGCACTGCACCGAGAAAACCAACGCACCAGCCGCCACTCGCCAGTGGGAGCAAGTGTTCGAACGGGCCGGATTGAAACTGGCGACGCAGGCCACCGGTTGCTGCGGCATGTCCGGCACCTATGGCCATGAAGCACGCAACCGTGAAACCTCGGCAGTGATCTACGAGCAATCCTGGGCGCGGCAGGTCGAGGCTCCGGCGGAGCAGGGCGAAGCACTGGCCACCGGTTATTCCTGCCGCAGTCAGGTCAAGCGCCAGTCGGATCGGGCGCTGCGCCATCCGTTGCAGGTGTTGCTTGAGGTGGTGCGTCGCTAAGCGGTTCATCGTCCGGGGCGTTGTCCCAGATCAGCCGCGGGTCGAAACTCATCGCCGAGAGCATGGTGAACACCACCACCATGCCGAAAAACAGGATGCCCGGGCGTGGTTCGATATCGCCCAGCGCCTGGAACTTCACCAGCGCCGCGACCAGGGCGACCACCAGTACGTCGAGCATTGACCAGTAGCCGATCAGCTCGACGAATCGGTACAGTTTCGAACGCTCGCGGCGTGCCCAGTCGCTGTTGCGCTGCACGGTGATCAGCAGCAGTGACAGGGCGACAAACTTGATCCCCGGCACCGCGATGCTGGCGATAAAAATAATCAGCGCGATGTCCCATGCGCCACCCTCCCAGAACTCCAGCACGCCGCTCATGATCGTGCTGTCGGCGCCGTTGCCGAGCATCACCGTGTTCATCACCGGCAGCAGGTTGGCCGGCACGTAAAACGCCAGCGCGGCAAACAGATAGGCCCAGGTGCGCGTCAGGGAATTGGTCTTGCGCCGATGCAGCGGTGCATCGCAGCGCGGGCATTCGTGCGGTTCGTCGGTCATGTCGCAGGCCAGCCCGCAGCTGTGGCACAGGCACAGATTCAATTCGCTGGAGGTCGCGGGTCGCTTCATAAAATGTCCCACAGATCACGAATGTCGCGGCCGGCAATGCGGATCATCATCAGGCTCAGCACCGCCAGGGCGAACAGGCCGATGCCCGGCAACACATCCAGCAGCCCGGCGAGTTTGAACACCGCTACCATTGCCCCCAGCAGACACACTTCGAGCATGCTCCACGGACGCAAGGTTTCCAGCCAACGCATGCACAGCTTGAAGCCCGGTGCCCGCCGTGAAGACAGTGCGTAACTCAGCACCCAGATCAACAGCACCAGTTGAAAGGCCGGGGCGATGATTATCGAAATCGCCGCGACCATCGCCATGAAGGTGATCGGCCCCTGACTCAACGCCAGCACCGAATCCCACAGCGTCGCGCTGTTCTTCAGGCCTTTCATGCTGATGCTCATCACCGGGTAGAAGTTGGCGAACAGCCACAGCATGGCGGCGGTGAACGTCAAGGCCAGCCGCTGTTCCACGGTCAAGCCGTTATAACGCTGCAGCACGCCGCCACAACGCACGCAGAGGGTTTTCTGGTGTTTGCCGAGCACGACTTTTTCATACACGCAATCGCAATGCTCGCAGATGATCAGGTGTTCGGTTGAGGTCATGGGCAACGCTCGACAGCTGGCGCAAAGGGCGGGAGGCGCCTGATCACTATAGAAGCCTGACGTGATTGGGCAAATGTCGATTGGCTTGGGAATCGACTTTTTATGTTATAGAGTAACGCGGATTTTTGCTGAGGCTCGCCGTTGCGACCCCTGATTCACTGACTCGATGGCGAAATGTCCATGACGATTACCTGTGCTCGTTCCAACCCGCCGCCGACCGGTCGCTTGCTGTCCATTGATGCGCTACGAGGTCTGGTGATCCTGTTCATGTTGCTGGATCACGTGCGTGAGACGTTCCTGTTGCACCGTCAGGTGTCCGATCCGATGGATATCGCCAGCACTGAGCCGGCGTTGTTTTTCAGTCGCACTTTGGCGCATCTGTGCGCACCGGTGTTCGTGTTGCTGACCGGGCTGTCTGCGTGGTTGTTCGGCGAAAAGTACGCGGGCAAGGCCGATGTCAGTGCCTTCCTGTTCAAGCGGGGGCTGTTTCTGGTGCTGCTGGAATTCACTTGGGTGAACTTCGCGTGGACGTTTCAGTTACCGCCGAGCGTGATCTATCTGCAGGTGATCTGGGCGATTGGCCTGAGCATGCTCGCGTTGTCGCTGCTTGTCTGGTTGCCGCGCTGGCTGTTGCTGACGCTGAGCCTGGCGATCATTGCCGGGCATAACCTGCTCGACGGTGTGCATTTCGCGCCGGAGTCGGCACTGCATGTGCCATGGGCGATTCTGCATGATCGGGGCTGGATCGAGGTCGGTGACAGTCTGCGCTTGCGCACTTCGTATCCGCTGTTGCCGTGGATCGGCGTGATCGGTCTGGGTTATGCGCTGGGCCCGTGGTTCGCCCGCGGGGCTGATGCCTGGAGCCGTCAGCAGGGCCTGTTGCTGGGCGGTGTCGCCGGTCTGCTGGGCTTCGTCGGGCTGCGGCTGATCAACGCTTATGGCGAAAAGCCTTGGGCGGTTGAAGACACGACCTTGCAAACGCTGATGGCGTTTTTCAACATTACCAAGTACCCGCCATCGCTGCTGTTCATCACCCTGACGGTGAGCATCGGATTGCTGTTATTGCGGGTGTTCGAACGGCGGCAGACGCGCCGCTGGATTCGCTGGCTGACGGTCTTCGGTTCGGCGCCGATGTTCTTCTATCTGCTGCACCTGTACGTGCTGAAGGTGCTTTACCTGATGGCGCTGGCGCTGTTCGGACTGAATCAGGGCAGCCATTTCGGGTTCGACTCGGTGCCGGCAATCTGGCTGCTGTCGGTGCTGTTGGCGGTGGCACTGTACCCGGCGGTACGCTGGTTCTCTGCGCTGAAATCGCGGCGTCGCGACATCGCCTGGCTGAAATATCTGTAAGCCCTGGGGTCATTGCGCTCGCGCAATCAACGCACGACGTAAAACCCTGTAGGAGCTGTCGAGTGAAACGAGGCTGCGATCTTTTGATCTTGATCTGGAAAATCAAAATCAAGAGATCGCAGCGTGCCGCAGCTCCTACAGGGGGCGGTGTTATTTGCGATCCAGCCACACCGTCTGCGCGTTGCAGAACTCACGCACGCCGAAGTGCGAGAGCTCGCGACCGAAACCGCTTTTCTTCACGCCGCCGAAGGTCACGCGCGGGTCGCTGGCGGAGTAGCCGTTGATGAACACGCCGCCGGTGTCCAGTTCGCTGGTCAGTTGCTGGGCCAGTTGCACGTTGGCGGTGTAGATCGTGGCGGTCAGGCCGAAGTCGCTGTCGTTGGCCAGGGCCACGGCGTGGGCGCAATCGCGGGCGGTGATGATCGACGCGACCGGGCCGAACAGCTCTTGTTTGAACGAGGTCATGCGGTCGGTGACATCGGCCAGCACGGTCGGTTCGTAGTAGTTGCCCGGGCCTTGGGCCTTGCCACCGCCGAGCAGCAGGGTTGCGCCTTCTTCGAGGGTGTCGCGCACTTGCTGGTCGAGTTCGTCACGCAGATCGAAACGTGCCATCGGGCCGATGTAGGTGTCAGCGGACAGCGGATCGCCGACTTTCAATTGACGCGTGGCCTCGACGAATTTGCGGGTGAACTCTTCGACCACGCCTTCTTCGATGATCAGGCGCTTGGCGGCGGCGCAGACCTGGCCGGAGTTCTGATAGCGCCCGATGACGGCAGCCTGCACGGCCTCATCCAGATCAGCGTCATTGAGCACGATGAACGGGTCGGAGCCGCCGAGTTCCAGTACACACTTTTTCAGTGCGGCACCGGCCTGAGCGCCGATGGCCATGCCGGCGCGTACGCTGCCGGTCAGGGTCACGGCGGCGATGCGCGGGTCGGCGATGGCGGTCGAAACGCCTTCGGGGGTGACGTTGATCACTTCAAACACGCCGTCCGCGAAACCGGCGTTCTTGAAGGCATCGCGCAGCAGGTAGGCGCTGCCCATCACGTTCGGCGCATGTTTGAGCACGTAAGTATTGCCGGCGATCAGCGCCGGTACCGCGCCGCGCAGCACTTGCCAGATCGGGAAGTTCCACGGCATCACCGCGAGGATCGGGCCCAGCGGACGGTACTCGATTCGCGCCTTGCCACCCTCGACCTGAGTCGGTTCGGCGCTGAGCATGGCCGGACCGTTTTCGGCGTACCACTCGCAAAGCTTGGCGCACTTTTCGATTTCGCCACGGGCCTGGGCGATCGGCTTGCCCATTTCCTGGGTGATCATGGTTGCCATGGCTTCGGCGCTGTCGCGCAGGGCGCCGGCCAGCGCCGTCAGGGCGCGGGAGCGATCCTGCAGCGGCTTGCGTTTCCATTTCGAGAAACCGAATGCGGCGCGGGTCAGCGCAGCGTCGAGGGCCTCAGCGGATTCAAAGGCGTAGTGACCGATCTGTTCGCCGGTGGCGGGGTTGATCGAGATGGCGTGGGTCTGGCTGGAAATCTGGCTCATGGCTGGCTCCTGCGAGTTCAGTGGATGGGCCTAGAGTAGGGTGGCGTTTGTTTTCTGGAAACTGAATAATAAAGATCGTTTCTTTCACGATTGGAGAATGACTGTGGATCTGGTGCAGCTGGAAATCTTCAAGGCCGTTGCCGAGCACGGCAGCATCAGTGCTGCGGCGGCGCAGATACATCGCGTGCCGTCGAACCTGACCACGCGGATCAAACAGCTGGAGCAGGACCTGGGCGTCGACCTGTTCATTCGCGAGAAAAGCCGTCTGCGCCTGTCGCCGGCTGGCTGGAGTTTCCTCGAATACGCCCGGCGCATTCTCGATCTGGTGCAGGAGGCGCGGGCCACGGTCGCCGGTGAAGAGCCGCAGGGTGCATTCCCCCTCGGTTCGCTGGAAAGCACCGCCGCAGTACGCATTCCCGAACTGCTGGCGGCGTACAACCAGTTGCATCCCAAGGTCGATCTGGACCTGTCCACCGGCCCGTCCGGAACGATGATCGATGGCGTGCTGGCCGGGCGCTTGGCGGCGGCGTTCGTCGATGGCCCGGTGCTGCACCCGGCGCTGGAAGGCGTGCCGGCGTTCGAAGAAGAAATGGTCATCATCGCACCGCTCAATCACGCCCCGGTGCAGCGTGCGGCGGACGTGAATGGCGAAAACATTTACGCGTTCCGCTCCAACTGTTCCTACCGGCACCACTTCGAAAAATGGTTCAGCACCGACGCCGCTGTGCCGGGCAAGATTTTCGAGATGGAGTCGTATCACGGCATGCTCGCCTGCGTCAGCGCCGGGGCCGGGCTGGCGCTGATGCCCCGCAAAATGCTGCAGAGCATGCCCGGCAGTGCGACGGTCAGCGTCTGGCCGCTGGCGGCGGATTTCCGTTATCTGACGACGTGGCTGGTGTGGCGCCGGGGTACGGTGTCGCGCAGCTTGGGTATGTTCGTGCGTTTGCTGGAAGAGCGCGGTGTGGTGCGTGCATAAGAGTAGCTGCGTCGACGACGTCACTCATGCCTCGACGCCGCAACGGTCATGCTTCACGGCGTACCGTTTCTGCCGTACAGGCGAAAGCCTTCGCGTTGGCTCAGACGCTCGTAATACGCCCTGACGGCGGCATAGTCCGGATGTGCGAGCGGCGTTTCGAACCAGCGGTTGACTGACAGCCCGATGGGGATATCGGCGAGGGAAAACCGGTCGCCACTGACGTAGGCGCCAGTCTTCAGCAACTGTTGATCGAGGATGCCCATGGTCTTCGACCATTGCTCGATGCCCTTGGCCAGAGCGGCGCTGTCCTGATAATCCGCTGACTGGCGCACCAACGACATGAACGCATACGACCACGAGCGGTTCAGCTCCGACGCTTGCCAGTCGATCCACTGATCGACCCGCGCACGAACTCGCGGCTCGGCAGGGTAGAGGTCTGCGCCGCCATAGTTGCCCGCCAGATAACGAATGATGGTGTTCGATTCCCACAACGTGAAATCGCCGTCCTGAATCACCGGCACCATGGCACAGGGGTTGAGGGCGAGAAACTCCGGGGTGTCGGTGGGTTTGAAGCCCGAGCCCCAATCCTCACGCTCGAACGGGATCTGCAGTTCAGCGCAGGTCCACAGCACTTTGCGCACATTGATCGATGACGCCTTGCCCAGAATTCGCAGCATGAGTTTTCCCTGTCTCGTGGGTGCCTGTCGGGGCATCAAGAAATACCACACCACAACGCAGAAGGCCCGCGCATGGCGGGCCTTCTTTTTACATCGAATCAATCTCAGTGACTGCCCACCAGTTTCCCGCCCATCATCCGCCGCCGATAAGCGCTGTCACGATTGGCCAGCCAGAAGTACAGCGGCGAGGTCACCAGCAGCCCCACCAGCCACGACAGATCCGCGCCGTTGATATGCGCCGACACCGGGCCGACGTACAGCGGGGTGTTCATGAACGGGATCTGCACCGCGATGCCGATCGCGTAGGCCAGCAACGCTTGCGGGTTGTAGCGTCCGTAGATGCCGCCGTCGACCTGAAAGATCGACTGGATGTCGTACTTGCCCTTGTGGATGGCGTAGAAGTCGATCAGGTTGATCGCGGTCCACGGTACCAACACCACCAGCAGCACCAGCACCATGTCGACGAAGTGCCCGATGAAGTCCTTCGAGGCGCCGACGGCGGCGAAGCAGCAGGCCAGCAGCACGATGATCGAGATTACCGCACGGCTCTTGGCGGTCGGAATCCAGCGGTAGGCGAAAGTCTGCACCAGGGTAATCAGCGACAGCACCGCGCCGTACAGGTTGAGGGCGTTGTGGCTGATCACGCTGAGCAGGAACAGCACCAGCATCAGCGGCCCGATCGAGCCGGTGGCAAGTTTGACCGCATCCATGGTGTCCATGCCCACGGGCGTTGCCAGCACGGCAACGGCACCGAAGATGAACGCCAGGCTCGAGCCGAGCGCCGAACCCAGATAGGTGGTCCAGAACGTCGACGAGACTTTCACGTCCGCCGGCAAATAACGCGAATAGTCGGACACGTACGGGGCAAACGCGATCTGCCACAGCGCGGCGAGCGACACGGTGGCGAGCCAGCCGGAGAGGTTGAAGCTGCCGCGGGTGAGGAAGTCATCGGTTTGAATATGGGTGAAGATGTAGCCGAAACCGACGACGATGCCGATCCCCAACACCCAGGTACCGATGCGGTTGAGCACGTGAATGAAGCGGTAGCCGATGATGCCGATGATCCCTGAACCGAGGGCGCCGATGACGATGCCGACCGGCACCGGCACGCTGTCGACCACGCCGTGCAACGACTTGCCGGCCAGTACGATGTTGGAGGCGAAGAAGCCGATGTACATGACGCCGGCAATCAGCACCACCAGCAGCGCGCCGAGCGAGCCGAACTGTGCGCGGCTCTGGATCATCTGCGGAATGCCCATCTGCGGGCCTTGCGCCGAGTGCAGTGCCATCAGCACGCCGCCGACCAGGTGACCGACCAGAATCGCGACGATGCCCCAGACCAGATTCAAGTGGAACAACTGCACGCCCAGCGCGCCGGTGACGATGGGCAACGGCGCGATGTTGCCGCCGAACCACAGCGTGAACAGATCCCTGACCTTTCCGTGGCGATCTTCGGGGGGCACGTATCCTATCGTGTGTTTTTCAATGAGCGGGGCGGACGTTGTTGCAGAGGTGGACATGACGAACTCCAAGGCAAGGATGAGTACGTGGACGTACTTCGGCAAGCGCCGACACGGACGGCGCATTTCTTGTTGAAGCGATCATGTGCAAAGGCCCGGGATAGATAAATTAGTAAGTTTGTTGCTTCAGACCTTAAAAAATATATGCCGCGTGTAATGCGTAGCTCCGGTATGTTCAGGCTTCGCTCTTTTCTGGATTTACACCGTTTTGTGGTGAGGGGATTTATCCCCGATGGGCTGCGAAGCGGCCCCTCTTTTGACTTTAGAAACAGGGGCCGCTTCGCGCCCCATCGGGGATAAATCCCCTCACCACAGAACCCCCTGACTACAGACAAATGCCCTGACCACAGATAAATCTCCTCAACACAAAAGCGTTGTCTCACTTGCAGAGGTTTTCCATGGCCGCCTACAACCTGCGCCAGCTCAAATACTTCGTCACCACCGCCGATTGCGGCAGCGTGGCCGAAGCCTCGCGCAAGCTCTATATCGCCCAGCCGTCGGTATCGACCGCGATCAAGCATCTGGAAGAAAGCTTCGGTGTGCAGCTGTTCATCCGCCATCACGCCCAAGGCGTGTCGCTGACGCCCAGTGGCTCACGGTTTTATCGCAAGGCGCTGGAGTTGCTGCGGGTGGCGCATGAGTTCGAGCAGAACGCGCTGGCGGACAACGACGTGGTCTCCGGGCAGATCGATATCGGCTGTTTCGAAACCGTCGCGCCGTTGTACCTGCCGCGCCTGATCGCCGGGTTCAAGCAGCGCTGGCCGGGGGTGGAAATCCGTATTCGCGACGGCGAACAGCAGGAACTGGTGCAGGCACTGACCGCCGGCAGCATCGATGTCGCGATGCTGTTCGAGCACGACCTCGACAGCACCATCGACACCACCTCGCTGATGCCGCCGCAGCAGCCCTATGCCTTGCTGCCGGCCGACCACCGCTTTGCGCAACAGGCGAAAGTCTCGCTGCACGATCTGGTGCTGGAACCGATGATCCTGCTCGACGTGGTGCCGAGCCGTACCTACTTCGTGAGCATCTTCGAAGAGCGCGGACTGGCCCCGCACATCGTTTTCAGCTCACCGTCGATCGAGATGGTGCGCGGCATGGTCGGGCGCGGTTTCGGCTTTTCGATTCTGGTGACCCGGCCGTTCGGCGAGTACACCTACGACGGACAGAAAGTGGTGTGTGTGCCGCTGGCGGAAACCGTGACCGGCTCGGGCCTGTCGGCGGCCTGGCTGCGCCGGGTGCAACTGACCAAACCGGTGCAGTTGTTCGTCGATCACTGTCGGGAGGAATTGGCTCGACTGTACGCCTGAACGTACGTCGAGCCGTGTTTCAAGCGCGGATAAAAGCCAGCATCCGTTGCAGCATCGCATCACAGGCATCGAGTTGCGCGCGACTGACAAACTCGTCCGGTTTGTGCCCCTGATCCATGCTGCCGGGACCACAGACCACGGTGGGAATGCCCGCCGCATCGAACAGCCCGCCCTCGGTGCCGAACGCCACGGTGCCGAATTCCCGTGAACCGCAGAACGCCGCGATCAATTCCGCCGCCTGACTCTGCGCATCGGTGGCCAGGCCGGGATAAGCCGACAGCTCACTAAAACGAATCGCGCTGTGCTCGCTGACCGCCCGCATGCGCGGCAGCACGTGCTGCTCGGCGTAGGTCTGCAACTGCTGCGCGACCAGGCTCGGATCCTGCGAGGGCAGGGCGCGGATTTCGAAGTCGAAGCGGCAATCGGCGGGGACGATGTTCAAGGCCTTGCCGCCGCTGATCACTCCGGTCTGCACCGTGCTGTAGGGCGGATCGAAACGGCTGTCGTGCTGCTCGGGCGCCTTCAGTTGTTGGCCGATGCGCCCCAGTTCGCCGATCAGCTCGGCGGCATACTCGATGGCGTTGACCCCCAGCGGCGCGTAGGCCGAATGGCACGGATGACCATGCACGTCGCAGCGCATCGCCAGTTTGCCTTTATGGCCGAGTACCGGTTTCAGTTCGGTGGGTTCACCGATGATGCACAGCAAAGGTTTGACTGGACGTTGTTCCAGCTCGGCGAGCAACGAGCGCACGCCGAGGCAGCCGACTTCTTCGTCGTAAGACAGGGCAATGTGCACCGGCATGCGCAATGTTGCTTGCACCAGCGCCGGCACCAAGGCCAGCACGCAGGCGATGTAGCCTTTCATGTCTGCGGTGCCGCGCCCGAACAGCTTGCCGTCGTGCTCGCTGAGTTCGAACGGCGCTACGGTCCACGGCTGGCCGTCGACCGGCACCACATCGGTGTGCCCCGAGAGCACAATGCCCGGTTGCCCGGCCGGGCCAATCGTCGCGAACAGATTGGCCTTGCTGCGCTCGGCGTTGTAGATCAGCTCGCACGGTACGTCGAAGCCTGCGAGGTAATCACGCACGAACTCGATCAACTGCAGGTTGGATTCGCGGCTGGTGGTGTCGAACCCCACCAGCGTCTTGAGCAACGCGACGCTGTTGCTCATCGATCATCTCCGGCAACGCCATAGCCCGGTGCCTTGGCCGGGTCGAGCGCGCGATCGATGTAGTCCTGCAGCTGCGGCTGATAGGCGTCCCAGAGTCTTTGCAACTCGCCGATCGGATTCTCGTCGGCCCAGTCGACCCGCAGATTGACGATCGGCCAGGTCTGTTCGCCGACCACCATCACAGCCGCCGAATGCACTGGCCCGGCTTCGCCACCGAGGGCCTGGGCGGCGTGCAGGGCCTTGAGCAAGCGGTCGGCCAATTGGCCTTCGCCGTCTTCAAAGGCGCTGACCATTGCTTCGATCACCGCGCGCCCGGCGAGCATGTTGCCGGCGGCCACGCATTGTTCGCCGGACACGGCGTTGTGCACGCCGAGGGTCTGCGCGCCGCTGAAATGCGCGGTCTGGCCGAGGTGGTTGATCGCGGTGATCTGCCGGTACTGGCTATAGCCGTTGCGGGTCAGCACCTGGTCCAGCGCCGCATCGGGCGCGTGACCTTGTTCCATCAGTGCGAGGACTTCCGGGCCGAGGGACGGCAGGGTGATGTTCTGGCTCGACACCGCGCCAACCCCCGGCAGCAGCCACGGGCAACGCGCACCGACGGCGATGCTGGAGGAACTGATGGCGACACCGAACTGGCCGGTTTCGGGGCAACGGGCTGCGATTGAAAAGGTCATGGTCTAACTCCTTGTGTGTCTGGGCCGGCCTCTTCGCGAGCAGGCTCGCTCCCACAGGGGATTGCATTTCAAGGTGGGAGCGAGCCTGCTCGCGAAGGCCGCGACTCGGTCTGCCGACTTACTCGGGAACCACCGCCACCACATCAATTTCCATCAGCCACTGCGGCTGCCCGAGTGCCGACACCACCAGCCCGGTGGAAATCGGGAACACGCCTTTGAGCCACTTGCCGACTTCCTGGTACACCGGCTCGCGGTAGCGCGGGTCGATCAGGTAGGTGGTGGTCTTGACGATGTGGCTCATGTCGCTGCCGGCTTCCTCCAGCAACTGTTTGACGTTGCGCATCGCCTGTTCGGCCTGCGCGCGCGGATCACCGAGGCCCACCAGATTGCCATCGAAGTCAGTGCCGACCTGACCCCGCACATAAACGGTGTTGCCGGCGCGCACGGCCTGGCACAGGTCGTTGTCCAGGGTCTGGTTTGGGTAAGTGTCCTTGGTGTTGAACATACGGATGCGGGTGTGAGTTGGCTTGCTCATGTACAGCTCCAGACTAGGTATTCAGCGGCGCAGAAGCACCGCCGCGAAAGTAGGCAATCAAGCGTCGACGGTGTCGGCGGCTTTCGTGTTGGCGGTCGAATGCAGGGCGGCTTCACGCTGCTCGGCATCTTTATAATCAAGGTATTTGCGCTGGGTGGCGATGTGGTCGGCCACGTGTTTGGCGTCATGCCAGACGCCCCAGATAAACGACGAACCGCGTCGCGACTGCCATGGCAATCCGAGGAAATACACCCCCGGCTCGCTGGACACGCCGCGCTGGTGCTGCGGTTTGCCCTTGTCATCAAATGCCGCGACTTGCAGCCAGGAATAATCCACGGCGAAGCCGGTGGCCCAGATGATCGAGGTGATCCCGGCTTCGGCCAGATTCAGATCGAGCAGCGGATTTTTCACGCACTCCGGATCTGGATAGGTCTCTCGCGCTTCAGGTTCTTGCGGCAGGTCGAGGCCATTGCGCTCGATGTAGGCATCGGCGGCATCCAGCAAGGCGAGGTAGTTGTCATCGCCACGTTTGAGGTTGTCGACCAGGTCCTGCTTGAAGGTCACCACGCCGTTATTGAACGACTCGGTCACGCCGACCAGGGTCATGCCGCGATGGGCCAGTCCCCGGAAATCGATGGTGCGTCCGCCATGCGCGCCGCTGACCGCAATGGTCACGTGCTCACGGCCGGGTTTCATCGCCGCCTGATCCCACTCGCCGAGCACCCCCAGCCACCAGCAGAAATCACGGTTGCGATAGGCACGCGGCGGACGGTCGTGAGCGCCGACCGACAGGTAAACCTGCTTGCCGGAACGCTGCAGTTCATCAGCGATCTGCACGCCGGACGAACCGGCACCCACCACCAGCACCGCGCCGTCAGGCAGTTGCTGCGGATTGCGATAGTCGGCGGAGTGGATCTGCAACAGACGCGGGTCGTGCGGTGCAATCGGCGGGATCACCGGGCGCTGGAAAGGACCGGTCGCCGCGACCACCCGGCTGGCCTCGATCACGCCCTCGGAGGTCTCGACGGTGAAGCCCGGACGACCGACATTGCGCACCACGCTTTTGACCTCGACGCCGGTGCGGATCGGCGCATTGAATTTCTTCGCGTAGGCTTCGAAGTAGTCCGCCACACGCTCCTTGGGGGCGAAACCATCGGGATCGACGTCATCGAACTCCAGCCCCGGAAAGCGGTCGTGCCACGCCGGACCGTTGGCCACCAACGAGTCCCAGCGCCCGCTGCGCCAGCGTTCGGCAATGCGGCTGCGCTCCAGCACCAGGTGCGGTACACCGAGTTTGCTCAGGTGCTCGCTCATCGCCACACCCGCCTGTCCGGCGCCCACGACAAGCGTGTCTGTTTTTATTGTTTCAGTGCTCATTTGTACATCCTTCCTGGCAAGGCAAGTGGATTCGGATCGCTTCAGGCTTGTCCGTTTTGCTTGCGGTCAGACTAGGCAGGAGGGGGGTATCGGTAAAATATTATTAAGCTGGGATGTGAATACAAATTGCTGAAGCAGAACGGCGAAACCCAGTAAAAACGGGCCTTTGCGGGCAGGGGGAGAACTGTCCCAGGCAGGAAAACCCGGGACAGAGAAGAGAAATTTCTATTTCAGGACTGACGCCGACCCCATGCAATCAGCTCAGGCGACTGGGCGCGATACCCAGCAGCCCGGTCAGCGTATTCATGATCGCCTGCTGCCGCGCGCGATTGGCCTGGTGCTCGGCTTCGGCGGCGGCGACATCGGCGGCGCAGTGCGGACAGATCACCTCGTGCGGATAGATGTACTGCAAGCAGCTGCGGCACAGGCTCAGTTGCGGAGCGATCCGGCCTTGTTCCGGCGATTGCTGGCCCTGATTGATCCACGCCAGTTTGATTACCTGACCGCTGTCGCTGACGCTGCTGACTTTTTCGCCGATGTCGATGCGTTCGGTGATCAGGTCGAAGCGGCCGACCGCAAATGATTTCTGCGCCGCGTCCTCGACCTTGACGATGCGCTCGCGCAGCCCGCGCTTGTGCAACTCCAGCGTACGGTAATGGCAATAGGGGTTGTTGCCGGGTTTGCCGAGCAGCGAGTGCGAAGTCCAGGTGCAACCGCCGCGACAGACGTCGTTGTAATAACAGCCACGGCAGTAACCCCACATGTCATCCACCGAGCGCAGGCGGCCAAAATGCATGCCTTCGCTGTAATGCCAGATGTCGTGCAGGCTCATATTGCGCACATTGCCGCCGGAGAAACCCACGGTGGCCAGGGACGGGCAGCCTTTGACCGTGCCGTCGGCCTCCAGCGCCAGAACGGTCTGGCCGGCGGCGCAACCGGTCCAGTGCACGCGCTCGTCGCCGAAGCCGCGCCACAGGTGTTCATACGGGCCGTAATAGCCGATGTTGTTGCCGACATTCATCAGCAAGCCACGGTCGACACCTTCGCGATACAGCCGCGCAAGCAGCGGCATCACTTCGAGCAATTGATAGGGTTGCAGCAGCAACTCCGGATGATCCACCGCGTTGCCCATGGCGACGGTGATCTGGATCTGCCAGTGGGTGGCGCCGAGTTCGATGATGGTGTCCATCAGCGCTGGCAAGTCGGGCAGGGTCGCGGCGCCGATCTGGGTGTTGACGCTCACCGCCAGCCCCGCGGCTTTGGCCCGGCGCAGGGTGTCCACGGCCTTGTCGAACGAGCCGGGAACGTTGCGCACCGCATCATGCAACGGCGCAAGTCCATCGAGGGAAATGCCCACGCCGTCGAGCCCGGCATCCACCGCCGCCTGCATCTTCGCCGGGGTCAGGTTGCGCCCGCCGGTCTGGATTGCGCAGTACATGCCGTGGTCGTGAATGGCCTTGATCAGTTGTGTCCAGTCCTTGCGCAAATAGGCTTCGCCGCCGATCAGGGTGATTTCGCGAGTGCCCAGCGCGGCCAGCGAGTCGATGACGTCCAGGCATTCGCGGGTGTTGAGTTCGTCAGGCCGGCGATGCCCTGCGCGGGAGCCGCAATGCAGGCATTTCAAGTCGCAGGCCAGGGTGATCTCCCAGACCACGTGCACCGGCACGTAGCGTTTGAGATCGGTGTCGCTGAGGTAACGGGCAGGGCGCACGTCTGACATGGGAAATCCTTGCGCACCATCCTGTGCGCGCTACGAAGGCATTGACCGCCGTTGAACAAGCCCCGGGCGCGATCCTGTGCAATCGCGCCCGGGGCCGGTCGGTTAGCGTGTTTCCAGACGCGTGATTTCCGCTTTCAGATGCTCAAGCGCACTGCGCAAGGCGCCCTCATGCGCCACTTGTTGCTCGGCCTGTTGCACCACGGATTTGAGCTGCGCCAGATCGCCGCCGGCCTGCGCCTGCTGCACGGCCACGGCGTACAGGGGTTGCGGATGCGGCGTGGGGTGGGTTTGCTCGCTAGGTGCCGGATGCACCGCAACGTGCTTTACCTCCTGCCACTGGCCCTTTTCTTCATAGCGATAATCGACAAAACCACTGGCCCAGTCGCCGCCCAGAATGCCTCTGAGGTGGAAGGTCTCGGCGATCTGGCTGAGCGGGCCGCTCGGACCGCCGTCAAGGGTCAGGATGATGTGGTTCTCGACGTTTGCAGTCAGTTTGGTTTCGGAAAAACTGCCCCAGACCTGAGTCCGGAAATTGACCGTCGGCCAGGTGGCCTGGAACACGCTGGCAATCCCGCTGACCCGTTTATGCGCGGTGTCGACCAGCAGATCAAGGGTCAGAACCGGTGCGCCAAGCAGTGAGTTGCTGATGTAGAGACGAGTGTGAAAAAGTCCAATCGACATGGTGCTACTCCCTGAAGTGAATGGTGAATCAAGTGGCCTGACTCAGCGGCTCTGCAGCCGGCTGACCTCTTTCTTCGCGGTGTCCAGTGCGTCGCGCAATTTCGGCAGTTGCTCCAGTTGCTGTTCGGCGAGTCGGGCGAGGTTCTTCATCTGCGCCAGGTCACCGCTGGCAATGGCGCTCTGAATCGGCGCGGCATACAGCGGCAGGATCGGTGGGTGCGGGTTGATCACCGGGCCGGGATTGAACGGTGAAGGTATCGACTCCACCAAATGCGCCGGGGCGTTGTTGACCTCATGCCAGCGTTGACCATCGAAGTAACTGTAATTGGCAACGCCTTCACGCCAGTCGGTACCGACCACCAGTCTTACTTTGAAATTAACGATGGAGTTGGCGCCTGGGCCGCCGTGATTGCCCTGGGCCGTCACGAGAATCTTGCTGACGCCGGGCGACATCACGGTGAGGTAGGTGTACTCGCCCCAGACGTCGGAATGCACGTCGAGTGGCGGATTGGTCGCCTGGGTGATCGCGGCGGTGCCGTTGACTTTCGTATCGGGTGTCGAGACCAGCAGGTGCAGCGCCAGCGACTGCGCACCGGGAGCGCCGGTACCGATGCGATAGCTCACCGGGAACAGGCCGACATTTTCAGTGGATCCGGACATGTTGATTGCCTCCATTGCAATGTGATTGATGGCTTCAGGACTTTTCGTGCCTGGAAACTTCCCTGGCCAGTTTTTCGTACGCGTCTTTCAGGTCTTGCGCTTCAGGCTTGCTGGTGTCGCGTTGCTGCAACAACGACTTCATGTGCTGCACATCGCCTTGCTTGATCGCACTTTGAATGGCGACGCCGTAAGGCGGGATGTTGGCCGTTGAACGGGACATAGCGAGGGTTTCCTCATCGGTGCTGCAAAACCGCCCCCTGACGAGAAGGGGCGCCTTACCTGACAGACAGGCAGCCTCTGCCTTGTGGAGCACCGGCAGGCGAGCAACCTGATCCGTCGGGATCTGTTCAAGGGTGATGTCCGGGGGCACGGCGCAGGCGCCATGCGCCGAGGCCGCGCGCGTCCTCAGCCGAAACCGCCAGGCGGGACGTCGGGTGTTTCACAAGTGGCCTGCCTCAGGGGCTGGCAAGGGGAAATGACCGGTACGTTGTTCATCTTTCTATCCTTGAGAGAACACAACGAAACGCAGGGATCAGTGGCGCGCCCGGTGGCGCGCAGAACAACCGCAAGCACAAAAACCATCCCTGATTTCTTTTCCAGTGCTACTACGGGCGAGCGCGTGACCGCCGCTCGCGGGTCGCTGGCACATCGCCAGCCACGCAACCCTAGATGCGATTTCGCGGCCCTGCCAGCGAAAGCGCCGAACGGTCGTGAGCGGGAGTTTGACGGTCAGCAGAATGTATCCGCTCCAGACCTTCAAGGCTTTGAACGGACACAGTTATCGGGAGGGAAGAGAGGCGCGCGCAACGCATGGAATCATTGGCAATAAGCAATCCATCCAACGAGCATATTCGCGCAGCGCTACCTTGTGTTCGACGAATTAATTGCCGTCAGCGACCTTGCGCTCGATCTCATCGGTTTTGCGCTTGAGTGCCTCGGCTTCCTGTTCCTTGGTGCGGATCGAGGTTGGCGTCAGCACCTCGTCCACAGTCTTGGTGTCGTCGTCGCTGTCCTGCAGATCCCGGCGAACCACATCCACCGGTTTGCCCGCCGCATCCAGCGGTGGTGCGTTGTGAGGGGTTGCAGGCTTGCTGTCGTCGGTGCTTTTCATTTCTCATACCTCCATTGGCTTACAACGTTGGATACGACGACATGACACGAGTTCGAGAAATTTCACGGGTGACCGCCGCGGCCCTCGGCTGTGCGCTGCTGATCGCTGCCAATTCAGCACACGCCGCCAGTTTCGACTGTGCCAAGGCCAAAGCGGCAGACGAGAAAGCAGTCTGCGCCAACCGCTCGCTGAACGACCTGGACGTGACCATGGGCGAGCTGTTCAGCCTCGACAAACGCCTGCTGCCGATGGGCGGGCGCGATGCGCTGATCGGCGAACAGCAGGCTTTTCTGAAAAGCCGCAAGGCCTGTGCCGCGAAGGTCGGTTGCTTGACTGAGCTGTACCAGAAGCGGGTTGACGCGCTGCGCAACATCATCGAGACGCGGGTGATGACGCAGGGGCCGTTTTGATCCGCTGTTTATTGCCGCTACGGGTCAGATCCTGCGGTCAGAGCAAACTCCACGACACCCCGACATAAACCCCCAGCCCTTCACCCGGCGTAGACCGCGCCGCATCCAGACCCTTGTCGTCATACCCCGGCGTGACTGTCGCGGCGTAGTGCTTGTTGGTCAGGTTGCGCAAGTCGAGCCAGGTTTGCCAGTCGTTTTTCGGCGCGTTGTAGCCGACGGTGGCGCCGAACAGTGCGTACGGATCGGCGTAGTAGCTGTTGGCGTAATCCACCGCGACCTTGGACACCAGTTGCGTGTTGACCGCCGCGAAGAAGCCTTGTGGCCAGTCGTGGCGCAGTTCGCCCTGGTAGTAATGCATCGGCAAACCCGGCAGGCGGTTGTCGCCAAAACGCTGATCGTCGCGGTAGTGGAAGTCGCTGAAGGTGTAGGCCTGACGCAGGCTCAATTTACGTCCGTCGGCGGCTGACCACAGCGTGCTTTGCAAGCTGGCTTCGACACCCTGATGCACGGTGGGGCTGGCGTTGAGTTCGTACGGGGTGACGGCGTTGGCGTCTGGCAGCACCGACAGCAATTCGTGGCGCACCTGCGCGTAGTACCACGCCAGGCTCCACTGGCCGAGCGTGCTGTCGCCGCGACCGCCGAGTTCGAGGGTCGTCGCGGTCTGGTTCTGCAGTTTGATCGGATCGCTCTGGGTGCCGGTCGCCGCACCGTTGCCGGCCGGGAAGCGGATGTTCGAGCTGTAGATCAGCGACCACGGGTGCGGTGCTTCGACCGAACGGCTGAGGTTGCCGAACAACTGCAGGTCCGGCGTGACCTGATAGCGCAGGCCCAGACGCGGCGCATAGTCCCAGTCGCTCATGCTGGTCTTGCCGCCGCTTTGCGGGTAGGTGACGGCGCTTTCGCGGCGGGTGTAGAGGGCGGCGAGGCCGGTGGTCAGCCACAGGTCGTCGGCGATTTCCAGATCGTTGCCGACGTGCAGAACGGTGTCCGAACCCTGATAGGTGAAGTTGCGCATGCGGGTGCCCTGCGCATACGTGGCAGTGTTGCCGGACGGGATGCGCACGAATTCACTGGCGCCGTCGTTGGGCAGGTGTTTGGTGGTGCGCAGGCCCACGGTGCTGCGGCTTTCCATGCCGAACAAAGTGTCACGACGCTTGTAGTCGAAGGTGCCGCTGACGTCGGTGTAGGCGACTTTCAGATGGTTCGGGCCTTCGCGCAGATCCATCGGATAGTTGTGATAGACCAGGCCGGTCTGGATGCTCGAATCATCGTCGATGTAATAGGTGGTCTTGTTGCCGATGAAGGTGCTGCCTGGTTGTTTGCGGCTGTCGTCGCGCGCCACGTAAGCCGGGTTGGCCGCCCGTGGCGTGTGTTCGATCGAATGCTTGGTCACACGGCCGGCGAGGTCGTTGTCGGTCTCGCGGTAACGGAAATAGAAGCGGGTCTCCAGGTTCGGGCTGAAGCGATAGCCGAAGTTGGCAATCACGCCTTGGCTCTCGCTGGCGGTGTGATCCTGATAGCCGTCAGCGTTCGCGTCGGTCAGCGACATGTAGTAGTCGAAGTCGCCCAGCACCTGCCCGGAACTCACCTGACGCTGCTGGTAACCATGGCTGCCGGTGGCATAGCGCACCTGCAATTTCGGCGCGTCGTAGCCGGTGTGGCTGACGTAATCGATGGCGCCACCCAGCGCCAGTGCGCCGCGATCGAAGCCGTTGGCACCGCGCAGCACCTCGACATGGTCGAGCCACAGCGGTTCGAGCAATTCGTAGGGCGTGCCGCCGGGGCCGGTCAGCGGCAGGCCATCGAGCATCGTGTACAACCCCGAGGCATGCGCGCCGGGTGCGCGGTTGATCCCCGAACCCCGGATCGAAATCTTCACCCCTTCGTTGCCCGCCGACTGCGCGTAGACCCCGGGCTGATACGCCAGGACGTCCTGATTGCTCGCCACCCGGCCCTGCAACGGCTGACGCATGTCGACCACATTGCTGCCGCCGGGCACTTGCGCCAGACGCGCTTCGGCCTCCGCCACGGAGGCATCGGTGCCACTTTGCTCGTCAGCGGAAATCAGCACTTGTCCCAACTCCATGCCTTTGGGTTCCTCGGCCATGACCGGGCAGGCGAGGGCCAGGCCCAGCAGGGCAGAGGGCAGGGATTTGGGCGACGGCATCGAGAAACTCCAGACAGACAGGGACGGGCAATGAACAGTGCGACGCCAGAAGGAACGATGGAAACACATGGCAATTTTGCTTTTTTGCCAGGGAATCTGGGATGGAAGTGCTGGAGGTTAAGTCCGGAGGCGGCATTCATGGCCGCAAACGCAGACGACCGGCCGCTGGTGATCGTGGCCAGTCGTCCGGCGTGTGGAGGGATCAGGCAATCTTCAACGCCATGAGAATGTCCAGCGGTGTCTGGGCAAATGCCCGGGCCTGCTCAGTCATCTCGGCAAGGTTTTCTTCCGCGGTGAGCAGCGGCTGGTCACCCCTGAGCAGCACTTCGCCCTGATCGCCGATGACGGCCCACGCCAGTTGCGCCCAGTCTTGCGGGTCAGTCATGCCTTGTTTGAGTGAAATCAGGAACAACTGCTGGACGCGGCTGACTGCCACACCACCGCCGGTGACCGGGCTGGCCAGCACCTGAATATCGCTGTTGAACAGTGCCCGCTTGCACAGTTGCAGGTTCAGGGTGTCGCAACGTTCCTGCACCTGTCTTTCAGCGGCCTCGCTCTGGCATGGCGCGGCGACGCCCATGCCGATCAGCACGGTGACAGCCTGTACCAGGTCGTCGTAAGACACGGAGCCCACAGCCATCGACAACTGCTGCAGGGTTTTCGCTGCATAGGCATTGGCTGCGAGCGCTGCGAGCACCGGGCTGTAAATCTCCGCTTGCAGCGAAGCCGCACCGGCCGGACCCGTGACCGTGTCGGGAATGTTTTCAATGGCTTGCAACAGGACAAAACGGCTTCTCAGCAGGGCATCGCGCTGTTCGGCGGCAGACAGCCGATTGGCACCGCGCACGTACAGATCCCGGCGGAAGTTCTGATTGATGAAGTAGTCGCGCGCCTGTTCGCGCATGACCGGATGCTCGATCCCCTGCAGAAAGTCCATGCCTTCTGTACTCAGATTCAGCGCAGCAACGCTATCCAACGGTACGGCGGTCGCGGCGTAGTCGAGTTTGGCCGCCGCCATGGCGTCGACCACGTCAGTGAAATACATGCAGTTCCAGTCGCGATTGAAGTACTCATGGGCCACGTACTGACGATTCTGGCCCTTGATGCTCTGCAACTGGGCACCGAGAGCCGGCGCCGTTCTGGCGTACTTCGGATTGGCCGCCAGCAGCGCTTCGGAAAATTGCATCGCGGCATCGATACGTTTGGCCGGGCTGGTGGAGGCATGGCTGGCAAAGCGGTTGTGCAGACTGAACAGATTGCGCAAGGGCGCCGAAGGCGACCAGCCCGGGAAACAGTTGTAGCTGACATACAACAGGCCGCCGGGTTTGAGGTGACGGCGGGCGAATTCGACGATCAGTTGCTGATTGTCGCGGCTGACCCAGGTCCAGATGCCATGCAGGCTGATACTGTCGAAGGCCGGCAGGTCATCCCGGGCCAGCAGTTGCTCGAAACTGTCGTCATACAGGCGGGCCTGGCTGTTCCAGTCGCTCGCCAATGCAATGGCATGCGCGGCCTGGGATGGCATGAAATCGGTGCCGACGTAGTTTCCCGGGTTGGCGGCAGCATGGATGTTGATCGACACACCCTGGCCGAAGCCCAGTTCGCAGTGGTAGCCAGCGGCACTCTCCAGCGTGGCAAACCCGCGCAACAACAGGCAAAAACGCTGGAACACCGGATTGATTTCCCGGCTATACGAGTAGGTGTAGCCCTCGTCGGTGAAATACCCTTCGTTCCAGGCATTGCTCATGGGTGCATCCTTCAATTCGCGAGTGAGAGCCGCTCTTATAAGGGTTTGGTAATGTGCACCACAAGCGGAAAAACATGTAGGTGAGTCTTACGATTGCCGAGGCGTTTAGACGTCTGTCTGCCATCGCTGCTGTGGGCCGCAAATCGGTCATGCAGTCTTTCGGGTCAGCGCGCGGGTTAATTCGAGCACCATGTCCTGTAGGAACTGCCGCAGGCTGCGATCTTTTGATGTTGATCTTTAAAGTCAAAAGATCGCAGCCTGCGGCAGCTCCTACAGGGGCGCGTGTAAATTCAGCGCCCGTGCGCCGCGTCCGCCAGTTGCCCGGTATCGACCCGCACGAACACCGAATCACCCACCGCCGTCAGCACTTCCCCGGCGTACACCTCGCAGATCACCCGCGTTTTGCGCCCGACGTCGCCTTCGACCCTGGCGCGCAAGGTCAGGGTGACGCCCATCGGTGTGGGTTTGATGAACTTGAGGCCGAGGTTGCCGGTGACGCAGTCGATGCGCGGCAGGCTGCCCGGGGCACGCTGTTCGGCGCGGTAGTGGTAAGCCATCGCGGTCCAGTTGGAATGGCAGTCGACCAGCATCGCCAGCAACCCGCCGTACACCAGGTCCGGCCAGCCGCAGTATTTGTCGTCCGGCAGGTGTTCGGCCATCACATGCACGCCGTCCTCGTGCCAGAAGCTTTTGACGTGCAGCCCATGCGGGTTGCGGCCGCCGCAGCCGTAGCAGACGCCCTCGGGGGCGGCGAGGTCTTGCAGGGGAGTTTCGGAACGGGTCATGGGGCTGGTCATCCTGAAGGGGTGATTCCGGTCAGACGCAGGCGATTGCGCCCACCGCGCTTGGATTCATAGAGCGCGGCGTCGCCTTGTTCGATCAATGCCGCGAGACTGGCCGGCGGCTGGTTGAACAGGGTGGCGCCGATGCTTAACGTCACTGGCTCTGGTGTCGGAAATGCCTGAGCGGCGCTGCGGTGAAACTGATCGCGCAGGGCGTCGCCCAGTCTGACGACGTGATCACTGGGCGCGTTGCTCAGCAAAATCACAAACTCGTCGCCGCCCAAACGGGCGGCGAGCGCCTCATCGGAGGTCTCGGCGCGGATCATTTCGCTCAAGGCCACCAGCAGACGGTCGCCGGCGCTGTGGCCGTACTGATCGTTGACCGATTTGAAGTTGTCGATATCGATCAGCAGCAGGGCGCCCGGATGCGCCGGAGAGACGTCCTGCAGCAAGCGCGGCGCGCGCACATCGAGGGCGCGGCGGTTGTAGAGAGCGGTCAGCGGATCACGGGCGGCCAGTCGGGCGATCTGTTCCTCGCGCCGGTAGCGTTCGGTGCCGGTCATCGACAGCGCGATCAGCATGATCGCCATTGCGCCTTCGACCAGCGAAATCTGAATGATTTCACCCCGGAACGCAGCCAGATCGATCAGCGTGCCCGGGATCATCACGGTCAGGGCCTTGGCCACATAGAACAGCCCGTGACCGAGCAACACGTAGCGCAGTTGCACCGCGCCGACGCTCAGCGAGCTGCCATGGGGGCGCAGCAGCAGACTGGCCTTGAGCGTCGAGGCGGCCACCAGCAGCGAGTTGGCGGCCAGCATGACTTTCGACCACAGCGGCCCGTCCGGCAACAACAGCATGACCAGCCAGCTGACGAAAATCAGGTACCAGGCCGGGGACAGACGGATCTGCGTGAAGCGCGCCACCCCCAGCAAAAACAGAAAGTGCGCGGTCACCAGCAAGCCGTTGGCGAACCAGATGCCGATCAGCAGAAAACCGTTGCTGCGCAGCAGGGCCAGGGTGGAACCGATGGTGATGGTGGCGAAACCGGCGCTCCAGAACAGCAGCGAAGGCTCACGAATGCTGCGCCACTCGACCGCCAGATACAGCGCGGCGGCGGCTGCGAGAGCGATCGAAATGGTCAGCATCGTCAGTGGGTCGAGCGGCATTTCCGGGGGAGCCTGTCAGAAGGTCGGTAGGGCCGGCGATTGTAAGCGTTCGGGGCCGTTTTGGCAGGCTCCGCACGCTGATGTCATGGCCGGGCGTTCGCCGTCATGACTGTGGCGCGAGCCAGGTGTCGACGACCCGCCGATCCAGTTCTTCCCAATAAGCCATGCCCAGCACCCGTGTGGTGTTCAGCCCGCGCAGATAGCCACGCAACTGATTGGCCGTATCGCGTTTGAGCTGCACATCGGTGATGTCCTTGTCCAGCAACACGTTTTCGTACTGCACCAGGTATTCCGCCACCCGCTCGCGAAAGTCGGGCAAAACCGCGTCGCGGATCAGGTCAAAGGTTCTCAAAGCGGCGTCCTCACTGTTGTTTTAGTCATTAGAGATGAGCATGGATCAAACTTTATCGTCAGTAACTATCGCTAGAAGTAATAGTGACCATCACGAAACGCAAGTTCAGCTTTGCAGGCAATAGGCGGAAAATTGCCTTCATTGAAAACGCAGCTCAAGGAAATTGCGCGATGAAGACACTGACCCGACTGGCGCTGACCGCTCTGCTGATGAGCGGCATGGTAGCCACGGCACCGTCTTACGCAGACGACGCTTGTGCGTGTCATCTTCAGCCAATCGCCGGCAGCAGCGCGACATTGCAACATTCACAGACCGTGGGTGTGCTGTACAGCGAAAACACCCGGGAAAACCTGCAATACCTGACGCGCTACCACGACATGGCGTTGCACGGCGCCAAGGACGCGCTGGATTCGCGAATTCGTGCAGCCTTTGTCAGCAGTTCCGACCCGGAACTGGCCATCGATTGGTTGCTCAGCTCGCTGCAGCGTCATTTTTCGTCGGTGACGGTTTACGACAGCCTTGATGCGCTGATTCAGGCACACCCGGACATCGTGGTGAAACTCGACACCTTCAACCGCTTGCTGACCCAGCAAAACAGCCTGTACGAAGCGCATTTCATCGCGCGTTTCTACGATGTCGACCTGCAATACATCGGCAAGGCCGAGGGCTCGGTGGAGAAACAGATTCCGTCGGTCTGGGTACACGACAAAGCGGCGCAGGAGATTGCCGCGCAGATCCAGCAACAACGTGATCTGCAACTCAATGCCTTGAAGCAGTTCGATGCCTCGCTCAAGGCGCTGGTGGCTTCCAGCTGAACACTCAAAATCAAAAGGGCGGCGGCGGCGCCGTCACGCTGAACCGCTGCCGGATGAACCGGACTTTTATTTTCAGGATTACACCGATGCGTACTTTTTTTGCCCCGACCCTGGCTGTTGCCTCCTTGCTGCTCGCCGGTTGCGCCTCCGCACCAAACGACCCGACGCTGACCTTGCAGACCCGCAAGACCCCGGCGCAATACGCCGATTGCGTGGTGCCCAAACTGCAGAGCAGTGCGCTGAACCCGACCGTCTCGCAGACCCAGCGCAGCTACCGGATCGTGGTGCCGAGCAAGGTGTCGGCAGACAACGTGCTGGAAGCCTACAAGGCCGGCAACGGCGGCAAAGTGTTCATCTATGAGCGCCACTTGCTGGCTTCCAATTTCCTGCCTTCCAGTTTTGAACGCGCTGCCCAGGATTGCATCTGACCCGGCCGCGCAAACCGTTCTGACCGAGCTCCTTTGGTTGGCCGCAACCAACCAATACTTTGCCCCGCACCTCATTCGGTTGCGGGGCTTTTTTTGCCTGACGTTGGCTGCGGTGGCGACGTCGACAATTTTTGAACGCTTGCCCGGCGTCGTCAGCTTCTTGCACCGTCATATTCAAATATGGTTGTATAGTACAACTAAATTTCAGCGGTGATGTGTCATGAGTATCCCAGCAGCCTTGATCGAAGAAATCCGTACAGCGTCGCGCACGATGGTGCGTGAGTTCGGTTTCCTGCGCGCCACCCTGGCGGCGACCGACTATTCAGCCTCCGGCGTGCACGCATTGCTGGAAATCGAGGCCGGGGACGGCGTCAGCGCTGCACAACTGGCGCAAAGCCTTGGTCTGGAAAAGTCCAGTGTCAGCCGCATGGTCGGCAAACTGATCAAGGCCGGGGAGATCGAAGAGCGCGCCGCCGAGGACGCCCGGGTCAAGCTGTTGCAGCTGACCGCGCAGGGCCGGCAGACCGTCGCCGACATTCATGCCTACGGCCAGGCCCAGGTCAGCAAGGCACTGGACACGCTCAATCCGTCGCAGCAACAGAGCGTGGCGCAGGGCCTTTCAACCTACGCGCATGCGCTCAAGACCATCCGTCTGGGCGCCGACCAGCCACTCACGCCGAACCTGCACATCAGCGCCGGCTATCGCCCCGGGCTGATCGGCCGCGTGGCGCAAATGCATGCGGATTATTATTCGCGGCATTCCGGTTTCGGCGCGATCTTTGAAAGCCGTGTCGCCCGTGAAACGGCGGAGTTTGTCGGACGCCTCGATCAGCCCTGCAACCAGATCTGGGTAGCCACGCTTGATGAGCGCATCGTCGGCTCCATCGCAATCGACGGGCAGGATCTGGGTAACAATCAGGCGCATCTGCGCTGGTTCATCCTCGACGACGGCTGCCGCGGCAGTGGCGTCGGTCGGCAACTGCTGAGCGCGGCGGTGGAGTTTTGCGATCAGCACGGCTTTGACGCGATTCAGCTCTGGACCTTCAAGGGCCTCGACGCCGCGCGCCGACTGTACGAAGCGGCCGGGTTCGAACTGACGATGGAAGAGCAGGGCAGCCAGTGGGGCAGCGTGGTCACGGAACAACAGTTCACCCGTGCAGCCGCCTCACGTTGAAGGTTGATTCAGCGTCATCACGCAGGCGCTGAATGTGTCCGCCAATCAGGCTTCCTGCGCCTTGGCGCTGGCAATCGAAAACGCCTTCGGCAGGCTGGCGCCATTCTTCGCGGCCAGGATCTCGGCCATCACGCTGACGGCGATCTCCGCCGGTGTCTTGCTGCCAATGTAGATGCCGATCGGCCCGTGCAGGCGCTCAAGTGATGCCTGGGTCTCACCAAAATGCTCGATCAGCCGTTCGCGGCGCAGTTGGCTATTGCGCCGCGAACCGATGGCGCCGATGTAAAACGCCGGGCTGTGAAGAGCTTCGAGCAGCGCCAGATCGTCGAGTCGCGGATCATGGCTCAAGGCGACGATGCAGGTGCGCAGATCGACCGCGAAGTCGCGCACCACGTCATCCGGCATACCGATGATCCGCTCCACGCCGTTCACCGCCCAGGTTTCGATGTATTCCGCACGCGGGTCGCACACCGCGACCTTGAAGCCGTTGAACAGCGCCATGGTCGCCAGATACTCGGCCAGCGCGCCGGCACCGATCATCAGCAGCCGATACCCCGGCCCGAGGGTATTGAGCATCTGTTGGCCGTCGAAACTGAATTGCTCCGGGGTGGCCGTGGCTTGCAGTGTGACGCGACCGCTATCCAGTGCCAGGCAGCGGCGCACCAGTTGCCCGGTATCCAGTTGCAGCAGCAGTTGGTCCAGCACCTGCCATGAGGGATTGAACTCGAGAATCAGCTCAAGCGTGCCGCCACAGGGCAAACCGAAACGATGCGCCTCGTCGGCGCTGACGCCGTAGCGCACCACCTCGGGCGCACTGTCCTTGAGGCCGCTGCCGCCGTGCGCGGTGGTGTAGCGCTGGATCAGGTCGTCCTCGATGCAGCCGCCGGACACGCTGCCGACCACGCGTCCGTCGTTACGCAAAGCCATCATCGACCCTGTCGGGCGCGGCGAAGAGCCCCATGTGCGCGCCACCGTGGCGAGCAACACCTGCTCGCCGGCGGCGAGCCAGTCCCGCGCGGTGCGCAGGACCAGCAAGTCGATGCTTTCCATCAAACGTTCCTCTAACGCATTTGCAGGATGATCGGGCTGCTGCTCGCCGGATCGGTACGTTCACGCAGCTTGTTGACGGCCTGCGCTTCAATGGCAGCGCCCTGATTGCCCCAGGTGCTGCGCATGAAGGTCAGCACTTCGGCGATCTCTTGATCCGACAACTGCTCGCGGAAGGCCGGCATGCGATAGGCGTCCGGTACTCCGGCGGCCACCACCCGTTGCGAACCGTTGAGGGTGATGTTGATCGCGGAGGCACTTTCCTTGGCCAGTGCCGAGGTGGCGCCGGCCAGCGGCGGCATCCATTCGGACTGGCCCTTGCCGTCCAAACCGTGGCACGAAGCACAGCGCGTGACGTAGGTATGAGCACCGGGCGCGTCCAGACGTTCCGTCGCCGAAACCGTTTGGTACTGCCATGGCTGGCCGTCGCGCTGACGGTCCCCGGGCAATGACTTGAGATAACGGGCAATCGCGGTCAGATCGTCATCGCTCATGAACTGCGTGGAGTTGTTGAACGCCTCGGTCATCGAGCCGTAAACCACTGCATGTTTGTTGCGCCCGGTCTTGAGGAACTGCACGATCTCCGGCTCACTCCAGCGGCCCAGGCCGGTATTGTGATCATCACGCAGGCTCGGCGCATACCAGCCATCGAGCAAGGCGCCGGCGAGGTACGGCGAGGCGTATTCATCCAGGGCCTTCTCGTTGAACGCCAGACCGCGCGGCGTATGGCAACTGCCGCAGTGCCCGGCGCCTTGCACGAGATAAGCGCCGCGATTCCACACGGCATCCTGCGACGGTTTGGCCACGTAAGGTTCGGTATCGGCAAACACACCGTTCCACAACGCAATCGGCCAGCGCAGGTTCAACGGAAAAGGAATCGCACTCGGGATATTCGCCTGCTTGACCGGTGCCACGCCTTTCATGAAAAACGCGTACAGCGCTCGCACATCGTCGTCACTGAGCTTGGCGTAGGACGGGTAGGGCATCGCCGGGTACAGACGACGGCTTTCAGGTGCCACGCCGTGGCGCACCGCACGGTCAAAGTCCGCCAGGCTGTAGCGACCGATGCCGGTTTCCGGCTCCGGGGTGATGTTGGTCGCGTGGATCGCGCCCAGTGGTGTGGCCATTTCCAGACCGCCAGCGAACGGCGCACCGCCCGGCACGCTGTGGCACGCCACGCAATCGCTGAGTCGGGCGACGTATTCGCCACGAGCGACCAGCGCCGGGTCGATATCGGCCACGGCGGTGTGGTTGTTTTCAAGGCGCGAGACAGGCTCGCGGGTGACATACCAGGCCAGCAGGCCTGCCGCGACCAGGCACGGCACTGCCAGCCAGCCTGCGGTTCTTGCGAATCGGCTGTTGTTCATGGACGCTCCGGCGCTGATCAAGTGAAGGTGTGGCGGCTCATGGGCAGGCTGCGCACACGTTGCCCGGTCAGCGTTGCCACCGCATTGGCGACGGCGGGCGCGACAGCGGGCAACGGTGGTTCACCGATGCCGCCCATTTTTTCCCCGCTCTCGACCACACGCACGTGGACCCGGGCCATCCGCGCAGGCGGCAGGATCGGATACAAGTCGTAGTTGCGCGCGCGCGGTTTGCCATCAATCCATACGGCTTCCTCCACCAGGGTCTGCGACAGGCCCAGCGCCACCGCGCCGTTGACCTGCGCTTCGACAATCGCCGGATTGACGATGCTGCCGGGGTCGATTGCCTGCCAGATGTCGTGCACCTTGACCTGACCGTGCTCGATGGAGACCTCGGCGATCACCGCCGTCTGGGTACCGAACGGCGACGCCATCGCCACGCCTCGCGCACGTTTGCTGCCGTCCGCCGCGGTAAACGGCCCACGCTTCCAGCCACCCGACAGCTCGCCCACGGCTTGCAGCAGGGTGGTCAGTCGCGGGTTGTCGCGCAGCAGATGCAGGCGCAATTCGAACGGGTCCTTGCCACCCTTGTCAGCCAGTTCGTCAAGGAACGATTCATAGAAGAAGTCGTTGAGCGAATTGCCCACCGAACGCCAGTAACCGAGCATCGCCGGGCCTTTGGCGTAGATCTGCGCGATGCGCTTGTTGGGGATTGCATAGGACTTGCCCGACAAGCCTTCAAGCGCCGTCGGGTCGAGCTTCTCACCCTGTTTGCCGGCCAGCGCCTCGGTCGGTCCTTCGGTGGCGCTGATCGCTTCGATTGCCAGCGGCCAGCCGTCGTTGTCCAGCGCGGCGCGGAAATTCACGGCGGCCACGGGACGCAGCACATCGCGCAGAAACTCTTCCTCGCGACTCCAGATCAGTTTGACCGGGCGGCCAACCGCTTTCGATAACTCGATTGCCTGCGGGTAGGGACTGGCGGCATCGTAAAGGAAATGCCGACCGAAGAAGCCCCCGAGCAATGGCGAATGCAAGGTGATGCGCGACGGGTCCAGCCCGGTGCGTTTGGCGATGTCGGCACGGAACATGTCCGGCGCCTGATTCGGCAGCCAGACTTCCAGCGAACCGTCGGGATTGAATCGGGCCAGCGCCGACGGCGGCTCCAGTTGTCCGTGGTTCAAGTACTGGTTGTGGTAAGTGGCGTCAATCCGGGTCTTGGCGCTGGCCAGAACTGCAGCCACGTCGCCCTCATTTTCATCATCCCTGGCCGGGCCTTTGTCGTCAGCCAGGCGTTTGAGCCAGGCATCACTGGAAAAGTCTGCGGGCATCGGCCGAACTTTGCTGTCGGCGGTTGGCTCTTGCCAGTCGACCTGTATTGCTTCCACTGCACGTTTGGCGTGCCACCAACGCTCGGCGACCACCGCCACGGCACCCGGCAGACGATGCACGGAATGCACGCCTTTCATCGCCTTGACCTGCTCTTCGTTGCGCAAATTGCCCACGGTCATGCCCAAACGCGGGGCATGCTGAACGGCGGCATGCAGCATGTCGTCGACCTTCAGGTCGATGCTGTACAGCGCCTTGCCGGTGGACTTGTCGTAGGCATCGACGCGCTTCACCGGTTTGCCGATCCAGCGGAACTGGCTCGGATCACGCAGTTGCACCGAGGCCGGATCGGGAACCGGCAGATCCATGGCGTGCTCGGCCAGTTCGCCGTAGGCCAGCGAGCGACCCGACCTGGCGTGCACGACTTTGCCGGGTTCGGTACTCAGCTCGCTGACCGGCACCCCAAGTTTCTGCGCACCGGCCTGCAGCAGCATGGCGCGGGCGAGGGCGCCGAGGCGGCGCATCACCGGGTAACTCATGCGCACCGACATGCTGCCGCCGGTGATGCGCATGCCGTTTTCCATCACCACATAGGCTTCGCCGGGTGGCGCGGCTTCGACCAGAAAAGTCGCCGGGTCGGCATCCAGTTCTTCACCGACGATCTGCGCCATCGCGGTGAACGTACCTTGTCCGCCTTCCATGAACGGGCAGAGCAGGCGCACGCGGTTGTCCGGGCGGATTTCCAGAAACGCCGGCACCTGCGTGCCACGCTCGGCAGTTGCGGCGGCCACTGCCGCTTGCACGCGCGTCGTGCCCAGCGGAAGGCCGAAGCCGAGCACCAGTGCGCCGACGGCGGTGCCGGCCAGGAAACGTCTGCGCGACACGTTGATCGGCTCGTGCAGAGCCAGTGCTGATACTTCCTGAGCAGGATCGATACGCACGTTCATCAGGCGTCTCCCTTGCCGGCCAGCTCATGCACGGCGGCATGAATAGCGTTGTACGTGCCGCAGCGGCACAGGTTGACCATCGCCGCCTCGATCTGCGCATCACTCGGCTTGGGGTTCTGCTTGAGCAGCGCCGTGGCGGCCATCACCTGCCCGGACTGGCAGTACCCGCACTGGGCGACCTGCAGATCAACCCAGGTCGAGACCACCCGTTTGCCGACGTCATCGGCCTCGATCGCCTCAATGGTGGTGACCTCGCGACCGACCACACCGGCCACCGGCGTGACGCACGAGCGCACCACGTTGCCGTCCACCAGCACGGAGCAGGCGCCGCATTGCGCCAGGCCACAGCCGTATTTGGTGCCGGTCATGCCCAGATCATCGCGGATCACCCACAGCAGGGGCGTATCGGCGTCGGCATCGACCTGATAGGTTTTCTGGTTGATTCGTAGTTCCATGGTTCACCCGCTCGATCATCGGTTGACGTGCATTTTTTTAAGCGGTGAAACGCGGCGTGGCGCCTCACCGGTAACGCGTGTTCTTTTGCTCAACTGGCCGTATTGCCCAGTGCTTCTGCGGCGAAGGGGTCGCCACGCAATAGTGCGATGTCCCGACTGGGTGCGGTGCCGTACAGGCGTGCGTATTCGCGGCTGAACTGCGAGGGACTTTCATAGCCGACCGCAAACGCCGCTCGCGAAACGTCCAGACGCTCCATCAACATCAGCCGGCGCGCCTCGTTCAGTCGCAGCCACTTCTGGTACTGCAGCGGGCTCATGCCGGTGAGTTGGCGGAAGTGATGGTGAAAGGTCGGTGCGCTCATCTGCACCCGCGCCGCCAGCTCATCGATGCGCAGCGCCGCGGTGTAGTTGACCTTGAGCCAGTCGATGGCTTTGGCGATGCGATAACCCTGGCCATCGACGGCTGTGATCTGCCGCAGCCGCGCACCTTGATCGGTATGGAGCAACCGATAGTGGATTTCCCGCAGCACCAGCGGCGCCAGCACCGGAATCGCCTCAGGCTCGTCGAGCAAGGCCAGCAGGCGTTCGAGCGCACCTTCCAGCGCGGTCGACATGCTGCCAATGCCAGCGCCCGCGTTCATCGACGGCTGCCGTTTCGCAGGCAAGCCACCTTTACTGAGGATCTCGGCGAGCATGCCGACATCCAGTTTCAGCACCAGCCCGACACAGGGCAGCTCGGGGCTGGCTGCCAGCACTTCGGAATTGGCGGGCAGATCCAGTGAAGTGACCAGAAATCGCGAAGGGTCGTAGCGGTAACCCTCACCGCCGACCCACAAACGCTTTTCCCCACGGCCCACCAGAATCAGGCTCGGCTCGATCATGCACACGCTCGGTGGCGCCGGCTGATCGCGACGAAACAGCGACAGGCCGGGTATCGACGTGGCGAAGTCACCCGCTACGCTCACGCGCGAGTCAATGTTCAACGCCAAAGGTGATTCGTGGCGCAGCGGGGTAGGGATCATGTCGGGCAACTCCTGTTGAACGAACTCTAATCCGCTGCACAGGCGATTCCTATACACCACCCTGCATCCTCAGAGGATCAGGCAAGCATTCAAGAGGAATGCACTAGGGCAGAGGTGAATCGACCGGGAGAATGTGTCAAACCATTACGGGAGAGACGCGATTCGACAACGCGATCCTCGCACCGTGAAAACAGTTCGTCCGGGCCATCGCCCGGACGCCTCTCGCCATACAGGTAGTTCCAATGACTTCCCTTTCTACAGAACAGCGCGGCTGGAGCGCGGTGCTGGCCATGTCGTTGGCCGCCTTCGCTCTGGTCGCTTCAGAATTCATGCCGGTCAGTCTGCTGACGCCGATTGCCGCGGAACTGCAGATTAGCGAAGGCCAGGCCGGGCAGGGGATTTCCGTGTCCGGTGCATTCGCCCTGATGACCAGCCTGGTGATTGCAGCGGTCGCTGCTCGGGTCGAGCGCAAGAAACTGCTGTTGGGGCTGACCTTGCTGATGATCGTCTCGGGCACGGTGGTCGCGTTCGCGCCGGGCTATCCGTCGTTCATGTTCGGGCGGGCCTTGATCGGCATCGCGATCGGCGGTTTCTGGTCGTTGTCAGCGGCAACCGCGATGCGTCTGGTGCCGCCTGACCAAGTGTCCCGGGCACTGGCGATCGTCAACGGCGGTAACGCGCTGGCGACGGTAATCGCCGCTCCGGCGGGGAGTTTCCTCGGCGCGTTGATAGGTTGGCGCGGCGCATTCTTCTGTGTGGTTCCGGTCGCCGCGCTGGCGGCCATATGGCTGCTGATCAGTCTGCCGTCCTTCAAGCTTGAGCGTCAGGCCGGTCGCGGCAACGCCCTGCGGCTGATGAAGCAATGGCCGGTCGCTTTGGGGATGGTCGCTGTCAGCGTATTTTTCATGGGGCAATTCATGCTGTTCACCTACCTGCGGCCCTTTCTGGAGGGGGTCACCGGGGTCAGCGTCTCAACCCTTTCCCTAATGTTGCTGGGGCTGGGGCTTGCCGGTTTCATCGGGACCTTTGTGATCGAAAGTTTCCTCGGCACTGGCTTGTACCGCACGCTGACGGTTATCCCGCTGATAATGGCGCTCATCGCCCTGGCGCTGGTCAACTTTGGCGCATCGCCGCTTCTGACTGCGGTGCTGCTCGGACTCTGGGGACTGGTCGCCACGGCGGCTCCCGTGGGCTGGTGGACATGGCTGGCGCAGACGCTTCCGGAGGATGCCGAAGCCGGCGGAGGCTTGCTCGTGGCCATCGTGCAACTGGCAATCGCCGGAGGGGCCATCGTCGGTGGCCTGGCGTTTGATCTGAGCGGTTATAAAGCCACCTTCGAGCTGAGCGCGGCGGTGTTAGTGATTGCGTCGGTGCTCGCTTGGTGCGCCGGTCGCAGTGCGACTGAAGTTCATCTGGTCGAGTCGAACGCGGCCGGCTGACGAGGGGCACGTTGTCATTTGAGCGTAACGACGACCTTGCCCTTGGCGCGCCCCTGCTCGACGTACTTCAACGCCTCTGCCGTCGAGGCAAACGAGAAGCTTCGGTCAATCACCGGTCGGATGATTGCCTCCTCGACCAGCGTGGCGATTTTTTGCAGTTGTGCACCATTGGCCCGCATGAAGACGAACGTGTAGTTGACCGCCTGCTTGCGCGCCTTGCGCCGGATACCGAAGCTCAACAGGCGCATGACCTGTTGCAATGGCCAGGACAAGCCTTGTTCTTGTGCGAACTGTGCGGTGGGCGGTCCCGAGATGGAAATGAGTTGGCCGCCGGGCTTCAGGACCTTGAGTGATTTTTGCAAAACGTCCGGGCCAAGGCTGTTCAACACCACGTCGTAGTCGTGCAGGACGCTTTCGAAGTCTTGCTGTTTGTAGTCGATGACCAGATCGGCCCCCAGTGCCTTGACCCATTCGACGTTCGCGGTGCTGGTGGTCGTGGCGACGAAGGCGCCGAGGTGTCTGGCCAACTGGATGGCAATGCTGCCAACCCCACCGGATCCCGCGTGAATCAGTACTTTCTGACCCTTTTTCAGTTGTGCGGTTTCGATCAGTACTTGCCACGCCGTCAACGCTACCAAGGGCAGGGACGCGGCTTGTGCCATGCTGGTATTGGCAGGTTTTCGTGCGACCGCGTTTTCGTCCACGGCGATCCATTCGGCGAACGTTCCGATCCGCGTTTCCGGCGGGCGAGCGTAAACCTCGTCTCCCGGTTTGAACTGCGTCACCTGTGAGCCAACCTCAACCACCACACCCGCCAGATCATTGCCCAGTATCAGCGGTAATGCATAGGGCAGAATCAGCTTGAACTCGCCACTGCTGATCTTCGAATCCAGCACATTGACGCTGCTGGCGTGTACCTCGATCAAGACATCACGGGCACCCACCACAGGGGCAGACGCTTCGCCAATGCGCCCGGTGTTCTTTCCATAGCGATCAATCAGAAATGCTTTCATCGTAGTGCGGCTCTTGGCGGTTGTAAGGAGGGTAGCTGGCGCGTTGCGGTGTTGCTGCGCCGTGTCGTCAGGCGTCGAGGAATGCCTGGGCCTTGGCGACAAAATCAACGCAGTGCTGGAAAATCCCGCCGTGGCCGGCATCCTCATAAATCACCAGTTGTGCGTTGGGAATGCGCTTGGCCAGCGCCATCGAGTTGACGCTGGGCACCATGATGTCGCTGTCGCCGTTAACGATAAGCGTGGGTATGCGCAAGCGTCCGAGGTCTTGCGGCGGCTGTTGGCCCCACGCGGTGATCGCTTTCAACTGGCGCAGAAAAGCGCTCGGTGTCGGGCCTTTGTCGCGATTGTTTTTGCGTGTTTTCAGGCGTCGCAGATACTGCGACGCAGATCGACGGCCATTGGCTGTCGAGGTGAAGAACAGGTAGACCTTGGGATCGCGCAAGGTCAGCAAGCCTTTGAGGATCAATGGCCACGTCACCGCACCGACTCTGTCGATGCCGTCGCCACCGGCCGGACCGGTACCGGTCAGAATCAACCGACGCACCCGATCAGGCGCCTTCAGGGCAATATCCTGAGCAACGAAGCCGCCGAGCGAGAATCCCAGTACATCAACGGTTTCCAGCCCCAGCGCCCGGATCAACTGAATGGCATCGTCAGCCATTTCACCGACAGTCAGTGGCGCGGCTCCACCAGAGCCGCCAATACCGCGATAGTCAGTGGTAATGACCCGTCGGGTTCGTGCCAGGCCATCAATGATCGCGGGATCGAAGTTGTCCAGCACGGCGCCCCAATGGTTGAACAGCACCAGCGGCACGCCGATCGCGGGGCCGATGTCGCGGTAAGCGAAGCGAACGCCGTTGACCGTGATCGACTGGTTCGCCGCGTTGCTGAATGGCGTCGACGCGCCAGTGTGGTTATTTGCCAGGATTTGATTCATTTCTGCTCCGGATCGCGGGCCGGATTCGATGCAGTGACTTGCGCCTGCATCGAATCCGCCGCGCGTGTTTGCTACCAGACAATCACTGTGGGTCCAGGTAGCGCTGGGCAACCGCAGACTGACGGATTTGCCCGATCAGGCCCTGACGTGCGCCTTGCAGATCATTCCAGCGTTGCGCTTCGTGCAGCGGCGGGATGGTTACCGGTTCGCGGCGATCGAAGCCGACCAGAGCGGCATCCACCAGATCGCCCACTTCCATGATGTCACTCAAGGTGTTGATGTCGATGCCGGAGCGATCCCAGATCTCCGTACGGGTGGCGGCGGGGAGTACGGCTTGCACGTAGACGCCCTGAGGTGACAGTTCCAGGCTCAGTCCCTGGGACAGGAACAGGACGAAGGCCTTGGTCGCACCGTAGACGGTCATGCCGAACTCCGGCGCCAGGCCCACCACCGAACCGACGTTGATGATCGCGCCGTCACCGGCCTTGACCAGACGTGGAGCGATGGCGCTGGCCAGGCGCACCAGCGCGGTGGTGTTGAGGGCGACCAGTTGCGCAACGCTGTCGGCGCTTTGGTCGATGAAGTTACCGGAGAGGGCGGCGCCGGCGTTATTGATGAGGATGCCGATACGGGCGTCGTCGCGCAGGCGGCTTTCAACGGTGCTCAGATCAGCGACTTGGGTCAGGTCCGCCGGGATTACATCGACGGTGACATCGTGTTCGCTGCGCAAACGAGCTGCAAGTGCGTCCAGGCGTGCCTGGTCGCGGGCGACCAGAACCAGATCATGGCCGCGTTGCGCGAAGCGCTCGGCGTAGACCGCGCCAATGCCGGTGGAGGCGCCAGTGATCAGAACAGTAGGGCGAGTGCTCATGGGGGATCTCTCTTTCAGGATGTGAGAAACAGAACGCGCTCAGTTGGCGCTGACGCTTGATTCAGCCAGCGTCGGGTAGTCGATGTAGCCCGCCGCACCGCCGCCATAGAGGGTGGCGGGATCGAACGCGGACAACGGCGCGCCCTGCTTGAGGCGCTCCACCAGATCCGGATTGCCAATGAACGGGCGACCGAAGGCGATCAGGTCGGCCTGGTCTTCGGCGAGCTTCGAGGTCGCCAGGTCCAGGTCATAGCCGTTATTGGCGATGTAGGTGTTTTTGAAGCGCTGGCGCAGTGCGCCGAAGTCGAAGGGCGCCACGTCGCGCGGGCCACCGGTCGCACCTTCGACCACGTGCAGATAAACCACCCCAAGGGCATCGAGTTGCTCGGCGACGTAATCGAATTGCGCCTGCGGATCGCTGCTGGAGACGCCGTTGGCCGGCGACACCGGAGACAGGCGCACACCGGTGCGATTGGCGCCGATTTCATCAACGACGGCCGCCGTCACTTCAAGCAACAGACGCGCCCGGTTTTCAATCGAGCCGCCATACGCATCGGTACGCAGGTTGGCGCTGTCCCTGAGGAATTGATCGAGCAAATAGCCGTTCGCGCCGTGAATTTCCACGCCATCGAACCCGGCGGTAATCGCGTTTGCCGCAGCCTGGCGAAAATCGGAAACGATCCCCGGCAGTTCACTGGTCTCCAGCGCGCGCGGCGCCGAGACATCTTCAAAGCGATTGTTGACGAAGACTTTGGTGGCAGCGCGTAGTGCAGAAGGGGCCACGGGGGCGGCGCCGTTTTCTTGCAGATCAACGTGCGACACGCGGCCGACATGCCACAGTTGCAGAAAGATTTTTCCGCCCTTGGCATGGACTGCATCGGTCACCTGGCGCCAACCGTCAATCTGCGCCGGCGTGTAGATTCCCGGGGTGTCCTGATAGCCCTGACCTTGTCGGGAAATCTGCGTGGCTTCACTGATCAGCAAACCTGCGCTGGCCCGTTGGCTGTAATAGGTGGCTGCGAACTCGCTGGGTACAAAGCCTGCGCCTGCACGGTTGCGAGTCAGCGGTGCGAGGACGACGCGGTTCGACAGCGTCAGGTCGCCAAGTGTGTAAGGGGTGAACAGGGTCTGGTTGCTCATCTGGTATTTCTTCCGTGCCCGTTGGAGAAGTCGCTGTGCCTGCAATTAGGATGATGATCGAAATCTAAACTGTCAACGGTTTTGATTATGACCAGCATCTATGTATGATTGGCGCAAGCATTCCCAATGAACACGAGGTACTGCACGTGCGAGTAACCAAGGCCCAGGCGCAGGCCAATCGAGAACATATCGTCGAGACCGCCTCCGAGCTGTTCCGTGAGCGCGGCTTTGACGGCGTCGGTGTGGCGGATCTCATGGCGGCTGCCGGTTTCACCCACGGTGGTTTTTACAAGCATTTCGGCTCCAAGGCCGACCTGATGGCTGAAGCCGCTTCCTGCAGTCTTGCCAAGTCGCTGGCAGGTGCCGGAGCGCTCGACGTGCCTGGTTTCATCGATGTCTATGTGACGAGAGAACATCGCGACGGACGTGGCAGCGGTTGCACCATGGCCGCGCTGTGTGGCGACGCGGCGCGTCAATCGGATGATGTGAAAGCGACGTTTGCTGAAGGGATCGAGCGCACCTTGCAGACCCTCGGAGACAAATATCCGACCGGGCCGGACCTCGTGGAGGGCGAGGGGAGAAAGAAAATGATCGACCTGCTGTCGCGGGCTGTCGGCGCGATTGTGCTGTCGCGCGCCTGTCCGGATGATTCCGCCCTGGCCGACGAGATTCTTGAGGTGTGCCGCGCGGAGATGCTGGCTTCGTTGCCGGTTGACGAAGAGGTGGTCTGAGGCGGTGCTCGCTCAGTAAACCCAGTACAAAATCGCCCGTCGATCAGCGGCCAACCAACGGCACGACACTCAAAAAAGGCGCCGTCAAATCGCAGATTGACGGCGCCTCCTGCTCAGATCCAGACGTCGTTGTCAGCCGTGCGCTCGCCACCTTCGTGCCCGGTGTTACGCACACCCTGAGGCTCGATCATCATCAGGCGCGCTTCTCCCTCCGCTGCCGTCCGATGTTCGATCCCGCGCGGCACGACATACAGCTCACCCGGTTCGACGTATACGCTGCCATGGGGCAGGTCGATCCGCAGCGTGCCCTCGATCACAATAAAGGCCTCATCTGTTTCCGGGTGGGAGTGCCAGATGAACTCACCTTCGATACGAACCACTTTGAACTGGTAGTCATTCATTTCGGCGACCACACGGGGGCTCCACTGCTGATCGATCAGCGCGGATTTCTGCGCCAGATTGATGGCGTGCAGTGCTGGTACTTTGCTGGTATGTGGCATGACAAATCCTCTATCAGACAGGAGTCGTCAGCCTAGCGAAGGGGTTATTGGCGATGCTTGTACGATCCTGCAAGTTGCCTTTGCCCCAGGACGCGTTCCAGCCAACGCGACGGAGATACCCCATAAGTGCGGGTGAAGTGCCGGGTCATATGACTTTGGTCGTGAAAACCCGCAGCCAGTGCGGCATCCACCAGCGAGAATCGGTCAAGCAGCAGCGTGCGCAATATATCCAGGCGACGCAGGGTCACGAAGCGATAGGGGCTGGTGCCAAACAGCACTCTGAAGTCCCGAGAGAGGCTCCATCTTTCACGACCGCTGGCGCGCTCCAGCATTTCCAGCGTAATGCTCTGGTGCAGGTGAGCCATGATGAATTCCCTTGCGCGCTCGGCTGCCGGGTAATCGAGCAGTTTGCGCCCGCGAGGTTTGCCCGCCACGGCGCGCAGGGCCATTGCCAGATCAAACAGGGCGTCCTGTTCTTCCAGCGGATCAAGTGAGTAATCCATCGTCTGCACGAACGCTTCACTGGCGCGATACAGGCGCGGGTCGCTGGACAGACCGCCGACGATGAAGGGTAGCGGTTCACCCTTCAACACCTGCTGAATCAAAGCCGGATCGATATAGGCCATTCGATAGCGAAACCCCGCTTCGGTCCCGGCCATGCCATCGTGCAGTTCATCAGGATGCAGGAGCAAGGTGTTACCCGGTAAGCCGTGGCGCAGGCTGCCCTTGTAGTGAAAGCTTTGCACGCCAGAGAGGGTGCGACCGATCGAGTAAGTATCGTGCCGATGTGGGTGGTAGCCATGGCCGCCAAACCGGGCTTCGATACGTTCTATCCGCCCCGGCTGTGTGCTGCGCACTACCCAATCGGAATCTGGATCTGGTCTGGACTGTTCCATGGTTTCACTGTCTCTGAGAGAAGCCTGCTGCGAGCGATGATAGCCAAGCTGATCGAAAGCAGGGTGTCACCGTTGCCCTCGCGTATTTTGCGCCAGACGCTCACGCCAGTTGCCACCGTGCGTGCGTTGGCATGCCTCCTCGGAGTCGAAATACACTTTGCGCTCTGATGCGGGCAGGTCGATATCGGCCTCCCTCAGCGCAGTGGCCGTCAGTTCGAAGATCCGCGCTTTGGCTTGTGTGAGGGCGAGATGTTTGTCGGCCTCAGTATCGAACACCCAGATCACTTTCAGGGTTGCCGCCAACGCGTTCAGGTCAGCGGTGTGAGTCAGCCAGGTGAAGCCTTTGATTTCGCTTTTTGCGCTTTCACACGCGTCGGTGAGCGTGGCAATCACGCGCCGCTCGATCCGCGCCAGTTCTCGTTTTCCAACAGGCATTGCAGATCCTTATACGACAGTGGTGGTGTGGTCTCACTGTAATTGCTGAGGTTAACAAATCCTCATGTCCAACCCGAATTTCCTGTGGGAGCGAGCTTGCTCGCGAAAGCGGTAGGTCTGTGATGTCAGTGTTGACTGACCTGGCGCCTTCGCGAGCAAGCTCGCTCCCACAAAGGTTGCTGTGAACCGGGATGCCCCTGTCCAGCACAAATCTTTGTGGGAATGTGGCGTCAATCCAGATCGCTGGCCTGATGCCGCTCGGAAACCTGGCTCGCCTCGTCACCCCAGGTGCGATTGACGCGCTGGCCACGCTTCACCGCAGGGCGTTGGGCGATGTCTTCGGCCCAGCGCTGCACGTGTTTGTAGTCCTGAGCCGATAGAAATTCGGCGGCCGAATACACGTTGTTGCGCACCAGTTGGCCGTACCACGGCCAGACCGCGATGTCGGCGATGGTGTAGCTGTCGCCGGCCAGATAGCGGCTTTCCTTGAGGCGTCGGTCGAGTACATCGAGCTGACGCTTGGTTTCCATGGTGAAGCGGTTGATCGGGTATTCAAGCTTCTCCGGCGCATACGCATAGAAGTGCCCAAAGCCGCCGCCCAGATACGGCGCAGAGCCCATCTGCCAGAACAACCAGTTCAGGGTTTCCGTGCGGCCAGCCGGGTCTTTGGGCAGGAAGGCGCCGAATTTTTCCGCCAGATACAGCAGGATCGAACCGGATTCGAACACCCGAATCGGCGGCTGTGCGCTGCGGTCGAGCAGCGCCGGAATCTTCGAGTTCGGATTGATCTCGACAAAACCGCTGGAGAACTGATCGCCCTCGTTGATGCGGATCAGCCACGCGTCGTACTCGGCCTCGGTGTGCCCCAGTGCGAGCAATTCTTCCAGCAGGATGGTCACCTTGACGCCATTGGGTGTCGCCAGTGAATACAGCTGCAGCGGGTGTTTGCCCACTGGCAGGGTCTTTTCATGCGTCGGCCCGGCAATCGGGCGATTGATGCTGGCGAAATGTCCGCCGGACGGCGCTTCGTGTTTCCAGACCTTGGGCGGAGCGTAGGGCGCTTTACTCATGAAATGGGCCTCATGGTGAACTTGCCGAGAATGACCTGACGGATATCAGACACGACAGCATAAACGCTCTAGCTCAAGACTGCGCAACCCCCGGAATGATCAAACACGCCGCCAGCCCCATCAGCGCAATCCCGATGAACTTGTCGAGGAGCCGCTGTTTTTCCAGCAGGCGACGGCGTAACCGTTCAGAGGAGAAAAACAGCGCAACCAGACTGAACCACAGCCAATGAATGACCGACATGAACAAGCCATAGGCGAAGTTCACCATCAGTGAACTGCCTGGCTCCACCACCTGGCTGTAGGCCGCCACAACGAACAACATGGTTTTCGGATTCAGTGCATTGGTCAGAAAACCTGAGCAGAACACCTTCCAGGCGCGGGGTGCCGAAGCGCTCGCATCGGTAAATGTCAGCACCGATTGATTGGTAAAGGATTTGATGCCCAGAAAGATCAGGTATGCGGCGCCCAACAGCTTCATCATCCAGAACAGCAGTGGCGACTGGGTGATGATCAGCGCCACCCCGAACACCGTGTAGAACAGATGAACCTGCACGCCACAAGCGATGCCCAGCGCAGCGAGCAAACCACTGCGTCGGCCGTAGGCATAGCTGTTGCGAGTGACCATGGCAAAGTCCGGGCCGGGACTGATCACCGCCAGAGCAGTGATGGCGATTACCAGAAACAATTCATTCATGCCTACGCTCCATCGCGTCATTTGCGCTACTTGATTTCACAGATGCACTGTCCGAAGTCATTCTTGAAAAAGTTTGGAAGGATGCGGCAGGCTCCGAGTAGCGCCATGATGGGGAATTGTCACTGGCAAAAAAAACGATTTATAGTCGCGAAAATCTGTGAGAAATCATCGTCTATATGAACCTGCCTCCGCTGGCTGCCTTTCGCTTCTTCAACACCGCCGCCCAGACCCAGAGTTTCGTCAAGGCTGCCGAACTGCTGCACGTCACCCACGGCGCGGTCAGCCGCCAGGTGCGTTTGCTGGAGGAGGCGATCGGGGTCGAGTTGTTTGAACGGCGTAACCGCGCGATCTTTCTCAACCACGCCGGGCGCTTGCTGTTCAATGTCACCGCGCCGATGTTCGAGCAGTTGCAGAGCACGGTTTATCGTCTGCAACGCGAAGTCCACGATGACGTGTTGGTGGTGTCCTGCGAGCCGACCATCGCCATGAAATGGCTGATCCCGCGTCTGCCCGACTTCCACAGCGCGCATCCACAGTTGCAAGTGCAATTGCTGACGGCCGGCGGGCCGATCGACTTCGCTCGTTCAGGCGTGGATCTGGCGATCCGCCGTGACGATTTCCATTGGGACGAAACCGTGCACGGCGTGACCCTTTGTGAAGAGTGGATCGGCCCGGTCTGCGTGCCGTCCAGTCGACCTGACGGTGATCATTTGCGTGGCGCCTGCCTGCTGCACAGCAAGACGCGCCCGCAGGCGTGGGACAACTGGATACGACTGGCTGGCATGAATGCATCGGATGTCAGTCGGGTCGATTACGAGCATTTCTACCTGTGCATTCAGGCCGCGCTGGCCGGGCTGGGCGTCGGTATGGCGTCGTTTCTGATGGTGCAGGACGAACTCAAGTCCGGCCAGTTGATCTCGCCGTTCGGCTTTGTGCGGGACGGTTCGAGCTATTGCCTGCTGTCACCGCGACCCTTCGAACAGAGCGCCAATGCCATGATTTTTCGCGAGTGGATTGCCCGGCAGATGAGCGCGTGCAGCCCACCGCTCGTGGATGATCTGAAGCCTTGACGACAGAGGGGCTGCAGTCAATGGGTCAGGCGTCATCGCCGCTCGTTCCTGCATGCACCAAAAACAACATCAGAAGATCGCAGCCTTCGGCAGCTCCTACAGGGAGCGGTTCGGCAATGCCGTCGGGCAAAAACAATCGAAACTTCGCGCGCTCCCAAGCTGTCCAGACCCATGTACCGCCCGGCGGATGTCTCGCCGGGCAGGCTTCATGCATCGGTGACAGGCGAGGAACGAGATGACGACGACAGTGGGAGATTTTCTGGTTGAGCGGCTCAGCCAATGGGGCGTCACGCGGATTTTTGGTTATCCGGGAGACGGCATCAATGGTGTGTTCGGCGCGCTCGCCCGAGCCAATGGCAAGATCGAATTCGTTCAGGCCCGACACGAAGAAATGGCCGCGTTCATGGCGTCGGCCCACGCCAAATTCACGGGCGAACTGGGCGTGTGCATCGCCACGTCGGGGCCCGGCGCTTCGCACCTGATCACCGGTCTGTACGACGCGCGCATGGATCACCAGCCGGTATTGGCAATTGTCGGTCAGCAGGCGCGGACGGCGCTCGGCAGTCATTACCAGCAGGAGCTGGATCTGGTCTCGATGTTCAAGGACGTGGCCGGGGCCTTTGTACAGCAGGCGTCGGCGCCGTCGCAGGTGCGTCATCTGCTCGATCGTGCCGTGCGCACGGCGGTTGGCGAGCGGCGGGTGACGGCGATCATTCTGCCCAATGATTTGCAGGATCTTGCGTACGAGCCACCGGCGCGGGCACACGGCACTGCGCATTCCGGCGTCGGATACACCAAGCCGAAAGTGCTGCCCTACGAGGCGGATCTGCAGCGCGCTGCCGACGTTTTGAACAGCGGTGAAAAAGTCGCGATTCTGGTCGGCGCTGGCGCGTTGCAAGCGACGGATGAAGTGATCGCCATCGCGGAAAAACTCGGTGCTGGCGTGGCCAAGGCGTTACTTGGCAAGGCCGCGCTGCCGGACGATTTGCCGTGGGTCACCGGCAGTATCGGCCTGCTGGGCACCGAGCCGAGCTACAAGATGATGAGCGAGTGCGACACTTTGTTGATGATCGGCTCGGGTTTTCCCTATGCCGAATTTCTGCCCGAGGAAGGTCAGGCGCGCGGCGTGCAGATCGACCTGCAGCCAGACATGCTCAGCCTGCGTTATCCAATGGAGGTCAATCTGGTCGGTGACTCCGCCGAAACCCTCGCTGCGCTGCTGCCGTTGCTCGAACAGAAGACCTCGCACAAGTGGCGCAAAAAGATCGAGGGCTGGCGCGGCAGTTGGGAGAAAACCCTGGAAAAGCGTGCGATGGCCAAAGCCGATCCGATCAATCCGCAGCGGGTGGTGTATGAGCTGTCACCGCGCCTGCCGGAGCAGGCGATCATCACCAGCGACTCGGGTTCCTGCGCCAACTGGTACGCCCGTGACCTGAAGATTCGCCGCGGCATGCAATGTTCGCTGTCCGGTGGCCTGGCCTCGATGGGCGCTGCCGTGCCGTATGCGATCGCCGCCAAGTTTGCCCATCCCGAGCGCGCGGTGATTGCGCTGGTGGGTGATGGCGCGATGCAGATGAACAACATGGCCGAACTGATCACCGTTGCCAAATACTGGCGCCAATGGAGTAGCCCGAAATGGATCTGCGCGGTGTTCAACAACGAGGATCTGAATCAGGTCACCTGGGAGCAGCGGGTGATGGAAGGCGATCCGAAGTTCGAAGCCTCGCAGAGCATTCCCGATGTGCCGTATCACCTGTTCGCCATTTCCATCGGCCTGAAAGGGATTTTCGTCGACCGCGACGAGGACGTCGCTGCCGCCTGGGAGCAGGCGCTGGCCTCGGACGTGCCGGTGCTGATCGAGTTCAAGACCGACCCCAACGTGCCGCCGTTGCCGCCGCACATCAAGCTCGAACAGGCAAAAAAATTCGCCACCACTTTGCTCAAGGGTGACCCCGACGAAGCGGGCGTGATTGTGCAAGCCGCCAAGCAGGTGCTGGCCAGCGTCCTCCCCGGCAAAAAATAGTCGTGCAGGCGCTTCGTCGTGTCCCAAATCTGTGAGCGCCGCAGAACTCTGTGGGAGCGAGCTTGCTCGCGAAAGCGTTGTGTCAGGTGCAGCGATTGTGGAGGTGCCGACGCCTTCGCTGGCAAGCCAGCTCCCACAGGTATTTCGCCGTGTCCTGAATCTGTGAACGAAGACTGTGGAGATTTTCATGGGTGAAGCAGCGAAGGGTTATTTTTGATGTTCATCGGTTGCGCAGGCTGGAGTCTGGGGCGTGAATTTTGGCCAGAGTTTCCGGCCGAGGGCACGCATCTGCAGCGCTACGCGGCGCGGTTCAACGGCGTGGAAATCAACAGCTCGTTTTATCGTCCGCATCGGCGTCAGACCTATGCGCGTTGGGCGGATTCGGTGCCGCCTGGCTTTCGTTTTTCGGTGAAGGTGCCAAAGCAGATCACGCATGAATGGCGTCTGCGGGACTGTGATCAAGCGCTGGACGAGTTTCTCGGGCAGTGCGAGGGCCTGGCTGACCGGTTGGGATGTTTGCTGGTGCAACTACCGCCGTCGCTGGCCTTTGAGCCGGCAAGTGCAGAGGCGTTTTTTGTGGCGTTGCGCCAACGCTTCGCCGGTGCCGTGGTGCTTGAGCCACGGCATGAGTCATGGGTGGCGGCGCCGCCGATGCTGCAGGCGTATCGGATTGCCCAGGCCGTGGTCGATCCGTCGCGGATCAGTATCGATGGTTCGGCGCAAGGCTGGGCAGGTGTGTGTTATTGGCGATTGCACGGTTCGCCACGCATCTACCACAGCGCCTACAACGGGCGTTATCTGCAAGCGCTGGCAGAGCAGATGCAGGTCGCGGCAGCAGAGGGCGCCGCGGTCTGGTGCATCTTCGACAACACCGCCAGTGGTGCCGCGCTGGGTAACGCGTTGGCACTGGCAGCGTTGATGGCGGATTGAGCCAGGCGGACACGTCGTCGCAGACGATCGTCGCGCCGATGATCGTCAGCGGTTGAGGAAGGCCAATAGATCCTCATTCAGCGCCTCGGCGTGCGTCACGGCAAAACCATGGGGCGCGCCGGCGTAGACTTTCAGCTCGGCGCCCTTGATCAGCGCGGCGGCCTGCTTGCCGGTGGTTTCAAACGGCACGATTTGATCGCCGTCGCCATGGATCACCAGGGTCGGCACGTCGATCTTCGTCATGTCCGGGCGGAAGTCGGTTTGCGAGAACGCGGTGACGCAATCCACGGTGCCTTTGAGCGAGGCGAGCAGGGCGACGTTCAGGGTTTGCGTAAGCACGCCGTCGGAGACTTTCTGGCCCTGATTGGTCCCGTAGAACGGCGCGGCGAAGTCCGCGATGAATTGCGCACGATCCTTGAGCAGACCGGCCTTGATTCCGTCGAACACCGAAGTGTCGACGCCTTGCGGATAGTCGGCCTTCTTGCCGAACAGTGGCGTCACCGCGCCGAGCAGCACCAGCCCGGCAACGCGCTCGCTGCCGTGGCGGGCGATGTAGCGGCTGACGTCGCCGCCGCCCATGGAGAAACCGACCAGCGTGACGTCGCGCAGGTCGAGGTGTTTGATCAGTTGCGCGATGTCGTCGGCAAAGGTGTCGTAGTCATAGCCGTTCCACGGTTGATCGGAGCGCCCGAAACCACGGCGGTCGAAGGCAATCGTGCGGTAGCCGCGACTGCTCAGGTACTCCATCTGGTATTCCCACATATCGGCATCCAGTGGCCAGCCATGGCTGAACAACACGGGTTTGCCACTGCCCCAGTCCTTGAAATAGATCTGTGTGCCGTCATCGGTAGTGAATGTGCTCATGGAAACTCCTTGCTGTGGGCGATCGTTCAGGAAGGCCGGATACCGCAATGGCCGCCAGTTACTATCGGCGCAAATCGTTGCTGTCACTTGTACGCAAGTGCTGAATTGCCAAGGCGGGTGGTGTGGTTCTTTTCCACTGTCACAGTTGTAAGATGCAACCACACGCTGGATTTGACGGAGAAACACCCTGTGAAGCGCAAAAGCCTGCACGGCAACGCCTGCCCGGTCGCCCGTACGCTGGACCTGATCGGCGACTGGTGGTCGCTGCTGATCATCCGCGATGCGCTGGAGGGCATTCGCCGCTTCAGTGATTTTCAGAAGAATCTGGACATCGCCAAGAACATGCTCAGCGCTCGGCTCAAGGCCTTGGTGGAGCAGGGGATCCTGCAAACCGTGCCGGCCGCCGATGGCGGTGCCTATAAGGAATACGTGCTGACCGAACGCGGCAAGGCCTTGCAGACGGTGATCGTTGCGCTGTCGCAGTGGGGCGGCGAGCACCTGTATGCGCCGGGTGAGCCGGGTTCGGTGATGGTTGACGCGCAGCAGCGGCAGCCGATCAGGAAGCTGGAGTTGCAGGCGGCTGATGGCCGTGCGCTGGGGGCCGGCGAGGTGTCGACGAAACTCGGCGTGGTGCACTGATTGAAGGTTTAAATGCAAACGCCCCGACACAGCGTTGGGGCGTTTGTTTGTTCGGTTTCAACCTGTAGGGTCCTTAGCGAAACGCCGGCACCACATGCTTGATGAACAACTCCAGCGACTTCTTCTTCTCCGCATGCGGCAGACTGTTGTCACACCAGAAACTGAACTCATCCACCCCCAGTTCCTGGTAGTACTTGATGCGCGGAATGATCTCCTCTGGCGTACCGATCATCGCCGTCTTGTGCAAACTCTCCAGCTCAAACTCCGGACGCCCGGCAAACTTCTCTTCCGGGCTCGGAGCGAGGAAGCCGTTGACCGGTACTTCCTTGTTGCCAAACCACGCATCGAAGGTGCGATAGAACCGTGAGATGGCTTTGGCGCCGACTTTCCAGCCGTCCGGATCGTCCGCCGAGTGCACGTGGGTGTGGCGCAACACCATCAGTTGCGGGCGCGGGACGTCGGGGTTGTTGTCCAGTGCGGCCTGGAACTTGTTCTTCAGGTCGACGACTTCTTCGTCGCCTTTCATAAGCGGCGTGACCATCACGTTGCAGCCGTTGGCCACGGCGAAGTTGTGCGAGTCGGGGTCGCGGGCGGCGATCCACATCGGTGGGTTGGGCTTCTGAATCGGCTTCGGCACGCTGGTCGAGGTCGGGAATTTCCAGATGTCGCCGTCGTGGGCGTAGTCGCCTTGCCACAGGGCGCGGACCACCGGAACCATTTCGCGCAGGGCCTGACCGCCGCTGGAGGCGGGCATGCCGCCGGCCATGCGATCGAATTCGACCTGATAGGCGCCGCGCGCCAGGCCGACTTCCATGCGGCCGTTACTGATGACGTCGAGCAGGGCGCATTCACCGGCCACCCGCAGCGGGTGCCAGAACGGCGCGATGATGGTGCCGGCGCCCAGGTGAATGGTGGTGGTTTTGGCGGCGAGGTAGGCCAGCAGCGGCATCGGGCTCGGCGAGATGGTGTATTCCATCGCGTGGTGTTCGCCGATCCACACGGTGCTGAAACCGCCGGCCTCGGCCATCAGGGTCAGTTCGGTCAGGTCTTCGAACAGTTGGCGGTGGCTGACGCTTTCGTCCCAGCGTTCCATGTGGATGAACAGGGAAAATTTCATGACGCTTCCTCGGATCTTTTATTGTTGAGGCTACAAAGCTGTGTGGGAGGGCTGAAATCTTGCTCAGGCCAGAACGGGCAGGGCGCCCATCTTGCCGTGGCAATACACCAGCGGCCCGGTGTGCTGTTCCGGGACGATCAGGTTCTTCACCGCGCCGACCATGATCGCGTGGTCGCCGCCTTCGTATTCGCGCCACAACTCACACTCGATGATAGCCGTCGCGTTGGCCAGGATCGGGTTGCCCAACTCGCTCAATGTCCACTCGATGCCTTGCGCTTTGTCCTTGCCTTTACGGGCGAAGGCGTAGGCTTCGCTCTGTTGGCCGCCAGAGAGGACGTGGATCGCGAAGCGTTTGTTCTTGATCAGCACGGGATAAGAATCGGAGCTGTAGTTGGGGCAGAACAGCACCAGGGCCGGGTCCATCGACAGTGAACTGAAGGCGCTGGCGGTGAGGCCGACGATCTGGCCGTCATCGTCCAGCGTGGTGATGACAGTGACGCCGGACGGAAACGAGCCCATGACTTGTTTGTAGATGGCAGCATCGATCATTGGACGATCCTCGGGTGTTGTGACGCGATTTTTATGTATTTGTTGGTCTGATGGTATACCAGTATTTTTTCTTTGCAAGGGCTTTTGGGCTGAACCGATAAACGTGGTGCTTTCGTCGGAAACTCAGCGTTTATTGGGCTTTAGGCTGGCCTGCAGGCCGCAGTATCAGTGAGGATGGCGCATCAGATAGCGTCGTAAAATACGGATCAGTCTTGTGAAATGTTTGGAATACCATAATATGGTCTGCATCTGAGGGGCGGCCGCAGAGTCCCCCCGGTTTGGCTTCATACAAAGATAAGAACAGACAAACTCGAGTTCATGCATATGTCCCAGATGTCCCGGCAAGATCCGTTGATCGAGAATCACACGGTCGACTACGTCCCACTCGCGGAACGCCACGGGAAGGCCCGCGACCTTTTCACCTTATGGTTCAGCACCAACATTGCGCCACTGCCCATCGTCACCGGCGCCATGGTGGTTCAGGTATTCCATCTCGACTTGCTCTGGGGGCTGCTGGCGATTGCGCTGGGGCACCTGATCGGCGGCGTGGTGATCGCACTGGCCTCGGCGCAGGGGCCGCGCATGGGCATTCCACAAATGGTTCAGAGCCGTGGCCAGTTCGGGCGTTACGGCGCATTGTTGATCGTGTTTTTTGCGGCGCTGATCTACATCGGCTTCTTCATTTCCAACATCGTGCTTGCCGGTAAATCGATTGTCGGCATTGCGCCGTCGGTACCGGCGCCGCTGAGCATTCTGATTGGCGCACTGGCGGCCACGGCGATTGGCGTGATCGGCTACAACTTCATTCACACACTGAACCGCATCGGCACCTGGGTGATGGGCAGCGCGCTGCTCGCCGGTTTCATCTACATCTTCGCCCACGACTTGCCGGCAGACTTCCTGACGCGCGGCAGCTTCAACTTGTCGGGCTGGCTGGCGACGGTGTCGCTGGGGATCATCTGGCAGATCAGCTTCTCGCCGTACGTGTCCGATTACTCGCGTTATCTGCCGGCAGATATCGGCATCGCCAAACCGTTCTGGGCCACTTATCTGGGCGCGACGCTGGGCACGATTCTGTCATTCAGCTTTGGTGCCGTGGCGGTTCTGGCGACGCCGGAAGGCACCGAGGCGATGGCGGCGGTCAAGCAGTCCACCGGTTGGCTGGGACCGATTCTGATGGTGTTGTTCCTGCTCAATATCATTAGCCACAACGCGCTGAATCTGTACGGCGCGGTGCTGTCGATCATCACCTCGATCCAGACCTTCGCCAGCCAGTGGACGCCGAGCATCAAGGTGCGTGTAACGTTGTCGAGCATGGTGCTGGCGGCTTGCTGCGTGGTAGCGCTGGGTGCCTCGGCGGATTTCATTTCGCAGTTCATCGGGCTGATTCTGGCGTTGCTGCTGGTGCTGGTGCCGTGGGCGTCGATCAATCTGATCGACTTCTACCTGATCAAGCGCGGCAGCTATGACATCAGCTCGATTTTCCGCGCGGACGGCGGCATTTACGGGCGCTTCAATCTGCACGCGATCATTGCCTATTTCATCGGGATCATTGTGCAACTGCCGTTCGCCAATACGTCGCTGTACGTCGGGCCGTACGCCAATCTGGTCGACGGTGCAGATCTGTCGTGGCTGTTCGGCCTGGTGGTGACGGTGCCGTTGTATTACTGCCTCGCCACGCGCGGGCAGACCCGGCAGAGCAGGGTGGCGCGGTTGAGTTATACCGACTGACCGATCATCAATAATACTGTGGCGAGGAGCTTGCTCCCGCCGGGCCGCGCAGCGGACCTCGCTCTTCGATTTAGAAAAGCAGGGCCTGCTGCGCAGTCCAGCGGGAGCAAGCTCCCTCGCCACAAATGATGTTTCCTTAGCCCTTGTGCATTCCAGTGGTCATTCAAATTGGCCATTTCGATCCCCTTTTGGCCCATCCCCCACTGTGCCGCGACCCCGCGGTCGGCAAGAATCAAAGTCATAACTAAACGCTGGACTTTGCTTGCCCTTGGCTACCTTTACAGCCGCTGCCGTGTACAGAACATAAAAACCATCGATCTCACGTCGCATTCCGGGGAAACAACCATGGTCACGATGAAACGCATTCTGGGTGCCACCGTGTGTGGGCTGACGCTGCTGGCCAGCGCGGTACACGCCGAACAGCGCGAGCTGCGGGTCTACAACTGGGCGGATTACATCCTGCCGTCGGTGCCCAAGGATTTTGCCGCGAAGACCGGCATCAAAGTGACCTGGGACACCTTCGACACCAACGAATCGCTGGAGGCCAAGTTGCTCACCGGCAACTCCGGTTACGACCTGGTGGTGCCGTCGAACCAGTTCATCGACACCCAGATCAAGGCCGGCGTGTTCCAGAAACTCGACAAGTCGAAACTGCCGAACTGGAGTCACCAGGATCCGGCGCTGCTCAAACTGCTCGACGCTAATGACCCTGGCAACCAGTATGGCGTGCCCTACATGTACGGCACGGTGCTGATCGGTTTCAACCCGGCCAAGGTCAAGGCAGCGCTCGGCGACAACGCGCCGGTGGACAGCTGGGATCTGGTGTTCAAGCCGGAAAACATGGAGAAGCTCAAATCCTGCGGCGTGGCGATGCTCGATTCGCCGTCGGAAATTCTGCCGCTGGCCCTGCATTACCTCGGCCTCGACCCGAACAGCCAGAACCCGGCCGACTATGAAAAGGCCAAGGACCTGATGCTGAAGATTCGTCCGTACGTGACCTACTTCAACTCGGCCAAGTACATGACCGACATCGCCAACGGCGATATCTGCGTGGCCATCGGTTACTCCGGCAGCTTCTATCAGTTCGGTAACCGTGCGAAAGAGGCGGGCAATGGTGTGGTGGTCGACTGGCGCTTGCCGAAGGAAGGTGCGCCGATCTGGTTTGATACCTTCGCCATTCCAAAGAGCGCGAAGAATGTCGAAGAGGCCCACGAATTCCTCAACACCTTGCTCGATCCAAAAGTCATTGCGCCGATCAGCGACTTCCTCGGCTACCCGAACGTCAACAAGGACTCGATGCCGCTGGTGAACAAAGACATCACCGCCAACCCGAACCTGACGCCAACGCCTGAAGCCCTGAAAACCCTCTACGTGGTCCAGCCACTGCCGCAAAAACTCGAACGCGTACGCACCCGGGTGTGGACCAGCATCAAGTCCGACAAGTAACCACGCCCCTGTAGGAGCTGCCGCAGGCTGCGATCTTTTTTAAAGCAAAATCAAAAGATCGCAGCCTGCGGCAGCGCCTACAGGGATTGGGTTTGGTCTTCCTTGCGGGTGACGATCAGGCTCAACACCACTGAGCCCAGAATCACCCCGCCGACCACCGCCAGCGACCATTCCACCGGCATGTGAAACCACGGCATCAGCGTCATTTTGCCGCCGATGAACACCAGCACGATCGCCAGTCCGTACTTGAGCAGATGAAAGCGGTCGGCCATGTCTGCCAGCAGGAAATACAACGCCCGCAGTCCCATGATCGCGAAGATGTTCGAGGTGAACACGATGAACGGATCGGTAGTGACCGCGAAGATCGCCGGGATGCTATCGACCGCAAACATCAGGTCGCTGGCCTCGATCAGCACCAGTACCAGAAACATCGGCGTGGCCCAGCGCACGCCGTTCTGCAGCACGAAAAAGCGCTCGCCATGAAAGCCCTGAGTGATTCGCATGTGTCCGCGCACCCAGCGCAGCAGCGGGTTTTTGTCGAGATCAGGTTGCTGCTCGGCAAACATCAGCATCTTGATCCCGGTGATGATCAAGAACACCCCGAAGGCATACAACAGCCACTCGAACTGCGACACCAGCCACACCCCGGCAAAGATCATCGCCGCGCGCATCACGATCGCCCCGAGCACGCCATACAGCAGCACCCGGCGTTGCAGTTCCGGCGGCACCGCGAAGTAGCTGAAGATCATCACGAAGACGAACATGTTGTCGATCGACAGCGACTGTTCGATCAGATAACCGGTGAGGAATTCCAGGGTCTTGCGCTGGGCAATGTCGGCGCCGAACTCGCCGTGCAGATGCCACCAGAGCAACCCGGCGAAAGCCATCGCCAGTGCGCACCAGGCGATCACCCAACAGGACGCTTCCCGCACTGAAACGCGGTGTGCCTTGCGTCCGCCAAAAACGAACAGGTCCAGTGCAAGCATGGCGAGGACGAAGACGATAAACGCGCCCCACATCCATGGTTCGCCGATGTTGATATTGTCAGTTGGCATGGCGGGCTCCCTGGCTTTATGTCGTTGGAGATAGACCGGGACATGCTAGCGAGGAGTGAGTGCCAAGGAAAAATCGTATATTCCTGAGATAAAGTTCGATAAAAACGAAGTGTCTGGCGTTTTTTTTCAGCAGGCGTCTTTGCAATGGCAAGCGGCATTGATGCGTGACTGCGAGAGAAATTTCAACGTGAGTTAATTTGAAAGGTGGAGCTGCCAAACACTGCGGGCAGGCACTTACCCGTTTGGCATTGATGTGTGTTTGCAACCAGCTTTCCTATTGCTGAAAGTTTTAAAGAGGGCCCGTCGCCAGTAGTGCTAAGCTGCCATCTACGTTGTAGGTTGTATCCTCGAACTCTATTTGGAATTTAAACTCTGCGTATATTGATTGTTCTATGTTGTTTCGAACAAGTTTGATTCTGCCGTTGTCACCATAAAGGAACCCTTGAGTACCAGTGACGTGAGCAAACACAGGGCCTTCTTCGCCTCTCATAAACGTGTATATGCCGCTTTCTAGCTTCTGATCAATGACGATAGTAATTTGGTATAAAGCGTTACCTTTGTGATATCGGCCGATGACACTGACTGTGTCGGGAGCGAAGGAAGCATACATAAACACGTTCGGCTCGAACCTCGGAATGGGCGGAAAATCAGGGGTGAATGTCGCCTTGTAGTATTTATCAAGGGGTTGTTGTTTTACTTTGATGGGTAAAGGCTTCAAATTCTCATCGACGCCAAGTTGTTGTAATAGATTGGCATTGCTCATGGTCTGCGTTCCTTGAGTGATAAGCGATTTCGCGGATTTTCTAAATGGAAAGTCCATCGAGCGAGAACGTTACTCGCGGTCCTGTTCGACCGTTACTGTCAGAACTGTCAGTTGTCAGGCACGGGAGGGTATGTTGAAGGGGGATTGACGCAGAGATGAGCGACAGGCCACTGCTGCCGAGAGCGGATTGAGACCCTTTCGAGCCTCAATCCAACCCTCCTTGTTACTTGCCGGCAGTCAGCGCCGGAGTGCGCGGCGGCACCTGACGCTTGGAGCCGGTCGCCTCGAACGCCGAGGCCAGGCGCAACAGATTCGAGTCATCGTAGGCACGACCGGCGAAGGTCAGGCCGACCGGCATACCGATGTCGGTCATGATCCCCATTGGCACAGTGACGGTCGGCACGCCGAGGTGCCGGATCGCCAGGTTGCCGTTGGCGACCCAGATGCCGTTGCTCCAAGCGATGTCCGCCGATTCCGGATTGATATCGGCATCTGCTGGGCCGACGTCAGCGTTGGTCGGGAACAGCACCGCGTCGAGTTTCAGCGTGTCCATCCAGTCTTCCAGATCGAGCTTGCGGGTCTTTTCCAGGCCGCGCAGGCCGTCCGGCAGAGTCGGGATCTGATCCCACGGGGTGATGCCGCGCTCGGCCATGCGCACGTATTCGTCCATGCCGGCGGCCAGGTCGCCCTCACGGTTGGGCAGGGTGCCGGGGTCGTGCGGGAAGATCTTCGGCCCGTCGACATCGGCCAGACGGTTGAGCTTCGGATCGCCGTTGGCGCGCAGGAAATCGTCGAAGGCCCAGGCCGACAGGTCCCACAGTTCGTGGTGCAGGAACTCCTTGGAGACGATGCCGCGATTGAACACGGTCGGCGCGCCCGGACGGTCGCCTTCGCAGTTGGAGACCAGCGGGAAATCCACTTCGATGACTTCGGCACCGGCCGCTTCCAGAGCCGCGCGGGCCTGTTTCCACAAGTCGATCACCGAGGGGCGGGTGTTGATGCGTTGCCCGGTCGGGCCGCCGATGCCTGGCGCTTCGCTGGTGCCGGCTTCAGGGTCGGCATTGATGTACATCTTCGGCACACCGAGGCGCTTGCCCGCCAGCGCATCGGACTTCACCGCCAGTTCGGCGTAGGACGCCGGGCGCACCGAGGCAACGCTCGGGATCGGCACCCACGGCTGCAGGCGCCACAGGTCGCCACGGGTGTCGGGGTCTTCCGCGACGACCACGTCGAGCACTTCAAGCAGATCGGCCATGGTCCGTGCGTACGGCACCACCACGTCCATGGTCGGCGTCAGTGGCCAGTTGCCGCGTACCGAAATCACGCCGCGCGACGGCGTGTAGGCGCACAAACCGTTGTTCGACGCCGGGCCGCGACCGCTCGACCAGGTTTCTTCCGCCAAGCCGAAGGCCGAGAAACTCGCGGCGGTGGCGGTGCCGGCGCCGTTGGACGATCCGGAGGCAAACGGCGCAGTCAGGTAGGCCGCGTTGTAAGGGCTTTCGGCGCGACCGTAAACACCACGCTGCATGCCGCCATTGGCCATCGGCGGCATGTTGGTCTTGCCTAGGCAGATCGCCCCGGCGGCGCGCAGGCGTTCGATAGTGAATGCATCGCGATGCGCGACCAGATCGGCGAAGGCCGGGCTGCCGGAGGCGGCGGTCAGACCCTTGACCAGATAGCTGTCCTTGGCGGTGTAGGGGATGCCGTCGAGCGGGCCGAGGGTTTCGCCCTTGGCCCGGCGCGCATCGGATGCCTGGGCTTCGGCCAGCGCTTCAGGATTGCGCACCACCACGGCATTCAGTGCGGTGGCGGTGTGCGGGCCGTCATAGGCGTCGATCCGGGCCAGATAGGCCTGCACCAGTTCAACCGCGGTGGTCTGGCCGGCTTCGAGCGCCGCGCGTAATTGAGCAATGGAGACTTCAGTGACTTCGATCATGCTGTTACCGCCGACAGGTTCGCTAAAGGGTTGGGTCATCAGGGTTATCGTCGAAATGCGTGAAGCATTTCGTATGGGCGAAACTCTACCCTGAACTTTGCCGAATGGCATGTGATAATTCGATAAATATCGACAAAAGTCAGCGAAAAAATTCGCCCGGGGTCTCACCAAACTGCTGGCGAAAGGCCGCGATGAACGCCGAGGTCGAGTCATAACCGCAGGCCAGCGCCACGTCGGTGACCCGCTCGCCGCGTTCCAGCGGGGTCAGCGCACCCAACAGACGCAAGCGCTGACGCCAGGCGCGGAAGGTCAGGCCGGTGTCGCGTAAAAACAGTCGGCTGAGGGTTTTCTCGGTGACACCGAATTTTTCGCTCCAATGGTTCAGTGTGGTCTGTTGTTCCGGATGTTGCTCCAGACTTTGATAAATCTGCCGCAGACGGCTGTCCTGCGGCAGCGGCAGCATCAGGTCAATCTGCGGCGCCTCGGCCAGTTGATCGAGGATCACCTGGGCCAGGCGGCCATGCGCGCCGGTCTCGTCGTATTCCACCGGAACCAGACTGAACGCACGAATCAGCTCGCGCAGCAGGTCGCTGACGCCCAATACATGACAACGTTCAAGCGCCCAGCCAGCCACGCTGCAATCGATGTACAGGCTGCGCATTTCCGTGTGCGGCGAGCTGAACACTCGGTGCGGCACGCCCGCCGGAATCCACACCGCGCGCTCCGGTGGCGCGACGAAACGCCCGGCGCTGGTCTGCACTTCGAGCACGCCCTGAATCGCGTACGACAATTGCACCCACGGGTGGCTGTGACGCCGGGTCAGTGCGCGATTGGGCAGCGATTCGGTGCGCCCGTACAGCGGACGGGGCAGGCTGGGCAGGCCGGGAATGCTGCGCCGGAAGCTTTTCTCGTGTCCTTTAGGCGGCATCTGTTGGCTCGTCGGCGTTAGTCGGTAATTTCTGCTCACGTTAGAGTCGCAGTCACGTACTGGCAACCCCCGGATGAACAGACCCATGACCCGACCAAGATTCCTGCCCGACAACTTCACCCTGACCCTGATCGGCGTCGTGCTGCTGGCCAGTTTTCTGCCGGCCAGCGGTCAGGTCGCGGTCGGGTTCGGCTGGCTGACCAACATCGCCATCGCGCTGCTGTTTTTCCTGCATGGCGCCAAGCTCTCGCGTGAGTCGATCATCGCCGGCGCCGGCCACTGGCGCCTGCACCTGTTGGTGTTCGGCCTGACCTTTGTGCTGTTCCCGCTCCTCGGTCTGGCGTTGAAACCGCTGCTGTCACCGCTGATCGGCGACAAGCTGTACATGGGCATGCTCTACCTTTGCGCGTTGCCGGCCACCGTGCAGTCGGCGATTGCTTTCACCTCGCTGGCCCGGGGCAATATTCCGGCGGCGATCTGCAGTGCGGCGGCATCGAGCCTGTTCGGGATCTTCCTGACGCCGTTGCTGGTGACGCTGCTGCTGAACGTGCACGGTGACGGCGGTTCGACCGTCGATGCGATTCTGAAGATCAGCGTGCAACTGCTGCTGCCGTTCATTGCCGGGCAGATCGCTCGGCGCTGGATCGGCGCGTGGGTCGGCCGCAACAAAAACTGGCTGAAGTTTGTCGATCAGGGTTCGATTCTGCTGGTGGTGTATGGCGCGTTCAGCGAGGCGGTCAACGAAGGTATCTGGCATCAGATTCCGCTGGTCGATCTGCTGGGGCTGGTGGTGGTCTGCTGCATTCTGCTGGCGCTGGTGCTGCTGGCGTCGACCTTGCTGGGCAAGGCGTTCGGTTTCAGCCAGGAAGACCGTATCACCATTCTGTTCTGCGGTTCGAAGAAGAGTCTGGCCACTGGCGTGCCGATGGCGCAGGTGTTGTTTGCCGGCAGCACGATTGGCGTGTTGATCCTGCCGCTGATGCTGTTCCATCAGATTCAATTGATGGTCTGCGCTGTGCTGGCGCAGCGTTACGCGAAACGGCCAGAGTCGGTGCCGGAGTTGATGGCGCAGGTTGATCCGTAAAACACCGCTTCCCCTGTAGGAGTTGCCGCAGGCTGCGATCTTTTGATTTTAAAAGATCGCAGTCTGCGGCAACTCCTACAGGGGTTTTTGTTGTATCAATCCTGCGTAACGTGTTTCGGGCCGGCCAGTGCCCAGGCAATCAGGCCAAACAAGGGCAGGAACACGATGGTGATAATCCACACGCCTTTATTGCTGCCTTTGCCTGCGCTCTTGCGCACCCTGTTGATCGCCCACAGTTCAATGATCACAAGAACGACGGCGAGTACGATCCAGACGGGTTCAATTTGCATGGGCTACCTCCTGATGGTCTTTCAGTTAGGTAAGCCCAAGCCCGCAGGGTTCATTTAAATTGCGCCACTGCCTCCCGAATATTTCACCGCAGCGGCTGCCCGCGACGGCACATTGAGCGTGCGCAACAACGACGACACGTGGATGCGCACGGTGAATGGCGAAATATCCAGCTCCCGGGCGATTTCCTTGTTGGTCTTGCCTTGGGCGATCAACCGCAACACATCCTGCTGACGCGGGGTGAGGGCGGTGCCGGTCTCCAGTGGCAGCAACCCGGAAGGGGCGAACCTGACCAACACTTCGCCTTCGCGGATCGCCAGAATCGCCTCGCCGATTTCATCCGGGGCGATGTTCTTGCCGATGAAGCCGTCTATGCCAGCCGCCATCACTTCGCCGATCAACGCCTCGTCGTCGACCATCGACACTACGATCAAAGTGGTGCGCGGCAGTTTTTGGCGCAGCTCGGCGAGTTGGCTGATGCAGGTCAGGCCGGGGAAGCGCAGGTCGAGAATCAGCGTGTCCGGCTCGTTGCCGGCGGGCAGCAAGGCCAGCACGGCCAGCACGGCGTCGAGATCGCCGGCCTCCTCGATAGATGCTTCGGGCAGCAGGCGCTGCACGGTGCGCCGCATGGCTTCGCGAAACAACGGGTGATCGTCGGCTATGATGATTCGGCCGGTCATGGCGTGACCCTCCCTGGATCAGGCGTGGTTTACGGCATGCACCTTAGCACCGCAGACGCGGATTGCCTGCTGGCCGCTGCTGAATCTGACGACTGTCGCACAAGGATGTTGCCCATGAAGTTCGAGAAAAACACCGAGCTGGATCAGGCCAATCTGCGCATCATCATCGCCAGCATTGCCATGGTTTACATCTGCGTGCTCGGCGTGTTGCCGGGTCAGCGCTTCGCTACCTATCTGCCGGTGGTGGTCTATATCGCGCTGTTTCTGCTGGCGTCGATTGTCCTGCGCCAGGCCATTGCGCGCTGGCCCGGGCATTACCCGGCGCGGCGGATCTTTGGCATGATCCACGATTACACCGGCACCTGTTTCGGCCTGGTGCTCGGCGGTGAAGCGGCGTTGCCGCTCTACGCGGTGATCATCTGGGTCAATCTGGGCAACGGTATGCGCTATGGCTCTCGCTATCTGGCGATTGCCACGGGGTTGGCGTTGCTGGCGCTGCTGGCAGTCTATCGGTTGACGCCGGTGTGGCAGGCGCAACCGTACATGGTCCTGATGTTGATGCTCACCAGCACGGTGATTCCGTTCTACGCGCACTTGCTGCTGGAGCGCACGCGCAAGGCCTCTGAAGAAGCCGTCGCAGCCAATCTGGAAAAGTCGCGGTTTCTCGCCCAGGCCAGCCACGATCTGCGCCAGCCGATTCACTCCATCGGTCTGTTCACAGCGTGCCTGCGTGAATCGCGGCTGGGCGAGCAGGAGCGGCAACTGGTCGACAACATTGACCGGTCGCTGCTCAACGTCTCGCAGTTGTTCCGTTCGATTCTTGACCTTTACACCCTGGACAACGGGCGCGTCCTGCCCAGGTTGCAGGTGTTCAATCTGGGCGAGTGGCTGACTGACCTGGTCCGCCAGAACGCCGAAGCCGCGCGCTGGGCCGGTGTGGAATTGCGCCTGCGCCCGTGCCGTCACTGGGTGCAGAGCGATCCGGCGCTGCTCGCGACCATGGTGCAGAACGTGCTTTCCAACTGTTTCAAGTACGGCGCGCAACGCCCGGTGCTGATCGGCGTGCGCAGACGCGGCACCGGGCTGGCCATCGTGATTTATGACCGCGGCAACGGCATTGCCGAGGAGCATCTGCCGAAAGTGTTCGAGGAGTTTTATCGGGTGCGTCAGGTGCGTGACAAGGACGTGGAAGGCGTCGGCCTCGGGCTGTCGATCGTCAAGCGTCTGGGGCAGTTGATCGGCGTCGATGTGGCGCTGCGCTCGCAGCTTGGGCGCGGCACGGCGGTCACCCTGTATGGCTTGCCGGTGGCCGTGGCGCCGCAGTTGCCGGCCATGCGTGACGATGTGCGGCAGGCCGGTCTGTTGACCGGGCTAAAGGTGTGTCTGGTGGAGGATGATCGCAACGTGTTGCTGGCGACCTCGGCGCTGCTCGAGCGCTGGGGCTGCGTGGTGCAAGGCGAGTTGAGCGGGCAGGGGCTGGTCACCGATTGCGACGTCATCGTCGCCGATTACGATCTGGGTACGCATTCGACCGGGATCGAGTGCATCGACGAGGTGCGGCGCCAGCGTGGTTTTGCGGTGCCGGCGATGATCATCACCGGGCATGACATCGAGAAAATACAGGCGGCCTTGCACGACCGCCAAATTGCCATCCTGTCCAAACCGGTACGCCCGGCCGAGCTGCGCGCGACCTTGCGAGCCCTGCGCGACCGGCAAACCGAACCGGCCGAGCAGGTTTGACTCAACGCTTGCAGAGGTAGTCCTGAGTGATGGTGGTTTGCAGGCAGTTGAACTGGCCCATGGTGCGGCAGATGTTTTTCTCCGAACCGGTCACCTCGGCGTTCTTGTAACCCCAGGTCTTGCAGCGCTCCATCGCGACAGTCAGACCTTGTGCGGCGCTGGTCTGGCCGCTTTCAAACTGGCCCAGTTCGTAGGAGACCTGAACCACGCCGTCGTTCTTGCTGCCGCCGGTGGCTTCCCACTGTTTGGGCGTGGCGCAGCCGGTCAGGGCGAGGGCGGTGAGGGTGAGAGTAGCGATCAGGGTTTTCATGATGAACGTCGTCCTTTACCGAAGAAATCAATTACTGAACGGGGATCGGTGAGGCGCCTTTGGGCAGGCAAGACAGCGGCGGAGTCATGATGCCCATGCTCGCCACCGCGATAATCGCGCCGCTGGGCAACTCGCAGTTGTACTCGCCGGCCGAGGTATACGCGGTGTAGTAGGTGAGGGTGCTGTCGCTGCGGATGTTATCGATTTTCGACACCGGTTTGCCGATGACGGTCTGGGCCCGTTCTTTCATGCTGGCTTCGGTAGGTTTGGCAGTCTGGCAACCGCTGGCGCCCAGCATCAGGGCGCCGACAATGGCCACTTTGCACAGATTGGAATGCAGTTTCATGGTGCTTCTTCCTTGGTGTTGTTCTGATTTCCAAGCACAACGATCCCGCGCACTGCACAGTGGCAATGTTGGGGAACATCGGGGGTTGCGAGGGAATATAGCGCCGGGTGGCGGGGCGGTCGATTAGCACAAATGTGCTAGTGAGCCGTGAAGCCGATAGTCTTTTCGCTTCCTTGCAAGGGGGCGCAGAAAGGAAATCAGTCTAAAAACACTCACCCATCAGCCGATGGCGTTTGCTAGCCTCAAAGGTGTAGGCGAAGACGCAGACTGATGCGCAAGCGGATAGCAAGGGGACGTGGGGCGCGTTCCGAAGGGTACACGGTTAGAAAGATCTCCGCGCTGAGATCCAGCCCTTATGCCGTGTGAGGCAGCAAAGCACCGCTCTTTTTCCATGGTTGCTTTTGTACTGTGAGAGGCCCGATAAACCTTGTAAGCCAGAGACCAGCACTGGCCGCCTACTCGAACACCAAAGCCCGCATTAATGCGGGCTTTGTCGTTGTTGCAGGGTCAGATTTTCGTCAGCGCGTACGCCAGATCGGCGCGCAGGTCTTCGAGATCTTCGACCCCCACCGACAGACGCACCAGGCCATCGCCGATGCCCAGTTTTGCACGGGTTTCCGCGGGAATGGTCGCGTGGGTCATGATCGCCGGGTGCTCGATCAGGCTTTCGACGCCGCCCAGGCTCTCGGCCAAGGCAAAGATCTTCACGTTTTCCAGAAAGCGTCGGGCGCCCTCCAGATCACTGTTCAGATCCACCGAAATCATCCCGCCAAAACCATGCATCTGCCGTTTGGCCAACTCATGCTGCGGGTGCGACGGCAGGCCTGGGTAGTAAACGCGTTTGACCTGCGGCTGCTGCTCCAGCCACTTGGCCAGTTCCAGTGCGTTGCTGCAATGACGTTCCATGCGCAGCGCCAGGGTTTTCACCCCGCGCAACGTCAGGAATGCATCGAACGGCCCGGAAATCGCGCCGACCGCGTTCTGCAGGAAGCCGAGTTTGTCCGCCAGTTCGGCATTCTGCCCAACCACCGCGATACCACCGATCACGTCGGAGTGACCGTTCAGGTACTTGGTGGTCGAGTGCAGCACGATGTCGAAACCCAGCTCCAGCGGGCGCTGGATATACGGGCTGGCGAAGGTGTTGTCGGCAACGCTGATGATCCCGCGTGCGCGGCAGATGCGTGCAATCGCGGCCAGATCCGACAGGCTCAGCAGCGGGTTGGTCGGCGACTCGACAATCACCAGGCGGGTGTCGTCCTGCAGCGCCGCTTCGAACGCCGCCAGGTCAGTCAGATCGACGTAGCTGAAACGGTGTCCGGCACTGCGCTGGCGTACCTTGTCGAACAGGCGGAACGTGCCGCCGTACAGGTCATTGCCGGAGATCACGTGCGAACCGGCATCGATCAGTTCGAGCACGGTGGAAATCGTCGCCAGCCCGGACGCGAACGCGAACGCGCGGGTACCGCCTTCCAGATCCGCCACGCAACGCTCCAGGGCAAAACGCGTCGGGTTGTGCGAGCGCCCGTAATCGAAGCCCTTGTGCACGCCGGGGCTGTCTTGCAGGTACGTCGAGTTGGCGTAGATCGGCGGCATCAACGCACCGGTGGTCGGGTCAGGCGTTTGCCCGGCGTGGATCACCCGGGTCGCGAAGCCTTGGGATTTATCGTCGTGCTGACTCATGCGAGGGATCTCCGTAATTGGTTGAGCATGTCGGTGCGGGTAATCAGGCCATGGAAGCCAGAAGCGTCGGCAATGATCGCCACGAGGCCACGACTGAGCACCGCTTCGAGCTCGGTGAGATGGGCGCCAGGTGCGAGGGTTTGCAGTTTGTCGGTCATCACGCTGGACACCGATTGACTGAAGCGCGCGGCGTCTTCGTGCACCGCGAGCAAGATGTCGGATTCGTCGATTACGCCGACCAGTTGTTTGCCTTCAACCAGCACCGGCAGTTGTGAAACATCTGCCAGACGCATGCGCTGGAACGCGGTCAGCAGGGTGTCGTCGGGGCCGACGCTGATCACACGGCCGTCTTCGAAACGCCGGGCGATCAGATCGCGCAGGTCGCCATAGCGTTTGCGCTGCAACAGGCCCTGATCGGTCATCCACTGGTCGTTGTAGACCTTCGACAGATAGCGCGTGCCGGTGTCGCAGACGAAGCTGACCACGCGTTTCGGCTCGGTCTGTTCGCGGCAATAACGCAGCGCGGCAGCCAGCAAGGTACCGGTGGACGAACCCCCGAGAATGCCTTCGGCCTTGAGCAACTGACGGGCGTGGTCGAAGCTTTCTTCGTCGCTGATCGAGTAAGCGTGGCGCACGCTGCTGAGGTCGGTGATCGACGGAATGAAGTCTTCGCCGATGCCTTCCACCGCCCACGAACCGGGCGTCGGCATCGTGCCGTCGCGGCTGTATTGCGCCATCACCGAACCCACCGGATCGGCGAGGACCATTTCCAGATCCGGCTGTACGCGTTTGAAGAAACGGCTCAGCCCGGTCAGTGTGCCGGCAGACCCGACGCCGACCACGATCGCGTCCAGATCATGTTCGGTCTGCGCCCAGATCTCCGGTGCGGTGCTGCACTCGTGTGCCAGCGGGTTGGCAGGGTTGTTGAACTGGTCGGCGAAGAACGCGCCGGGAATGTCTTTCGCCAGGCGGGCGGCGACGTCCTGGTAATACTCGGGGTGGCCCTTGCCGACGTCGGAGCGAGTGATGTGCACTTCGGCGCCCATGGCTTTCAAGTGCAGGACTTTTTCGGTGGACATCTTGTCCGGTACCACCAGCACCACGCGGTAGCCCTTGGCCCGGCCGACCAGCGCCAGACCCAGGCCGGTATTGCCGGCGGTGGCCTCGACGATGGTGCCACCCGGTTGCAGGCGCCCGTCGCGTTCAGCGGCGTCGATCATCGCCAGACCAATGCGGTCCTTGATCGAGCCGCCGGGGTTTTGTGATTCCAGTTTGAGAAACAGTGTGCAGAGGCCGGTATCGAAGCGGGTAACTTGTACCAGCGGCGTGTTGCCGATCAGCCCAAGTACGGCAGGGCGTGAATCCTTTGACATTTCTTCACCTCTTGTAGTGGTGTTGATCGCGTTCCATTCGCGGGGAAAAGCTCGCGTGCAACATAGGCGCAGACAGGATCTGTCGCAACCATTAGTCAGCCGCAGATACAGCCATTTCGATCTAACCATAGAACAGATTCGAAGCCTGCAACGGCGCGGTTTCAGAGGGTTTACATCAAGGCGCCATTGAGTATTCAAAGGGCGTCGTGACCGCGCTCGCCAGCTTGATTCGCGCAGGAATATCCTGCAGGGCAAAACATGTTTTCAGCGGGCATACAGGTGACATTCGATCATGAGGGAAACTTGTGATCATCAAGATTAAAATGAGTTTGTCTCACCAGCACCTGATACCGACAATGGCCGCCATCAACAAGACATTGGAGTTGTTTGTCATGGCACTGGCCCATTCCCTCGGATTTCCGCGCATCGGTCGCGACCGCGAACTGAAAAAAGCGCAAGAGGCGTTCTGGAAAGGAGAACTGAACGAGGCCGGCCTGCGTGACGTTGGCCGCGAGTTGCGCAAGGCCCATTGGGACTTGCAGAAAAACGCCGGCATCGAGCTGCTGCCGGTAGGCGATTTCGCCTGGTACGACCAGGTGCTGACTCACTCGCTGATGTTCGGGGTGATCCCCGAGCGTTTCCGTCCGCACGACGGTAAAGCCAGCCTGCAGACCCTGTTCGGCATGGCCCGTGGTGTCAGCGACAGCTGCTGCGGCGGTGCCCACGCACAGGAAATGACCAAGTGGTTCGACACCAACTACCACTATCTGGTCCCGGAATTCAGTGCCGATCAACAGTTCCAGCTCGGCTGGGAACAGTTGTTCGAAGAAGTCGAAGAGGCCCGTGCCCTCGGCCATAACGTCAAACCGGTGATTATCGGCCCACTGACTTATCTATGGCTGGGCAAGGCCAAAGGCGCTGGGTTCGACAAGCTGGAATTGCTTGATCGCCTGCTGCCGCTGTACGGACAAATCTTCGCCCGGCTCGCCGCACTCGGTGTGGAGTGGGTGCAGATCGACGAGCCGATTCTGGTGCTCGACCTGCCGCAGGAATGGAAGAACGCTTTCGAGCGTGCGTACAACCAGATCCAGCGCGATCCGCTGAAGAAACTGCTCGCCACTTACTTCGGTGGTCTGGAAGAAAACCTCGGCCTGGCCGCCAACCTGCCGGTTGATGGTCTGCACATTGATCTGGTGCGCGCGCCGGATCAGTACCCGACCATCCTTGATCGTTTGCCAGCGTATAAGGTGTTGTCGCTGGGCCTGGTCAATGGCCGTAACGTCTGGCGCTGCGATCTGGAAAGTGCGCTGGCGACTTTGCAACATGCGCATGAGCGATTGGGTGATCGGTTGTGGGTCGCGCCGTCCTGTTCGCTGTTGCACAGTCCGGTGGACCTGAGCCGCGAAGACCAGCTCGATGCCGAGCTGAAAAGCTGGCTGGCGTTTGCCGTGCAGAAGTGTGAAGAAGTCGCCGTGCTGGCTCAGGCAGTCAACGAGCCTGAGTCACCAAAAGTGCTCCGCGCCTTGACCCAAAGCCGCTCGGTACAGACCAGTCGCGCCGCCTCGCCACGTATTCACAAACCGGCGGTGCAGGCCCGTGTGGCGGCCATTACAGCGCAGGACAGCCAGCGCCAATCGCCGTTTACCCAGCGTATCGCCAAGCAGCGCGCCGGCCTCGACCTGCCGCTGTTCCCGACCACCACCATCGGTTCGTTTCCGCAGACCGCCTCGATTCGTCTGGCGCGTCAGTCGTTCAAGCAAGGCAAGCTCAGCGCAGCCGAATACACCGAAGCCATGTACAGCGAGATCCGCCACGCCGTGCAAATCCAGGAACAGTTGGGCCTCGACGTACTGGTGCACGGAGAAGCCGAGCGCAACGACATGGTCGAGTACTTCGCCGAGCAACTCGACGGCTATGTATTCACCCGTTTTGGCTGGGTGCAGAGCTACGGTTCACGTTGTGTGAAACCGGCAGTGATCTTCGGTGATCTGAGCCGTCCGCAAGCCATGACCGTGGACTGGATCCGCTATGCTCAGGGCCTCACCGGCAAGGTCATGAAAGGTATGCTGACCGGCCCGGTGACCATGCTGATGTGGTCGTTCCCCCGCGAAGACGTGTCCCGTGAAGTGCAGGCGCGGCAACTGGCGCTGGCAATTCGTGATGAAGTGTTGGATCTGGAAGCCGCCGGAATCAGGATCGTGCAGATCGACGAAGCCGCCTTCCGCGAAGGCTTGCCGCTGCGCCGGGCGCAATGGCAGCACTATCTGGACTGGGCCACCGACGTGTTCCGCCTGTGCGCCTCGGGCGTGCGCGACGAAACCCAGATCCACACGCACATGTGCTACAGCGAATTCAACGATGTGATCGAGTCCATCGCTGCGATGGATGCCGACGTGATCACCATCGAAACCTCGCGTTCGGACATGGAGTTGCTCGATGCCTTCGAAGCCTTCGACTACCCGAACGAGATCGGCCCGGGTGTCTACGACATCCATTCGCCACGCGTTCCCGATGCTTCGGAGATGGCCAACTTGCTGCGTAAGGCAGCGCAGCGGATTCCGGCCGAGCGGTTGTGGGTCAACCCGGATTGCGGCTTGAAAACCCGTGGCTGGCCGGAGACTGAGGCGGCACTGGTGCACATGGTTGCCGCCGCCCGTCAGCTGCGCAAAGAACTGGCCTGAAGCCTGAATACAAACCCTGTGGGAGCGAGCCTGCTCGCGAAGGCGGCGTGTCAGTCGAATAATGTTTCTCTGATACACCGCTTTCGCGAGCAGGCTCGCTCCCACAATGGAGTTAGTGATCGGTCAGTGCCGGCTCATCAAACCATGCAGCACACCCAGGCGCAGCCCCGGTTCCGACGGCGCCATCTGCGAAATCCCGAATGCCTTGAACGCCGCCAGCATCAATACCAATCCGCCGGGCAAAATGCTCTGGCGATGCGGCTGCAAACCTGCCAGCTTCAACTGCTGAACGTTTTTCACCTTCAGCAGCAACAGCGACAAGCGCAACAACCCACCATAGGTAATGCCATCCTGGCCGAAGTCGTTCAAGCGATTGGCCTTGAGCACTTTCGCCAGCATCCGCGCCGTGCCCGACGAGCCAATGGTTTGCTGCCAGCCCTGCGCGCGATAGCGGCGGGCGACTTTTTCGAATTGCAGGATCGCCACGCGTTCGGCTTCCTGCAGCGCACCGGGCGCGATGCGCCCGTCAGGGAAATAGCGTGCGCCCAAGGTGCCGCTGCCGATGGCGATGCTTTCGGTGAGCAGCGGCTGCGACCCCTGGCCGAGAATCAGCTCGGTGGAACCTCCACCGATGTCGACCACCAACCGCATGTCTTCAGCGCCCGGCAGGGAATGGGCGACGCCGGCATAGACCAGTTGCGCCTCTTCATGGCCGGAAATGACATCGATGCGAAACCCCAGATGACGTTCGGCGCTATGCAGAAACAGCTGCGCATTGTCGGCCTCGCGTACCGCGCTGGTTGCCACGGCCCGCACTTTGCCGGCCTCGAATCCGCGCAGTTTTTTGCCGAACCGCGCCAGCGCCTGCCAGCCCCGATCCAGCGCCAGTGCGTCCAGAGCTCCGCCTTCGAAACCTTCGGCCAGTCGCACCGGCTCACGCAGGGTTTTGACCTCCTGAATCATCAAGCCCTGTCGACTGCGTATCGATTGACCGATCATCAGGCGAAACGCATTCGAACCCAGGTCGATGGCGGCAAACAGCGAGGCGTCTTGTTTCATGGGAATCCCTGCAAAGCATCCGTCGAAGGCTCAAGACGGTTTGCGAGGATTCTGCGGTGCGGTTGATGACATCCTGATGACGGGGCAAGGGCGCTTAAGTGAAGGGTTGGCTGTCATGACACTGTCATTATCCGGCGTCTATCCTGAACCCAATACATCGCGTGTTCTTAAAGTATTTGCTGCCTCTTTGGGCAGCTTTTTTTTGCCTGAAATTCCACACGTTTCCCCCAAAAACCAACACAAAATCCCTGTAGGAGCTGCCGCAGGCTGCGATCTTTTGACTTTGTTTTTGAAGATCAAAAGATCGCAGCCTGCGGCAGCTCCTACACGTTTATGTCAGTAGGTTTGCGGAGTGTATTGCAATTTTCCATGAGGCTTGGATAGTATACGATCCATATACACTTCGTATTGGATTTGGATATGGGTATCGTAAAGATTTCTGAAGACATGCACGAGAACCTGCGCATCTCCAGCACCGCGCTCAGCCGCTCGATCAACGCGCAGGCCGAGCACTGGATGCGCATCGGCATGCTCGCCGAGCTGCACCCCAACCTCGACCACAGCGCCATTTGCCGTTTGCTGATCCGCGCCGAACAGAACGGCGGGCTGGATCTGCACCAACTGACTCAGGAAGCCGTCAGCGCATGAGAAACCAGATCAAGATCAACACCCCCGCCGAAATCGCTCAGTCACGCGCTGCCGGCAAGCTGGCCGCCGAGGTGCTGGCGATGCTGGTACCGCATGTGAAGGCGGGGGTGACCACCGATGAGCTGGATCGGTTGTGCAACGATTACATCGTCAACGTGCAGAAAGCGATTCCGGCCAACGTCGGTTACCACGGTTTTCCGAAAACCGTCTGCGCCTCGGTCAACGACGTGGTGTGCCACGGCATTCCGTCCGGCACGCCGTTGAAAGACGGCGACATCGTCAACCTCGACATCGCGGTGATCAAGGACGGCTGGTTCGGCGACACCAGCCGCATGTACGTGGTCGGCACGGCGTCGCCTGAGGCGCAACACCTGATCAAGACCACCTACGACGCCATGTGCGCCGGCATCCGCAGGGTGCGTCCGGGCGCGACGCTGGGCGACATCGGCCATGCGATCCAGAGTCTGGCGGAGAAAGAAGGCTTCAGCGTGGTGCGCGAGTATTGCGGGCATGGCATTGGCAAGGTCTACCACGATGAACCGCAGATCCTGCATTACGGGTTCCCCAATCAGGGCATGAAGCTCAAGGCGGGGATGATCTTCACCGTCGAGCCGATGCTCAATGCCGGCAAGCGCCATGTGAAGAACATGCCGGACGGCTGGACCGTGCTGACCAAGGATGGCTCGTTGTCGGCGCAGTGGGAGCATATGGTCGCTGTGACGGAAACCGGCTTTGAGATTCTCACGGCGTGGCCGGACGAAATCGAAGGGTTCACTCCGATCAACTGAACACCTCTGGCCCCTGTGGGAGCGAGCCTGCTCGCGAAGAGGCCGTGTCAGTCAGCATTAACGTTGAATGACGCACCGCATTCGCGAGCAGGCTCGCTCCCACAGTTGAAATGCAGCGCCTGCACGGACTGTCAGTGAGAACCGGCGGCTTTGTTGAGGTCGCTTTCAGCCCATTCGCTGTAGACACAGGCATCCGCCGTGGCCCAGCGTACCCGCACCGGGTCGCCAGCCTTGAGTGGCATGCCGGCGGCGGACAAGGCTTTCACCGTCATCGAAGTACCGCCCGCGGTGACCACGCTGCACGTCTGGCTCTCACCAAGAAACAACACTTCCACAACCTGCGCCGACACCTCATTCCAGCCCGCCGCCAACGGCTCGTCGCTCGCCTGCTGCACGCTCAGTGCCACAGCCTTTTCCGGCCGCACCATCAGCAGTACGTCCTGATCGGTGTGCAAGCCGGCGGTCAGGCGAATCGACAACGACTGCCCTTCAAAACTCGCCGCCGCGTTGCCTTGCGCCTTGAGCTTGAGGAAGTTCGAGTTGCCGAGGAACGACGCGACAAACGCGTTCGGCGGATTCTGGTACAGGTCATAACCGCTGCCTAAACCCACAATCTTGCCGTGACTGAAAATCGCAATGCGCTGCGACAGGCGCATGGCTTCTTCCTGATCGTGGGTCACGTAGACGATGGTGATGCCCAGACGCCGATGCAGCTGGCGCAGTTCATCCTGCAAGTCTTCACGCAGTTTTTTATCCAGCGCTCCGAGGGGTTCGTCCATCAACAGAATGCGTGGCTCGTAGACCAGCGCGCGGGCGATGGCGACGCGTTGCTGTTGCCCGCCAGAGAGTTGCGAAGGGCGGCGATGAGCGAATTGTTCCAGTTGCACCAGCTTCAACATCGCATCGACACGCTTGTCACGTTCGGCGGCGGCGAGTTTGCGGATCGCCAGCGGAAAGGCGATGTTGTCGCGCACCGACAAATGCGGGAACAGCGAATAGCGCTGGAACACCATGCCGATGTCGCGCTTGTGCGGCGGCACGTTGACCAGCGACTGACCGTTGACCAGGATCTCGCCGCTGCTCGGCGTTTCGAACCCGGCGAGCATCGACAGCGTGGTGCTTTTGCCCGAGCCACTGGAGCCGAGGAAGGTCAGGAACTCGCCGTCCCTGATGTCCAGCGAGATGTTGTCGACGGCGGCAAAGTCGCCGTAGTGCTTGTTCAGATTACGCAGGCTGACCAGAGGTTTGTCGTTCTGCTGGGAGGCGTCTTTGATCACGGCACTCATGTCGTACTCCTGGGCGCTCAGGCGCTGATTTCGTTGCGCCGGCGCAGCGCGGCGGCGATGACCATGACCAAAACCGACAAGCCGATCAGCAGCGTCGAAGCGACGGCGATCACCGGGGTCAGGTCCTGGCGCAGGGTGGTCCACATTTTCACGGGAAGGGTTTGCAGGGTCGGGCTGGCCATCATCACGCTGAGCACCACTTCGTCCCACGAAACCAGAAAGGCGAAGAGGGCGCCGGCGACCATGCCCGGACGGATCGCCGGAAAGGTCACCTTGAACACCGCTTGCAGGCGCGAGGCACCGCAGATTACCGCCGCGTCTTCAATCGACTGATCGAACAGCTTCAGCGAGTTGATGATCGAGATGATGGTGAACGGCAGCGCGACGATCACATGGCTGACCACGAAGGCGAACATCGTCCCTGTGTAACCGAGCTTGAGAAACAGCGCGTACACCGCCACGGCGATGATCACCAGCGGCACGATCATCGGCAGGGTGAACAGGCCGTAGAGCATTTCCCGACCGGGAAAACGCCCGCGCACCAAGGCAAACGCCGTCGGCAGACCGAGGGCCACGGCGCAGATCGTGGTCAGCACCGCGATCTTGAGGCTGGCCGCCGCAGCGTTCATCCAGTCGGCGTTGGAGAAGAACTGGCCGTACCATTTCAGCGTCCAGCCCGGCGGCGGGAACACCAGCCACTGCGACGAGCCGAACGACAGCAGGACGATGAACACGATCGGCAACAGCAGGAACAGACCGATCAACCCGGTGGTGGCGTACAAGCCGAAACGCATCCGCCGGCTCATGGCATTGGGAGTCAGGAGCATCTCGGCTTACCTCGCGTTGCTGGCGCCAACCGGGGATTCCGGCTGAAGCTTCAGGTAGAAGTAGAACAGCACCAGCGTGATCGCGATCAGCAACGCGGCGCCGGCACTGGCCAGGCCCCAGTTGAGGAACGATTGCACCTGCTGAATGATGAACTCCGGCAGCATCATGTTCTGCGCCCCGCCGAGCAGCGCCGGGGTGACGTAGTAACCGAGCGACATCACGAACACCATCAACCCGCCGGACGCCAGCCCCGGCCGGCACAGCGGCAGGAACACCCGGAAGAAGTTGGTCCACGGGCTGGCGCCGCAGATCGAACCGGCCTGCAGGATCATCGGGTCGATGGCCTGCATGGTTGCCTGCAACGGCAGGACGATGAACGGGATCATGATGTAACTCATGCCGATCACCACGCCGGTGAGGTTGTGCACCATTTCCAGTGGCTGATCGATGATGCCCAGCGCCATCAAGGCCTTGTTGATAACCCCCGAGGCCTGCAGCAATACCAGCCACGAATAGGTGCGGGCGAGCAGGCTGGTCCACATCGACAGCAGCACGATGTTGAGGATCCAGCGGCCCCAGCCGCGCGGTACCAGCGTGATCGCCCAAGCCAGCGGGAAGCCCAGCAACAGGCTGAAAATCGTCACCAGCCCGGCCACCGAAAAGGTGTTGAGCAGCACCCGTGCGTACGCCGAGTTGGCGAACAGTTGTTCGTAGTTGCCAAGGCCGGGGGTCGGTTCGAGCACGCCGCGCAACAGCAGGCCAATCAACGGCGCGAGAAAGAACAAACCGAGGAACAGCAGGGCCGGGATGAGATTGCCGGCACCTTTCCAGCGTTGTCTGAAGGTGGGGATCGAGCCGACAGCGCCAGTGGCGCTCCCGGTCACCGTTGCGGGGCGGGGCGCAGTGGCCGCCATTTTCATTTGACCAGCCATTCGTTCCACCGTGTCGCGATGGCTTGACCGTTCTTGGCCCAGTACGCGAAATCAAGCGTGATTTGATCCTTGGCGTAGGCCGTCGGCAGGTTCGGGGCCAGCACCGAGTCCAGGCGCGCCACGCTGTCGATGTTGACCGGGGCGTAGGCGGTCAGGTTGGAGAAGTCCGCCTGGCCTTTGGCACTGCTGGCATTGGCCAGAAACTTCATCGCCGCGTCCTTGTTTTTCGAGCCTTTTGGAATCACCAGAATGTCGGCCATGACCAGGTTCTGTTTCCAGCTCACGCCGACCGGTGCGCCGTCTTCCTGCAGGGCATGAATCCGGCCGTTCCAGAACTGGCCCATGCTTGCTTCACCGGAGGCCAGCAGTTGCTGCGACTGCGCGCCGCCGCCCCACCAGACGATGTCTTTCTTGATGGTGTCGAGTTTCTTGAAGGCGCGATCCAGATCCAGCGGGTAGAGCTTGTCAGCCGCTACGCCGTCGGCCAGCAGCGCCAGTTCGAGCACGCCGGGGCTTGGCCATTTATAGAGCGCGCGTTTGCCGGGATAGGTCTTGGTGTCGAACAGGGCGCTCCAGTCTTGCGGCTTGGCAGCGCCGAGCTTGCCCTCGTTGTAGCCGAGGACGAAGGAGAAGAAGAACGAGCCGACGCCGTAGTCGCTGACGAAACGCGGGTCGATCTTGTCGCGCTGGATGACGTTGAAATCGAGGGGTTCGAGCAGGCCTTCGGCAGCGGCGCGCAGGGCAAAGTCGGCTTCGACGTCGACCACGTCCCACTGCACGTTGCCGCTTTCGACCATGGCCTTGAGTTTGCCGTAGTCGGTCGGGCCGTCCTGCACGACGGTGATGCCGCTGGCCTTGCTGAACGGATCGGCCCATGCCTGTTTCTGCGCATCCTGGGTGCTACCGCCCCAGCTGACAAAGTTCACACTCTCGGCGGCCATTGCAGCCTGGCCGGTCACGCTCAGCAGTCCCGCAAAAAGGATTGCGGTTGCAGCTTTGTTCAACACCATTTTTACGCCCTCATTGTTGTGTTTTTGAGCGGGCTTGCGTTGTTGCCCGCCTGTCGGGAGCAGTAGCTGGACGGTTTTTTAGGTCGTCCGGTCTATGGAATATCATATTATGGTATTCCAAACTTTGTGCAAGCACTTTGCCTTACCGGTTATCTGGCGAAGCTGTTTTTTGACCGCTGAAGGATTTTCTAAAGATGAAATTGTGGCGAGGGAGCTTGCTCCCGCCGGGTTGCGAAGCGACCCTCGCTTCTCTGAAAAGCTGGGGCCTGCTGCGCAGTCCAGCGGGAGCAAGCTCCCTCGCCACAGGAAATCACCTGTGTCTGGGCGTTATTCGGTAAACGGAATGCTCTCCACCACCTCCAGGTCATACCCGGTCAGCCCCGCATACTTCAGCGGCGGCCCAAGATGGCGCAGTTTGCCGACACCGAGGTTCTGCAGAATCTGCGCCCCGGTGCCGACCTCCGAATAAATCCGTGATTGCGAGCGGCTGAACTGCCGCGGCGGCTGGGTCAGTTGCGGCACGCGCTCGAGCAGCGCCTGTGACGATTCATGATTGGCCAGCACCACCACAACGCCATGCCCCTCGGCCGCAACCCGTTGCAGCGCTGCCCACAACGTCCAGTTCGATGGCCCGCTGTACTCGGCGCCGACCAGATCACGCAGCGGATCGATCACATGCACGCGCACCAGCGTCGGCTCTTCGCGGCGCAATTCGCCCATGACCATCGCCATGTGCACGCCGCCCTCGATGCGGTCTTCGAAGGTGATCAAACGGAACGTGCCATGCACCGTCGGCAACTCCCGCTCGCCGATGCGCTCGATGGTGTGTTCGGTGCTCAGGCGGTAGTGGATCAGGTCGGCAATGGTGCCGATCTTGATCCCGTGCTTGCGCGCAAACAATTCCAGATCCGGGCGGCGTGCCATGGTGCCGTCATTGTTCATCACCTCGACAATCACCGAGGCCGGAGTAAAACCGGCGAGGCGCGCCAGATCGCAACCGGCCTCGGTGTGGCCGGCGCGGGTCAGCACGCCACCTTCCTTGGCGCGCAGCGGAAAGATATGGCCGGGTTGCACCAGGTCTTCGGCGCGAGCGTCTTTCGCCACAGCGGCAGCGACCGTGCGCGCGCGATCAGCAGCGGAAATGCCGGTGGTCACGCCAACCGCCGCTTCAATCGACACGGTAAACGCGGTGCTGAACACGCTGCCATTGCTCGGCACCATCTGCTCAAGGCCCAGGCGCTGGCAGTGTTCGTCGGTCAACGTCAGGCAGATCAACCCGCGTGCTTCACGCGCCATGAAGCTGATCGCCTCGGGCGTGCAGCAGTCGGCGGCCAGCAGCAGGTCGCCTTCGTTTTCCCGATCTTCGTCATCGACCAGCAGGACCATTTTGCCGAGGCGATAATCTTCGAGGATTTCTTCGATGCTGTTGAAGGCCATGCTGGACTCTCAGGGTTGGTTGCAAATAATATTGGTATACCATAATACAAAATCAACAATGAGGTCACTATGAAGGCGTACTGGATTGCTCACGTGGATGTCGACGATGCCGAGCACTACAGCCAATACACCCAGCGCGCGCCGAAAGCGTTCGCCGAATTCGGCGCGAAGTTTTTAGCGCGTGGCGGGCGCAGCGAAGCGCTGGAGGGCAGGGCTACGCCTCAGCGTAGCGTGGTGATCGAGTTCGAGAGCTACGAGCAGGCGCTGGCGTGCTACCACTCGGCGGCGTATCAGGAGGCGAAACGTTATCGCGAGGAATGGGCAAGGGCGGAGATCGTCATCGTAGAAGGCATCGCCCCACTTTAAGCAACACCATTAAACACTGTGGGAGCGAGCCTGCTCGCGAAAGCGGTCGTTCATTCAACATTTGTATCGACTGACCCGACGCCTTCGCGAGCAGGCTCGCTCCCACAGGGGGATAGGTGGTGATCAGCGGATAAAGTGGATCTTGCCGCTGTCATCATTGCCCATGTAGATCCCATACACCCCGGCCTGACGCTCCTCGATGTAACGCTCGAGAATCTGCCGGATCGCCGGGTAGTAGATCTGCTCCCACGGAATGTCTTCAGGGGCAAAGAACTTGTAGTCGAGAGTCTCGGGTCCGTACTGCCCGGTGATCTCCAGCGCGATCGCGCGGAAGATGATGTATACCTCGCTGATTTTCGGCACGCTGAAGATCGAATACGGCGAGACGATTTCCGCACGTACGCCGCTTTCTTCCCAGACTTCGCGCAGCGCCGCCTGCTCGGTGGTTTCGCCGCTTTCCATGAAGCCGGCGGGCAGCGTCCAGGTGCCGGGGCGCGGCGGGATCGCCCTTTGGCACAACAGGTATTTGCCGTCCTGCTCGATGATGCAGCCGGCGATGATCTTCGGATTGACGTAGTGGATATAGCCGCAGCCGCGGCACATCAGGCGCTCGTGCGTATCGCCCGGCGGTACCTGCTGACCGAGGTCAGGGCCACCGCATTTAGGGCAAAAGCTCGGGCTGAACATGTCAGTGACCTATGCGCGGTTCTTTCAGCGCGATGGGCAGGGTGATCGCCGGCGTGGCGCCGGTCTCTTCCTGTTTGCGCTTCAGATAATCGAGGGCCACGGCAGCCGCCGCACGCACGTGATCGACGCAGGCCTGATGCGCCGCCAGCGGATCACCGCTCTTGATCGCCTCGACCATTTTTTCCATTTCGTGATTACTCGCGCCGCGCCGGTTTTCCTGGGACACCGAGGTCGCCCGCAGGTAGCTGATGCGCGCCTGCAACTGGCGCAACTGCGTGGCCGCAACATGGTTGCCCGAGCCTTCGAGCAGCACGTCGTAGAAGCCCTGCACCGAGTCGATCACCTGTTGCAGTTCGCCGTCCTTGAGTGCCTTGCGGTTCTCGTCGAGGGCTTTTTCCAGGGCCTTGATGTCCTTGGCCTTGGCGCGCAGGGTGAACAGCTGGACGATCAGGCCTTCGAGCACGCAGCGCAGTTCATAGATGTCGACTGCATCGGCGAGGGTGATGATCGCTACGCGCGGGCCTTTGGCATCGGCGAATTCGACCAGGCCTTCGGACTCCAGGTGACGCAAGGCTTCGCGCACCGACGTGCGACTGACACCGAGGCGATCGCACAGATCGCGCTCAACCAGACGATCGCCGGGCATGAGCTGGAAATTCATGATCGCGCTACGCAGTTTGTCCAGCACGATTTCGCGCAGGGTAACGGGGTTGCGATTGACCTTGAAGCTGTCGTCGAGTGGCTGGCGTTTCATGGGGTCCGCTCTTTAAGTTGGCTGTCCATGCCAGACGGGCATCTAAACAGCCGAGGGGTTAACTGGAGGCCTCGGCGTCGGCTTCGGCGAAGGCTTCACGGGCGAGCCGGAAACTGTCCACGGCTGCCGGGACGCCGCAATAAATACCGACCTGAAGCAGAATTTCGCGTATTTGCTCACGACTCAGGCCGTTACGCAAGGCGCCGCGCACATGCAGCTTGAGTTCGTGCGGGCGGTTGAGCGCCGAGATCATCGCCAGGTTGATCATGCTGCGCTCCTTGAGCGACAAACCCTCACGGCCCCAGACATGGCCCCAGCAGTATTCGGTGACCATTTCCTGCAGCGGGCGGGTGAAGTCGTCGGCGTTCTCGATCGAGCGTTGCACGTAGGCTTCGCCCAGCACTTGGGTGCGGATCTTCAGGCCTTTTTTGTACTTTTCGTTACTCATAAATCCTCCAAACACAGTTGTTTCCTGTGGGAGCGAGCCTGCTCGCGAAGGCGTCGTATCAGTCGATGCAAATATTGAATGGTCGACCGCTTTCGCGAGCAGGCTCGCTCCCACATTGGCAATCGTGTGTGGCAATCAGGCCAGGGTCGGCAACGGCCCGAGCTTGCCTTTGTGATAAATCATCGGCGTCACCGGTTGCGCGGGCAGGATCAGGTTCTTCACCGCGCCGACAATGATCGCGTGATCGCCACCGTCGTATTCACGCCACAACTCGCACTCGATGATTGCTGTGGCCTTGGCGAGGATCGGGTTACCGAGTTCGCTCAAATGCCACTCGATGTGCTTGGCCTTGTCCTTGCCTTTACCAGCAAAGGCGTAGGCCTCGGCGGTCTGGTCGGCGGACAGCAAATGGATCGCGAATTTCTTGCTGTCGCGCAGCACCGGGTAGGTGTCGGAAGCGTAATTGGGGCAGAACAGCACCAGCGCCGGGTCAATCGACAGCGCGCTGAAGGCGCTGGCGGTGATGCCGACGATGGCGCCCTCCGGGTCGAGGGTGGTGACCACCGTGACCCCGGACGGAAACGAGCTCATGACGTCTTTGTAAATGCCGGGTTCGATCATGTCGCAGGACTCCTAGCGCATCACAAACGGGTCAGGCATCGGCGCCTGAGAGAGATTGATCCACACCGTTTTCAGTTCGGTGTAGGCCAGCACCGAATCGATGCCGCTTTCGCGTCCATAGCCACTGTTCTTGAAACCGCCAATTGGCGCCATGGCCGATACCGCGCGGTAGGTGTTGACCCAGATGATCCCAGAGCGCACGTCCCGGGCCAGACGATGGGCGCGGCCCAGGTCGCGGGTCCAGATGCCGGCGGCAAGGCCAAACTGCGAGTCATTGGCAATCGCCAGCGCTTCGGCTTCATCCTTGAAGCGAATCACCGAAGCCACCGGGCCGAAGACTTCTTCTTGCATGATCTTCATCGAGTTGCGGTCGCACTCGAACAGCGTCGGCTCGTAGAACCAGCCGTCACCGAGGTCGGTCGGACGCTTGCCGCCGGTGCGCAACCGCGCGCCTTCAGCGATGGCATCCGCCACCAGACCTTCGACCACCGCCAATTGCTGCGCGGTGGCCATCGGGCCCATTTCGCTGTGGTCTTCCTGCGGGTTGCCGATGCGGATGCGCTGGGCGCGTTCGACCAGGCGATTGACGAACTCGTCGTAGATTTCGTCCTGCACCAGCAGGCGCGAACCGGACACGCAGCTCTGGCCCGAGGCGGCGTAGATCCCGGCGATGGCGCCGTTGATCGCGCTGTCCAGGTCGGCGTCGGCGAAGATGATGTTCGGCGATTTGCCGCCGAGTTCCAGCGACAGCTTGGCGAAGTTCTCGGCGCTGCTGCGCACCACATGCCGGGCCGTGGCCGCGCCGCCGGTGAAGGCGATCTTGCGGATCAGCGGATGGCGGGTGAGGGCGGCGCCGGTGCTCGGGCCGTAACCGGTGACAACGTTGACCACGCCCGGTGGAATCCCGGCTTCGAGGGCCAGACGCGCCAGCTCAAGGATGGTTGCCGAAGCGTGCTCGGACGGCTTGATCACAATCGTGTTGCCGGCGGCGAGGGCCGGCGCCAGTTTGATCGCGGTCAGGTACAGCGGGCTGTTCCACGGAATGATCGCGGCGACCACGCCCATCGCTTCGTGCACGGTGTAGGCAAACAGGTCGGGCTTGTCCAGCGGCAGGGTGCCGCCTTCGAGCTTGTCGGCCAGGCCTGCGGTGTAGTGGAAGAACTCCGGTAGATAACCGACCTGACCACGGGTTTCGCGGATCAGCTTGCCGTTGTCGCGGCTTTCCAGCTGCGCCAGTTGTTCCTTGTTTTCCGCGATCAGGTCGCCGAGACGCCGCAGCAGTTTGCCGCGCGCGGTGGCGGTGAGGCCGCGCCAGGCCGGGCTGTCGAAGGCAGTCTGCGCCGCTTGCACGGCGCGTTCGACATCGGCTTCATCGGCGTCAGGCAGTTCGGCCCAGGCTTGCGCGCTGGCCGGGTTGAGGCTTTCGAAAGTCTTGCCGGAGAGGGCGTCGACCCATTCTCCGCCGATGCACATCTGGAAGCGTTGGAGTGTCATGCAACGATCCCCTTTATAGGGTTTTGTCGGGCGTGTGCGTAGTCGAGAAATTGCAGCAGCGTCTGGTTGACCAGGCGCGGCGACTCTACCGGCATCATATGCCGTTGCTCGGGCAGTACCGCAACCTTCGCACCGGGGATGCGCCGGGCCAGTTGCTCGGCCATTTCCGGGGTGGAACCGGGGTCAAGTTCGCCGGTGGCGATCAGCGTCGGTGCCTGGATGCTGCCGAGGTCGTCGGCGCGGTACATGTCCTGAGTGGCGAACAATTCGTAGGTGGTCAGGTAGCCCTGCGGGTCGTTGCCGGCCAGGGTCTGACGAGTGGCCGCAATCTGCGCCGGGTTCGCCGCCTGATATTCGCGGCTGAACCAGCGCGACAGCGCCGCTTCGGCATTGGCGTCCGGCCCGTGTTCAGCGGCCTGCGCGGTGCGGGCGATGACCCCGGCGCGCTGTTCTTCGCTGCGGTTGAACACGCTGTTGAGCACCACCAGGCTTTGCAGACGCTCGGGGTAATGCAGGGCAAACGCCCGCGCCACCAAACCGCCCATGGAGAAACCGATCACCGCTGCCTGGGGCAGATTCAGGTGATCGAGCAGCTCCAGCAACTGATCGGCATAACCGAGCAGGCCGGTGCCGCTGGCCGGGCGCGGGCTGGCGCCGTGGCCGAGCATGTCGTAGGCGATCACCTGGTATTGGGCAGACAGGCCAACGATCTGGCCGCCCCACATTTCTTTGTTCAGGCCCACGCCGTGGATCAAGACCACGGGCTGGCCTTGGCCGGTCGCCAGGTAACTGGTGCCAGCCGGGGTGAGTTCAGCGGTGAGCCGAATCATGGAGCGCTCCTGCAATGCCTTTTTATTGTGATTACTGGGCTTTTTCGGCGGCCAGTTCTTCCAGATCGATGTAGCGGTTGCCGATGCGCGGGTGCAGGCGACCACCGTCGGCGCAACCGAGCACCACGACGATTTCGTCGGCACGCGGCGCGTCCTCGATCTGCATTTCCAGGGTGATGTAGTGCGAGCGCAGACCTTCGTCGTCCTTGTGCATCATCGGGATCTGGATCGACGTGCCCGGGCCGCCGCGCTTGTTGGTGAAGCTCAGGTAGCTCTTGGCCTTGACCGCTTCGCGGTAGTGGTTGCCGAAGCGCAGGGTGTGGATCACGGCCGAGGCGTGTTCGATTTCGCCGTCAGCGCCGACCACTGCCGCTTTGCCGTAAGCCTCGATCTTCTCGGCGCCACCGATGATGCCCACCAGACGCTCGACCATCATTGCGCCGAGGTCGGAGCAGTTGGCGCGGATTTGCGGTTTCAGGTCCTCGACGAAGCCGTTGCCGACCCACGGGTTCTTCATCACCACGGCCAGGCCAACCATGGTCACTGGCTTGTCAGTGGCCTTGCCGCCTTCGATGAAGGTTTCTTCGACATAGCTGACGATCTTGCGAATTTCGAAACTCATGAGCTGCTCCGTAGGGGGATTGAGAGTGTCTGTGCGTCTGATGGTATACCATAATACCGATCGTGCAAGTCCCCCACGCAAGATTTGCCGCATCGATCCGGCGAATGGCGGTGCATTCATCCGCCACCACAATTCTCCTAAACATCATTAACCCTTGTGGGAGCGAGCCTGCTCGCGAATGCGGTGGGTCAGCCGATGATGATGGCGACTGCAAGGGCATCTTCGCGAGCAGGCTCGCTCCCACAGGGAAATTCCTTCGTTACAGGGGGCCGCTTTTGGTTAACAAAAGATAACGTGGCGCCGATTGTCAGACGTTTCCAAAGCCCGATAGGATGAGCCAGCTTCCCAAGGCGCTCTGGACTGCGGGTTTCACGGCTATGCTTGTGACCCATCAGTCACCACGAGCACCCTTGCGGCGCCCTAAGGCCCAATGGCCTAACAATAATAAATAGGGGAAGGTCTATGAGTCGTTGCCGCCCGCCGGCGTTACGCAACACCGCGTTGCTGGCCACAGCACTCACACTGCTGGGCTGTGCTGCCTTGTCGGCACCCGTTCTGGCCGCCGAAGCGCCCGCCGACGGGGTGTATTCCACCGAATCGGCCAAAGCCGCCAAAAGCCTGATACTCGATGTTGTCCACGCCGGCACCCGGTTGGTGGCGGTGGGTGATCGCGGGCACATTCTCTTTTCCGACGACCAGGGCAAGACCTGGACCCAGGCCAAAGTGCCGACCCGGCAACTGCTGACGGCGGTGTACTTCGTCGATGACAAGCACGGCTGGGCGGTCGGCCACGACGCGCAGATCCTCGCCAGCGCCGACGGCGGCCTGACCTGGAGCAAACAATTCGAAGACCTCAAGCGCGAAGCACCGCTGCTCGACGTCTGGTTCCAGGACGTCAACCACGGCGTCGCCGTAGGCGCCTACGGTGCCTTGCTGGAAACCACCGATGGCGGCAAGAACTGGCAGGACGTCAGCGACCGCCTCGACAACCAGGACCAGTTCCACCTCAACGCCATCGCGGCGGTCAAGGACGCCGGGCTGTTCATCGTCGGCGAGCAGGGCAGCATGTTCCGCTCCCCGGACTGGGGCCAGACCTGGGAAAAACTCCAGGGCCCATATCAAGGCTCGCTGTTCGGCGTGATCGGCACCGCTCAGGCGCAGACTCTGTTGGCCTACGGCCTGCGCGGCAACCTCTACCGCTCCAGCGATTTCGGCAGCACTTGGCAGCAGGTCGAACTCAAGGCCGCGCGCGGTGCGCTGGAGTTCGGTCTGTCCGGCGCCACGCTGCTCGCCGACGGCTCGATCGTGATCGTCGGCAACGGCGGCTCGGTGATCAGCAGCAGCGACAACGGCGAAACCTTCAGCGTGTTCAACCGCCCGGACCGCATTTCGCTGTCCTCGGTGACAGCGGCCGGCGACGGCAATCTGATTCTGACCGGGCAGGGCGGCGTGCACACCACTCAGCCAAACGGCGCCGAAATCAATAATAAGAAGGCGGGGCTATGACTTCCTTGAGCACTCATCATCAGGACAAGGCGACGTTCCTCGAACGTCTGATTTTCAACAACCGCCCGGCCGTGATCCTGATCTGCCTGGTGGTCAGCGTCTTCCTGTTCTGGCAGGCCACGCTGATTCGCCCCTCCACCAGTTTCGAAAAAATGATCCCGCTCAAGCATCCGTTCATCGAGAAGATGATGGAGCACCGCAACGATCTGGCGAACCTGGGCAACACCGTACGGATTTCGGTGGAAGCCAAAGACGGCGACATCTTCTCCAAGGAATACATGGAGACCCTGCGCCAGATCAACGACGAGGTGTTCTACATCTCCGGCGTCGACCGTTCCGGCCTCAAATCGCTGTGGAGTCCGAGCGTACGCTGGACCGAAGTGACCGAAGAGGGTTTCGCCGGCGGGGAAGTGATTCCGCAGAGCTACGACGGCTCGCCGGACAGCCTCGACATGCTGCGCAACAACGTCCTCAAGTCGGGGCAGGTCGGGCGCCTGGTGTCCAACGACTTCAAATCGAGCATCGTCGATATCCCGCTGCTGGAGTCCTACCCGGACCCGCAGGATCAGGGCAAGCTGCTGGCGCTGGACTACCGCCAGTTCTCCCATGAGCTCGAAGACAAGATCCGCAACAAGTTCGAAGCGCAGAACCCCAACGTCAAGATCCACATCGTTGGCTTCGCCAAGAAGGTCGGAGACCTGATCGACGGCCTGGTGATGGTGGTGATGTTCTTCGGCATCGCTTTCGTCATCACCCTGATTCTGCTGCTGTGGTTCACCAACTGCCTGCGCAGCACCATTGCGGTATTGAGCACCACGCTGGTGGCGGTGGTCTGGCAGCTCGGGCTGATGCACTTCTTCGGTTTCGGGCTGGATCCGTATTCGATGCTGGTGCCGTTCCTGATCTTCGCCATCGGCATTTCCCACGGCGTGCAGAAGATCAACGGGATCGCCCTGCAATCGAGTGAGGCGGACAACGCCCTGACCGCTGCGCGGCGCACCTTCCGGCAACTGTTCCTGCCGGGGATGATCGCGATTCTCGCTGACGCCGTGGGCTTCATCACCCTGCTGATCATTGATATCGGGGTGATCCGCGAACTGGCGATCGGCGCGTCCATTGGTGTGGCGGTGATCGTGTTCACCAACCTGATCCTGCTGCCGGTGGCGATTTCCTATGTCGGCATCAGCAAGCGCGCCATCGCCAAGAGCAAGAAGGACGCGAACCGCGAGCACCCGTTCTGGCGCCTGCTGTCGAACTTCGCCAGCCCGAAAGTCGCCCCGGTCTCGATTGCTCTGGCGCTGCTCGCCTTCGGCGGCGGCCTCTGGTACAGCCAGAACCTGAAGATCGGCGACCTCGATCAGGGCGCGCCGGAGCTGCGTCCGGACTCGCGCTACAACAAGGACAACAACTTCATCATCAACAACTATTCCACCAGTTCCGACGTGCTGGTGGTGATGGTCAAGACCGCCACCGAGGGCTGCTCGCGCTACGAAGCGATGGCGCCGATCGACGAACTGATGTGGAAGATGCAGAACACCGAGGGCGTGCAGTCGGCGATCTCGCTGGTGACCGTGTCCAAACAGATGATCAAGGGCATGAACGAAGGCAACCTGAAATGGGAAACCCTGTCGCGCAACCCGGACGTGCTGAACAACTCGATTGCCCGCGCCGACGGCCTGTACAACAACAGCTGTTCGCTGGCGCCGGTGTTGATCTTCCTCAACGACCACAAGGCTGAAACCCTCGACCGCGCGGTGCATGCGGTGCAGGAATTCGCCAAGGCCAACAACAAGGACGGTCTGGAATTCATCCTCGCCGCCGGTAACGCCGGCATCGAAGCCGCCACCAACGAGGTGATCAAACAGGCCGAACTGACCATCCTGATTCTGGTGTACATCTGCGTCGCAGTGATGTGCATGATCACCTTCCGTTCATGGGCGGCGACGCTGTGCATCGTCCTGCCGCTGGTGCTGACCTCGGTGCTGGGCAACGCGCTGATGGCGTTCATGGGCATCGGCGTCAAAGTCGCGACCCTGCCGGTGGTGGCACTGGGCGTGGGGATTGGCGTGGACTACGGCATCTACATCTACAGCCGTCTGGAGAGTTTCCTGCGCGCCGGTCTACCGTTGCAGGAAGCCTATTACCAGACCCTGAAATCCACCGGTAAAGCGGTGCTGTTCACCGGCCTGTGCCTGGCCATCGGCGTGTGCACCTGGATCTTCTCGGCGATCAAGTTCCAGGCCGACATGGGCCTGATGCTGACCTTCATGTTGCTGTGGAACATGTTCGGTGCGCTGTGGCTGTTGCCGGCGCTGGCCAAGTTCCTGATCAAGCCGGAGAAACTGGCGGGGCAGAAGGGCAATTCGCTGTTTGCTCACTGATCCGGATGCCTGAAACAACAAAGCCGCAACTCGAGGGTTGCGGCTTTTTTGTTGGTCAAGATCAAAAGATCGCAGCCTTCGGCAGCTCCTACAATGGGCACAAGTACACCCGATATTCACCGGTGCACATGATCCCTGTAGGAGCTGCCGAAGGCTGCGATCTTTTGACTTTGCTTCAAGAGAACTCGGTGCCGAGCACAGCGCTCAACGCACTGCGCGCATCATCCAGCTGCACCAGCGTCGCGTGGCGGGCACCCAGTGCATCGCGGTTCTCGATCGCCGTAAGAATCGCCTTGTGCCGTGGCAACGCCAGTTCATGCAGATTCGGCCGTTGATTCGAATGCTTCAACGCCTCGGCAATCGCCACCGAGAGCATGTTGCACAGGTTCGCCAGCAAATCGTTATGGGTCGCGTCGGCAATTCGGCTATGGAAGTCCAGGTCCGGTTGCAGCAAGGCCTCCGGTGTCGGCGCGGCTTCCATGCGCTGATAAGCCTCGCCGATGGCGGCGATGTCGTCCTCGGTCGCATGCTGGGCGGCGAGGGCGGCAGCGGCCGGTTCGATGATGCTGCGCACGCTGGTGAGCACATTGAAGAATTCATTCTGCGGGCTGCTTTGCATCAGCCAGTGCAGCACGTCCGGGTCGAGCATGTGCCATTCGCGACGGGCTTTGACCACCGTGCCAACACGCGGTTTGGAGTACACCAGCCCCTTGGCCACCAGCACTCGCGTGGCTTCGCGCAACACCGGGCGGCTGACCGCGTATTCCTCGCACAGCAGTGCTTCGGCGGGCAGTTTGTCGTCGGGCAAAAAGCGTCCGGAGACGATCTGCATGCCCAGTTCCTGGACAATGCGCGAGTGCATGCTTTTACGGTCGGAAGGTTTGCGGTAATCCATGGGGAACGGCGCGATCCTGAGCGATGGAGATGCCGCGCATCATAGCAGGCACCAGACAATCTTGAGGCAGACACAGAAACCGAATGTGGGAGCGAGCCTGCTCGCGAAGGCGGCGTATCAGTCAAATTGATGTCGACTGACACTCCCTCTTCGCGAGCAGGCTCGCTCCCACAGGGTCAGTGAGAATGACGTGGGACTTCCGCCCCTCGGCAACCGACCAGGAAGTCGAAATCGCAACCCTGATCCGCCTGCAACACATGATCGATGTACAGCTGACGATAGCCGCCGACCAGTAGCTGCTGCGGCGGCTGCAGATCCGCCATGCGCGCTGCCAGTTCGGCATCCGGAATGTCCAGGTGCAAACGCCCGCTGGCGCAATCGAGCTCGATCCAGTCGCCTTCCTGCACCACCGCCAACGGCCCACCGGCAGCGGCTTCCGGGGCAACGTGCAAAACCACGGTGCCGTACGCGGTGCCGCTCATCCGTGCATCCGAGATGCGCACCATGTCGGTCACGCCTTGGGCCAGCAGCTTGGCCGGCAAGCCCATGTTGCCCACCTCGGCCATGCCTGGATAACCTTTCGGCCCGCAGTTTTTCATCACCAGAATCGAGTCTTTATCGACATCCAGCTCCGGGTCGTTGATCCGCGCCTTGTACATGTCGAAGTTCTCGAAGACCACCGCACGACCGCGATGCTGCATCAATTCCGGGGTCGCGGCGGACGGCTTGAGTACCGCTCCCAGCGGCGCCAGGTTGCCGCGCAACACGCAGATACCGCCGTCCGCGCGGATCGGATTGTCGAGGGTGCGGATCACTTCGTCCTCGCCATAGATCGGCGCGTCCTTGGTGTTCTCGCCCAGCGTCTTGCCATTCACGGTCAGCGCGTTCGGATTGGGGATCAGATTGGCCTCACCGAGACGCCGCAGCACCGCCGGCAAACCACCGGCGTAGTAAAACTCTTCCATCAGGAAACGCCCGGACGGTTGCAGGTCGACGATGGTCGGCATGCCGCGCCCGATGCGCGTCCAGTCATCCAGATCCAGCTCGACGCCGATGCGCCCGGCGATGGCTTTGAGGTGAATCACCGCGTTGGTCGAACCGCCAATAGCCGCGTTGACCCGAATGGCGTTTTCAAAGGCTTCCTTGGTCAGGATCTTCGACAGGCGCAAATCTTCGCGCACCATCTCCACTGCGCGCATGCCGGACATGTGCGCCAGCACATAACGCCGCGCATCCACTGCCGGAATCGCCGCGTTGTGCGGCAGGGACGTGCCGAGTGCTTCGGCCATGCAGGCCATGGTCGACGCGGTGCCCATGGTGTTGCAGGTGCCCGCCGAGCGTGACATGCCGCCCTCGGCTGCAAGGAAATCGTCAATGGTGATGGTGCCGGCCTTGACCTGCTCGCTGAGCTGCCACACCACCGTGCCGGAACCGATGTCCTTGCCCTTGTGCTTGCCGTTGAGCATCGGCCCGCCGGTGACGACGATCGCCGGCACGTCGCAACTGGCCGCGCCCATCAGCAGCGCCGGGGTGGTCTTGTCGCAGCCGGTCAGCAGCACCACGCCGTCAATCGGGTTGCCGCGAATCGCTTCTTCCACGTCCATGCTCGCCAGGTTGCGGGTGAGCATGGCGGTGGGGCGCAGGTTCGATTCGCCATTGGAGAACACCGGGAATTCCACCGGAAAGCCACCGGCCTCGATCACCCCGCGTTTGACGTGCTCGGCAATCTGGCGGAAATGCGCGTTGCACGGGGTCAGTTCCGACCAGGTGTTGCAGATGCCGATGATCGGCTTGCCGTGGAATTGGTGGTCGGCGATGCCCTGATTCTTCATCCAGCTGCGGTACATGAAGCCGTTCTTGTCGGCCGTGCCAAACCATTGGGCGGAGCGCAGGGTGGGTTTCTTCTCAGACATGATCGATTCTCTTATTGTAAGACTATTGTTTGCGAGTCATGGCTAAACATAAGCGCAAAATCGCCGCTTTGGAAGTGTTGTTGGGTAATTAGTATTACTATATAGTCGTTTTCGACGGAGGGATTGGCCCTGGCGATTTTTCGCGAGAGGCGTCCCCCGAGGTTCTATAAAAACAACAATCGGAGACCGATCCCATGAGCCAGGAATTGCGGCTTATCCGCCGCATCACGCTGAAACTGATTCCCTTCCTGATCTTGCTGTACCTGATCGCCTATGTGGATCGCTCCGCCGTCGGCTTCGCCAAGCTGCACATGGGCGCTGACATCGGCATCGGTGATGCGGCCTACGGTCTCGGTGCCGGGCTGTTTTTCATTGGCTACTTTCTTCTCGAAATTCCCAGCAACTTGATGCTCGAACGCTTCGGTGCGCGGCGCTGGTTCGCGCGGATCATGATCACCTGGGGCGCGATCACCATCGGCATGGCGTTCGTCCAGGGCCCGCACAGTTTCTACGTCATGCGCTTTCTGCTCGGCGCGGCGGAGGCGGGGTTCTTTCCCGGCGTTCTGTACTACATCACCCAATGGTTCCCGGTGCGCCATCGCGGCAAGATCCTCGGGCTGTTCATCCTCTCCCAACCGATCGCGATGATGATCACCGGCCCGGTGTCCGGCGGTTTGCTCGGTATGGACGGCATTCTCGGGCTGCACGGCTGGCAGTGGCTGTTCATTGTCATCGGCACCCCGGCGATCCTGTTGACCTGGCCGGTACTGCGCTGGCTGCCCGATGGCCCGCAAAACGTGAAGTGGATGGATCAGGCCGAGAAAGACTGGCTGACCGGCGAGCTGAAAAGGGATTTGCAGGAATACGGCCAGACCCGTCACGGCAACCCGCTGCATGCACTCAAGGACAAACGCGTGTTGCTGCTGGCGCTGTTTTACCTGCCGGTGACCCTGAGCATTTATGGCCTTGGCCTGTGGCTGCCGACGCTGATCAAACAGTTTGGCGGCAGCGATCTGGTGACCGGTTTCGTCTCGTCGGTGCCCTACATCTTCGGCATCGTCGGTCTGCTGATCGTGCCACGCAGCTCCGACCGCATGAACGATCGCTACGGCCACCTGGCGGTGCTCTATGTGCTGGGTGCACTGGGCCTGTTTTTCAGCGCCTGGCTGACCCTGCCGGTAGCGCAACTGGCGGCACTGTGCCTGGTGGCGTTCGCGCTGTTTTCCTGCACGGCGGTGTTCTGGACTTTGCCCGGGCGGTTCTTTGCCGGTGCGAGTGCGGCGGCGGGGATCGCCTTGATCAACTCGGTGGGCAACCTCGGTGGTTACATCGGGCCGTTCGTGATTGGGGCGTTGAAGGAATACACCGGGAACCTTGGATCCGGCCTGTACTTCCTCTCGGGGGTGATGGTGTTCGGTTTGATCCTGACGGGCGTCGTCTACCGCGTGCTTGAGCGTAAGCACGTGCTCCCGGTCGAGCAGTTCGCCGCCAGTGCACGCGGCGCCACCCGCACCTGACTCGACAACGCTGGCCCCTGTGGGAGCGAGCCTGCTCGCGAAGAGGCCATCACATTCAACATTGTGGATGACTGACACACCGCTTTCGCGAGCAGGCTCGCTCCCACAGGGGGACGGCGGTGTTTTTGAGGCAATAGGAGAAAAACATGCATCTGGTTCAATTCGAATTGATAAACGGCGAGCGCCGCGTCGGTGTGGTCGACAACGGTCTGATCCGCGAAGTGCAGGACGCCCGTAGCGTACGCGATCTCGCGCTGGCCGCCATCGAAGCCGGCGGCACTCTGGAGCAGCAAGTACAAACCCACGGCCTGGGCATCAGTCATGACTACGCCGAGCTGCTGAGCACGCGGCGAATTCTGCCACCGCTGGATCACCCGGACCCGGCGCACCTACTGGTCAGCGGTACCGGCCTCACGCATCTGGGCAGCGCCTCGGCGCGGGACAAGATGCACCAGCAGGCCGGCGACGAAGCGCAAATGACCGACACCATGCGCATCTTCAAATGGGGCGTGGAGGGTGGTAAACCAGCGGCGGGGCAGGCGGGCGTGCAGCCGGAATGGTTCTACAAGGGCGACGGCAGCATCGTCGTGCGTCCGGGCGAAGCCTTCCCGTTGCCGCCGTTCGCCGAAGACGCTGGCGAGGAACCGGAGATGGCCGGGCTCTACGTCATTGGCCACGACGGCAAACCCTATCGCCTCGGTTTCGCCGTGGGTAACGAGTTCTCCGATCACGTCATGGAGCGCAAGAACTACCTGTACCTGGCCCACTCGAAACTGCGCAGTTGCAGCTACGGCCCGGAACTGCGCACCGGCGAACTGCCGCAACATCTGGCCGGCAGCAGTCGCATCCTGCGTAACGGCGAAGTGCTGTGGCAGAACGAATTCCTCAGCGGCGAAGCCAACATGTGCCACAGCCTCGCCAACCTTGAATACCACCATTTCAAATACCGCCAGTTCCTGCGCCCGGGCGACGTGCACATTCACTTCTTCGGCACTGCAACCCTGTCGTTCGCCGATGGCGTTCGCACCCAACCGGGCGATCAGTTTGAAATCAGCCAGGCCGAGTTCGGCGCCCCGCTGGTCAACGGCATCGCGCCAGCAGCAGCGGCCTTTCAACCGGACAGCATCGGCACCCTTTAAGGAGCTCCCATGACGCAGATTCTTGGACACAACTTCATTGGCGGACAGCGCAGCGCAGCGGGCGACGTGACACTGCACAGCGTCGACGCAACCACCGGCGAACGCCTGCCGTACGCATTCATTCAAGCGACTGAAGCCGAAGTCGATGCCGCCGCCAAAGCCGCCGCCGCAGCGTACCCGGCCTATCGCAGCCTCAGCGCCGAACGCCGCGCGCAATTTCTCGACGCGATTGCCGACGAACTGGATGCGCTGGATGATGATTTCGTAGCGTTGGTCTGCCGTGAAACCGCGCTGCCCGCCGGACGCATTCAGGGCGAGCGCGGGCGCACCAGCGGGCAGATGCGCCTGTTTGCCAAAGTCCTGCGGCGCGGTGATTTCTACGGCGCGCGAATTGATCTGCCGCTGCCGGAACGCCAGCCGTTACCGCGTCCGGATCTGCGTCAATACCGCATCGGCCTCGGCCCGGTGGCGGTGTTTGGCGCGAGCAACTTTCCGCTGGCGTTTTCCACCGCCGGTGGTGATACCGCTGCCGCGCTGGCCGCCGGTTGCCCGGTAGTGTTCAAGGCCCACAGCGGCCACATGGCAACCGCTGAACTGGTCGCTGATGCACTGATTCGCGCGGCGGAAAAAACCGCGATGCCGGCAGGCGTGTTCAACATGATTTACGGCGCTGGCGTTGGCGAATGGCTGGTCAAGCATCCGGCGATTCAGGCAGTTGGGTTCACCGGTTCGCTGAAGGGCGGCCGCGCACTGTGCGACATGGCTGCGGCACGGCCGCAACCGATCCCGGTGTTCGCCGAAATGTCGAGCATCAACCCGGTGATCGTTCTGCCTCAAGCCTTGGCTGAGCGCTCGCAAGCCATCGCCCGCGACCTGACCGCTTCGGTGGTGCAGGGCTGCGGTCAGTTCTGTACCAACCCGGGTTTGGTCATTGGAATTCGCTCGCCGCAGTTCAGCGCCTTCGTCCAGCAAGTCGCCGGGCTGATTGGCGACCAACCGGCGCAAACCATGCTCAACGCCGGCACCCTCGGCAGCTACGGCAAGGGTCTGCAAAAGTTGCTGGCGCATTCCGGCATCGAGCATCTGGCGGGTAATCCGCAACAGGGCAATCAGGCGCAGCCACAACTGTTCAAGGCCGATGTCAGCCTGTTGATCAACGGCGATGAAGTGCTGCAGGAAGAAGTGTTCGGCCCGACCACGGTGATCGTCGAAGTGGCGGACAAGGCCGAACTCAGCGCGGCGCTGTCGGGCCTGCACGGGCAACTGACGGCGACGATGATCGGCGAGCAGGCCGACTTCGAACGCTTCCCGGAACTGACGCCGCTGCTCGAACAGAAAGTCGGACGGATTCTGCTCAATGGTTATCCAACGGGTGTGGAGGTGTGTGATTCGATGGTGCATGGCGGGCCGTATCCGGCGACTTCCGATGCGCGCGGTACCTCGGTGGGGACGCTGGCGATCGATCGGTTCCTGCGCCCGGTGTGTTTCCAGAACTACCCCGACAATCTGTTGCCCGAACCGCTGAAGAATGCCAACCCATTGCGCATCCAGCGCCTGGTAGACGGCAAGCCGTCACGCGAAGCCCTCTGACCCACAAACCCTGTAGGAGCTGCCGAAGGCTGCGATCTTTTGACTTTGATTTTAAAAAACAAGATCAAAAGATCGCAGCCTTCGGCAGCTCCTACAGGGGGGGAATGTGGATCTTTGGGCTATCATTGCCGGTTTCCCCCCTGAAAGACTTGATTGCCATGACTGCCCAAACCCTTCTCAACGCCCTCGAACACTGCGGCATGGTCGAAATCGACGGCCTGCACGCCTTCGAATTCGCCCTCGACGAAGACGATAACCTGCACATCGAATGCATCGATGGCCGCGCGGCCAAGCATTGGGAGTTCACCCCGGCGCAGGTTGCGGCGGCGACGTTTGACGAAGACCTGCAGAGCTGGCTGATCATTGGCTACGCCAGCGACACCAAGACCACCGGCGAACACCGTCTGGTGTGCCTCGGTGATGTGGTCAGCAGCAGCGACGACGAGGATGACAATTAATGAACATGCGTAAATTCTGGCCATTGCTGATGGCCGGCAGCGTCGGTGCGATGGGCCTGTCCAGTGCCAGCGCCGAGAGCTATCAATTGCTGGTCGGCTCCTACACCGCCGGCACCAGCCAGGGCATCTATCGAATGAATTTCGACAGCGCCACCGGCCAGATCGCCGCCAAGCCACTGCAAGTGGTGAAGAGCGAAAACCCGTCATGGCTGACCTTGTCCAAAGACCAGAAGCAGCTGTTCGTGGTCAATGAAAACGGTCCCGGCCAGAAAGACCCGGTCGGCCGCGTCAGCAGCTATTCGATCGACCCCAAGACCCACACTCTGACCCTGATCAATCAAGTGCAGAGCCTGGGCAACGAGCCGACCCACTCGAGCCTCAGCGGCGATGCGAGCCATCTGTTCGTCAGCAACTATTCGGTGATGGAAGATCCGGGCGGCACCCTCGCGGTGTTGCCGGTCGGTGCCGATGGCAAACTCAAACAGGTGGTGCAGATGAGCGCGCACCCGGCGAGCCGGGTCAACCCCGAGCGTCAGGCCTCGAACCACGTGCACTCGACGGTGTCCTCGCCGGATGGCCGCTACGTGTTCTCCAATGACCTGGGGGCGGACAAGGTCTTCATCTACCAGTTCGACCCGAAAGCCAACCCTGAGCTGCCGTTGACCCCGGCGAAAACTGCTTCGGTGAGCCTGCCGGCCGGCAGCGGCCCGCGTCATCTGTTGTTCAGCGCGGACGGCAAGCATGCCTGGCTGACCATGGAAATGAGCGCACAGGTCGCGGTGTTCGACTATCACGACGGTGTGCTGACCCAGACGCAACTGGTCGATCTGGCTGCCGGTCAACCGACCTCGGACAAAGCCGCCGCCGCGCTGCATGCCTCGGCCGATGGCAAGTTCCTCTACGTCAGCAACCGTGGCACTGCCAACCAACTGGTGGTCTTTGCGATCGATCCGGCAACCGGCCAGCTCAAGGAACTGCAAAAACGTTCGGTGGAGGGTGATCACCCGCGCGAATTCAGCCTCGATCCAAGTGGCAAATTCCTGCTGATCGCCAACCAGAAGAGCAACGAAATTGTCGTCGTCGAGCGCGACGCCAAGACTGGTCTGCTCGGCAAAACCGTGCAGAAACTGCCGATGGACGCGCCCAGCGACCTGAAGTTTATCGTGCGACAATAAGCCACAGGCCCCGGTTTACGGGGCCTGTCTCTTTGTATTAATCGCGCTGATATCCGGTAATGCTACAAAGCATTTCAAGCGATCAACCCTCGAGCGTTAAGTTTGCTTCACGGCCCAACCGGGCAAAGCAAGCCAACCGAACACGAGGGTTACCGCCATGAACTTCAATCTCTTCTCCGTCATCGCCGCTTCCGCCATCTCCGCCACCGTTGCATTGCCAGCCAGTGCCAACGTTGAAATCGCCAGCAAAAAATCCCACACCCAGAGCTACACCCAGAAATACCTGCAACAGAGTGCCAACTTCTACGCCGCGCTGGATCACAAAGCCCAACACTGAAATGCCCGCTTCGAACAACTCCCTGTAGGAGCTGCCGAAGGCTGCGATCTCTTGATCTTCAACGTCAAAAGATCGCAGCCTTCGGCAGCTCCTACACGTATGCGTGATCAAAAATCTCCGCTCGATAGGTTTTCTCCAATGCTGAGATAGACGGCCTAAATAATCAACGAAGCTGATGTTTACTATGGCAAACCCTGAGTGGTTACCACGGCTTTTTTGATTGATCCTGACGGCACTGAAACATGCCCACGGAGCACATCATGGCCAGTTCAATCATCACCTCAGCCAAGCGCGGCGCCTACCTGGCCATCGGTCTTTACCTGGCCCTGGTGCTGTTCGTCAGCATCGCTGCGCAAACCCAACACAGCTTCGACGCACCGATCGAAGTCGCACACCCCGGCATCCAGTTCGAACACCGCGCAGACGTGCTGGTTGATCGTGCTGAACTCGCAGGAGTGAGCGGCGCATGAAAGGCTACAGACTCTGGGTCATCGCCGGTCTGGCATTGATGACCAATGGCGCGGCGTTACTCGGTTTTGGCCAAGGCTCGGTCGGTGCGCTGGCCCGGGCCATAGAGGTCAATCACAGCATTGCGCACAATATCGAACGGGCCAACTCGCAGGGGTTGCTGGCCGGTAATCCGCCGATCAAGGCTGAGGTCGATTTTCTCGGGCCGTTTGAAGTGGATTGCTCGGCACTGGGCATGTGCAACGCCCTGGCCTGAAACACATTTCCTGTAGGAGCTGCCGAAGGCTGCGATCTTTTGATTTTGTTTTTAAGATCAAGATCAAAAGATCGCAGCCTTCGGCAGCTCCTACAGGGGTTATTTCTTCATGATGGAGGTGAAGAGGTTGGATTCGAGGAAGCGCTGTAGCCACGCCTGCAAGCGAACATAGGGCGTCTGCGCGAACCACTCGCGATCCACATGCGCAAACTGTCGAACGAACGGCAGCAACGCTATATCTGCAAGACACGGATGATCAGTCAGCAGGTAATCGCGGCCCGTCAGCAACGCTTCCAGTCGCTGCAGAAACACCGCGCCCTCGGCCCGATAAACCTCCATCGGCTGCTCAGGATAGCGCTCGGCGTATTTATAGCGGTTCAAATGCACCTTGAACCCCTGATCATTGGCCTCGATCAACTCGGCAATCCGTGAATCGCCATCGAGCAGCCAATCGTCCGGATCATGCTGCGCCAACGCCCAGCGCATGATCTCCAGGCTCTCGTCGATCACCCGGCCATCGGCCTCCAGCACCGGCACCGTGCCTTTGGGGGAGATCGCGAGCATCGCGGCCGGTTTGGCCTTGAGGCTGACTTCGACGATCTCCACCGGCACGCCCGAATAGCGCAGGGCCATCCGCACGCGCATCGCGTAGGGGCAGCGGCGGAAAGAATACAGCGTGTTCATTTCACTTCCAGCGTGCTCAAGCCGTTGCCTTGGCGCTGCACCTGAATCTGCACCGGAATCCGCTCGTGCATTTCCTGCACGTGGGAAATCACCGCGACCTTGCGCCCCTGCGCCTGCAGGCCGTCGAGGGCATCCATGGCCAGTTGCAGAGATTCCGGATCGAGGCTGCCGAAGCCTTCGTCGATGAACAGCGATTCGATTTTCAGCGTGCTCGAGGCCATCGAGGCCAGCCCCAGTGCAAGGGCCAGCGACACCAGAAAGGTCTCGCCGCCGGAAAGCGAATGCACCGAGCGCAATTCGTCGCCCATCTCGGTGTCCAGCACCAGCAGGCCGAGCATGCTACCGCCGCGTTTCAGGCGATAGCGTTTGACCAGTTGACGCAACTGCACGTTGGCGTGATGCACCAGCAGGTCGAGGTTGTAGGCCTGGGCGATCTTGCGGAAGGTGTCGCCGGTGGCTGAGCCGATCAACGCGTTCAGGCGCGCCCAGCGCTGGTACTCGGCGTAAGCCTCGGCGATCTGCTGCGCCAATGCCTGATTGGCGTTCTGGCGGCGCTGATCTTCGGCCTGTTCGGCGCGCAGTTCGGCACACTGTTGCTCGCTGAGGTTGAACTGGTTCTGCAGCTCGGCGAGAGCGCTGGCGAGTTGTTCGGCATCGAGATTGCCGTTGTGCTGCGCCTGATGATCGGCCAAGCGCTGATCGCGTTCCTGCAGCAGCACCTTGGCCTGTTCGATGGCTTTTTCGTTGTGCTGCAAGCGCTGGCGCAGTTCGCTGAGCTGCGTGTCATCGACGCGCAACAGATCTCCCAGACCGCCGTCATCCAGTTCAGGATGGCGTGCGCGCCAGTCGGCAATCTTCTGCGTCAGTTCGCTGTCTTCGCTTTGCAGTGCCTGTAAGCGTTCTTGTTGTGCCTTGAGTTCGGCGCCAATTTGCACAAGTTGCGTACGCACGCTCTGCAGTTCCGCTGCGGTGCTGGTTTCGGCGTTGCGCGCCTGTTCCACGGCCTGTTCCAGCTGCTGCTGCCAGTGCTCGGCGCTGCTGTGCTCGCCCAGCAGCTGCGCGAGTTTTTCCTGACTGGCCTGTTGCTGTGCGGCCAGGGCGCTGAACTGCTGCTCGGCGCTTTGCAGCTGCTGTACGCGGCTGAGCTGGCGGTCCTGTTCTTTCTCCAGCGTTTGCTGGCGTTGTTGCTGTTCGGCCAACTCTTCCTTCTGCTGCTCAACCTGCGCCAGACGCTCGGCAATCTGCCGATCCAGTTGCATGAAGGTTGCCGCCGGTTCAACGCGCAGGGCTTCGAGGGTGTCGGCTGGCAACAGGCTGGCGAACGCGCTGAGCTCTTCGTCGAGACGCTGACGGTCGCTGCTCAGTTCGCGCTGTTGATTGCTCAGGTGCTGCGCCGCTTGCTGATGTGCGGTTTCGGCATTGCGCAGTTGCTGGGTCAGACGCGCCGCATCCTGTTGCAGGGTGAGCAGGGCGCTCTGGCGTTGTTCGTCCTGAGTGATGCTCTGGTTCAGTTGCTCGTTTTGCCGGGTCAGCCAGGCATCGCGCTTGTCGGCGTCCTGATTCAGCAACTGAGGCGCCAGCGGATGCGCCTCCAGACTCGGCGCCAGTGCCTGCAGCTGGACGGTCAATTGCTCCTGCTGTTGCAGCAGCTCTTTCTGCCGGGCGATCACGCCACCGACTTCAGCGCGCAACTCGGTGAGTTTTTCCTTGAGCTGATCCACTGCGTGCTGCGCGTTGGCCTGCTCGGATTCATCGTGCCGGCCGAGGCTTTGCAGCAGCGCTTCCGGCTGATGATACGGGTGCTCATGGCTGCCGCAGACCGGGCAGGGCTGGTCGTCCTGCAACTGCGTGCGCAGCTCTTCGACACTGGCGCTGCGGGCCAGACGCTGGCGTTCGAGCAGTTCACGGGTGACGTTGAGGGTTTGTTCGGCGACGGTCAGCTCGGCCTTGGTTTTCACCCCGTCCTGGGTCAGGCGCTCGCGTTCCTGCTGCGCATCGAGCAGGCGCTGTTGCAGCTCGGCGCCGCGTTTTTCCAGCTCCTGCTGACTGGCCCAGAGCCGCGTCAGTTCTTCGATGGCGCGCAGCTGTTTGCGGTTGTCCTGCAACAGCGTGCCGAGGATGCCGATCTGTTCGGCGACGGCATCCGGCTCGGCGCCGGCCTCTTTGAACAGCACTTCCAGTTGCTGTTTCTGCGTGGCCAACTCGTCGGCGCTGTGTGCGGCATTCTGTTCGAGGGTCGCCAGTTCGGCCTGACCTTTATTCAGACGATTGCCGATCAGCATCAGCTGTTGCAGGCGATCGCGGTAGGCATTCCATGCATCGCTGAGCGGCGCCAGCGGAGTGCTGTGTTCCAGCTCGGCGGCGATTTTCTGCAGGCGTTCAGCGACTTCGGCCTGTTTCGTCTGCAAGGCTTGAATTGCGCTCTGGCCTTCGCTGCAGGCCAGCTCGGCGGACTGGCGGGCCTCGGCGCTGAGGGCTGTTTCCCTGGCGAGGCGGGCAAGGGTGCTTTGCTCGTCGAAAGCCTGACGCAGCAGCGGGGCACTTTCGCTGTGCCGCTGCTGCGCTTCGCTCAGGGCGATGTTTGCCGCATTGAGCGCCTGTTCCAGTTGCGTCTGGCGCTCGTTGAGCTCGCCGTGTTGCTGGGTATGCGCGGCAATCTGTGCCGCCAGCGGCGTCAGTTGCGCATCGATTTCAGTCTTGCGCGCGAACTGGTGGCGTTGCGGCGCGAGTTGCTCCAGGCGCGTCAGCTTCAGGCGCTCGCCAGCCAGACCTTCCCACTGCTGCTGTGCACTCTGCAGTTGTTCGGCGGCCGCTTGTTGCGCGTCCTGCAACTGGCGCAAATCCTTGAGCCAGCTGTGCTGTTGTTCCAGTTGCTTGAGCTGCGCCTGCTGCAACTTCAACTGTTGCTGGGCGGCGTTGAAGCGTTCGTCCAGATCGGCCCGCGCCTCGGGCGTCAGCGGGGTTACGCCGGTGGCCTGATCCTGCAGCAGCTTGTGCGCTTCGCGGGCCTCTTTGGTCTTGTCGAACGCGCGGCGGCCAAGGCGGGTGTAGAGCGCGGTGTCGGTGAGTTTTTCCAGCAGTTCGCTGCGGTCGTTGTCGTCGGCCTTGAGAAACGCGCTGAACTCGCTCTGGGCCAGCAGCACGGCACGGGTGAATTGTTCGAAGTTCAGACCGAGCGCGGCTTCGAGCTGGGTCTTGTATTCGCCTTTCTGACTGGCGAGCAGTTGATCCTGATCGATGTCGCGCAGGCTCTGACGACTGGCCTGCAACTTGCCGCCGGCCTTTTCCCGGGCGCGGTTGGCTTCCCAGCGCGCGCGATAACGCCGGCCATCGACGCCGACAAAATCCACCTCCGCGTAACCTTCACCGGTACCACGGCGCAGCAAGGTACGCGGGTCGCCGGTGGCGATTTCGCCGTCGGCATCCGGCACCTTGGCGTCGCGGCCAGTGTTATTCAGGCGCGGCACCGCACCGAACAGCGCCAGGCACAGCGCATCGAGCAAGGTACTTTTACCCGCGCCGGTCGGCCCGGTGATCGCGAACAGGCCGGCACTGGCCAGCGGTTCGGCGGTGAAATCAATCTCGAACGGCCCGGCCAGCGAGGCGAGGTTCTTCAAGCGAATGGCGAGAATCTTCATGGCTGCTCGCCCTCCAGTTGCACGTCCTGCAGCAGCTCGGCGAAGTCCTTCAGCGTCTGTTCATCGACCTCGTTACCGTAGTTGTCGAGCCAGGCACGGCTGAACAGTTCCTGCGGGGTGAGTTGATCCAGTTCGACCAACGCGCTGCCGTCGTCGCTGCCATCGGCGCCGCGGTTGCCGGCGTACTCGGCGGCGATCCGCACCAGGCGCACGGCTTTGCCTTGCAAGGCGTTTTCCACCTGATGGCGCAGATCCGGCTGCGGCTCGTCGAGGGTGACGCGCACTTCCAGCCATGGCTGACGCTGGGTTTCAGCGAGCAGATCGATATTCGGCAGGTCAGCCAGTTGCAGCAGAATCTCCGCCAGCGGCGCCGGGCCGATGCGTTGCAGGTTGACCGAGCGCGGGATCAGTTTCGGCTCGACGCTGACCAGGGTTTCGCCGTCGAGGGTGATGTCGAGAATCTGATGCTGATAACCGATCTCCGAAAACGACAGCGGAATCGGCGAGCCGCTGTAGCGAATGCGTTCTTCACCGTTGACCTTCTGCGGCTTGTGCAAATGGCCGAGCGCAACGTAGCTGATGCTCGGCCCGAACAGGCTGGCGGGCAGCGCCTCGGCATTACCGATGATCAGGCTGCGCTCGGAGTCTTCCGAGACCGAACCGCCAGCCATGTGCGCGTGGCTGATGGCGACCAGCGCCTGACCCGGCTGGCGCTTGGCATTCGCCGCTTCGATCAGCCACTCATGCACCTGACCGATACCGCGCAGGTAGTCGTCGCCTAGATGCGCACCGGTCACCTCGGCTGGACGCAGGAACGGCAGCGCCAGACACCACGCGACGATCTCGCCTTGGGCATTGGGCAGTGGCAGCAGCAGACGTTCGGCGTCGAGCTGACCGTCATCCAGCCACAACACCCGCCCCAGCGCATGGGTGCGCAAACGGCGCATCAACGGCGCTGGCAGCTCGATGCGCGAGCCGGAATCGTGGTTGCCGGCGATCATCACGATGGTCAGCAACGGTTGCTGCTCGTGAGCGCTGACGATGAAGTCGTAGAGGCGTTCCTGGGCTTTGACCGGCGGGTTGACCGTGTCAAAGATGTCCCCGGCAATCAGCAGCACATCCGGCTGCGCCAGTTGCAGTTGGCGCAGCAGCCATTCGAGAAAGCACGCATGCTCGAAATCGCGCTCCTGGCCATGCAGGTTTTGCCCAAGGTGCCAGTCGGAGGTGTGGAACAGACGCAAGGTGGACTCCGCTACAAAAAGAGGTGATGGCCGCGGGGGAAATGATGGGCGGCTAAAGAGGGGGGAGTTTACTGGCAAACGAGCGGGCTTGCCCAAAGGCTTGCAAGATCAAGAGGCCGTAGCCGCTTCCGTCTGTCGCTACTGTCAGATCTGACAGTAGCGACAGACGGCGGCGGGTGATGGGATACCGCAGTCGCCAAGGCGCCAGGCCGGGGCTTTCTGTCACCTGAGGAATTGCCTGTATGAAAACGCAATCATCGTCGCCCTCTACGTCTTCTGATCCAGACGTGAGGGCACTCAAGCCCATAAAAATCACCAAACTCAAGACTCCCGTGCAGGGCTATGACGGTGGGTTGCCGGTGGCCGCTGTGGAGGGAGGCGTCGAGTTTCTGGTGCCTCCCTGGCTGGTCATGAAGGCGGGTGATCTGATTGAGGTGTTCTGGGGCGACCTGCAGACGCCGGTCTGGAGCAAAGACATCGAGCCAGAAGATGAAAACGAACTCATCAAAGGGATTATCGATGAGGGGCATATCCGCAAGGGGGAGGCCTATCCGGTTTTTTATCGCGTGACCCGACCGTTTCAGGAGCCTGAGTCAACTCCGCCGGAGAGGTTCTTCGTCAAACTGGATCGACCCGGCGGCTTCGATGACGACCAGTCGACGCCCGGTAACCAGAACCTGCGTTACCACATTCCCCAAAGCATCATCGACAGCGGTGTTGGCCCCGAAGAGGCCGCAGCGGGTGTGCCGATCACGATCCTGCCGTACCTCTTCATGCGCATCAACGACCTTGTCAAAGTGGCATGGGGCAGCGTAGAGAAAACCGTCCTTGTCGAGCAAAGACATATTGATGACCCTGACGATAACCCGCTGGTCGTGACCATCGAGAAGCCACTGATCGAGCAGGCGGGCGACAGCGCCGGGGTGATCGTGACGTACCAGGTGATCGATGAGTGCGGTAATTATCCCGATCTGCGTTCACCGTGGTCAGCGGAAACCCGCGTCGTGGTGGATCTGAAAGAAAATCGCCTCGATGCGCCTATCGTGCTGGAGGCCGATCCGCAGACTGACGAAATCGACCTCGACGAATTGAACGATGACGACGTGAACGTTCTGGTCAACACCCCCGCCGGCTCCTTCCAGGAACAGGATGTCGTCGCATTGACTTGGCTGGGAACCAACGCCCAGGGCGCACCGATCAACCATGGCCCGGTAGAGCTGACGGTGACGCGAGTCGGTCTTGCGCTGCCGTTCACCGTCCCGAACGACAAGGTACGGGCCATTGCCAAAGGCCGGGCCAGTGTGTCCTACATCCTCAAGCGAGCGGGCGAGGCCGATCGGCCGTCCAAGACCGTCGGTATCTCGGTGATAGGGGAGGCCTACCGGCTGCCTTCTCCTACGGTGGACGAAGCCCCTGCCGGTACGCTGAACCCGGACGAACGCTGGGCCACCGTGCGCATTCCATGGTTTGCGGGGCGTGCCGCCAGTGACCTGTTGACGCTGATCTGGCAGGCCACGCGCCCCGGCGGCGGCATCGTCTATTACGAAGATCCGCGTCCGGTTGGTGATGTGCCGGATGACGAGCCAGTGTTGCGCAACGTCTCGAACGCGGTGATCCAGCGTTTCGACGGGTTGAAGGTTTCGGTGTTCTATACCGTCGCCAATGATGACGAGGCGACACTCAACGTGCGCGAGTCGTTGCCGTTCGAGATGCAGGTGGGCGAGGTGCAGCCGCTTTTCGTAACGCCGCGCGTGGAAGAGGCGGTGCCTGGCACGTCGTTGATCGATCCGGAAGCCGTACCGCCGCTGGGCTGTAAATTGATTGTGCCGTATCTGCAGACGCTGCCCGAAGACGTAGTGAATTATCGCTGGCGCGGGTCGGCCGCCAGCGGCAGTACCAGCGGCTCGCTGCCACTGACATCGCAAACCGCCGGCAAAGAGGTGCCGTTCACCGTGCCTAAACAGTTTGTGACCAACAACCTCAATCGGCGGATCGTCATCGACTACTTTATCGTGCGTAACGGCAAGACCCTGGGTTACTCCTTTCCGCTGACCTTGCGGGTCGGCAATGCCCTGCTGGATTTCGATCCGCCCTCAATCGATGGCGCACGCGGCGACCAGATCGATGCGAGCGCGGTACCTGCGGTGGGTGCCACCGTGCGCCTTGCCGCGACGTATGGCCTGAAGGTTGGCGACCGCGGCGAGATCCGCTGGATCGGCGTTGCCGGAGAGGGCACGGCGATCGTGCCGTTTCGCGTGGAAAGCGGAGAAGCGGGACGCGACAAACTGATCAGCGTGCCGCAGTCGGTGGTGTTGGCCAACGTCGGACAGGAGATTTCGCTGGATTGCACCGTGGTGCGTCAGGCCGGTGGTCAACAGTACTCGCGCGTGGCGGTTTATGACGTGCGTGCTTCGCTGGGGACAGACCGCTTGCTGGTCATGGGCGCGCGCTCGCGGGGCAATTATCAGATTTATGGCGGCGGGACTGCGTGGCTGACTGCGCTGGATGGAATCACCCGGCAGCCGGTCAAGGCCTGGTGGCGTTATAACGGCGAGGAGGGCGAGGTCAGTGGTACGACGTTCCGTGACACTCGGCCGGACCGGCTGCTGCATGTGCGGATCAGTGATGATCAAGTGACGATCAATCCGCAGAACCTGTGTGGGAACGGGAATTTTATATCCGGCGCGGAAGCAAACAATGCGGCCTTTGCGGCGCGGACTGAACGTGGTGCTCTGGTGGCTTGGGGCAGGCCTGGTCGTGGTGGAGATTTGGGGGATTCGTTACCGGCCATTTCTGATGCCCTATCGCTGAGTGCTTGCGGTTATGCATTTGCGGCGCTTCAGGCCAGTGGCGGGGGGGTGGCTTGGGGGCGGAAAGAAGACGGAGGCGAGATACCTGAACCCATCAGTCTTATGCGGGATATCTTGGCAGTGAGCGGCAACGGTTATGCATTCTGTGCGCTGCGTCGTGATGGGAGTCTGGTGGCGTGGGGAAACCCTAGTATGGGGGCGGCGCTTCCACAGCCAATCCCTGCATTGAGAGATGTCGTCAGAGTGATTGGCAACCTCTACGCCTTTGCTGCGTTACGGGCCAATGGTTCGGTCGTGGCGTGGGGGCACCAAAGCTACGGTGGTAATGTGCCTGCGGTCATCGCGGCATTGACTGACATCGTCGATCTAGTCGCTACCGCATACGCCTTTGCAGCTCTGCGTGCCAATGGTTCGGTAGTGGCATGGGGAGCCGGCACTCTCGGCGGAAACGTGCCTGCCACGATTAGAGACATGACAGACATAATCGAGCTGAGCGCCACTCCAAGGGCCTTTACCGCCCGACGAAGCAATGGCAGCGTTGTTGCCTGGGGGGATGGGGCATATGGCGCCAACGTTCCTGCGCCGATCGCAGCCCTGACGGATATCCGGACCGTGACGGGTAACTTTGGATCTTTCGTCGCACTGTTGAGCAGCGGGCGTGTAGTGGGGTGGGGAGCCCAGGCTATTCCGGCGCCGGTTGCAGCTCTGACAGATATCGTACAGGTTGTATGCGGGTACGTTGCTTTTGCCGCGCTGCGGGCCAACGGCACTGTTGTAGCTTGGGGCTTTGCTGATCAAGGCGGTGAAATCCCGGATGCCACTGCCGCCAGACTGGTCAACGTCCGCGCCATTTATGGAAACACCCATGCCTTCGCTGCACTGACGTCCAGCGGCGACGTCGTGACCTGGGGGCGTGGCCCCGCCGGAGGAGATAGCGATGCCGTCGCCGATCAGCTCAATGGCAAAATCTTCTACGAAGCTACAGCGCTGTCCCGTGGTTTGGGAATGCGTGAGACGCGATTGCTTGAAGCGGCAGAAAGTGAACAAACGTCTTAACACCGCCAACGCCTGAACGATCGCAGCCTGCGGCAGCGCCTACATGTGATCCCTGTAGGCGCTGCCGCAGGCTGCGATCTTTGCTTTTACTTCGGGTAGAGCGGCGGCAACCCGCTGTCACCCACCGGATCCTGCACCCGCTCCGCCGCCGGAATGGTGCGGATTGCCCGCCACAGATCTTCGCCTTGCCAATGCTGCCCCGTCTCGCTGTACAGCGCACCATTCAGCCCATCCAGCGCATCCGACAACGGCACAAACCGCGCCGCCATGTCCGCCAGAGTTTCCGGCTGCTGCCGCGCCCATGCATCCAGTGCCTGCCGCGTCGCTTGCGGATCATTCGCCTGGCACGCCCGTTTGATGTCGTCCAGCAAGGTGCGTGGGCTTGGGCCGGTCTGGGCGGCGCGATGCACCGCCGGTTGCCAGCGCGCACGCCACCAAAGGCCGAAGCCGAGCAGGGTGGTGCAGGCGAGGATCAGCGTGCTGAGTTTCCACCACCACAGGGTGTCGCTGTCGACAATGGCCGATTGCAGGGTGCCCGCCGGGGTGTCGACCTGCAGGCTCGGGTTGTTCGCCACCTGCAGGGTGCGCGCCGGCAGGCTGGTGTGTTCCAGATGATCTTCGAAGGTGTTCCACCAGACCACATCGACGGTGGGCAACTCGATGCTGCCGCTGCGGCTGGGCACCAGTGCTTCGCGTTCTTCACGGCTGCCGATCAGGCCGCGCTCGCCGCTCTGGTTGCTCAGTACCGGTTGATCCGGGTAACGGCGCAGGCCGTTGGCTTCGGTGCCGGGCAGGGCCGGCAGCTGCGAGCTGGCCAGGCCTTCGACTTTCAGAGTCAGGCTGCGGGTCAGCGAGTCACCGACCTGAATGTGCTCCGGCTCCGGGTTCCAGCTTTCGCTCAGGCTCAGGCTGCGCGCCGGCAGCCACGGCGCATCGGCCGGATAGGTCAGCGGTTTCGGTTTGACCGTCAGGGCGATCTCGGCGGAGTTGACCCGCAGCAATTTGCCCGGTTTCGGGCCTTGCGCGGTGGCGTCCTGGCTGGGCTGGCTGTCGACCAGCGTGGCGCTGAACGTCTGCGGGGCGATGAGCAGCAAACCACTGTGCTGCGGGTAGATCGCATAGCGCATCTCGATCACGCCATGGCGCACGCCGTTGATGTCTTTCTCATAGGTCCGCATGTCGCCCAGCTGTTCGATCCGCGCATCGGCGATTTGCAACGGGGTCAGGCTGCTGTCGTCGTACAGCGACACTGAATGGTAGATGCGCAGGGTCAGGATCGCCTGGGCTTGCACGTAAACGCTGGACTGATCGAGGCTGACCTCGATGAATACCGGGTTCGGGTTGTTTTTTTCTTCGCGAGTGTCGCTCTCGACCACTTGCACGGTGATCGGCTGGCTCTGCACGTCACCCAGTTGCAGCGGTGGAATGACCACGCTGCCGTTCTCTTTCGGCAGCAGGGTGATGATCCAGCGCGTGGTGGCACGGTTGTCGCCATTGAGCGTGTTCAACTGGTTGACCTGACGCGTGCCGCGCACCTCGAACAACGGCTCCAGCGGCGTCAGGTCGGGTTTGCCGAACTGGGTGACATCGCTGGTTTCGAGGATGAGCTCGACCGTCTCGCCGGAGTTCAGGCGACTGCGATCCACGCTGGCCGTCAGCTCGGCTGCCTGGGCGGTGGCCGTGCAGAGCAGCAGGGGTAGCAAGAGGGCGCTGAAGCGGGTCATCGAGTTTTTTCCTGATCCTGATGTTGTTGCTGTTCGTACCAGAATTTGCGTCGCAGCAATTCGCCCGGGTTGTCCGGAATTTTGCCCAGCCATTGTTCCAGTGCCTGACGCTGTTCGCCTTCGAGGTTCTCCTCGGCCGGTTGCAGCGTCGGTGCCGTATTCGGTGCTTCTTCCGGCGGATTGCCCGGCACTTCGTCAGGGCCCGGCTGCGGGGGCGTGGTCGGCGGCTCGGTGGCCGACTCGCCGGGCTGAGCCTCGCTCGAGGTCTCGTTTTTGACCGTCGGTGGCGGCGCGGTCGCTGGCGGTGGTTCATCGCCGGGTACGTTCGGCTGGGCCGTTTGCGGCTGTGGTTCGACTGGCGGCGGGGTGTTCTTCTGCTTGAGCAGGTTTTCCACCAGGGCCTTGTTGGTCAGCGCCGGACGCAAATCCGGTTGCAGTTCCAGCGCTTGTTCATAGGCATCAATCGCCGCTTCCAGCTCGCCACTTTTCGCCAGCGCATTACCGCGATTGTAGTGGGCACGGGCGTCGCTGCCTTCGGCGAAACGCTGAGCGGCGCCACTGTAATCGCCGGCCTCATACAACGCCAGCCCTTGCCACTGGTGATCTTCAAAGTGTTCGGCGGCCTCGGCCGGGCGTTTCTGCTTGAGCAAGTGCAAACCCTGTTGGTCAGGACGCAGCCACAGGTCTTCGAAGTCGAAAGCGTAGCTCGGCTGCGGCAGGCACAGCAGCAGCGGCAGGCAGAATAACCAGCCACGCCGTCCGGCACACGCGGCGAGCAGCAACAGCGGCAACAACAGCCAGTAACCCTGATCGGCCCAGGTGTCCAGGCGCACGGTCTGACCATCGTTGCGCAGGCTGCGCGGACCATCGAGCAGGCCGAGGGCGCGCAAGTCGGATTCGTCCAGACGCGCGCTGTGGTATTCACCGCCGACGCTGGCGAGGAACGCGCCGAGGCCCGGGCTGTCGAGTTGCGGTACGCGAATCGCGCCTTGTTCATCCTTGAGGAAACTGCCGTCCTCCTGAGCGATGGGCGCGCCTTCAGCGGTGCCGATGCCGAGCATCAATAGTTGCGCCGATTGCTCGCCGAGGGCACGGCGGATGCCTTGACGTTCTTCCTCGGTCAGCGAGGAACCGATCAGCAGGATGCGTCCCTGACCCAGAGCACCTTGCTTGAGCAAGGCCAATGCTTTACCCACGCCGAGGTCGGCGCGGTGGCCGCTTTCCGGCATCAGCGACGGCTTGAGGGCGTCGAGCAGGTTGCGGCTGGTCGCCAGGTCATCCGACAGCGGCACCAGCGTGTGCGCGCTGCCGGCGTAGACGACGATCGCGGTCTGCGCATCGCTGCGCGCCTGCAACAGATCGAACAGCTTGCGTCGAGCCTGTTCCAGTCGCGTTGGCGGTGAGTCGGTGGCGAGCATTTCCGGGGTCAGCTCCAGCACCACCACCAACGGATCGGCGGGTTTCTGGCTGGTCTGTTCGACGCGCTCCCAGCTCGGCCCGAGCAGCGCGACGAGGGTCAGCAGCCACGCCACGCCGAGGGCAACCCACGGTAGCTTGCTGTCGCGTCCACCGCCACCGCTGAGCAACGTCGAGTGAAACGCTGGCGGCAGAATCATCTGCCAGCGTCCGGCACGTTTCTGTCGGTGCCAGAGTTGCCAGATCAGCCAGCCGAGCAGCGGCAGAAGCAGCAGCCACCAGGGGCGGAACCAGTGCGGCCAGAGCGCGATCATCGGCGCCTCCGCAAACGCAGGCGCTTGAGACGCTCGCGCCAGTCAGGCAACGGACTTTGCAGATACAGCTCCTTGGTAAACAGGCGTTGCAGCGGGTTGTCCGGCCACAATTCGCGGACGACCAGCAACAGGCTCAGCAGCAGGGCCAACGCCAGCGGCCAGTGATACAAGGCTTGCGCCGGGCGCGCCTGGGTCGGTTGCTGGGTGACCGGTTCGAGTTGGTCGAGGGTGTCCCTGATCGCTTGCAGCTCTTTGCCGTCGCGGGCGCGGAAGTACTGACCGCCGGTGACTGCGGCAATCGCCTTGAGCGCCGGTTCGTCAAGGTCCAGGCTCGGATTGACCCCGAGCAGCCCGGTGCTGCCACTGTCTTCCGGGTCCGCACCAATGCCGATCGGGTAGATTTTTACCCCTTCGCTGGCGGCCAGTTTTGCGGCGGTCAGCGGATCGATTTCGCCACCGTTGTTGGCACCGTCGGTGACCAGAATCAACACTCGGCTTTGCGCCGGACGCAGGCGCAGCCGCTTGAGCGCCAGACCGATTGCGTCGCCGATGGCGGTGTTCTTGCCGGCAATGCCGATGCGCGCTTCATCAAGCCAGACGCGCACGGTGTGGCGGTCAAACGTCAGCGGTGCCTGCAGATACGCCTGACTGCCGAACAGGATCAGCCCGACGCGGTCGCCATCGCGGCTTTCGAGGAAATCACCGAGCAGATGCTGAACCAGCGACAAGCGGCTGACGTCTTCGTCCTGCCACTGCATGTCGGGAAAATCCATCGAGCCGGACACGTCCACCGCCACCAGCAGATCACGGCCGCTGGCGGCAATCGGCAACGGTTCGCCGAGCCATTGCGGGCGCGCCGCGGCGCTCAGCAGTAGCAGCCACAGCAACAGAAACGGCGCCTGCTGACGCCACGCCGGCAGGTTGGCGCGGGCCCGGCGACGGGCGAGGTCTTCGAGGTCCGAGAGAAAACTGACGCGCAACGCCGGCTCGCCACTGTCGGCCACCGGCAGCACCAGACGCATCAGCCACGGCAGCGGCAGCAGCACGAAGATCCACGGCCAGGCGAACTCAAACATGCTTGCGAATCCAGGTGTCGACGGCTTGGGTCAGGCCGGCGATGGCTTTGTCGTCGAGTTTGCATTCCGGTTTGTAGGCGCCTTCGACCAGCACCATCCAGCGCGTCAGGCCGGCCGCCGGGCAGCGGTTGTCGAGAAACGCCAGCCATTTGCGACCGTTGAGCGTGTGGCTCTGGCTGTAAGGGTAGTGGTTGCGGCACAGGCGTTTGAGCAGGCCGTTGAGCTGCTGCAGCCAGGCCCCGGCCGGTGCGCCGTCGTAGGGTTTGGGCATCTGTGCCAGTTCGGTCAGCGCGGCAATGCGCACCGGATCCAGCGGTTGTTCGGCGCGCACGATCGGGCGTTTCTTGATCGGAATGAACCGGCGCAAACGCCACGCCGCGAACCCGAGCAGCGGCAGCAATAACAGCAGCAGCCACCAGCCCGGCGCTGGCGGCCAAAAGTCGATCGGCGGTGGCGAAATCAGCGGTTGCAGTTGCTCGAGGCCGTTCATCGACTGCTCCCCGGGCGCTGCGGATTGAGGAACTCGCGCATTTGCTCGACCATTTCGCTTTGCGTGCTCAACGGCATCAGCAACACCCGCAGTTTTTGCGCGAGCAATTCCCAGCGGGCGATACGGGCCTCGGCCTGGGCGCGATAGGTTTGACGCAGCTCGAAATTGAGGGTGTCGAGTTCCAGTTGCGCGCCCCTTTCCGCGAATCTGAGCAGCCCGGCGGCGGGCAGGGCGTGGTCCAGTGGATCGGACAGCGGCAGCATCAGCAGGTCGCAATGGCGCGCCAGCAGGCTCAGTTGCTGCTCGGCGCTGTCGGTCAGCGCGCGCTCGTCACAGATGACGATCACCAGACTGCCCGGGCGCAACACTTCGCGCGCCCGGCGCAACGCCACGCCGAGGGCGTCGCGGTCCGGCTCGCGTTCGCTGTGCAGCGACTGATTGACCTTCACCAGGCGATTGAGCAGTTGCAGCAGGCTCTGCTTGCTGCGGCGCGGTTTGATTTCGTAATGCTCGTTGTCGCCGAACACCAGCCCACCAACCCGGTCATTGTGCCCCAGCGCGGCCCAGCCGATCAGCGCCGCCGCTTGCGCCGCGAGCACTGACTTGAACATCAGCCCGGAGCCGAAAAACAGCCGCGTGCTTTGCTCGACCATGATGAAAATCGGTCGTTCGCGTTCTTCGTGGAACAGCTTGGTGTGCGGCTCCTGGGTGCGCGCGGTCACGCGCCAGTCGATGGTGCGCACGTCGTCGCCGGCCTGATACACCCGCACCTGATCGAAGTCGACCCCGCGTCCGCGGAATTTCGAGTGATGCAGGCCGATCAGCGGGCTGCGCTGACTTGGCGTGGAAAACAGCTGCACTTCGCGCACGCGGTGACGCATCTCGATCAGGTCAGTGAGGCTGATGCGGATGCCCGGTTCGGACGGCAGGGGGGCGTTCATGGGGGTCAAGCGACGGCTACGACGTCGAGAATCCGCTGCACCACCCGATCTTGGTCGATGCCGGCGGCTTCGGCTTCAAACGACAGAATGATGCGGTGACGCAACACGTCGAACAGCACCGCCTGAATGTCTTCCGGGCTGACGAAATCGCGACCCGCCAGCCAGGCGTGAGCCCGGGCGCAACGGTCGAGGGCAATCGAGCCGCGCGGGCTGGCGCCGTAGGCGATCCACTCGGCCATCTCCGGGTCGAACTTGGCCGGGGTGCGCGTGGCCATCACCAGTTGCACCAGGTATTCCTCTACGGCGTCAGCCATGTACAGACCGAGAATTTCCTTGCGCGCGGCGAAGATCGCCTGCTGGCTGACCCGGCGTTCGGGCTTGGTTTCACCGTTGAGCGCTTCGCCACGGGCCTGCTGCAGGATCCGGCGTTCGACGGCGGCGTCCGGAAAACCGATCTTGACGTGCATCAGGAAACGATCGAGCTGGGCTTCCGGCAGCGGATAGGTGCCTTCCTGCTCGATCGGGTTCTGCGTGGCCATCACCAAGAACAGTGGCGACAACTCATAGGTGCTACGTCCGACACTGACCTGACGCTCGGCCATGGCTTCGAGCAGCGCCGATTGCACCTTGGCCGGCGCCCGGTTGATTTCGTCCGCCAGCACCAGGTTGTGGAAGATCGGGCCTTGCTGGAACACGAAACTGCCGGTTTCCGGGCGATAAATCTCGGTGCCGGTGATGTCGGCCGGCAGCAGGTCCGGGGTGAACTGGATGCGATGGAACTGGGCTTCGATGCCCTCGGCGAGTTCTTTGATCGCTTTGGTCTTGGCCAGACCCGGAGCGCCCTCGACCAGCATGTGGCCGTCGGCGAGCAGGGCGATGAGCAAACGCTCGATGAGTTTTTCCTGGCCGAGAATCTGCGTTGAAAGAAAGGTTCGCAGCGCCAGCAGCGCTTCACGATGTTCCATCGGTGACTGTTCCTGGAAAGGGTGGCCGCAGGCGTTCGGATAACGCCGGGGCTGGGGGCGTTACTTTAATCCATCGAGGGGGGCGGCGACTAACGGCATTTTGCGCAAAGTGCGGGAAATGACCGGGGGATTTGTTGGAATTTTGTAGTGGGAGAAAGGTGCAGTGTTCTTTCGGGCCTCTTCGCGAGCAGGCTCGCTCCCACATTTGAACGGTGTACATCCGTCAATGTGGGAGCGAGCCTGCTCGCGAAGGGGCAGCCCAGACGACATCAAATTTCGCTAATGAAGGTCCCGGTGCCATCCAGAATGTTCTTCAGGGTTTCCTCAACCTCCTCCAGATCCACCATATCCGGATTGAATGTGATCTCCAGCACATCATCGCCATTCAGCGCATCGGCATCCGCCGCCGCGATCTCGATCTTCAACTGCGTTTTGCTCAGGGTGACCTTTACGCCGTCGAGCGTCGAAGGCTCGCCATCCAGGGTGATCTCCAGCTCGTCCTCGTCCGGATAGCGGCTCATCAGAAACATCTCGCCCTTGTCGCTATGGCAGCAGAGCATGGCCATGTTGTCTTCTTCGTCGTCGCACGGGTTGACGATCAGTAGGGCGGTGGTCATTTGCATGGGAATTCCTGCCTCGGCGGGCGTGTTGGTCGCAATTGGGCGCGATTCTGCCAGCCCTCGGGAATTTCTGCATGTGAGAGTGTCAGAGGATGTGTCGTGAACGCGACACAGGTCAATGGTCACTTCTGGCACAGATGTACCGTAAATACGGGCATTCAGGCCGCCGTTTTCCGCCATGAATGCTAGTGTTTACCGTTGCCAAAGCCTTGGTTTACGTGCCAATGACCGAATATGTCGCAGCACCGCAAGCAGACACATTGTCGCACCCATTAAGCTGCGCAACGGATGAGCACCCGTAAAGACATTGTCGGCAGCCTCGACAGTCGTTTTTGCAGATGCCCATTCAATGGAAGGTGAATGTGACCTGAGTGTCTCGTCCAGCTTCACCCACCTGTCCCCCTGTTTCCTCTGCCCGAGAATCAGGAACAGGGCGACACAAGCCCCGCAAGGGGTGTTGCACGCGACGCTTTCCATCAATAACAAGCTTAAGCGGAGTACCACAGATGGCGTTCTTCACCGCAGCCAGCAAAGCCGACTTCCAGCACCAACTGCAAGCGGCACTGGCGCAGCACATCAGTGAACAGGCACTGCCACAAGTGGCGCTGTTCGCTGAACAATTCTTCGGCATCATTTCCCTGGACGAGCTGACTCAACGTCGCCTCTCCGACCTCGCTGGCTGTACTCTTTCCGCGTGGCGCCTGCTTGAGCGCTTCGATCACGCGCAACCGCAAGTGCGCGTCTACAACCCTGATTACGAACGCCACGGCTGGCAGTCGACCCACACCGCGGTCGAGGTGCTGCACCACGACCTGCCGTTCCTGGTCGACTCGGTCCGCACCGAGCTGAACCGTCGCGGCTACAGCATCCACACCCTGCAGACCACCGTGCTCAGCGTGCGTCGTGGCAGCAAGGGCGAGCTGCTGGAAATCCTGCCAAAGGGCAGCACCGGCGAAGGCGTGCTGCACGAGTCGCTGATGTACCTGGAAATCGACCGCTGCGCCAACGCGGCCGAACTGAATGTGCTGAGCAAAGAGCTGGAGCAGGTGCTCGGTGAAGTGCGCGTCGCAGTCGCTGATTTCGAGCCGATGAAGGCCAAGGTGCAGGAGATCCTCACCAAGCTCGATCACAGCGCATTCGCCGTCGATGCCGACGAAAAGAGCGAAATCAAGAGCTTCCTGGAATGGCTGGTGGGCAACCACTTCACCTTCCTCGGCTACGAAGAGTTCACCGTTGTCGATCAGGCCGATGGCGGTCATATCGAATACGACCAGAACTCCTTCCTCGGTCTGACCAAACTGCTGCGCACCGGTCTGACCAACGAAGACCGTCACATCGAAGACTACGCGGTGAACTACCTGCGCGAACCGACCCTGCTGTCGTTCGCCAAGGCTGCGCATCCGAGCCGCGTACACCGTCCGGCCTACCCGGACTACGTGTCGATCCGTGAAATCGACGCCGACGGCCACGTCATCAAGGAACACCGCTTCATGGGCCTGTACACCTCCTCGGTGTATGGCGAGAGCGTGCGGGTCATCCCGTTCATCCGCCGCAAGGTCGAAGAAATCGAACGCCGTTCCGGCTTCCAGTCCAAGGCTCACCTGGGCAAGGAATTGGCGCAGGTGCTTGAAGTGCTGCCGCGTGACGACCTGTTCCAGACCCCGGTCGACGAACTGTTCAGCACCGTGATGTCGATCGTGCAGATCCAGGAACGCAACAAGATCCGCGTGTTCCTGCGCAAAGACCCGTACGGTCGCTTCTGCTACTGCCTGGCCTACGTGCCGCGCGACATCTATTCCACCGAAGTGCGCCAGAAGATCCAGCAGGTGCTGATGGAGCGCCTGAAGGCCACCGACTGCGAGTTCTGGACCTTCTTCTCCGAGTCCGTGCTGGCTCGCGTGCAGTTGATCCTGCGTGTTGATCCGAAGAACCGCATCGACATCGACCCGCTGCTGCTGGAAAAAGAAGTGGTACAGGCCTGCCGCAGCTGGCAGGACGACTACGCCGCCCTGACCGTCGAAAGCTTCGGCGAAGCCCACGGCACCAACGTGCTGGCGGATTTCCCGAAAGGTTTCCCGGCGGGTTACCGCGAGCGTTTCGCGGCGCATTCGGCCGTGGTCGACATGCAGCACCTGCTGAGCCTGAACGAAAAAAATCCGCTGGTGATGAGCTTCTATCAGCCGCTGGGCCAGGTGTCTGGTCAGCGCGAGCTGCATTGCAAGCTGTACCACGCCGACACCCCGCTGGCGCTGTCCGACGTGTTGCCGATTCTGGAAAACCTCGGCCTGCGCGTGCTGGGTGAGTTCCCGTACCGTCTGCGTCACACCAATGGCCGCGAGTTCTGGATCCACGACTTCGCGTTCACCGCGGCGGAAGGTCTGGAGCTGGACATCCAGCAACTCAACGACACCCTGCAGGACGCGTTCGTCCACATCGTCCGTGGCGATGCCGAGAACGATGCGTTCAACCGTCTGGTGCTGACCGCCGGTCTGCCATGGCGCGACGTGGCGCTGCTGCGCGCTTACGCCCGTTACCTGAAGCAGATCCGTCTGGGCTTCGACCTGGGTTACATCGCCAGCACCCTGAACAACCACACCGACATCGCTCGCGAGCTGACCCGGTTGTTCAAGACCCGTTTCTACCTGGCGCGCAAGCTGGGCAGCGATGATCTGGAAGACAAGCAACAGCGTCTGGAACAGGCGATTCTGACCGCGCTGGACGACGTTCAGGTGCTCAACGAAGACCGCATCCTGCGTCGTTACCTGGACCTGATCAAAGCCACCCTGCGCACCAACTTCTATCAGACTGATGCCAACGGCCAGAACAAGTCGTACTTCAGCTTCAAATTCAACCCGCACGCGATCCCTGAGCTGCCGAAGCCGGTTCCGAAGTTCGAAATCTTCGTGTACTCGCCACGCGTCGAAGGCGTGCACCTGCGCTTCGGCAACGTTGCGCGCGGTGGTCTGCGCTGGTCCGACCGTGAAGAAGACTTCCGTACCGAAGTCCTCGGCCTGGTAAAAGCCCAGCAAGTGAAGAACTCGGTCATCGTGCCGGTGGGTGCGAAGGGCGGCTTCCTGCCGCGTCGCCTGCCACTGGGCGGCAGCCGCGACGAGATCGCGGCCGAAGGCATCGCCTGCTACCGCATCTTCATTTCCGGTCTGCTGGACATCACCGACAACCTGAAAGACGGCGCGCTGGTACCGCCGGCCAACGTCGTGCGGCATGACGACGATGACCCGTACCTGGTGGTGGCAGCGGACAAGGGCACTGCGACCTTCTCCGACATCGCCAACGGCATCGCCATCGACTACGGCTTCTGGCTGGGCGACGCGTTCGCCTCCGGTGGTTCCGCCGGTTACGACCACAAGAAAATGGGCATCACCGCCAAGGGCGCGTGGGTCGGCGTACAGCGCCACTTCCGCGAGCGCGGCATCAATGTTCAGGAAGACAGCATCACCGTGGTCGGCGTGGGTGACATGGCCGGTGACGTGTTCGGTAACGGCCTGTTGATGTCCGACAAGCTGCAACTGGTCGCTGCGTTCAACCACATGCACATCTTCATCGATCCGAACCCGAACCCGGCGACCAGCTTCGCCGAGCGTCAGCGCATGTTCGACCTGCCGCGTTCGGCCTGGACCGACTACGACACCAGCATCATGTCCGAAGGCGGCGGCATCTTCTCGCGCAGCGCGAAGAGCATCGCCATCTCGCCACAGATGAAAGAACGCTTCGACATCAAGGCCGACAAGCTGACCCCGACCGAACTGCTGAACGCCTTGCTCAAGGCGCCGGTGGATCTGCTGTGGAACGGCGGTATCGGTACTTACGTCAAGGCCAGCACCGAAAGCCATGCCGACGTGGGCGACAAGGCCAACGACGCACTGCGCGTGAACGGCAACGAGCTGCGCTGCAAGGTAGTGGGCGAGGGCGGTAACCTCGGCATGACCCAACTGGGTCGTGTGGAATTCGGTCTCAATGGCGGCGGTTCCAACACCGACTTCATCGACAACGCCGGTGGCGTGGACTGCTCCGACCACGAAGTGAACATCAAGATCCTGCTGAACGAAGTGGTTCAGGCTGGCGACATGACCGACAAGCAACGCAACCAGTTGCTGGCGAGCATGACCGACGAAGTCGGTGGTCTGGTGCTGGGCAACAACTACAAGCAGACCCAGGCCCTGTCCCTGGCAGCGCGTCGTGCCTACGAGCGCATTGCCGAGTACAAGCGTCTGATGAGCGATCTGGAAGGCCGTGGCAAGCTGGACCGTGCCATCGAGTTCCTGCCGACCGAAGAGCAGATCAACGAGCGCGTTGCGGCAGGCCATGGCCTGACCCGTCCGGAGCTGTCGGTGCTGATCTCGTACAGCAAGATCGACCTCAAGGAACAGCTGCTGAACTCGCTGGTGCCGGACGACGACTACCTGACCCGCGACATGGAAACGGCGTTCCCGCCGACCCTGGTCAGCAAGTTCTCCGAAGCCATGCGTCGTCACCGTCTGAAGCGCGAGATCGTCAGCACCCAGATCGCCAACGACCTGGTCAACCACATGGGCATCACCTTCGTGCAGCGACTCAAAGAGTCGACCGGCATGAGCCCGGCGAACGTGGCCGGTGCCTACGTGATCGTGCGTGACATCTTCCACCTCCCGCACTGGTTCCGTCAGATCGAAGCGCTGGACTATCAGGTTTCCGCTGACGTGCAGCTGGAGCTGATGGACGAGCTGATGCGTCTGGGCCGCCGTGCTACCCGCTGGTTCCTGCGTGCCCGTCGCAACGAGCAGAACGCTGCCCGTGATGTCGCGCACTTCGGTCCGCACCTGAAGGAGCTGGGCCTGAAGCTCGACGAACTGCTGAGCGGCGAAATCCGTGAAAACTGGCAGGCGCGTTATCAGGCTTACGTCGCGGCCGGTGTGCCGGAGTTGCTGGCGCGTATGGTCGCGGGTACCTCGCACCTGTACACGCTGCTGCCGATCATCGAAGCGTCCGACGTCACTGGCCAGGATCCGGCCGAAGTGGCCAAGGCCTACTTCGCCGTAGGCAGTGCGCTGGACATCACCTGGTACCTGCAACAGATCAGCGCACTGCCGGTTGAAAACAACTGGCAGGCCCTGGCCCGTGAAGCGTTCCGTGATGATGTGGACTGGCAGCAACGTGCGATCACCATCTCCGTCCTGCAACAGGGCGACGGCACCCAGGACGTGGAAGCACGCTTGGCGTTGTGGATGGCACAGCACGAAAGCATGATCGAGCGCTGGCGCGCCATGCTGGTGGAAATCCGTGCTGCGAGCGGCACTGACTACGCCATGTATGCCGTGGCCAACCGTGAGCTGCTGGACCTCGCGTTGAGCGGGCAAGCGGTGGTGCCTGCGGCTGCTGCGAATGCCGAGCTTGAACCGGCCTGAGTAGTGGTTGAATGAAGAAGCCCCGGTGTCGTGAGATGCCGGGGCTTTTTTATGCTCGTTGATGCGCTCCCTGTAGGAGCTGCCGAAGGCTGCGATCTTTTGATTTTAAAAGTCAAAAGATCGCAGCCTTCGGCAGCTCCTACAGGGTTTGAGTGTCACCACAAATCCTGTGGGAGCTGGCTTGCCAGCGATGAGGGCCTTACTTTCAATACAAGTCAGGTGCTTGTTTGTTATCCAGCATCGACACTTTATCTGTCGGCCTGGTCAATAAATTACTCAGCGACTGATCAAACTTCTGCAGCGCCCGAACTTGCACATCCTGCTGCTGATTAATATCAGCGACGATCTCTTCCGAACGTTTGAAGTCCGCCCAAACCGGTGTCAGTTCTTTGGCCTCCGAACCTTTCGCCGTGCCGATGTAATTCAACTTCGCATCATAAAAATCCGCACTCACATCAGCCTTGATGTCGGAACTGCGCGAGGTGATCAACTGGCTGTGGGTGTCGATGATCGCCACCACGTCGGGATGCGCCGCGCGCAGGCTCTGCATGTCCGGGTACACCGTGACGGAGCCGAACTGGCGTTGCAGCGAAGCCTTGACCCAGTCCACGGCCATGTCCGGTTTCGAGGTGTTGACGTAGGCGTCGTGGATCGGCTGCACCAGCAGGCTCTGGCCGAAACCGGTGCCGGCGTTGGCCTGATAGTCACGCAGGTATTCGCGGTTGGTCTGGGTGCTCGGGCTGTAGACCACGCCCAGTGACACGCCGGGACCGCTTTTCACCTGGGCGGCGCTGCTGCGGCCAACCGGTTGGGTGAACAGCGTGTCGAGGGACGACACCGCTTTCGGCGCGGTGGGTACGGAACAGGCGGACAAGGCTAAAACCGATATCGCCAGGGTACTGGCAAAGGCAAGTTTCATGGTGAGTCTCCCGTGAAGCAACTTCAGTCGGAACGTCAGAGTTGTCGCGGCTGTTTGTGACGGGCGCACGACAGTTGATTCAGACTAAACCCGCCAACCTGTAAATAAGCTGACAATTTTCCGTGTTGTGGCGATGTATTAGTTTTATTGGCTTTAAGGCAAAACGGTTAATTTCGTCCGGACATAAAAAGGCGCAAAACAGGGTTTTGCGCCTTTTTATCTATGGCTGTGCCAACAATCATCAGTTTTTCAAAGGGATCAGCACTTGTTCGTCCGGCGCCAATACCATGAACACCAGCAACTTCGCCGGTTTGCTTTTGCTGGCGTTTTTCGACACCAGATGTTCGGAGCCGGCCGGTTCGTACCAGAACTGGCCTTTCTTGTAGGTGATCGGCTGTTCGCCCTTGACCTGGGAAATCACTTCGCCTTCGAGCACATAGGCCATGGCGGTACCGTCGTGCTTGTGGGCGATCGAGGACTGCCCGGGTTTGTAGTCGACTTCGATCATCATGGCTTTCTTGCCGGGGGCGTTCTTCAGAATCTGGTCTTGCAGGACGGTGACTTTCTCGGATGGGTCGTGGGCCAAGGCGGCAGCGGACATGGACAGGGCGAGAATGGCGGTGAAGAGGTGCAGGGCTTTCATGTTCGATCACCAGTTGGGGAGGGGTGATGATCACAGTAGTCTGCGGGGTGGGGTATTCAAACGGCCAATATTCGGGAAGATCGGGTGACCAATCGGCTGCCGCCAAAAAGCAAAAGATCGCAGCCTTCGGCAGCTCCTACAGGAAACGCATTCCACTGTAGGAGCTGCCGAAGGCTGCGATCTTTTGATCTTGTTTCTAAACGATAGGGAAACTATTGAAATCCACACTATTGGCCAGACGGCTATCGATCAGGTCAATAAACCCCTGCGCCTCGGGCCGGTTGAAGTGCGCCTGCATCGCCGCTTCCGACTGCCAGCGTGCGCTCACCATCCAGCGTTGGTTGTCCTCGGGGCAGCGGTCGACCATATAGGCGTCGCAGCCCGGTGTCTGGCGCAGGGTGTCGACGATCTTCTGCAACTGCCGGCCGAGTTCTTCCGAACGGCCGGCGGCAGCGCGCACCTGGACGGTGTTGATCACTTCGTTGGACATTGCTCACTCTCCTGAATCAGGCCGGACGAATCCTGCTCATTGAGGGATAACGCCCATGCAGAATAGGCCCGCACCGGTTGATCACCAATAACCAATCGGCGGTTAATCGCGCAGACCAATCATTCACGCCACTTGTTGCAGAATGTCGCGCAGGCGATCCAGAGCGGTGTCGATGTCGAGGGTTTCGATGGCGCCGAAGCCGAAATACAGGCCGCTCCTCACCGGCTGTTGATAATAGAAAATGTCGATGGGGTATAACCCGACCTCGACCTTTCTCGCCAGCTCGATCACCAGCGCCAGGTCGACCGGCACTTTGCACAGCACCGCCATGTGGAACCCGGCACTGGGCGCTATCGCCTCCAGCCACGGCGACAGATCCGTGGCCATGCGCGCCAGAATCCGCTCGCGGCGCTGGGCGTAAATCGCGTGGCAGCGGCGGATGTGCTTGAGCAGGCAACCTTCGGCAATGAACTTGGCCAGCGCCCATTGCGGCAAGGTCGAAGCGTGCTGGTCAGTGAGCTTTTTCGCGCGGATCACCGCTTCGAGGATCGCCGGCGGCAGAATCGCGTAACCCAGGCGCAGCTCCGGCAACAGGGTCTTGGAGAAGGTCCCGACGTAGGCAACGATCTCGCGCTGGTCGAGGCTGAACAGAGAGTCCGTAGGCCGGCCTTCATAGCGGAACTCGCTGTCATAGTCGTCCTCGATGATGATCGCGCCCAACTCATACGCCCGGGCGAGCAACGCCTCGCGGCGCGCCTGGCTCATCGGCATGCCCAGCGGAAACTGGTGCGACGGGGTGACGTAAATCAGCCGCGTACCCTCGGGAATCTGTTCGACCACAATGCCTTCGGCGTCAACCGGAACTCCACTGACTGCGGCGCCGTGGCTGCCGAACAGCAGGCGGGCTGGCGGATAACCCGGGTCTTCCATCGCCACTCGGCTGCCGGGGCTGATCAGCACGCGGGTGATCAGATCCAGCGCCTGCTGCGCGCCGTTACACACCACGATGTCCTCGTCCCGACCGTTGATCCCGCGCGAAAACGCGATGTGCCGGGCAATCGCATTGCGTAGCGCCGGCAAGCCTTCGGGGACACTGTAGAAGCCTTTGGAGCCGGCCATCTGACGCATCGCATGCGACACGCAACGGCGCCAGTCGTCATGCGGGAACTGGCCCTTGCTGGTGGCGCCGCCGATAAAATCGTAACGCAGCGAGCCTTCCAGCGTCGGGTGCTGCAGGAACATCGGCAGGTTGCGCCAGCGCTCGATCTGTTCGGCGCTGGCCAGTTCGGTGTGGCTTTGCTTGCGCTGAACCTGCGCCGGACGGGCGTTGACGTAGGTGCCTTTGCCGATGACGCCGGTGAGGAAGTTTTCGTAGGTCAGTTGCGCGTAGGTGTCGGAAATGGTCTTGCGCGAGATCCCCAGTTGCTCGGCCAGCAAGCGGCTGGGCGGCAACTGGGTGCCGGCGGCCAGACGCCCGGACTCGATGGCGCTGCGCAGCTGATTGTACAGCTGGCCGGCCAGGTCCTTGCGGCCATTGATCACGACGTGAAGTTCCATACCGACGCGGCTCCGGGGGGCGATTGGGGTGTCGGCCAGATTACCGCTGTTGCCGGATCGACAATAGTTGCCTACCCGAAAAACTCCAAATTGGCCCCAACCCGTGTAGGAGCTGCCGAAGGCTGCGATCTTTTGATCTTGCTTTTGTTTGAAAAAAATCAAAGTCAAAAGATCGCAGCCTTCGGCAGCTCCTACAGGGGATTTGTGTTTGCCTTGGGTGCAGTGGTGTAGCGATATTCCGTGGAATTGGGGCTGTAAGACCGTCCGCTGTGCGCCTACCGTAAAACCACTATCCCGCATTCCGAGACCTGCCCATGTCCCCGCGTCTGGACTATTACAACGCCTCACCCAAGGCGATGAAAGCCATGCTCGCCATGGAAGCGCTGACCCGCGACCTGAGCATCGAGGCGCCACTGTTGCAACTGATCCGGATCCGCGCCTCGCAGCTCAACGGCTGCGCGTTCTGTACCGACATGCATTCAGTGGATGCGCGGCGCGCCGGGGAGAGTGAACGGCGTTTGTATGCGATTGCGGTGTGGCGCGACAGTGGCTTCTTCAACCCCCGCGAGCGTGCCGCGCTGGCCTGGGCCGAGGCAGTGACGTTGTTGGCGGAGAGTCATGTGCCGGATGATGTTTACCAGTTGGCCAAAGCGCAATTCAGTGAGGCCGAACTGGTGGATCTGACCATGGCCGTCACCACCATCAACAGCTGGAATCGCCTGGCCGTAAGCTTCCGCCAAACCCCGAGCGATTGACGTGCATACCCTGTAATTGGGGTATTTCTAGTGATTGAGGTATTCCTTGTGGTGAGGGGATTTATCCCCGATGGCCTGCGCAGCAGGCCCAAAACAATCCGACGCGGGTCCGTCAGATAAACCGAGTCAGCGGGATTGACGACTGCTGCGCAGCCGATCGGGGATAAATCCCCTCGCCACAGGTTTGTTTCCCCTTCCTCTAGGTGTGTGAGTTTCTTAGCCTCAGGTGTTTGATTCATTTATTGGTTAATGGGGATGTTCCGTTATTGGCGGGTGGGCGCTGCGGTTTGACTGAGGTGCCGAAGGTGTTACCCATGCGTGTGCCAGTTGCGGCCGGGGTCGCCAGCCCAACCTGATTCGGCGGCCGCTTGTTCACCGGCACATTCAGCGCTTCCTGATTCTTCTGCGCAGCCGCAGCACCCTCGGGATTGTTGCCCATCTGCTGGCTCAGACAATCGTAATTCGGCGCCTTGTAGCCACCCACCGTTACCTCCACACAGCCCAGCGGCTGTTCGGCGTGGGCGCTGGCGAAGGCGCTCAGCAGCAGCCCGCCGAGGGCGATTTTCCACAGTGATTTCATGCAAGCCTCCTGGCCGGCCCGAAGCGGCCGTTGTCTGCTTGCAGTCTAGTGCAAGCCTTGGGCGAATCCCGTGATGGTTTTTTTGCACCGCCCGTCACACCAGATTCATAAACAGCCATCAGGATGACGGTTTTCAGGGGTACGTCAGCCGTGCAGCGAGGCAGTTCCAGGGACGGTCTTCAGCGTTCAGCGACTCTCGTACGCCGGGTGAGTCTGGGGCTGCTGTTTGGCTGGTTCAGCGGCGGGGCGACCGCCGAACCGCTGCCGGCGGACTTGCGCATGACCCTGCACATTCCGGCGCAGGACCTGGCCCGGGCGCTGGATCAGTACAGCCACGCCACGGGTGTTGCGGTGCTGGTCGACAGTCAGTTGAGTCGTGGCCGGCGCTCGTTGGCGGTCGATGGCGAATACTCCGCTGCCGATGCGCTGCGCCGTTTGCTCGGCGGCAGCGGCCTGATGGCGCGTTACGCCCGCGACGATGCGTTCACCTTGCAGGTGGCGCAGGTCGAGGACGTGCCGTCGGCCCTGGACAAAACCACCCCGGCCAGTGCCGCTGTCAGTCGCAGCTACGCCACCGCGGTGCAAGCGGCGATCGAGCGCAACCTGTGCCGTTCGCCACTGACTCGTCCGGGCAGTTATCGCGCGGTGTTGCAGGTCTGGGTCGGGCGTGACGGCGTGGTGCAGCACAACCGGTTGGTCACCACCACCGGTGATGTACGGCGCGATACCGCGCTGGTGGAGAGCTTTCGCAATCTCAGGATCGACCGGCCGACGCCCAGCGCGTTGCGTCAGCCGGTCACGTTGCTGTTGTTACCGGAGTCGTCAGGGAAACGCATGGAATGCACCAAATGGGAAGGAGTTTCCGGGGGATGAAAGACACCGGACAAGGTTCGATGGTCCAGCTGTTCCTGACGTCCTACGAGGACTTTCGGGTGCGCTTGCGCAGGCGTCTCGGCTCGGAAGATCTGGCCAACGACGTGTTGCACGAAACCTACCTGCGGGTCGACCGCATGGAAACGCCGCCCAACCTGCTGCGGCCAAACGCTTACCTCTATCGCATGGCCCTGAACATCGCCGCCGACCGCCGTCAGGCCGATGCGCGCCTGCTCACCGGCGAGGAAGTCGAAGAGCTGTTGCAAGTCGGCGACGAGGCGCTGGACCCGGCGCGGGTGGTCGGTGGGCAAAAGGAAATCCAGTCGCTGCTCAGCGCCCTCTACGAACTGCCAGCGCGGCGTCGCCGAATCTTCATCGCCGCGCGACTGGAGGAGGCGCCGCACCTGGAAATTTCCCAGCGTTTCGGCATTTCCACGCGCATGGTCGAAAAGGAAATCAAAGCCGCATTGGGCTACTGCGCCGCGAAACTGGAAAGAAAAGTGTTTCAGCGGTTCGGTCGCGGGGCCGGAAAACCGTCTTCTGAATAGTGCCCGATCATTTCGTTGAGAATCTGCGCGTTTGAACATCTTTCGACTGACACCTGCCAAGCCATCGGCGGCCGACAATCTGCACAGCGAAGCCCACGACTGGTTGGTCCTGCTGACCTCCGGCCGCGCCACTGTGGCCGACGCCCGCGCCTTGCGCCAGTGGTGCGCGCAGAGCGCCGAACATGCTCAGGCTTTCGAGCAGGCCAAGGTGTTGTGGCACAACCTGCAGCCTGCCGCTGAAAGGCTACAGTCGCCTCGGCGCTTCGGTCGCCGGGCGTTTCTCGGTGGTGCTATCGCGGCATCGGCGGCGTTTATGCTGGTGCGCGGGACGATTCCCGGTGGCTTCGAAGGGCTCGGCGCCGATTACATCACCGAAGTCGGCCAGCAGAAGCGCTTCGAACCCGCCGACGGCGTGCGCCTGGAACTCAACACCCAGACTCGCATCAACCAGCGCGCCGGCGATGATGGTGTGCAGGGTTTTGAACTGGTCAGCGGCGAAGTCGAAGTGCAGACCGCGCGGCTGCCGCTGGCGATGCAAGCGGGAGGAGGGTGGTTGCGCGCCAGTCAGGCACGGTTCAACTTGCGCAACACCGATCAGCAGGTGTGTGTGACCTGTCTCGATGGTTCAGTGGACGTCAATGTCGATGGTCGCAGCCTGCGTTTGCAGCCGGGTGAGCAACTGACCTACGACGCGCAGCAAGTGGGCGCAGTGCAAAGCGTCGACACCGCCGCAGTGATGAACTGGCGCCAACAAGTGCTGGTATTCAACGGCACGACCCTCAGCCAGATGGTCGACGAGATCAACCGCTACCGCCCAGGCATGCTGCTACTGCTCAACCGCGAACTCGGCCAACGCCGCGTCCAGGCCCGCTTCAGCCTCGACCAACTCGCCGGCGTCGCCCTGCTGATCCGCGACGCCTACGGCGTCAAATGCACTGAACTGCCCGGCGGCGTCGTCGTCCTCAGCTAACAATCCCGCCAAACCCACCACCCCCTGTGGGAGCTGGCTTGCCAGCGATGACGCCTAACAGCCAACCACCTCTCCAACTGACCAAACCCAATCCAACTGTGGGAGCGAGCCTGCTCGCGAAGACGACCTCACAGCCAACCAATCCCCAACTGACTGCCCCAATCCCATGTAGGAGCTGCCGAAGGCTGCGATCTTTTGATTTTGATTTTGCAGTTCAAAAGATCGCAGCCTCCGGCAGCTCCTACAGAAATCTCCGATATGCAGCGATTTCGGCATAACCCGCACGCATCACTCCAACGGCCCCATCACCTGCCGATACCGCTCCACCCCCTGCGCCGTCTCCCGCGTCAACCGAACCTCCAACCCCAACGGATCCTCCCGCCGATTACCACTCAACTGCCGCCACCCCTTATCCACCTCCCAAACCCGCACCTGCACATCACTCACACCCTGCAACACCGCCACTCCAGCCCCCGGCGCCGGCAACGGATAACGACTGCGCGCCTCAGCCACCGCCCGATACAAGGTATCCCCCTTGACCCACCAACGCACCCGCTGCAAAGCCCCAGGCTGATCCGCCGCACGGCGAATAATGTCCAGCCGAAACCCCTTGCTGTCACTACTGCGCACCGTCAGCGCAGGCGGCGCACTCGGCGGCTCATCATCCACGCCAACCTTCTTCGGCTCACTCAGCTCCACACCCGCGCGCATCTCCACATCACGCTGCAACTGATTCAACGCCCGCAACAAACCGTCACTCTGCTCACTGCTCGCCTGCAAATGACTGTCCGCCCGCGTCACACTGTCCAGCCCGCGCCAGGCAATCAAACTGACCACCGCCATCAGCAGAATCGCGACCATCACCTCGATCAGGGTAAAGCCCCGTTGATCGCTCATTGCACACTGATCCTTCCACTAGCATCCCGCAGCACACTCAGTCGATTGAGCCCATCAGACAGGGTCAATTGCAGCGGCGGATTGATCCACTCGGCGTTGAGCACCACCTTCTGCTTCGGCTCCACCCGCACCTCCAGCTTCGGACTCTGCCAGGTGCGTGGCCGCAACTGCGGATCATCCTTGAAATGCTCAACCCCCCGGCCACTCTCACTGCGCCGACTGAAGCGAAAGCCCTTGCCATCACTCAGCCACACAATCGGCCGGCCATCGGCGCGGGCCTCCGCCTGCGCCACCTGCAGCAACTGCGCCACGCGCTCAGCGTCCTTGCGCAGCAACTGCAGCGGATCCGGCTTGATACTCAGGCTGATCGCCGCACTGGCGATCCCGATGATCACCAGCACCACCATCAACTCGATCAGCGTAAAGCCCTGTTGCTTGCCCACCTTCATCGGTTGCGCGCTCCGTTGCGTCCTGCCCCGTCCCAAAAAAACATCCTGCACGGCCAACATGTAAGGCGTGTGAAATAAAACCGTGAGAATTGCCGCGTAGCCTGTCAGCAGGGACTAAAAGGAGATTCAGCCCATGATGCTCACCACCCGCATATCCCCCCCGCAAACCGTCCAGGCCCTCGCACTGCTCGCCGCCCTGGTCGGCGTCGCGACCTGGTCGTCGCTGCTCCTGACCTCCGCCGAATCCCACACCCCACCAGCGCCCCCGCAAATGCTCGCGGCGCGCAGTGACAGCCCGGCGCTGCAATGGTTTTCCAATCAAACGGCGCCGGTGGATATCAAGGTGAGCGGGGTGATGGCGGGGAGTCGCGGGGCGGTGGCGATTTTGAGTTTGAACGATGGGCCGCCGAGGAGTTTTTTGCAGGGGGAGAGGGTGGGGCCTGGGGTGAAATTGGTGGCGGTGGAGGGGGATGGGGTGGTGATTGAACAGGGTGGGGAGAGGGTGCGGTTGGAGGTGGAAAGGTTGGCGGAGGGGCCGCCGTTGTCGCCGCTCATCCGGCCTGAGTAGAGCCTGTTCTTCCGCTTCCAGGAAATGACCATTTGTCATAAAGCCCCACTCACCTGTCAGATATGACAGGTGACAGCCGCTCTGCATCAAGCCTTCAATCATCCCGTGTCTGCATGGCTGAACAGAAGTCTTCGCCTTGCATAACTAATGATTGCCTGACAGTGGGCCGGGTAACTCGAGCGCCTGTTCGAAGCTTGAGATCAAGGCGGAGCATCATGCAAATCAAATGGACGCGGGTCAGGGCGTGGCTGTTGGTATTGCTACTGTTCAATAGCCTGGGTGAAGCCGCAACCGGCCCGGAAATCGCACAATTGCTCAACAAGCGCTATCAAAACGTGCAAGCAGAGTGTGTGGGCGGCAACCCGGCGTATTTTTGCAGCGGCGTCATGTTGCATGGCAGCGCTCCGATGAGCGAATTCTGGAAACACGATGATGTAGCCACGCAATTGGGGGCGGAAAGTTTTGTCTATCTGCGCGCCGATTTGGGTACGCAGACATTGCCGTCAGCCAACGGGGTGGTGTTCAGTGATTCGTTCACGGCTATCGGCAAGGACCAGCCACTGGATGTCCTGTGCGCCTATCCTTTCGCGTTCATACCTGTTGGGAGCCATGCGGGTTTCGGTTGCGGCCTGTCAACTGCAAGTCGACAGGCCGCCGACGCGAGCTCTTGCGCAAGCGAGGGCGTAAGTGATTCAACGAGTTGGTTGGCGCACTTCGAGCAACAAGGCCGACAACCGACAAAGCAATGCTCGTTGAGCAGCCTCAATCCCACGTTATTCAAGGCCAGCCTGGTGGCGCATCAAGGCATCGACAGCGATTGGTCGGCCCGACCTACTCAGTTGCAGATACGAAACTGGGACGAAACCGCACCCAAGAAAATCCCGATCCAGGCGCTTTTTTACGATACGAATCAATCAGGTTCGTTGTTCGGGGCACAGAGAGATCAGTATGACTACTTTGCAACTACCGGGGATTGGCTGCCAATTCTGCGAATGGATTTGACTCAGGCAGACCGTGCGGTATTCGGATTCAATCAGCAGGATCAGTTGTACATCGGTTATCAAGTGGCCGATAAACTGAATGCAAGGTATGCCGACACCACGCCAGCCTGTCGTGGCAACACGCCAGCCTACGAGTGCAATGGCGTGTTGATCAGAGTGACAAGTGCCTCACCGGACTACCATGCGTGGAACCCAAGCCCGGGATCTGTAGAGCGAAACGGCGTGTCATTTTCCTATATTCGAGAAGATGTCGGCACCAAGGGCTTCTTGTATGCGAAAAGCCAAGGTTTGATTCTCAAGGAAATGGCGGCACCCACCGGTTTTCCCCTTACCGTGCGCTGCGCCTATCCGTTTGATGCGGCAACCGATCACCGGAGCGACAGTTGCAACGAGTACGAGGAGTTACCCATTAGCAAGCCGTGTGTGGAGCAAGGTGTTATCGATATTACAACGTGGCGCGTTTATTACGATGAGTTGAACGGGGCTTATGGGCGCCATTGTAGTTTCGGTGCAAATCAATCCGAATTTGCGATGAGTGTTGATGTTAGATCTCACCTTCCTGATCCGAATATGCGCAGGCTTCATAACGAGGTCATCATCGCCGCGTGGCCCCAGAACATTGCGACGCAGCTCCCCATTCAAGCCTTTTTCCATACAAGTGAAACGGCGTTAACGAGCGCGCGCTTTTTTCAGCGCGATTACTTTCAGGAGACGGGGCAGTTCTTGCCTATTGTCCGGGTGAACTTGAGTGGCTCTGATGGTCGCACCTTTGTTTATGAACCTCATGACCAAACCGCTCAAGTTCCCATACTGCAAGTGCCACACGCATCAGATGTCGAGGCCAGTGTGACCCTGGCCGCTCTCGACGCCAAATCAGGTGTACGGGTGAGCGTTGCCTACCCTGGTATGAATAAGGACCAAAGCATTCAGTTGATAATGTCCGGCACGCCGGGAGCCGGCTCCCCGACGATTCCACCCATGCCGGGTGCGGAGAGTGGGAGTGCGGAGCTTTGGATTGATTCTGAGGCCATTGCTGCCAACGTCGGCAACGCCACTAAAAGCTTCATGCTCAAGTACGAAGTCACGGAAGGCGACAGTAAAACCGCGTCGGGCACGCTGACTGTAAACGTCCTGCCGTTACCTGCCGCGGAGCTGGATAAACTCAGCATCGTGCAGGCTGAGGGCGATCAGCTGGATCTGAGCAAAGTTACGGAGGGCGGTACTCTCCGGGCGGGAGTCTGGGCATTCATGCAGGCTGGTCAGCCTGTTTGGCTGGAATTGAAAGGCAGGACTGCCACGGGTGCAGAGCACAATCTTCAAGTGTGGAAGGTCCCTGGCGCGGCAGTGAATCAGAGTTGGATTAATACCGGCCAATATGTTCGGACCGTGCCATACAGCTATCTTGAAGGGCTGGGAAACGATAGCTTGCTGGAGCTGCATTACAAGTTGGCTTTGACTATGAGCCAAGTCAAAGCGGACGCTATTGACGGGCCAGTGAAACGGTACAGGATCAAAGCGGTGGATGTTGCGAAACCTTCTGTTAACCGGTCGCGCGCTCCGTTGCGGCCAGCCCGTTCCCAAAAAAACATCCTGCACGGCCAACATGTAAGACGTGTGAAGTAAAACCGTGAGAATTGCCGCGTAGCCTGTCAGCAGGGACTAAAAGGAGATTCAGCCCATGATGCTCACCACCCGCATATTCCCCGCGCAAATGGTTCAGGCCCTCGCACTGCTCGCCGCTCTGGTCGGGGTGGCGACCTGGGCGTCGCTGCTCCTGACCTCCGCCGAATCCCACATCCCACCAGCCCCCCCCCACAAATGCTCGCGGCGCGCAGCGATAGCCCGGCGTTGCAGTGGTTTTCCAACCAGACGGCGCCGATGGGCATCAAGGTGAGCGGGGTGATGGCGGGGAGTCGCGGGGCGGTGGCGATTTTGAGTTTGAACGATGGACCGCCGAGGAGTTTTTTGCAGGGGGAGAAGGTGGGGCCTAGGGTGAAGTTGGTGGCGTTGGAGGGGGATGGGGTGGTGATTGAGCAGGGGGGGAGAGGGTGCGGTTGGGGGAGGGGGTGGAGATGCCTAGGTTGGTGAGGCCGTGATTTTCGGGGTTCTCGTCATTACGAGAGACTACTTTCAACTCTAAGCTGCTAGCTAACTCACACTCATGCTCTAACGCTAAGTTTCCTTGAGCCACATCAGCAAGTTGCTCGAATGACTCGATAGTGAGGCTCAGGCAGGCTTCCCGGCGTTGGCGCCAAAGCTCGCTTTTCTAGCGGGACTATGGTAGTGACTCCTGGGAGGCGCATGACCGAAACAAGTACTCCTTCGTGCTCAGTTATTTCAATGGTAAATTGATCTTTAGCCGTCGTATCCAGTATCTCGCTCGGCTCAGTGCAGAGAATACACCACCAGTTATCGCCTCTCCCTGGCCGCCGAGCGAAAGCTCGAGCCTCTCCCACGCGATCGGAAACTGCGACGTCATAAAAGTGCTTACCTAGTTGCTCAAGTCCAATCTTCAGTAGCATACGAACCACTGCCAATGACTCCGATACTTCAGCAATTAAATGAAACTGGCAGACTCGTCCCCGTTCGACGAGATTTCTCAATTGGTTGTTTCGCGGTTCGAGATGAATGATTCCAGATGCTCCCGATGCCTCCACTTCGCCAAGCTTGGTATCCATTCGAATGAAGCGTCTTTTCTTCGAAGGCACTCCTTGCAGAAGGCGGTACCCACTAAACGGGAAGCTCTGCACCGCCTTAGACTCAACTTTTTGCCCAAAGTATTGATTGCAGCGATCACAGGTAACTCCCGGTCGGCCAATTGGGGAATATTTTCCACCTAACGACTCTGGGACAATGTGGGCTACTGACGAGCTCCCACTGCTGTGACAAAAAATGCATGAGAGGTGGGGCGGCATCTTTATATGATCCGAAGAGATTTAGACGACACCTAAACTGTGGTGTCGCTCGAATGAATATGACTGAGCACTGACAAGATAGCTAACGGGCGGATTGAATACTAGTTTTGCTTATACCCTGAACACAACGTGGTTTTTCAATGCGCAGTTGCACAGGCTGCATTGAGCTCCTCACCAAAAATCCGCAGTTGAGCCCGAAGGACATGGTCCTGTTCATCGAAGCACTGCTTCAAGATATAAAGATAGTTGTTCTGCTCCCTGTAACCAAAAGGTTCTATTAGGTTTGCTCGCATCACTCTAGTCAACGGCGCTAGGTGGGCATATTGTTCCAAGTTCTGTAGGGTGGTGAGCACCACGCAAAGCAGTTCGTCTTTGAGTCGACGGGGTACGCGCGGCGAAATAAGGATCGTTCGGATAACACGGCCTGTAGCTTCTGCGGCTTGGAAGGAAATATAAACATGACTGCCTTCACGCTGTTCCCGATGCAGTAGGTCACCAGGCTTTGTTAGAGCCTCGGCGTCCCTCACCCACACCGTAGTAGTGTCAACGATTTCGTACAGGAGATAACCCAGCGGCGTTGGGAACTCGTAGCTTTCGTCTTCTGGCCGAACTTCGCGAGCGCGATCGACTAGGCGGCTGGCGAAATAAGGCATGTAGGGGAGCCACAAGTGATCGGCGACACGTTGATGCAGGCCTTCTAGGATCATGATCCTGAAGAAAAAAATTCCCGCATAAACTGGGTCGTGGTGCTTTCCAACATCTTGAAAGGTCATCAACCGTCCATTGAGCTTTCTTTCAAGAACTTCGTCCGTGTCAATCCGCGCGAGTACTGCCTCGCCGACCGACCGATAGACCCCGAGACGAGCAGCCACATCAACATCTACACAATAGAACCGCAGGAGTCGATTCTCAGCAGGAAGCGCAAGGCGGTGTCCTCCCTCGCCGAAATTGTCGTTGTTATTGAGCTCGCTATAAAAGATGCTGGCCTCATTCGCCAATAGAGCGTTGAAGAAATCGTCTTGAAAGCCTCCTGCAAGACGTGTTGCGCGTTCCATGATTTCCATACAAAGGTACGGTCTCGTGATTGCGAGGTGTCCGGCCAATCGACGGGATGACAGCAGTCGTTTCAAAACGATGACAGCACGGCGCTGCACCCGCTGCGAAGAACCGACAACGTCGGCAACCCATTCGCGAAAGCTGAACCATTTGCGAAATAGCCATTTTGTCGGAGCCCCTTCACCCAACAAGAAGGAGCCGTCGTCTCGGAAGACTACTTGGAACTCGGGATGCGGTGGTCGGATGATGCTAGCTAAACGACTTCGAACGCTTGTCGACGCTGCTAGATTTAGCGCTAATGCGAGATGACGATGGAGCAATTCAGTGAGCTCCTCGAGCTTCCCTGCGTGCAGGAGCGACGTTGTCAGATCATCGAAGAGCCCAAGATTCCAGCGAGTCAGCTTAGTTTTACGTGATCGCCAGTAGATAAAAACAGCCAGTAGCAAGAACAACAGGTACTGGGTAGCGCTCTTGTCGAAACCCCACAACCAAGGTCCAAGGGTTGGGAACCCAATCGCGACAAGTACGGGCTCGAAAGCCCGTGGATGGTGAGCAGTATGGCAGAGATGACCAGCCAGTCAGCCCAGTCAAGGCTTAACCGAAAGCTGAGCTTTGCAGTGCTAGGTACGACCGACCACACTGCAGCAATTAGGCCCAGCATGGTGAGTAGTGCACTAGTGTCGATGCCTGCAGGATTCATATGGTGATCCAAAATTCGGAAGTGGCTGAATGGGTGCAAACGCTTGGTTGAGGTGATTTCTGCATGATGAGGAACTTCACCGTCGTCACTGGGCTGCTGGTGACATAACAAGGTAGGGGAAGGATCTGTTTTCTGAATAATAGATCCGTCTCTATTTTGGATCCCAATTTCGCTTATTTTACGGTTCCATTGCTACTGCATACTTGCGCCATTGGGCAGGAAGCATCAGGGGGGGAGGTGTTTTATCGAGCGAATGACATTAATTTGGATATCCATACAGCATTGTCCTGGTTGGGCTGAGATTGTTGCGTCATAGCTGCCCTATCTGGAGGTTATTCATTATGATGGCCATCGAATACGGCTCGCTCGGTCAGAAATGCGCCAGTTAGGAATGCAAACGAGGGGGCTAGGGAAGGATATGGCAGAGACACAGATTGAGTGGACGGACTCCACATGGAATCCAGTAGCTGGCTGCTCCATCATTAGTGCCGGGTGCAAGAATTGCTATGCCATGGAGATGGCGCGTCGACTCGAAGCCATGGGCACTCCGAAGTACGTGGGGCTGACCCGTAAAAAGAACAAGCGAATCGTCTGGAACGGCACCATAGTCGAAGACTACGACGCTTTGGCGATCCCTTACCGGTGGAGAAAACCGAGAAAGGTATTTGTGAACTCCATGAGCGACCTTTTCCATGAGAAAGTCAGCGACGAGTTCATTGTCGCCGTCTGGAAGGTCATGCGAGAAACCCCGCATCACAACTACCAGATTTTGACCAAGCGGCCAGAACGGATGAAGCAGATCCTCAATGAAGTCATCATAGAGGTGCTACCCAATGTGTGGCTAGGCACCTCTGTTGAAGATCGTGATGCTGCCGGGCGCGTTCAGTTTCTGAAAGACACACCTGCCCAGATCAGATTCATCTCCTTTGAACCATTGATTGGCCCCGTAGGCATCATTGATCTCTCGCAGATTGACTGGGCTATTGTCGGCGGTGAGAGCGGGAATAAAGCGCGGCCTGTGAAAGAGGGTTGGATTGATGAGATCTACACCCAGTGCCTAGAAAGCGGCACAGCGTTTTTCTTTAAACAGTGGGGGACATGGGGTAAAGATAATGTCCGACGTTCGAAAAAAGCTAACGGTCGTGAGTACCGTGGCAAAACTTGGGATGAGATGCCTGTAAAGCTGGTGGGCATGGCCTAGTAGAAACACCGTAGCCTGACAAGGAATATCCATGGCTAAGAAGAAGTATGATTGGGAAGAAGGTGCGACTCTTGAAGAGCACTCAAGGAAGAAGCATCAAATACTTCGCGATTATTTTTATCAGTACGTAATCACACGATGCAAGCACCCGCAGGTTAGAAAGTTTCGCTTGGCTGTGGTAGACGGCTTCAGTGGCGCTGGCCGATACAAATGTGGCACTGCCGGTTCACCTATCATCTTTGTGGAGGAGCTGAGTAGAGCGTTAACTGACATAAACACCTACAGGGCAATTAACAATTTACCTCTTGTTGATATCGAGTGCAGCCTGTTCCTGAATGACGCTGAAAGGATGGCAATTGAAATTCTGGAAGGAGTACTGAATCCGATTATTCTTCACCATAGTATCTCGAACAGCCGGCTTAAAATCCAAGCCCGTTACTCGACCGAGTTGTTCGAACACGCTTATCCAAGAATAAGAGCCCAAATCAAGTCAGAGAAATATCCGAATATCATCTTTAATCTCGATCAGTGTGGACACAGCCATGTTGACACTGCGACCTTGGTCGACATGATGAATCTGAATGAGTCGGTGGAGGTTTTCTATACCTTCGTCATCTCTTCTTTGCTGGCCTTCCTGAAGCAGCATGATCCAAAAACGCTGTCGAGCCAATTGGCATACTTGCAGCTAAGCAGCCGGGACTTCGAGATCCTTGAAGAGAAGCAATCGAGGACAGCATGGCTCGGCGTGGCGGAAAACATTGTCTTCGAAAACTTTAAGAAATGTGCAAAATTTGTCAGTCCTTTTTCAATCAACAATCCTAGTGGTTGGCGATATTGGTTAATACACCTCGCCAATTCGTATCGTGCTCGCCAGGTTTACAATGACCGGCTCCATCAAAACAGCGAGACTCAAGCTCATTTCGGCAGATCTGGCCTTGGCATGCTTGCGCACGACCCTAGTGAAGGAAAGACGCTTTACCTCTTCAATGAGTCGGCTAGAGATCAGGCAAAAGACCAGCTCAGGGAGGACATTCCCAAATTCCTCCATGACTCGGCACCCGCCTTATCCGTTAGAGATTTTTTCGAAAGGATCTATAACAACACTCCAGCCCATAGCGATGATATCAATGCTGCGCTACTAGGTAGCAACGAGATCGAGATTCAAACTGCTACCGGTGGAACAAGACGCAAGGCCAGCCAAATCCATACGACGGACATCATCGCTTTCAAAAAGCAACGAAGCTTCTCCTTCCCCAAATGAGGTGGTGTCGGCCATGGAGCGGCATGATGAGGCCGATCACCACCCTTTTGTTTCTGGGGTCACTTTCGACGCTCGCAATGTATTCACTTGATCCAGAAACTCTTTTCCGTGCGTTAGGGGCATCTGGATATCGCAATACGAAAAATGGGGGCTGACTTTTTTGCAACTCAACATATCTAAGGAGTGAGGTTTTGATAGAGAAATTAGTCGAGTTGTTACTTGGAAAACTGTGGCCCACCGTAACGGCTACCGCAAAGGATGCGCAGGTACTTTTTCAATCAAATGCGTCTTTTCTGGAGGTGATGAAAGCCAGATCAGACATCTGCGGTCGGGCATGGCTGTTCGGTGTGATCGTGGCTATCGGACTGGGCGTTTTAGGGTTGCCCGCCCTGAGATCTGCAGGTGTGAAACCGAGTCTCGAACTTGCCGGTGTGATGACACTGATGAACTGGTTCTTGATAGCAATTTATGGGGTGTGCTTCGGCATTGCAGCTCGTCTGTTAGGAACATTTCGCAGGATGATGGTGAGTGTTAACACTTTTTTCTTTCTCTCAGCCTGGCTTGTTGTACTCAAGCTCTTCGAGATGCCAGCCCTTGGTGCGCGTTTCACAGCGATTGCTCAAAGCTGCACGTTAGATGGCTACGAGATGGCCGTGCAAACGGCTATCCGGGGTAATCAGATGGCTTACAACTCAGACTGGTTCGTAGTCTTCGGCTACATAGGCTTTGCATATTTGATAGCTCGTATGCAAAAGACGCTGCACGATTTTGGATGGATGCGGACCGTGTTAGCAACAATGCTAGGTATGGTGTTTTTAGGCACAGTAGCCGGGTACGTTCAAGGCCCAATCATTTCTCAGTTAATTTGCAGCTATGGCCGAGACCTGTAGCAGGTAGATGTCATAGATTCTGCAACAGACATCTGGGGGGCGGATTATTTGTGCTCAGAAAATCAACATGCCCTCTGTCATATTGGAAGTGTGGAGCCTTTTTGCATGAAGCTAAATACGCCGCAAATATATCATCTTGATCTATTTGACGATCGCCCATATCGACTTATTTCGAATGGGTCGGCATGTAAATTCTCAAAACCCGCGAGTACCAAAAAACATCCAAAACTATACACGTTGTCAGCGGCCGGAAAGCTCCTCTACGTCGGGGTCGCGTCACAGCCGATGTCTTCGCGCCTTTCGTTTGGTTTTCGGGCTAATGGTAAGGGTGGCTATCATGGGTACAAATGGAAAAACTTAAGACACAAACTGACGCTAAGTATTTGGACTGCAGAACACGAGGGTAATATCACGACTCTACGAGATCTGGAGACAGTAGAGGCGGAGGTCGCTTTTCTGTGCAGGCAACAGTCTGGTCAGTGGCCAGAGTTTCAACACGAAATTCACTTCTATCCTTCGCTCCTCATCCATACGGAAGCAGCCCAAGCTATTTATTCCAACGCTATTCAGCAGAGCACCTAAAAAGAAAGCGGGAAAAGAAAGGAAAAAATTAATCCGTCACCTTTTCTGATCAAAACAGCCTGATGTCGATTTTTTTCAAAGCAAAAACAATCAATCTAGTTTTGGTACGGATCTGCATTAGGCGGGAGGCGACAGATTGATGGTCGATAAACATCAACGTTTAAAAAGACATCTCCTGACACTCTCTCAGGCTACACACCCTTGCGCCTTTGCCTACAGCTACGCCAGAATCCGCCGGCTTGTGCGCTTTGTACCTGGTCTTTATCGTCTACGTGTCGCTGGCAACCCAGTGACCGGGTTTAGCGACCCGACCAGGTATAAGTGCAACGACGCTCCAGTTTGTCGCAGACGTTTGCGACGACGATATGGTGGCTGTGCGTGGGAGACCTTCGGGTCTGCCGGGTCTTATACCTCTCGGTTCGCTAACCCGCGTACAGCTGCCACCCTTACTTGTTTAGCGACGGGTTTTGGTGGTTCCACCAGGTATAAAAATGGAGCTTCACCATGATCAAACCAACACCCAACCCACCCGAAACCGCCTCGGTTTCCCCCTACGAATCCATCGATTCCAAAAAACTCCACGAAGCCGCCGACCGCGCGCTCGACCATTACCTCTGTCCGCCCGGTGCCACGCCGCCGCCGCGTAAAACCCGTGGGATGTATGCCGTGACGGCGGACAACAAAACCGAAGAGCTGCTGGTGGATGCCAGTGAGACGCTTGCTTCGGCCAAAAACATCGCGCAGAACATTGCCAGCCTGGTGCCGGTGTCACAGCGTCGGGCGCTGTTGGGGATTGCGCAGTTGATTATGCTCGGGGAGTTGGCGGTGAATCGGGCTTTGGATAATTTGCAGTTGCAGGGGTGATACGCGTATCAGGATCAGCTGGTGATTGATCTTGTGTCAGATCTGGCGTCTTCGCGAGCAAGCTCGCTCCCAAAGGGATTTATGTTGATCACAGATTTTGTGTAAGTCGCTGGAACCGGTGGGAGCCAAAGACAGAGGGGACGGATTTATTGTCAGAAAATAAATCCGTCCCCTCTGTCGCGTTTGCTGATTTTGGCTCTGCATTCCCTTGAAAACGGGAAATGCAGCTACCGCTGAGGTGGCCCGTTATGCAATCGCCACATCTTTTGGTGTGAATGTATCGCGCGCTACATTACCGATGGTGTTGGTCGTGTAGGCATCGAAACTTCCGCCAATCAAGCCTCCCAGCAGCGGCACGGCTTTGCCAAGATTGATCACGCCTTTTTCACCAAACTTGGTGAACAGCTTGAAGCCGACCTTTTTGTTTATCTCTATCAAAGTCTTACCGGAAATCGACTTCACGGCGTTCATCGCAAGTTTGTTGCCCACGGCAATACCGATGTCTTTCAGCACTTCTTTGGCGGAGTTGGCGGTGAGACAGGCGAAAACGAGGGTCTTTACCTTGTCATCCCTCACGTCGTAGCCACCTAGGTGAGCGATGGCGGCGATCATGCGAATTTGTACGAAAAGCACACTTGTGATGTTGGCGGGCAACGCTACGGGCAGTGTAATTAATCCACCCAAGCCGGTAATGAAGCCTGAGGTGGCCGATTTGGTGTTTTGCCAGCGAATCAGTGAGTTAGCTTGATCGTAAGCAGAGCTTTCTTCCTTGGCGTAGCTGGCTGCGAGCTCCTCGGCGGAATCAAGACCGGAGAACCCATTCACAGATCTCTCGTAGGCCCAATCAAGGACCTGCATTATCTTTTCTTGACTTATCAGTTCCATCTTCAGTCTCAGCGCATGAATAGTGGCCTTATGATGCCATGTCTGCCGGCTTATTTGCATCACTTTGCTTTGAACAAATTCCCTCCAAATACTTTCGCCGCCGCGCTGATGGCATAACTCCACTTTTTAAATACTCGCCCAGCCCCCCCCCGCGATTACATGCTGCGGGACAGAGGGAACGCATTTGCGGGCTCGATAAACGCCAACGTTTAAAGGCAAAGTCAAAAGATCGCAGCCTTCGGCAGCTCCTACAGGGGACGATTCAACAGGGTTTCCAGGCGGGCCAGGGGCGGGGCGTCCTGGTTGCGGTCGAAGACTTGGATGGCGACTTTGAGCAATCGGCCATTCTCTGCCGCTGCGATGGCTTGTTCGCAGCGCAATAACAGGCGTCCCTGATCACAATCAACCGCTTTCAAACCCGTCGGCAATCGACCTTCCAGTTGCAGTTCCGCCATGCGTGTTTGCGCTGCGATCATGGCAATTGAGCGATCCCGCAGAACTCCGCTGCTTTGGGTCATTAGCCCGGCCACGCGCACAGCCGCCGACATCGCTACGGCAATGATCGCCAGCGCCACCAGCACTTCAATCAGGGTGAATCCGCTTTCTCGGGAGCGCGCAGGCATAAATGGCCCAAAACCAGAACACAGCCCTCGACCCTAACCCCCGTCCTTGACGGCTTGACGACGAAAACTCCCGAGGATTTTCAACATCCCTGACATATCTTCTTGCAACACTGCGCGTCGAATCGAATCAAGCCAAGGGAATGTCGAGATGGATATCGCGCAGTTCAAACAGCCCACACGACCGAGCCGGATGCCCCGTGGGCAGCAGGGTTTTACCCTGATCGAGATCATGGTGGTGGTGGTGATTCTCGGGATTCTGGCGGCAATGGTGGTGCCCAAGGTGCTCGACCGGCCGGATCAGGCGCGGGCCACGGCGGCGAAGCAGGACATTGGCGGTTTGATGCAGGCGCTGAAGTTGTATCGCCTCGATCACGGCACTTATCCAAGCATGACGCAGGGGCTGAAAGTGCTGGTGGAGCGGCCGGCGGATGCGAAGAACAGCAACTGGCGTTCGTACCTGGAGCGTCTGCCGAATGACCCGTGGGGTCGTCCTTATCAATACCTCAACCCCGGCGCCAACGGCGAGATCGATATCTTTTCCCTCGGTGCCGACGGTCAGCCTGACGGCGACGGCGTAAATGCCGACATCGGTTCCTGGCAGCTGTAAGGCCGGCGATGAACAGCCAATCGAACCAGCAGGGGATGGCGATCATCAGTGCGCTGTTGATTGCGGCGGTGGTCGCGGTGATTGCGGCGGGGATGTTGACCCGGCAGAGCGTTTCGACCCGTGCGCTGGAGGCGGATCAGCAGCGGGTGCAGGGGCGCTGGGTGTTACACGGTGGTCTGGAGATCAGCCGGCAATTGCTCTGGGATGCGCGGCAGCGTGATCCGCTGACCCGGCTCGATCAGCCGTGGGCGCAGCGTTTGAATGCGCACGGTTTCGAGGGGCGGCTGGAGGATGAGCAGGGCAAGTTCAACCTGCGCAATCTGGTGGCCAACGAGCGTGTCGATGAGGCCCAGGTGCAGGCCTTTCAGCGGCTGTGCGAGTTGATCGGCATCAGCGCCGGGTTGAGTCAGCGCATCAGTCAACGGGTGATCGGCTCTTATCCGTATCTGTTGAATCCGCAGATTGCCGAAACCACCACGAGCAAAAACGCCTTTGACAGTGGCCGCGCCACGTCGCCGAATGCGTCGCGCAAGCCACAGCATCCGAAGTTGCCGATGCTGCGCAGTGTTGATGATTTGCGCAGCGTCGAGGGTGTGAATGAGGCGGTCATCGGCAAACTGGCGCCGTACCTGACGGTAATTCCGGCGACTACCTGGCTCAATGGCAATACCGCCACCGCGCCGGTGCTGGCCGCGTATGTGCCGGGGTTGTCGCTGGAGCGCGCGCAGGCGCTGATCAATGAGCGCGATGCCGGGCGCTGGTTCATCAACCGTGGCGATTTCGTCAACCGCTTGCGTATGCCGAATCTGGAGCTGACCAGCGTCAAGGTCGGCATCACCAGTGACTGGTTTCGTCTGCGTGGCGAGGCGCGGCGTGATCAGCGCCGAGTCAGCCTCGATGCGTTGTTGCATCGCAGCGAGGACCGTCTGCCGCAAGTGATCTGGTCGCGGGTGGGCGTATGAGTCAGTTGCGTTTGAGTTTGCCGCCACTGGCGCAGTTGAGTCTCGACAGTGAAATGGACTGCGTATGGCTGGACCGGCAGGGGCAGGTCATTCGTGAGCAGCGCCAGACCTTTAGCCAACTGGGGCAGTCAGCGAAGCAGCCAGCGCTGAGCGTTTTTCTGCACCCGGCGGACAGTCTGCTGGCGAGCATCGACCTGCCGCCATTGCCGGCGAACAAGACCGCAGCGGCGGTGCAATGCGCGGCGCAGGCCTTGATGCTCGGTGACTGCAATGACATGCACATCGCTCACAGTTCGCGGGATGAAGCGGGGCAGGTGCAGATTGCCTGGGCGCCGCGTCAGCGTTTGCAGCATCTCGGGCAATTGCTGAAGCAGACCGGACTGAATCTGCGCGGCTTGTACCCGGCGGCGTACAGCTTGCCGGTGCTGCCGGGCACGGTGGCCTGTCGGCAGGACGGCCATTTGTTGCTGCGCGAAAGCGTGCAAGTGGCGCGGGTGCAGCCGCTGTTCGACGACGAGATTGGCGATTGGCTGCTGAGTTGCGGTACGCCGTTGCACTGGATCGGCTCGACGCCACCGCCGGATGCAGAATTGCCGATGGCCGAGGCGCAACGCTGGACCGGGCCGTTGCCCGGTTGGGGCCTGCACGGCGCGGTGCAACAGCAGCGCAGCGAGCATCGCGGTTGGGGCCGGGCGCTGGGGCTTTGCGCCTTGGCGGTGGCGGTGTGGGTCATCGGCCTGAACCTGTATGCCGCCCGTGAGGCCAGTCAGGGTCAGCAGCTCAAGGCGCAGATGGCGCAACGAGTGAAGCAGGCCTTTCCCGAGTTGCCGGTGATCCTCAATCCGCTGCAGCAGGCCCGTCAGCAATTGGCGGCGCGGCAGAAGGGCGCGGCGGGGGACCCGGCGCAGCCGTTCAATCGGCTGGTGTTGCAGGCCGGCAATGGCATGCCGTTCATGGCCGGCACGGTCGAGCGCCTGACGTTTGTCGACGGCAGCTTGCAGTTGAGTCTGCTGGCCGACGCCCGGCGCAGCGCCAATGACAAGGACAAGGATTGGCAAGCCGCATTGGCCCAGGTCGGGATCAGTGCGACGGCTGACGATGAGGGCTGGCTGCTGCGCCCGAGCGATGAAGTCACCACTCTCGACGACAGCGCTGACGACAGCGGAGCAGAAGATGAATAAGGCATCGCTCGCGGTGTACCGCGCCCGTTGGCAGCGTTTCAGTGCGCAGTTTCAGGTGCGCTGGCAAGCGTTGGCATTGCGCGAGAAACGCATGGTCGGCGGCATGGCGGTGGTGCTGTTGTCGCTGTTGGTGTGGGTCGTACTGATTCAGCCGCCGCTGAAAAAAATCACTTACTGGCAAAGCGAAACGCCGAAGTTGCGTGCGCAGACCGAAGCCCTTGAAGTGCTGTTGCGCGAAGTCAGCGTGCGCCCGGACGGGCAAAGTCTTGCGCAGTCTCTTGAGCAGACGCTGCAGGCCAGCGACCTGGCCGGACACTTTCAATTGCAAGCCGGAGAGGCCGGCGCGTGGCAACTGACGTTCGACGCGGCGCCGGCCGATGCGGTGCTCGACTGGCTGTTGAGCACCCCGGCACAGCTTTCTCTGCAAGTGGTCGAGGCCCGTCTGCAACGCGCCGACAACGCTTCGACCGAAGTCACTGCCGGCACATTGTCAGGCACCGTTCGCATGGATCAGGCGCTGGGCGCTAAGGAAGCTTCATGAAGGGGTCAGGATCCAAACCGGCGCGCATGGCGTTGCCGATGCTGCTGATGGCATTGAGCGCGTGCAGCAACACCACCACGCCGCCGAATCAGCCGTCGTTGCTGGTGGACAGTGAACTCGGTCGGCCACTGGGCAACACCCAGCGCAGCGGTGACGCGCTGCTTGATCGTCAGCGCGCCCAGGCACAAACCGCGCCGCAACCCCGGCAGATGCACAACATCACCGAACGCGCACGCAGTGGCGGCGCCCCACGCGGCAGCACACTGCCGAGCAACCCGCTGGGCGATCAGCCGGTGACGCTGAATTTTGTCGACGCCGATATTCAGGCGGTGGTGCGCGCGTTGTCGCGTTCCACCGGCCAGCAGTTTCTGGTCGATCCTCGGGTCAAGGGCAGCCTGACGCTGGTCTCGGAAGGCCAAGTACCGGCGCGCCAGGCCTACGACATGTTACTGGCGGCGTTGCGCATGCAGGGTTTCAGCGTGGTCGATGTCGGCGGCGTCGCCCAGGTGGTGCCGGAGGCCGATGCGAAACTGCTCGGCGGTCCGATCTACAGCGCCGACAAACCCGCCGGCAACGGCATGCTCACCCGCACCTTTCGCCTGCAATACGAGAACGCGGTGAACCTGATTCCGGTGCTGCGCCCGATCGTCTCGCCGAACAACCCGATCAATGCCTACCCCGGCAATAACACCATCGTGGTTACCGATTACGCCGAGAACCTGACCCGCGTCGCCCAGTTGATCCAGACCATCGACACCCCGAGCGCGATCGACACCGACGTGGTGCAGATCCAGAACGGCATCGCCGCCGACATCGCGCCGATGGTCGCGGATCTGCTCGACGCGCCGGGCAACGATCCAACGCAGAAAATCGCGGTGATCGGTGACCCGCGCTCCAACACCATCATCATCCGCGCCGGCAGCCCCGAGCGCACCGAACTGGCGCGCAACCTGATCTACAAACTCGACAACGCGCAGAGCAATCCGAGCAACCTGCACGTGGTTTATTTGCGTAACGCGCAAGCGGCGAAACTGGCGCAGGCGTTGCGCGGTTTGCTCACCGGCGAAAGCGACAGCGGCACCAGCGACAGTGCGCGATCGGTGCTCAGCGCCATGGGCAGCAATGGCAACAACAATGGCGGTTCGAGCGCGCAGAGCGGCACGCAAAGCAGTGGCAACACCTCGACCACGTCGAGCACTGGCAGTACCGGCGGCAGTTATACGCAGGGCAGCAGTTCGACCAGCAGTGGCGGCAGTCAGGCTAGCGAGCAGAACGTCGCGTTCAGCGCCGGCGGGGTGACGATTCAGGCTGACGCCACCACCAACACTTTGCTGATTTCCGCGCCGGAGCCGTTGTATCGCAACCTGCGCGAGGTCATCGATTTGCTCGACCAGCGCCGTGCGCAAGTGGTGATCGAGAGCCTGATCGTTGAGGTCGGCGAGGACGATGCCAGCGAATTCGGCGTGCAATGGCAGACCGGCAATCTCGGCGGTAAAGGCGTGATTGGCGGGGCGAATCTTGGCGGTTCGGGGATCAATCTCAACGGCAAGACCAGCCTCGATGTGCTGCCGCAGGGTTTGAACCTCGGCTACGTCAACGGCACCGTCGACATCCCCGGCATTGGCAAGATTCTCGACCTGAAAGTGCTGGCCCGGGCGCTGAAGAGCAAGGGCGGCACCAACGTGCTGTCGACGCCGAACCTGCTGACCCTGGATAACGAGGCAGCGAGTATTTTTGTCGGCCAGACCATTCCGTTTGTCAGCGGCAGTTACGTCACTGGCGGCGGGGGCACCAGCAACAATCCGTTCCAGACCGTGACCCGGGAAGAGGTGGGATTGAAGCTGAATGTGCGGCCGCAGATTTCCGAGGGCGGCACGGTCAAGCTCGATATCTATCAGGAAGTCAGCAGCATCGACGAGCGCGCGTCGGCCAGCGCGACGTCGGCGGGGATCGTCACCAACAAACGCGCGATCGACACCAGCATCCTGCTCGACGACGGTCAGATCATGGTTCTCGGCGGCTTGCTGCAGGACGGATACAGCCAGAGCAACGAAGCGGTGCCTTGGCTGGGGACGTTGCCGGGAATCGGTGCGCTGTTTCGCAACGAGCGCCGGGCGATCAGCAAGACCAACCTGATGGTGTTCCTGCGCCCGTACATCATCCGTGACAGTGAAGCGGGGCGCAGCATCACCCTCAACCGCTACGACTTCATGCGCCGCGCCCAGGGCGGCCTGCAACCGGAACGCAGCTGGGCAATGCCGGACATGCAGGCGCCGCAGCTGCCGACGGCGGCGCAGGGGGTGCCGAGTCCGGTTCCGGCTTCGGGACCTCGCGCGACCATCAAAGCGGTGCCGATTCAGTCGGGGCCATCGTTATGAAACACACTCTGAATCTGGTTGATATTCCTGTGGCGAGAGAGCTTGCTCCCGCTGGGCTGCGCAGCAGACCCAAAACCTGCAACCCCGTTCTTCCAGATACACCCTGCATCCCGGATTTACGGGGGCTTCGCCCCCGAGCGGGAGCAAGCTCCCTCGCCACAGGAATGGGGGAGGGCTTTAGATGAGTGCGTTGCCCTACGCCTGGGCCAAGGCCCAGCGCATTCTGTTGTGCGACGGCGTGCTGACCGTATGCCCATCGACCCCCGGCTGGTCGATCAGCGAGGTGCGGCGCCAGTTCGGTGAGACGTCGCTCCGGCGCGTGCGCGACGATGAACTCGACGGCTTGCTCACTACGGCTTACGCGGATACCGGCAGTGCGGCGGCGGTCGTTGGCGCAGCAGAAAACGAAGTCGACCTCGACCGCCTGATGCAGGACATGCCGGAAATCACCGACCTGCTCGACACTCAGGACGGCGCGCCGGTGATCCGCATGATCAACGCCTTGCTCACTCAAGCCGCGCGCGATGAGGCCAGCGACATTCACATCGAACCGTTCGAAACCCATTCGGTGGTGCGCTACCGGGTCGATGGCACCCTGCGCGACGTGGTTTCGCCGCGCAAGGCGCTGCACGGTGCGCTGGTGTCGCGGATCAAGATCATGGCGCAACTCGACATCGCCGAAAAACGCCTGCCGCAGGACGGTCGTATCGCGCTGCGCGTGGCCGGGCGGCCGATCGATATTCGCGTGTCGACCGTGCCCACCGGGCATGGCGAGCGCGTGGTGATGCGCTTGCTCGACAAACAGGCCGGGCGCCTGCATCTGGAAACCCTCGGCATGGACGCGCAGGTGCTGGCCAAACTCGATCAGCTGATCCGCCAGCCCCACGGCATCGTGCTGGTGACCGGCCCCACCGGCAGCGGCAAGACCACCAGCCTCTACGCCGCGCTGGCGCGACTGGATGCCAGCACCAGCAACATCCTCACCGTCGAAGACCCGGTGGAATACGACCTGCCGGGGATCAGCCAGATTCAGGTCAACGCCAAGATCGACATGACCTTTGCCCTGGCGCTGCGGGCGATTCTGCGTCAGGACCCGGACATCATCATGATCGGCGAGATCCGCGATCTGGAAACCGCGCAAATCGCCGTGCAGGCCTCGCTCACCGGGCACCTGGTGCTGGCGACGCTGCACACCAACGACGCGGTGTCGGCGGTCAACCGCTTGATCGACATGGGCGTCGAGCCGTTTCTGCTCGCATCGTCGATGCTCGGGGTGTTGGCGCAACGGTTGGTGCGACGGCTGTGCAATCAGTGCAAGCAGGAAGATCCTGCAGCACCGGGCACGTGGCGGCCAGTGGGCTGCGCTGCCTGCAACCACACCGGTTACAGCGGCCGCACCGGCATCCACGAATTGTTCTGCATTGATGACGACATCCGCACCCTGATTCACCAAGGGGCAGGGGAGCAGGCCTTGCGCGCGGCAGCGGCCAAGGCCGGGATGTTCAGCCTGCGCGAGGACGGCGAGCGCTGGATTCGCAGCGGCGCCACCGCGCCTGAAGAAATCCTCCGTGTGACTCGGGACGCCTGATGAATCGCTATCGTTTTGAAGCCGCCGATGCCAGCGGCAAGATCGAGTCCGGGCACCTGGAGGCGGACAGCCAAGGCGCGGCGTTCAGCGTGTTGCGCAGCCGTGGTTTGACCGCGTTGTCGGTGCACAAGGAAAGTAACGTCGCCCAGCATGGCGGCGGTGGTCTGTTCAGTGCGCGGATGTCGGACAACGATCTGGCCTGGGCCACCCGGCAACTGGCGAGCCTGCTCGGGGCCAGCCTGCCACTGGAGGCGGCGCTCAGCGCGACGGTAGAGCAGGCCGAGAAAAAACACATCGCCCACACGCTCAGCGCGGTGCGCGCCGACGTGCGCAGCGGCATGCGTCTGGCCGAGTCGCTGGCGGCGCGACCACGGGATTTTCCGGAGATCTACCGCGCGTTGATCGCTGCAGGGGAGGAGTCCGGCGATCTGGCGCAGGTGATGGAGCGGCTGGCCGACTACATCGAGGAGCGCAACAACCTGCGCGGCAAGATTCTCACCGCGTTCATCTATCCCGGTGTGGTCGGGCTGGTGTCGATCGGCATCGTGATCTTCCTGCTCAGCTATGTGGTGCCGCAGGTGGTCAGTGCGTTTTCCCAGGCGCGGCAGGACTTGCCGGGGCTGACCTTGGCGATGCTCACCGCCAGTGATTTCATTCGGGCATGGGGCTGGTTGTGTGCGGCGCTGATCGCGGGGGCATTCTGGAGCTGGCGCCTGTACCTGCGCAATCCGGCGGCGCGCTTGAGTTGGCATCATCGGGTGCTGAAATTGCCGCTGATCGGGCGTTTCGTGTTGGGCCTGAACACCGCGCGATTCGCCTCGACCCTGGCGATTCTCGGCGGTGCCGGGGTGCCGTTGTTGCGGGCGCTGGAGGCGGCGCGGCAGACGCTATCCAATGATCGGCTCAGCCTGAGTGTCAGCGACGCCACGGCCAAGGTTCGCGAAGGGGTGAACCTCGCGGCGGCGCTGCGGGTAGAGAACGTGTTCCCGCCGGTGCTGATTCACCTGATCGCCAGCGGCGAGAAAACCGGCGCACTGCCGCCGATGCTTGAGCGGGCGGCGCAGACCCTGTCCCGCGATATCGAACGGCGGGCGATGGGCATGACCGCGTTGCTCGAACCGCTGATGATTGTGGTGATGGGTGGGGTAGTGCTGGTGATTGTGATGGCGGTGTTGTTGCCGATCATTGAGATCAATCAACTGGTCCAATAGTGGTGTGTCTGGTGCTTTGATGGTGTCTGGGCTTGCCCCTTCGCGAGCAGGCTCGCTCCCACAGGGGGAACGCATTTCAACTGTGGGAGCGAGCCTGCTCGCGAAGGGGCCGGTCCGGGCAACAAAAAATCCAGATTTTTTACCAGGACTTCAGCATCACCCGAGCCTCAAAAGAACCATCCTCGGGTTCTCCTTTCTGTCATCTGCAACCACCCCGCAACGGCTGCAGCCAGTTTCCGCCAAACCCACGATCCAGACGCCGCGCAATCCCCCGCAAACACCCGAGAAAACCGCCTGAAAAACCCCGCGCAGCTCCCGAGGTTTTTTCCTTTATCTGTCACCGGAACCTGCGAATTTCTCACTGCGACTTAACCCCGGGCCCCGCTTGCGAAGGTCAGCGGTGAGTCTTCCCAGTGTCATGCAAGACCCCTGAAAACCTGTGTTCACAACCATCGTTGAAAAGGAGATTCTTCATGTTCAAGCGCACTCTGATCGCCGTTTCCCTGACTGTCGCCGCTCTGGCTTCCGCCCAGGCCATGGCCGTTACCGGTGGCGGCGCCACGCTGCCAGCCGCTCTGTACAAAGGTTCGGCCGACAGCATCCTGCCTGCCAACTTCAGCTACGCCGCCGTGGGTAGCGGTGCCGGCAAGACCGCTTTCCTGACCAACAACCCGGCCGGCTTCAGCACCACCGGCACCGTGCATTTCGCCGGTAGCGATTCGATCCTCAGCGCTGCGGAAATCAACACCTACAACACCACCTACGGCGCTTCGTATGGCCCGCTGATTCAACTGCCGTCGGTGGCCACTTCGGTTGCCATCCCGTACAAAAAAGCCGGCCAGACCGCGCTGAACCTGACCAGCGCTCAGCTGTGCGATGCGTTCTCCGGTGCAAAAACCACTTGGGGCCAACTGCTCGGCACGACCGACACCACGCCGATTCGCGTTGTGTACCGCAACGTTTCCAGCGGCACTTCGGAAATCCTCAGCCGTCACTTGAACTCGGTCTGCCCGACTCAGTTCGCCACCAGCTCCACCTTCACCAACGCGCGTCTGCCAGCCGGTTCGGCACTGCCGTCGAACTGGGTCGGCGTCGCCAACACTGCCGATGTCGCCACCGCCGTGAACGCGGTTGACGGTTCGATCGGTTATGTCGGTCCGGACGGTGTCGACGCTACCAGCAACGCTGTTGTTGCTCGCGTCAACGGCGTTCAGCCAACGTCGCTCAACGTCACCCTGGCACTGTCGTCGGTGTCGGCTCCTTCGACCCCAGCCCAGGCTGCAAACCCTGCCAACTGGTCGCCAGTGGTGGCTAACCCGGCTTCGGGTTACAAACTGGCTGCCTACACCAACTTCATCTTCGGTCAGTGCTACAAGGATGCAACCGTGGCCGCGGCCGTCAAAGCCTTCCTGACTCAGCACTACAGCAACCCGGGCAACAACGCCGCGACTCAGGCTCACAAATTCGTCGCCGTGCCTAACGCCTGGAAAACTGCTGTGACCGCCAACTTCATCACCAACACTTCGGGCAACAACCTGGACATCAACAACGCCAGCGTCTGCAACGCTATCGGTCGTCCTTTGTAAGCTCGCGCGGTCGTAACACCGATGACGGCAACCTTGGGGTTGCCGTCATTTTTTTTGGCTCGGATACACGCCGAACATGAAGTTTGTGTGACATCCGTTCGGTCGCGCCCCTCGCCAACGGCCTATGTCGTAACAGCAGGTTTTTGCAGGCCTGCGGCATCTTTGGCAACCAAAGTGTGGCAATCAAAAAGGATCTCGTAGTGATGCTCGCTCGCCCATCCCGTCGTACCAACGTTCTGTCCTCCAAGCGTGAAACCGTCGAACCGTCGCTGTGGTTGCTCAAACCGTTGGCGCACGCGGTGGCGTTGTGTCTGGTGGCGGGCAGTGCGCAGGCGCAGACGGCGTTCAGTTCGAGCTGGTTTGCCGCCAAGGGTGCAGCGCAACAGGCCGCAGCGGCGCGTCCGAGCGTTGGCGGATTGCCGGGGATGACACCGCCATTGGCCCAGCAACAAAAAGCCAATGCGCAATTGCAGCGTTCGATCCAGACCCTGAACAACACCGTCGCCGCGATTGCCGCGCAACAAGCGGCGCAGGCGGCCGGACGCACGGCGGCGTTGGGCACGGTACAGTTTGTGCCGGACGGTCTGGGCGAGGGCGGTTTGAAAGTCGATAACAGCCTGACCCAGGGTTGGCAGAACGCCAAGGGCCCGCAACAGACCCAGGCCGACGGCAAGACCACGGTGAAGATCGAGCAGACCGCCGACAAGGCGATCCTCAACTGGGAAACCTTCAACGTCGGCCGCAACACCACCGTTGAATTCGCCCAGCAGTCGAACTGGGCAGTGCTCAACCGCGTCAACGACCCGAATGCCCGGGCCAGCCAGATTCAGGGCCAGATCAAGGCCGACGGCACGGTGATGCTGATCAACCGCAACGGCATCGTGTTCAGCGGCGGCAGTCAGATCAACGTGCGCAACCTGGTGGCAGCAGCGGCGAATATCACCGATATCCAGTTCCGCGATCGAGGTCTGTATTTCGACAGCACCGGCACCCAGCCGACCTTCACCGATGCGGCCGGCAAAGTGTTGGTGGAACGTGGTGCCTCCATCGACACCCACAAGCCGGCATCGTCTACCGCTGCCGGGGGTTATGCCTTGCTGCTCGGCAGCGAGGTACAGAACGACGGCAGTATTAGCACCACCAAGGGCCAGACCGTGCTCGCCGCTGGTGATCGTTTCTACATCCGCAAGGGCTCGGGCACCGAGGGCAATGCGCTGTCCACCACATTCGGCAGCGAAGTCATTCCCGGCTTCAAGGCCGGTGCCGTTGCGGGCAAAGTCACCAACAACGGACTGATCCAGTCGTCTACCGGCGACATCACTCTGACGGGTCACGAGGTCGTGCAAAACGGCGTATTGCTCGCCAGCACGTCAGTGGCGACGCGGGGCACGATTCACCTCACCAACCCGATCACCGATACCAACGGCAGCGTGACGCTGGGGCAGGGCAGTGCGACGGCGATCATGCTCGACAGCAGCGACATGACCGCCCTCGACAGCCAGCATCAGGCCGCGCTGACGGGCGTCACGGCCAATAACCGGATCCGTAGCGATCAGTCACGCGTCGAGATTCAGAGCGGCGGCAGTGTCGAGTTCCAGAGCGGTTCGATCACCCTGGCCACTGGCGGCCAGGTTGCGGTCAATGCACAACGCCGCAGCCTGGTGCGCGACGGTGCAATGATCGATGTGTCCGGTGCCCTCGGCGTCAAAGTGGCGATGGAAAACAACAGCATCAAGATCAACGTGCAAGGCAACGAGCAGCGCGATGCCTCGGTCAACCGCGAGAAAGGCGCGCTCAACAGCAATGACATCTGGGTCGATGTGCGCGATCTGGTGTACGTGCCAGCCGGCACCAACGGCTACGCCACGGATCGCTGGTACACGGCGGGCGGTTTGCTCGAAGTCGGCGGTTATCTGGGCACTCAAGGGCACAGCGTCGGCGAATGGATGGCTCAGGGCGGCATAGTGAGTTTTGCCGGCAACGACGTGGTGACTGAAAAGGGTTCGCTGATCAACCTGTCCGGCGGCACCCTGGATGTGCAGAGCGGCGAGATCCGCCAGAGCTGGCTGCGTGGCGCCGACGGCAAGCTGTATGAAGTGTCGCGCGCGCCGGGGGATCTGCTCTACACCGGCCTGTACAAAGGCTATGAAGACAGCAGCGACCGCTGGGGTCAGACCAGCTATTACTACAGCCCGCTGATCGCTCCGCGTTCACGCTTCGAATCGGGTTACACCGTGGGTCGCGACGCCGGACAACTGGTGATCGCCACGACCAATGCGGTACTCGACGGGCAAATGATCGGCGAGGTGTATCAGGGCGAACGGCAGAATCAGGCGCCGAAACCGCTGCTCGACGGCTATCAGCAGAGCCAGACCGCGCTGGCCCGGCGGGCGCAGTTGATCGTCGGCAGTTACGACCCGACCTTCGTCGCGGCGTCGAATGGCCTGCTCTATACCCTCAATCCATTGCTCGATCAGGTGCAGATCGGTGGCGCCCGCCCGGTTGCCGGCAGTGATCTGAACCTGAGCGCCGCAGTGTCCGAGTCGCGCAAGGGCAAGTTGTATCTGGACAACGATCAACTCAATGGTTTCCGGCTCGGTGCGCTCAAGGTCGCGGCCAGCGAACAGATCGTCGTGGACGGCGCGTTCACGGTCGATACTGGTGGCGACATCACCCTGTATTCCCCGGATGTGCAGATCGGCGCCGAACTGACCGCGCGTGGCGGTAGTCTGCACTTGGGCAACGTGCTCAATCAGTTTCTCAGTAGCGATACCGCTGACACTCGGCTCACGGCGAAGGTCGGCAAGGCGACGCAAGTCACTGTGGCCGAAGGTGTGCAACTCGATACCCGTGGTGTATGGAGCAACCTGCGCAGCAACCCGGACGACGGTGCGAGCCTGGCGTCTCTCAATGGTGGCCTGGTATCGATCCGCAGCAGCGGCGATATCGACCTTGGCGCGCGCAGCCTGCTCGATGTTTCCTCCGGTGGCGCTGTGCTGGCCAACGGCAAGACCCGGGGTGGCAAGGGCGGCGACCTGACGCTGGAATCCAGTGCGATTTCGGCGCCCGGTGAAACCCACCTGAACCTTGCGGGCGATCTGCGTGGCTACGGTGTCACGGGCGGCGGCACGCTGACGGTGCAGGCCAACAGGATTCTCATCGGTCAGACCGACAAGGCGCTGGCCGACAATACCCTGCAGCTGTCTGCCGATCTGTTGCGCAAGGGCTTTTCCGCCTACAACCTGATTGGCCTGAATGGGCTGGACGTTGCTGAAGGTACGGCGATCGATGTGCACATGCCGGTGTACCGTTTCGCTGATGCCGCGCCGAATCAGGTCAGTGGTGTCGATCCGCAAACGGCGCTGGAGCTGTGGACGCCGACGCTGTTCCAGGAAAACCCGACCAAGGGCGTGCTGACCCAACGCGCCGGCGCCAGCCTGACGTTGCAGGGCGGGGCCAGCCTGATCGGTTTGATCGATGCCGCCAACAGCCCCCTGACCCTGGGCCGCGGTTCGCGGATCAGCGTCGATCCGGGGCAGAGCATCAAACTGCGCGGTGCCGGGCAGATCACCGTGGAAGGTGAACTGAATGCCTGGGGCGGCACGATTGATATCCGTCAGCAACAGTTCGGTTCGAACAAACCGGCGACCGCCATTGTCGTGGCCGATCCGAACGCTCATGACCGTTCCATCTGGATCGGTGAACAGGCGGTGCTGGATGTCGCCGGACGCGCCACTACGGCAGTCGATGCGCTGGGCCGCACTTACGGTCAGGTCGGCAAGGGCGGCAGCATCATCATCGGCGGAGAAATCGATGCGAAACTGGCTACAGCCACGGCCGCCGATGCTTATGTGATCGTCCGTGAAGGCGCCCGGCTGGAGGCTTCCGGCAGCGAAACCGTTCTGGATATCGCCGGCCAGGGGCCGACCCGCGTCGCAACCGACGGCGGGCGGATCAGCCTGAGCTCCTACAACGGCCTGTTCGTTGAGGGCAACCTGCGTGCAGCGGCGGGCGGTGTCGGGGCTGCCGGCGGTCGTCTGGACATTGCGCTTGAGACACCGCTGTACGTTGACTCGGCAAGCAATGCCGTGCGGGCGCCGCGAGAGATGATCATTGGCCAGACACCTGCGGACAAACCGCTCGCGCCGGATCTGCGTCCGGGCGAGGGCGCCGCTGGCCTGCGCTACGGTCAGACGCGCTTGAGCGCAGACGGCCTGATGGCGGGCGGCTTCGATAACCTGAGCCTGTTGAGCAACGGTTTGCTGTCGTTTGACGGCGACGTCAATCTGCACATGAACCAGAGCCTGACGCTGTACGCCGGGGCGTTGTCGCTGGCTGACGCCTCCGCGAGTACGACCCGCGTCGATTTGAGCGCGCCGTACCTGCGTCTGTCCGGCGTGGGCACTTACCACGCCGGCTTCGGCCTGATACGGCCGCGATTGACCAATAATCCGACGACACAATTGTCGGACGCGACCTTCAACGCATCAGCCGACCTGCTGGATGTGGGCAATGGCCTGTCGTTCGGTACACAGGGTTCGATCCTGCAACTCGGCGCGCCGGCGGTTGCGTATGGCCGACGGGCATTTGGTCAGGTGAACCTCGACAGTCGTGGCGATCTGCGTTTCCTCGCGCCCAACGACGGTGCCGAAAAAACCCGGTTGTGGACGCCGGGTGACTTGAACCTCGGTGCTGCACAAATCTATCCCGCCAGTGATGTCCAGGCGGAAGTGCGCGTTGGCTATCAGGGCGCCGTTGCGGTGTCCGACCATACGCTGCGGATCAGCAGCCACGGTGCGGCACCCGCTGAGGTGCCGTATTCGGTATTCGGCAATCTGAGTTTTTCCGCGGCGTACATCGAGCAGGGCGGGGTGGTGCGGGCCCCGCTGGGCAAGATTGTTCTGGGTGACGATTTGCAGACCACCAGTCATGAGGTTCGACTGCTTTCGGGCAGCACCACGTCGGTCAGCGGCGCCGGTCTGGTCATGCCATACGGTGGCACCACGGACGGCATCGACTATCTCTACAACGGTAAATCGGTGGTGTTGAACGGCATCACGGGCGATAAAAACGGCGTGGCGATCGGTGGGCAATACATCGAGGTGCAGAACGGTGCGCTGATCGATCTGTCCGGCGGTGGCGATCTTCGCGGCGCCGGTTTCATTTCCGGACGCGGCGGTTCTACCGATGCGCGCTTCAATCCGCTGGTGCGCAATGCCACCGATGGCACCTTCAGTCTGCCGGGGCTGGCGAGTAATCCGGTCTACGCCATCGTGCCGGGCAATCAGAGCCGTTACGCGCCGATCCTGGCCGAAGCCGGAGCGGTCGATCCGCGCATCGGCCAGCAGGTCACTATTGGCGCCGGCGTGCCGGGGCTGGCGGCGGGGACTTACACACTGCTGCCGTCCACCTTTGCCTTGTTGCCGGGCGCGTTCCGGGTCGAGGTCAACGGTCAGGCGACGCCAGCTGCGACGACGGCAGCGTTGCAGCTGCGCAACGGTTCGTGGACCAGCAGCGGGCAGATGTCGATTGCCAACACCGGACTGCGCGACAGTCTGGCCAGTCAGGTGATCCTGACGTCGGCTGACGTGCTGCGCCGTTACTCGCAGTACAACGAAACGACCTTCACTCAGTTCATCCGCAGCGATGCCGCCCGGCGCGGCGTGCCGCGTGCGTTGGCGCCAATGGACGGCAAGGTGCTCGATCTGCGCCTGAGCACGGGTGGCAAGCAAGAGACTGCGTTGCAGTTCGATGGGCGAGCGCTGTTTGATGCCGCCGAAGGCGGGCTGATCGGCACGGCGGCGCTACGCGGTGGTTACGCCGGCGCCGAGTTCGAGGTGCTCGGTGCGGGGGATGCGCCGACGCCGGGTTTCAGTGGCGTGTCGGTGTACGCCGACACGCTGAACAACCTCAATGCCGGACGTCTGACGCTTGGTGCGCTGCCGGAGGTGATTTACAACACGACCGGCAACATCATCAAGTTCGTGGGGACCTCGGACAACATCACGCTGCGTGAAGGGGCCATCCTGTCTGCGCCGGAAGTCGTGTTGCGCACCACCTCGACCACCGGTGGCATCACGGTCGAAGCGGGCGCCGGGATCAACACCCTGGGGCGTGGCAATGTGGCCTTCGATTCGATGTCCGGCTACCTCTTCCAGCCGCAAGCCTCGAGTCTGTTGGTGGTGTCCAACGGCTGGACCCATGTGCTGGCGCCGGAAGCGGCCAGCGGCATCAGCGGTGCGGGCAGCATCCGGATTGGCGTGTGTGCCTCGTCACCCTGCAACGATCCGGCGCTGCTCTATTCGAACGGCAGTATTACGGCGGCGACGGACAATCAGTTCGAACTGGGTGAAGTGGTACGTTTCGGCACGCGCCGACTGGCACTGGCAGTGGGCTCGGTCAACGCCGGCAGCGCGGATGCGCTGGCGGCGGCCGGCAGTCGCGTGCCGGCCGGTCTAACGCTGAACCAGAACGTACTCGACCGCTTGCTGCGCGGTGATACGCAGTTTGACGCGCCAGCGCTGGAAACCCTGAGCCTGACCACCCGCGATGCCTTCAATTTCTACGGCAGCGTGAGCCTCGACACAATCGATCCGCAGACCGGCCAAAGCAAACTGCAGAACCTGGTGCTGGTCACCCCGGCGATCTACGGTCTGGGCGATGCCAGCGATGTGGCGAGCATCCGCACCGCCAACCTGATCTGGAACGGCGCGACGCAAAGTGCCGGCAGCGTCATTACCGGTGGCGCCGGTACGGGCAGCGGCACACTGGACATTCAGGCCCAGCGGATCGAGCTGGGTTACGGCCCGATGCCTCAGGCCAGCGGGCTGGATCAGAACAATCGTCTGGCGCTGGGTTTTGCCAACGTCAACCTCAGCGCCAGCGAGCGCATCACCGCCAATCACAAGGGCAGCCTGGCGGTGTATCAGGAGCAGGGCGCGTACGATCCGCTCAAGGGTTACCGCTACAGTGGCGGCAATCTGAACCTGCGCACGCCGTTGCTCACCGGTGAGGCGGCATCGGTCAGCCTGCTCAAGGCCGGCAACAGCCTGACGCTCAGCGGCGCCGGGGCTGTCGGGGTGGCGAATGCTTTGGGTGCGGAGTTGAACCTTGAAGCCCGCGATATCGTGCTGGACAGCCGTATCGCCTTGGCCAGCGGCAAGTTGACCGTCAAGTCCGAGGGCGATTTGACGCTGGGCACTCGTGCCGTGCTGGACATGGCCGGGCGGACCTTGCCGTTCAACGATGTCAGCAAATACAGCTGGGGCGGCGACGTATCGCTGTACAGCGCCAACGGCAATATCCGTCAGGCCGCGGGCTCGCGGATCGACCTGTCGGCGAAGAATAATCAGGCCGGTAATCTCAGCGTCGTAGCCTTGGCCGACGCGGCCGGGATGGTCGATCTGCAAGGCGAGATTGTCGGCGGCAGCAGCGGTTACTACGACGCCGGAGGCACGTTGGTGCCGTACAAGGCCGGTGGCGTGGACATTCGCGCGCAGCGCCTGGGCGGTGACCCTACCGAGCAGTTCGCCGCGCTCAACCAGCGCTTGAATGCCGGGCAGGTTTACGGCAGCCGCAGCCTGCAACTCAAACAAGGCAACCTGGTGATCGGCGACGGTCTCAAGGCCGGTGAGGTCAATGTGTCGGTGGACAATGGCAGCCTGACGGTGGCCGGTCTGATCGATGCCAGCGGCGAGCGTGTCGGCAGCATTCGCCTGTCGGCGAAAAATGGCCTGACCCTGGCTGGCAGCAGCGTACTCGATGCCCATGGTCGCGTGCTGCGGGTCGACAGCTACGGCAAGATCATCGATGCGCCGAACCGCGCCACGGTCGAACTGAATTCCGGCGATGGCTTGCTCACGCTGGGCAGCGGCGCGCGCATCGACCTGCGCCACGGCACTGATGCCGTGCCCGGTTTCCTCGCCGGGCAACACGATGGAATGCTGCGCGGCACACTGGAGCTGAACGCGCCGCGTCTGGGCAGCAATGACATCGCCATCGACGCCAGCGGTGTGTTGACCATTCAGGGCGCACGGTCCATCGGTCTCAATGGTTTGCGCCGCTATACCGATGCCCGCGATGGCGTCGATCCGGCGGTCAGTGGCCGACCGTATCAGGTGATTGATCAGGCCATGCTCGAACGCATTCACGGCGACAGCAATGATTTTATCAACGCCGCACTGGGCAACAACGATCTGTTGCAACGCAAACTCGCCGGGCTGAATAACGCCACTTACGCCGACGTGTTCCATCTGCGCCCCGGAGTGGAAATCGCCAGCAAGACTGCCGACGGTGATCTGGTGGTGGAGGGCGATCTGGATTTGTCCGGTTATCGCTACGCCAGTCTCAATCCACACACGCAGCAGAATCCCTCCGTATATGGTTCCGGGGAAGCGGGCAGCCTGGTGATTCGCGCCGGTGGCAACCTCGATATTTACGGCAGCATCAACGACGGGTTCGCGCCGCCGCCGGAAACCCAGGACGATGCCGGCTGGAAACTGATTGCCGGTGTGCAGCCGTTCGGTGGCGACCTGATCGTGCCGGGCAGCGGTGTTTCGCTGGCCGAAGGAACACAGTTCCCGATAGGCGTCACGCTCAATTACGACGTGACCCTTCAGGGCGCGGTGTTGGCCAGCGGCACGTTGCTGCCGACTCAGGCAGTGTTGGCTGAGGCGTATACCTTCAGCGCCGGCACCGTGCTGGCGGGGGCGATCCACGACAGCAACGGTAATCTGCTGTTCGCCGCCGGTACGCTGCTCAGCGACAGCGTGACGTTGCCTGCCGACACCCGCCTGGGCGCCGGGATCCGTTTGAACAAGGCCACCGCCCTGCAAGCGATGAACTGGCCCAAGGGTGTGCCGTTGCCCAGCGTTTACGATGCAGACCTGACGACGTTCTCCGGGGTGAAGTTAAAGGGCGAACTGGCCTTGTTGCGCGGTTCGCTGATTCCGTCGATGACCGATGTGAAGCTCGCCGAAGGCACTTCGCTGATCGAGTTGCGCCCGTTCAACGGCACACAACAAGGCAAGAACTGGGCGCTGGCCAGCATGCTGCCGTCGGGCAGTGCCTCATGGTCGATGCGTGTGGTCGCCGGTGCAGATCTTGCTGCGGCCGACAGCCGTGCGGTCAAACCGCTGACCCCTGAAGGCAATCTGCGGCTGGCGGACAGTCATTACGGCGTCAACATCACCACGGCGGCGGGCAAGCTGGTCTGGGCTCCGGACAATCCCTTCTTTACCCCCTACGAGCCGGTCCCTGATGACATGCTCGAGTACTGTCAGCAGATTGCCGACTTGTGCGTACCCATGGCCCGGTGGGTCTGGGCGCCAGGCAGCGGAATGGGGCCGGACTACGAACCGGTTCCCGAGGAGGCTCAATTCATTTGTGATCTGCAGCCAGAGCTGTGCATCGGCAACAATCCCGGGAAAACGGCCAAGGCCCATATGCAGATGTTCAGTGTTCTGCGCACCGGCACGGGTGATCTCGACCTGATCGCCGCAGGCAACCTGAGCATGGATTCGCCTTTCGGCGTGTACACCGCCGGCACCCAGTCAGCGAATATCGATCCGCTCTATAACCAGCCGCGCGGGCATCTTTCGGATAACAATTCGGTGTTGGGCACGGCCGGTGCCGCTTATGAAAAATGGGTCGACGGTGGCAGCGACAGCCTCTACCAGGCCTGGTATCCGCAATTGGGCGGCAATCTGCACATCAATGCCGGTGGCTCGGTTTCCGGTGATTCCGTCGGCACAAAAGCACAATCGGTGAATGGCGGTTTCCGCGAACAGATCGCCAGTGCGTCAGTGGGCAACTGGTTGTGGCGCCAAGGCACGGGCAACCCGGATGTGCCCACAGCGTGGTGGATCAACTTTGGCAGTTACGCGACTCGGTTGATGACGCCTGACGGTAATACCGAACCTTATCTGGTGGGCTTCACCGGATTCGGCACCCTGGGCGGCGGCAACATCAGCCTGCGTGCCGGTGGCGACGCCGGGATGCTCAGACCGTTGGGCGATGCGGTCAATTATCCGCGCAGCCAGGGGCTGATCGTTGCCGTGGGCAGCACCGGGCGTGTCGCCGACGATGGCAGCGTGCAGATGACCGGCGGTGGCGATATGGACATTCGCATCGGCGGCGCATTCAACCCATCGCTGCAAGCGCGGGCCGGGGATAACGGGACTCAGCCGCCGAGGCACGACCTGCAAGGCGCACTGATCAACTTGCGCGGTGCCGCGCAATTGACCGGAGGGGCGCTGGGCGGCATCAATCTGCAATACGGTGCCAGCTCGCAGTTGCATGATGTCCGTGAAACCCGACCGCTGGATCCGTTCACCTCGACGACCAGCAACGCTTCTGGTGGCCTGGTGCTGATTCCCGGAGACTCCGGCATGAGTCTCAGCACCCGTGGTGATCTGGTATTGGGGGGGGCGGCCGATCCCGGTCGTGTGAGCCAATTCAACGCCACGCCACTGCTCGATAGCGACGCTAATATCCTTACCGGCGGCATCCTGAGCGGCTTCTCACTGTGGACCGATCACACCGCCATCGATCTGTTTTCCGCCGGCGGCAATCTCACGCCCAGCACTCAGTTGGCGCAGGTCGATGGGAGTCTGTCTCCTGTGAGCGGCGCCAATACCTCGCCCACCGATGGTCGTTTTGTCTACCCGGCGATTCTTCGGGCCGTTGCCGCTCAAGGTTCGATTTATGCGGGGCCATCTGCGGCTTACGGGGTCGGCAATGCTGCGCCGAAAACCGCGTATTCCCTGCTTTTGGCGCCTTCTCCATCCGGGCAACTCGAACTGTTGGCGGGCGATTCCATCTATGCCGGCGGCTACGCAATCAATCAGTCCGGTGCCAGCCCGCTGGCCATCGCCACCCCGTTCAGGCCGTCATTCCTCGCCTTTTCCAGCAATAACCCCAACAAGCCTCTCAACAGCAACTACGGCAGTGACGGTGTTAAACCGGATGGTAATTCGCGTTATCCATTGTTCGCTTTTGGGCCCGACAGCTATTCCGGTTTGAGTGATGTGCAGGGGCCCGCACGGTTCTATGCCCTGACCGGCGATCTGGTAGGGATACGCAGTGGCGAGACGTTGAGTTTCGATACTTCGAAACGCACTTGGTACGAAGCAGCAGGCCCTGTCTGGATGATTGCCGGCCGTGACATCGTGGCATCCGGAACCCACCTGGGCCAACCGACAGCCGTGCAGCCCGATGAGATGGGCGTGGGTCGGGAAGGCATTACCTCGACCGGCAACCTGTTCGTTCATAACAATCCGCGAGATATATCGCGGGTGTCGGCGGGTCGCGACATTCTCTACAGCAGCTTCGATATCGCCGGCCCTGGCACGCTGGATATCAATGCCGGGCGCAATATCCTGATGGAAAATCGCGCCAGCATTACCAGTCTCGGCGCGATAGTGGCCGGGGATACGCGACCCGGTGCCAGCGTGGTATTGCAGGCGGGCGTGGGCGCACAGGGGCCGGATTACACAAGGTTCATCGCGCGTTACCTGAACCCGCAGAACCTTGCCAATCCGAATGCCGCTCTCAACGATCAGCCGGGTAAAGTGGTCAAGACCTACCTCGACGAGTTGCAGAGCTGGCTGACCCTCGGCTACGGCTTCAGCGGCAACGCGGAGCAGGCACAGGCGTTCTACGCCGCGCTGCCGAGTACCGAGCAGGCGACTTTCGCCCGTCAGGTGTACTTCGCCGAACTGCGTGCGGGCGGCCTGGAGTACAACGACGTCGATGGCCCGCGCAAAGGCAGTTACCTGCGTGGTCGCAACGCCATTGCGGCGCTGTTCCCGAGCACTGATGTGGCGGGCAATCCGATCCGCTACGACGGCGACATCACGCTGTACGGCGGCGCCGGGGTCAAAACCCTGTTCGGCGGCGATATCCAGATGCTCACGCCGGGCGGCGGTCAGGTGTTCGGCATCGAAGGCGCAGCTCCACCGTCCACCGCCGGGATCATCACCCAGGGGTCGGGCAACATTCAGCTCTACTCGCAGGGCAGCATTCTGCTGGGGCAGAGCCGGATCATGACCACCTTCGGTGGTTCGATTCTCGGCTGGTCGGCCGAGGGCGACATCAACGCCGGTCGCGGCTCAAAAACCACCGTGGTCTACACCCCGCCAAAACGCGTCTATGACACTTGGGGCAACGTGACGCTATCGCCATCGGTGCCGAGCACCGGTGCCGGTATCGCCACCCTTAACCCCATCGCCGAGGTGGCGCCGGGCGATATCGACCTGATCGCGCCGCTGGGCACCATCGACGCCGGGGAGGCGGGGATTCGTGTCTCGGGCAACGTCAACATCGCCGCGCTGACGGTGGTCAACGCTGCCAACATCGCCGTGCAAGGCAAAACCAGTGGCGTACCGGTGGTGGCGGCGGTGAACACCGGGGCGATCACCTCGGCCAGTTCGGCGGCGTCTTCGGCAACCCAGGCCGCTGAGGACGTGGCCCGTCAGCAGCAGGCAGCAGCGCGACAGAACCAGGCTTCGGTGTTCACCGTGCAGGTGCTGAGTTTCGGTAACGAGCAACTGGCGCCAAACCGCGATGGCGCCAGCCGTGCGCCGACGACCGGATACAACCCGGACAGCCCGGTGCAGGTGCTGGGCGCCGGGGCGCTGGATGAACAGGCGAAGCAGCAGCTGACCGAGGAGGAACGGGGGCAGCTGACGTTGTAAAGGACTCTCGTGTAGTACTTTGGGCGGCCGGTGGGGCGCCCTTTTTTTGTGTGGGTGGGGAAAGCTCAGGGATACGCTTGTCGAGCGTGCAAAAGGTTGAGAATCTCGATCCGGTCGGTCACCCGATAAACCACAACGTAGTTGGGATGGACAACGATTTCCCGTGTACCGGCGACCTTGCCGAAGCGATAAAGGTAGGGGTGAAGTGGGAGGGCGGAGGTAGCCGCTTCGATGGCGGCGTTCAGTTGACTGGCCGCCACGGCGTTACGGTCAGCGATGTAGTTCAGGGTTTGCCAGAGTTGAGTGCGAGCTTCAGGTCGCCAGTCAACCCGCACTGTTTTTGTTGAGTTTCGATTCGATGAGGGCGCGCATCTCCGCCATCACCTGCTCGTGGGGGATGTTGGGCCGCGGATCATCCATCGAGGCCTGTACCTGTGCCCTGAACCAGCGATCATAGCTGGCGGCCTGCTCTGGGGTTTCGAAGTCTGAAACGATAAGGGAAAGTTCGGCGCTCATAGTGACCTCCATGATCAATGTGAAGCAGTCTAAGGGGGATGTGGCTCGCTGTCGTCACTGGCAAGACGAAGTGCCAAGTATCCCCAAGCGCTGGCGGGAAAGATGTCAGACGTTTCCCTTGCCCATAAGGGAAAATCGACGCACGTTGTCATCGGATTCCTCCACAACACCGCCGTCTGTGTAGGAGCTGCCGCAGGCTGCGATCTTTTGATCTGGCTTGTAAAAACCAACGTCAAAAGATCGCAGCCTGCGGCAGCTCCTACAGGTCGAGGTCAGAAGGCATAGGGGATGCTGACCTTGGCCCAGAGCATGTCGCCCTCCGGCCGGTTCTCCACGTCAAACTCCTTGGCCCAGCGAATCTCCGCGCTGGCGTACTTGAGAAAGGTGAAGTGGAGCGCCGGGCCAATCGCAAAGACTTTGCCGCGCACGCCGTCGTCCACATCCTGCCCGGCGAACTGCACGGTGTGGCCGTACTGTTTGTCGTCGGTGGTCTGCTTGAGGTAGTAGCCGTTGATACCGAACATCACGTTGTCGGTGATCTTGTAACTGGCCGAATAATCGAAGTGGAAAATCTGTCCGGACTTGTAGTCGGTGTCTTTGTTCTTTTCGTTGAAGCTGTAGGTGGTCTTGAGTGACACCTCGGTCTTGTCGGTCGGCAGCCAGGTGAACGAGAACAGCGGCTTGTAGGTGTAGAAATTGTTGCTGGTGTTGGCCAGCCGATCGACGCTGTATTCACCGGTGGGCACGGTGATTTCCAGGGCGGCGCCGAGGGTCAGATTCTTGCCCATGTCCCACAGGATGATTGGCGCAATCGTGGTGTCGCCCATGCCTTCGCGGGTATCGCTGAGGCCAAATACCGAGACTTCCTGCTTCAACCAGGGCTGGGCGATGTAGCCGGCCAGGCGTCCGCCGAACACGCGTACCGGGCTCAGGTAATCGATGCGCGGAATGACCGCCGTGGATTCGATGTCGACATTCGGCACCTTGCCGCCCAACGAACTGATGTTGAGCTTGGTCGACTTGTAATGGTTGTAGTAAAGGTTGAACGCGACCATGTTCTGCGGAAGGCTGTCGACTTCCAGCGGCAGCATGAAGAACCCGTCGGTGCCGGGGCCGATGTTGTCGACGCCGGCTTCGGTGGCCAGGGCCGGCAGGGACGCGGTGCAACCGAGCAAAGTCAGTGCCAGACGCAAGGGGAAAGTGGCGCGGTTCGGGCTCATGGTCTGTCCTCATTATTATTGTGGTGGGACGTGGCGCCGGTACGCAGAACGTCCGGCACCATAGAAATAAGCGCTAGAGGCCCGACGGGGCAGGGTATTGGCGGACAGTTAGGGGGGCTTCTGCGGACAGTCGGCCAACCCTGTGCTAACTTCCTTCGACATAACCGGTAACAAAAATAACAATCAAGCGTGATCCGGAATGTCAGTCCCCATGAACGTAAAAGTCCAAGACCCCACTTTCGAATTGGCGCTGGTCTCGCCGTTTCTCCTGCAAACCCTTGCCGAAGTCGTACACAACAAAGGCATCGACCCCGAAAGCCTGTGCCGTGGCCTGGGCTTCACCCTCGAAGATCTGCAGGATCCGGCGCAACGGATTTCCTATCGCCAGGCTGTGGCGATGATTCAACGGGCGCTCAAAGTGTTGCCCAATCAGGGGTTGGGGCTGTGGGTCGGCGCGCAGAATGTGCTCGGTACGCTGGGCTTGCTCGGGCATGTGCTGTCGCTGTGCAAGACCTTGCGCGATGCCTTTGCCCTCGGCATTCGCCATCAGCACACCTCCGGCGGGATCGTGGTGTCCAGCGTCGATGTGGTGGGTGATCAGGTGCACCTCGACGCCGAGTGCCGCTTGCCGTTCGCCGACGTTCAGGTGTTTGCCGTCGAAGAGTTTTTCGCCAGCCTGCTGGTGTATGGCCGGGCCTTGGCCGGCAGTGAATTCAAGCCGATTGCCGTGGAGTTTGTGCACGCCGTACCGGATTACCTGAGCGAATACCACCGCTTGCTCGGGCCCGATGTGCGCTTCGGTTGTCTGCACAATCGCATGCTGATCGATGTTCAGTGGCTGGACGTCAACTTGCCCAATCATCATTCGCTGGCGCTGCGCCAGGCGGTTGCATTGCTGGAGCTGGAAGCGGCGCAGGTGCACCAGAAACTCGATTTGATTCAAGCCGTGGAACGGGCGATTGCCCGGGACTTGAGCCGGGGCAGTCATATCGAAAAAATCGCCGGCGACCTGAACATGAGCAGCCGCACCTTGCGCCGGCGCCTCACCGAGCACGCACTGACCTTCGAAGCGCTGCTGGAACAGGTGCGGCAGGCGCGGACCCTGAGTCTGCTGGCGAATCCGGACATGTCCATCGAGCGGATTACCGAAGAGGTCGGCTATAGCGACGTGCGCAGCTTCCGTCGGGCGTTCAAGCGCTGGACCGGGATGAGCCCGAGTGCGTGGCGGCATGACACAAACCCTCACCCCAGCCCTCTCCCGGAGGGAGAGGGGGCCGACCGAGGTGTGTCGCGTCATACATCGACCTGAAAGATTTTTGTCGATTATGGATTCGGTACATCATTTTCAAGTCGGCATATCTCTACAGCTTCCCCCGTTCAGTTCCCTCTCCCTCTGGGAGAGGGTTAGGGTGAGGGGTTTTTAGCATTCTCCAAACCCACACAAACCCTCCGGCTACAGGTAAACTCCCGCGCACTTTCCCAAGGAGTTCACATGAGTTACTACCAGCCGGGCATTCTCGCCACCCCCGTTCCTGCACAAGCGCGTCACCTGTTTTTCGCCCTGGCGTCGGTTGAAGCACTGCCGCAGGCGATCGACAACCTGCTGAGCCTGGTGGACGGCAAGTCGGCGGTGGTCGGTTTCGGTGAATCCCTGACCAAGGCGCTGAACGTACGCATTGATGGTCTGCGCAGCTTCCCGGCCATGACCGGCGTCGGCGTGGAAAACCCCTCGACCCAGCACGCGCTGTGGGTCTGGCTGCACGGTGACGACCGTGGCGAACTGCTCAACCGCTGCAACGCCGTCGAGGCCGCACTGGCCCCGGCGCTGCGCCTGGTCGACAGGCAGGAAGCCTTCCGCCACAAGGACGGCCATGACCTGACCGGCTACGAAGACGGCACCGAAAACCCGCACGACGAAGCCGCCATCGCTGCAGCCTTGTTGGGCGAGGGCGCAGAAGGTCTGGTCGGCGGCAGCTTCGCCGCGATCCAGCAGTGGCAGCACGATCTCAAGGGTTTTCATCAATTGTCCGGCGAAGACAAGGACAACATCATGGGCCGTCGCCTGAGCGACAACGAAGAGATCGACGATGCGCCAGTCTCTGCCCACGTCAAACGCACCGCCCAGGAAAGCTTCGCCCCCGAAGCCTTCGTCGTGCGCCGTTCAATGCCATGGATTGAAGGTGACCGGGCCGGTCTGATGTTCCTCGCCTTCGGGTTCTCGCTGGACGCCTTCGAGGCGCAACTTCGGCGCATGAGCGGTCTGGAAGACGGCATCACTGATGGTCTGTATCGCATCAGCCGGCCGATCACCGGCGGCTACTACTGGTGCCCGCCCATCAAGGACGGCCACCTCGATCTGCGCGCGTTGCGCATCGGCTGAGTGTTTCAAACACAGGGAGTTGACCATGGACGTGGTGCGTTGGGGCATGATCGGTTGCGGCAGCGTCACTGAACGCAAGAGCGGGCCGGCCTTCTACAAGGCCCCGGGTTCGGCGCTGGTGGCGGTGATGGGCCGGCGCCTCGAAGCGGTGAGCGATTACGCCGCGCGCCATGGCATCGCCCGGGTCTACACCGATGTTGACGCACTGATCAACGACCCCGAGGTGGACGCGGTGTACATCGCCACGCCGCCCGACAGCCACCACGCCTACAGCCTCAAAGTCGCTGCCGCCGGCAAGCATTGCTGCGTCGAGAAACCGATGGCGCTCAACGCCGGGCAAAGCCGCGAGATGCAGCAGGCGTTTGCCGACGCCGGTCTGCACCTTTTCGTTTCCTACTACCGCCGGTCGTTGCCGCGTTTTGCTCAAGTGCGGCAATGGCTGGCGCAGGGCCGCATCGGTGAGGTACGACACCTGAGCTGGACGCTGACCAAAGCCCCCTCGGCGGCGGATCTGGACGGCAGCGCCAATTGGCGCACCGACCCGAGCGTGGCCGGTGGCGGTTACTTTGCTGATCTGGCCAGCCATGGTTTCGACCTGTTCCAGTATCTGCTCGGCGATATCGTCGAAGTCGCCGGTTTCACCGCCCGGCAAGCCGGGTTGTATGCGGCGGAAGACGCGGTCAGCGCCAGTTGGCGCTTCGCCTCCGGAGCGCTGGGCATGGGCTGTTGGAGTTTTGTCGCGGATCGGCGCGAGGACCGCGTGGAAATAATCGGCAGTCAGGGGCGTATCGCGTTCTCCGTGTTTGACGAGCATCCGGTGCAGCTATTCGCCGATGAGCAGATCAGCCTGGAGATCGCGCATCACGAGCACATTCAGTGGCACCACGTGCTGGGCATGAATGCGCATATTCGGGGGGATTCGCAGCATCCGGCCGTCGCCGAGCAAGCCGTCAAGACCGACTGGGTGATGGACCAGATCCTCAAACGCTAAAGTCAAAAGATCGCAGCCTTCGGCAGCTCCTACAGGGGATCGCATTTTCAAACTGTAGGAGCTGCCGAAGGCTGCGATCTTTGCTTTTCAACAGCGCGTCTAAGGTTATGCCCAAACAATATTTCTCAAGCTTGTCATAACGTCTCTAAGATCACGTCATAACTCGTTATAACAAGTGATTCCGTGATGACCGATAACGTACTGTCCCTGGCAAGTGTCCCGCTGCACACGCAACTGCGCGACGTGCTGCGCGCCCGCATTCTTGACGGCGAATACCCGCAAGACAGCCAAATGCCTTCCGAAAGCGAGCTCGGCGCGCTGTTCAAAGTCAGCCGCATCACCGTGCGTCAGGCACTGGGCGATCTGCAGAAAGAAGGGCTGATCTTCAAGATCCACGGTAAAGGCACGTTCGTCGCCAAGCCGAAAACCTTCCAGAACGTCAGCAGCCTGCAAGGCCTCGCCGAGTCCATGACCGGGCGCGGTTACGAGGTGATCAACCGCCTGCGCAGCTTCAAATTCATCCCTGCCGACAAACGCGTGGCCGAGCGCCTGCAAGTCGCCGAAGGCGAGACCGTGGCGCAGATCAAACGCGTTCGGCTGATCAACCGCGAACCGATCTCGCTGGAAATCACCTACCTGCCCAAAGCCATCGGCGAACGCCTGGAGAAGGCGGATCTGGTGACGCGCGACATCTTCCTGATTCTGGAAAACGACTGCGGCATTGCCCTCGGCCACGCGGATCTGGCGATCGATGCGGTACTGGCCGACAGCGATTTGACCCAGGCGCTGAACGTCGAAGCCGGCTCGCCGATCATGCGCATTGAGCGCCTGACCCACGACGCCGACGGCCAGCCGCTGGACTTCGAACACCTTTACTACCGTGGCGATGCCTTCCAGTACCGCCTGCGGATCGACCGGCAAAAAGGGGAGCAGGCATGACGCGCAACACGTTGGAACAGGAATACGACATCGTCGTGATCGGCGGCGGCACTGCCGGGCCGATGGCAGCGATCAAGGCCAAAGAAAAGAACCGTGATTTGCGCGTGTTGCTGGTGGACAAGGCCAACGTCAAACGCAGCGGTGCGATCAGCATGGGCATGGACGGCCTGAACAACGCGATCATCCCCGGGCACTCGACGCCGGAGCAGTACACCAAGGAAATCACCATCGCCAATGACGGCATCGTCAATCAGGCCGCGGTGTACGCGTACGCCACTCACAGCTTTGAAACCATCGAGCAATTGGATCGCTGGGGCGTGAAGTTCGAGAAGGACGAGACCGGCGATTACGCGGTGAAAAAAGTCCACCACATGGGCGCCTACGTGCTGCCGATGCCGGAAGGGCACGACATCAAAAAAGTCCTTTACCGCCAGTTGAAACGGGCGCGGGTGAGCATCACCAATCGCCTCGTTTGCACCCGTTTGCTGACCGACGAGGAGGGCGCAGTCAACGGGGTGATGGGCTTCGATTGCCGCACCGCCGACTTCCATGTGATCAAGGCCAAAGCGGTGATCCTCGCCTGTGGCGCGGCCGGTCGCTTGGGTTTGCCGTCCTCGGGTTACCTGATGGGTACCTACGAAAATCCGACCAATGCCGGCGACGGCTACGCGATGGCGTATCACGCCGGGGCCGAGCTGGCGAACCTGGAATGCTTCCAGATCAACCCGTTGATCAAGGACTACAACGGCCCGGCCTGCGCCTACGTCACCGGCCCGCTCGGCGGCTACACCGCCAACAACAAGGGCGAACGCTTCATCGAGTGCGACTACTGGAGCGGGCAGATGATGTGGGAGTTCCACCAGGAACTGGAAAGCGGCAACGGCCCGGTGTTCCTCAAACTCGATCACCTGGCCGAGGAAACCATCCAGAACATCGAAGAGATCCTGCACAGCAACGAACGCCCGAGTCGCGGCCAGTTTCACGCCAATCGCGGCACCGATTACCGCACGCAGATGGTCGAGATGCACATCTCCGAGATCGGCTTTTGCAGCGGTCATTCGGCGTCCGGGGTGTGGGTCAACGAGCGCGCCGAGACCTCGGTCAAAGGTTTGTACTCGGCCGGTGACATGGCCGCCGTGCCGCATAACTACATGCTCGGCGCGTTCACTTACGGCTGGTTCGCCGGCCAGAACGCGGCGGATTTTGTTGCCGGGCGCGAATTCTCGACGCTGGATGCCGCGCAGATCGAAGCAGAGAAAGCCCGGGTCTACGCGCCGCTGGATCGTGAACACGGTCTGCCTCCGGCGCAGGTCGAGTACAAGCTGCGACGCTTCGTCAACGACTACCTGCAACCGCCGAAAGTGACCAAAAAGATGCAGATCGGCTTGCAGCGCTTCGGCGACATCGAACGCGACCTTGAGCAGATGAAGGCCAACAACGCCCACGAATTGATGCGCGCCATGGAAACCAGCGTGATCCGCGACTGCGCCGAAATGGCCGCGCGCGCCTCGCTGTTCCGCGCCGAGAGTCGCTGGGGCCTGTACCACTACCGCGTCGATCATCCGCAGCGCAACGACAGCGAATGGTTCTGCCACTGCCACCTGAAAAAGGGTGACGACGGGCGCATGACCAGTTTCAAGAAACCCGTCGAGCCTTACATCATCGCGCTCGATGCCGAAGACATGCAGGCTTACGACCGCTTGCGAGTGGGCGCTTTTGCCGCTTGATGCATCACCAGAGAGAGTCCGAACCATGGCCTATCAAGCCCAGGAAATCTTCTTCCGCTCCAATGCCCCGGTCACCGTGGACGAGGACAAGTGCATCGCCGACAAGGGCTGCACCGTGTGCGTCGACGTCTGCCCGATGGACCTGCTGGCGATCAACCCGGCCACGCAAAAGGCCTACATGGCGTTCGATGAATGCTGGTACTGCATGCCCTGTGAAAAGGACTGCCCGACCGGTGCGGTGAAAGTCGAAATCCCCTATCTCCTGCGCTGACCCCGATCCACTGTGGGAGCGAGCCTGCTCGCGAATGCGGTAATCCAGCCAGCACATCGACACCTGACAAACCGCTTTCGCGAGCAGGCTCGCTCCCACAGGGATTTGTGGCAAACCATAAGCCATCCGGCATACCCCGGACGCTGGAAAAACCGAAACCCCCTCGTTTCCCACCGCGCCCTGATCGCGGCGGAGACGAACATCCAATAAACGATTCGAGGGGAAACACACCATGTTGCGTGCAGCACTCGCCGGTCTGGTACTGGCTTCATTCACTCTGTCGGCCTCGGCCGAAACCATCCGCATTGCCATCGGTACCCAGGACACCACCATCAACTGCGCCGCCGGCGGGCTGTTGATTCGTGAACTCGGTCTGCTCGACAAATACCTGCCGCACGACGGCGCCTACAAAGACGCGAAATACGACGTGCAGTGGAAAAACTTCACCAGCGGCGCGCCGCTGACCAACGAGATGGTCGCCGGCAAACTCGATTTCGGCGCCATGGCCGATTTCCCCGGGGCGTTCAACGGGGTGGCGTTCGAAACCGCCGGCAAGCACAGCCTGTTCATCAGCGTCCTGTCGGGCAGCATCAAGGGCAGCGGCAACGGCATCGTGGTGCCGAGTGCGTCCGGGGTGCAGGCGCTGAGCGAACTCAAGGGCAAGACCATCTCCGTGCCATTCGCGTCGACCGCCCACGGCATGTTGCTGCGCGCGGTGGCGGAGCAGGGTTGGGACCCGCTCAAGGACGTGAACATCATCGCCCAGCCACCGGAAGTCGCCGGCTCCGCTTTGCAGGCCGGCAAGATCGACGCCCATGCCGACTTCGTGCCGTTCGCCGAACTGTTCCCCAGTCGTGGTTTCGCCCGCAAGATCTACGACGGCGCCCAGGCCAACGCACCGACTTTTCACGGCGCACTGGTCGATCAAGCCTATGCGAAACAGTACCCGGAAATCGTCGTCGCCTACCTGCGCGCAAGCATCGAGGCCAATCAGTTGCTGGCCACCGAGCCGGAGAAGTACAGCGAGCTGATCGCCAAGGTCACCGGCGTCGATGCCGAGGTCAACTACCTGTTCCACGGCCCGCTGGGCGTGCAGACCCGCGACCTGAGCTGGAAGCCGGAATACCGCCAGGCAGTGGGGACGGCGATTGACACCCTTAAGCTGCTGAAGAAAGCCGATCGCGGCCTCGACCTCAACACCTTCATCGACGATCAGTACATCCGCGCCGCCTTCAAGGCGTCGAACCTGGACTACACCGCGCAACTCGCCAACTACGCGCAGACGCCGTTGAAAGCCGTGGATGCGGCGACTGGCAAAGCCATCACGGACTTTAGCCACGTCGCCGAAATCTGGGTGCGCGGCGAAGACAAAGTACGCCAGTACGCCTCCGCCGAATCCGCTTTCACTGCGCTGGCCGCATTGAAACAGGAAGGCAAAAACATCCGCGCCGTGTATGCCCAGGCCAGTGACAGCGGGATCAAATTACTCGCCGATCAGGCGTGGTTTGCCAGTGATGCCAAGGGCCGCCTGAGTGCGTTCCTGCTCAAGGGACAGGCGCAGCAATATGCGGCGGCGCAGGGCGGCAAGGTTTTCGACTTTACCGATGCCACAACCCAAGCCGTAGCCAGCCGCTAACCCGAAGAACACCGCGCCTCTCTGTAGGAGCTGCCGAAGGCTGCGATCTTTTGATCTTGCTTTTTAAAATCAAAGTCAAAAGATCGCAGCCTTCGGCAGCTCCTACAGGGGATCTCGGTTGAGAGGAAGAATTGTGTACCGATCCTATTTACGCTGGATTCCAAGAACTGCGTCGTTGCTGCTCTGCCTGCTGTTCTGGCAACTCGCCGCCAGCCACCACTGGAATCTCGGTCTGGTCACTTTCGCCAACGTGCCCACCCCATTGGCGGTGATCGAAGCGGCGTTGGGCCTGGGCGATTCCGGCAAGCTGCTGCAACACCTGAGCGCCAGCCTCAGCCGGGTATTCGCCGGTTACCTCGCGGCACTTTTCATCGGCATCGCTCTGGGCCTGGCCATCGGTCGTTCGAAATGGGCCGAGGACCTGTTGCTGCCACCGCTGGAAGTGCTGCGCCCGATCCCGGCGGTGGCGTGGATTCCGTTGGCGATCCTGATGTTCCCGTCATCGGAGCTGTCGATGGTGTTCATCACCTTCACTGGCGCGCTGTTCCCGATCCTGCTCAACACCGTGCACGGCGTCGAAGGCGTCGACCGGCGGTTGATCGCTTCGGCAAAAAGCCTCGGGGCAGGGCGCCAGGCGATCCTGCTTGAAGTGGTTTTGCCCGGCGCTGCACCGAGCATCATCACCGGCCTTGCGATCGGCATGGGCACCTCGTGGTTCTGCCTGGTGACGGCGGAGATGATCTCCGGCCAGTTCGGTATCGGCTACTACACCTGGGAGTCCTACACCATCCAGAACTACGCCGACATCGTCGTCGGCATGCTGCTGATCGGTGTGCTGGGCATGGGCAGCAGTCTGCTGATCAAGCGCCTGGGCGGGCTGTTCACGCCTTGGCACCGACCGAGAGGAAAAGCCTGATGAGCTCGATGCAAACCCCGGAAGGGCGAATCGATATTCGCCAGTTGTCGATCGTGCTCGGCGAAGGCCAACACGCTTTTGAAGCCGTGCACGGTCTGGACTGCCAGATCGAACCGGGCCAGTTCGTGTGCATTCTCGGCCCGTCCGGTTGCGGCAAATCCACCTTGCTCGGTGCACTGGCCGGGCACCTGCACGCCCACTCTGGCGGCCTTAAAGTCGATGGCTGCGAGGTGTCCGGCCCGTCGCCGCAGCGCGGCATGGTGTTCCAGCATCACACGCTGTTTCCGTGGCGCACCGTGCGTGACAACGTTGCCTTCGGCCTGAAAATGCGCGGCATCGGCAAAACCGAGCGCCATCGCGTTGCCGATGAAATGCTCAAACTGGTGGGCCTCGACGGCTTCGCCGAGCGCTGGCCCGATCAGCTCTCCGGCGGCATGCAGCAACGGGTGGAAATCGCCCGGGTGCTGGTCAACCGTCCACGGCTGCTGCTGATGGACGAGCCGTTCGGCGCGCTGGATGCCTTGACCCGCCTGAACATGCAAGAGCTGCTGCTGGATATCTGGACACAGATTCGCACCACTGTGGTGTTTGTCACTCACGACATCGATGAGGCGCTGTTCCTCGCCGATCGACTGTTGGTGATGAGCGCACGTCCGGGGCGAATCATCGAAGACCTGCGCCTGGACTTCCCGCGTCCGCGTACCTCTGAGCTGGTGACCAGCGCCGAATTTTCCCGCCTCAAGCGCCATTGCCTCGACCTGCTGCACCACGACAACTCCCGACCGCTGCCGCGCCTCAACCCGCTCGGCCTGCCGCCCGAAAACCCCTTGCCGCGATTTGCCCTATGACCTCATTTTTTGCTGTGACTGACAACGACGACATCCTCGCCCTGCAACCGCGTCTGACCGCTGACGATGCCGGTGTGCGGCGCATTGCCTTGATCGAGCTGGCAGATCTGGAAGAACCGGACGGCCTGCTGTGGCTGGTCGAAAGGCTGACCGATGATCCGGCTGAAGACGTCCGTGCCGAAGCCGCGCGGCTGCTGGAAGCGTGGGAAGACGAACCGGTGGTGGCTGCGCTGTGCCAGGCGCTGACCGATTCGTCTCCAGCCGTGCAGGCCGCCGCCGCACAAAGTCTGAGTCTGCTCAAGAGCGAGGCGGCAGGCCGGGTGATTCTGCCGTGGACCGAGCATGCCGAGGTCAGTGTGCGGATCGCCGCGTTCCGCGCCTTGCGCGAACTGCGTTTCGCCGCTGCAGCGCCTGCTGCTGTCGCGGCACTTGATGATGCCGATGCCAACGTACGCCGCGAAGCTGTCGGCGTGCTCGGCTGGCTCAAGCAGCTCGACGCACTGCCGGCATTGGCGCGACTGGCCAGCGCCGACCCGGACACCGAAGTGCGCCGCGCCGCCACCGGGGCTTTGGGATTGGCCTCCTGCGCCGAAGTTCTGCCGGCCCTGCGTCAGGCACTGCAGGACGCTGCCTGGCAAGTGCGCGAAGAAGCGGCGACAACCCTGGGCAAAGTCGGCCACAGCGACGCCGGGCCGGCATTGATCGCAGCCCTTGGCGATGACTACTGGCAAGTGCGCCTGCGCGCCACCCGCAGCCTCGGGCGTTTGCGCTTCGCTGCAGCGCTGGACGCCCTTATCGAAACCCTCGGCCATCGCATCAGCAACCTGCGCAAGGAAGCCGCACTGGCCCTTGGTGAGTTGAATGATCGCGGTGCGGTGGCGGCGTTGCAGGCGGCGCAGGATGACGGTGATCCGGAAGTGCGCAAAGCGGTGCGGATTGCCTTGAGTCAGCTGCAATGAATCCGCTGTCGGTGGGCAACTCGCAAAGCGAACGGACACTGCGCCTGAGCTGGCCGGACGGCCGTGAATCGCTGTTCAATCACGCCGAACTGCGTCTCCAATGCCCGTGCTCGCAGTGCCGCGCGTTTCGTCTGAAAGGTCTGACGCCGCGGGTCGATGAGCGTGTTCGCCTGATCGAGATCAACCCGCAGGGCTACGGCGTGCAACTGGTGTTCAGTGACGGCCATCAACGCGGGATTTACCCGTGGGACTATTTGGCACAACTCGATGCTTAGGTTCACCACAATCAACTGTGGGAGCGAGCCTGCTCGCGAAAGCGGTGGATCAGTCAATATTGATGGCGACTGGCACACCGCATTCGCGAGCAGGCTCGCTCCCACAGGGGCGTTCAGTGTCTGGGTTGTTATTGCCCGGCCGTCATGGCTGGCCGGCACCCGCGAAACACATCCAGCCCCGGCTGATACAGCGCGGTCTTCACCTCGAACAAGCCCAGCACCGAATGGAACAGGTTGTCATGGCTCAGGTCCGGCTGCCCGGTCTTGCCTTGCAGGCAATCGCGATCAATCCCCAGTTGCGCCAGCGTGTTGTTGCCAAACCACATCACCATCGGCACATGGGTCTGCGCTTCGGGTGCCAGTGCATACGGCGCCGCGTGCAGGTACAGGCCGTTTTCGCCCAGGGATTCGCCGTGATCGGAGACATACACCATCGAGGTGTCCAGCGAATCCTGATTGCGCTTGAGCAACTCGATGACCTTGGCGAGGAAGTGGTCGGTGTAGAGGATGGTGTTGTCGTATACGTTGACCAGTTCATCACGGCTGCAACTGCCCAACTGGTTGGTGTGACAGATCGGGGTGAAGCGCTCCATGCTTTTCGGGTAGCGCTCGTAGTATTCCGGGCCGTGGCTGCCGTCGGCGTGCAGGACGATGATCGCGTGGCCCTTGAGGTTGTCGATGTAGCCTTGCAGGTCGGCCAGCAGCGCTTCGTCCAGGCAGTTGTTGCCGTCGCAGAACGTTCCGGGCTGGTTCTTCGCGATGTCGCGGTGCGGCACGCGCAGGCAGGTGCCCTTGCAGTCGCTGTTGTTGTCCAGCCACAGCACCTGCACGCCGGCCCGTTGCAGGATATCCAGCAGGCCTTCGTAGGTTTTGCCTTTCTTGTCGCTGTAGTCCTCACGGGGGAACATCGAGAACATGCACGGTACCGACACCGCCGTGGACGTGCCGCAGGAGTGCACCTGGGTGAAGTTGAGGATGTCCAGTTTGCTCAGCTCGGGATTGGTCTCGCGCGCATAGCCATTCAGCGAAAAATGATCGGCGCGGGCGGTTTCGCCGACCACGAACACCATCAGCGACTTCTTCTCGCGGCTGGCGGCTTTGGCGCTCATCACCGCGTCTTCTCCGATGGTCTGCACCACAAAGTGCTTTTTGATACCCAGACGCTGCTTGGTGTACTTGCTGATGGCGTAGATGTAGTTGGTCGGGTTGATGAAGTGGGTGAGCTTGTCTTCTTCACGGAAGATTGGCGCGTAGGTCGAATAGAAAGCGCCCACCGAGGCAGCGATCACCAGCACGCACGCGGCGATCACCAGCAGCTTGTTGAGCACGCCGCGAAAGAACGGTCGATAACTCACCGGCCAGCGCCAGATCAGCACCGCTGGCAGCACGCCGAGCAACAGCACGTAGGCCAGCAGCTTGCCGTTGAACAGCGCCGCAGCCTCGGCCGGGTTGGTTTCGAACACGTTCTGGATCATCACCGTGTCGATGGTGATCCCGTATTCGTTCATGAAATACGCCGCGCAGGCCGAGAGCAGGGCGACTACGGTCAGCGCCGGTTTCAGCGTCCAGCGAAACGAAACGAGGGTCAGCAGCAGGGTGATCGCGGCCCACAGGAACAGCCCGAACGAGGCGAAAAACGCCAGTTTGTGCGCGCCTTGCAAGGTGATCAGATTCCCCAGCGCCTTCCAGGTTGCCAGGTTGTACAGCGTCACCAGTGCCAGGGAAAACAGCAGCACCAGACGGGTGGAAGTGATGGACGGTAAACGCAGTCCTTTGCCCAAAGCCATTACAGACATTCCTCTACTCGAATAGATCACGCGCGGAAACGCGCGTAACTGTAGAAGAACAATAGTAAAAAATTCGTAAACATCCTGTAACAAATAACCCCGTTCCCCGTAGGAGCTGCCGAAGGCTGCGATCTTTTGATCTTGCTTTTTAAAATCAAAATCAAAAGATCGTCCGAACGCGGCCCGAGCCTTCGGCAGCTCCTACACAAGGCGGGGTGTCAGAAAGATTTGCTCAGGCTGGCGACCACCGTCGCCGTGCACACATCCTTGAACCCCCAGTTGCTCAGACACTGGCTCTGCGACAGATCGGTATCGATGTAGCTCAGGCCCAACGCCACGCCGGCCAGGTTGTGCGTCAGTTTGATCTCCCATTCGCGATAGCTGTCCTCGGCATGCCCGGACGCCGAGTACAAATGCGGATCCTTGAAATCCATAGTGCCGTAACGCAGTTTCAAGCCAGAGTCGAACGGCAGCTCGGTTTCATAACCGACATAGGTGTAGAGCGAGCTCTGCGTGCTGTCGATCCCCGGTGCATCGCTGGAGTAATACGCCGCCAGCTTCACCCCGTAGACGCCGAGAATGCCGTACACCTCGCTCTGGTTGAACTGGCTTTCCTTGGGGTAGGCGTACTTGATGTAGCCCAGATCGAGGCTGACATCCTCGGTGGCCTGCCACAGCCAGCCGGCGTAGTAATCGACTTCCTGACGGGTTTTCAGGCCGCCGCCAAAATCGACGTTGGAGCTCCAGGCGCCTGCATATAAACCGCTGCTGTGGGCCAGGGTCAGGCCGGCCTGCACGGCCGGGTCATTCTGGGTTTGCGAGATGCCGCGAGTGCGGTAGTCGCTGGCCAGCGTCAGGTCGACCAGCACGGCGAAATCGTCGTTCAAGGGAATCGCGTGGCTGCTCAGGGGCAGCAGGCTCAAGGAACTCAGGGCGAGCAAGGGCAAGGCTTTCATGTGAAGTCCCGGTGTTGTGATTATTTTTGGGCAGTACGAAAACTGTGGAGGGAATGCAATCTCGGCCACCCTCACAGCCCCTGTGGGAGCGAGCCTGCTCGCGAAAGCGGTGGTTCATTCAGCATTGATGGCGACTGATACGCCGCCTTCGCGAGCAGGCTCGCTCCCACAGGGGGCAGCAGTGTTGTTATGGGGTGGCGGTATAGACCTGACGCCCACCAAACCAGGTCTGCAGCACCTGGGTGTCATGCAGGGCCTTTTCGTCGACGCTGAACACGTCGCGATCGACCACGATGAAATCAGCCTGTTTGCCCGGCGTCAGTGAGCCGATCTGTTTGTCCAGGCCTATGGTCCGCGCCGCGTTGGCGGTATAGGCGTAGAACATGGTTTCGCGATCCAGACGCTCGTCGGCATTCAGCACCCCCAGCGGGCCGACGCGGGTGATGGCCTGAGCCATGGCATTGAACGGGTTGGGTGACGACACCGGCCAGTCGCTGGCACCGGCAATCGTCGCACCCTGTTTCAGCAGTGAGTGCGCCGGGTATTGATAACGGAAGGCGAGGGCACTGACGTAGGGCTTGATCATGTCGGTGGTGTAGTCATCGGCACTGGCCCACAGCAATTGCATCGAGGCGATCACGTTCAGCGGCTTGAAGCGGGCGAACTCTTTCGGGTTGACCATCTGCAGGTGCGTGATCGAGTGAGCGATGCCGCTCTGCCGATCCTTGCGCGCACGTTCGATGCCATTGAGTGATTCACGCACCGCACGGTCGCCGATGGCGTGGATGTGCACCAGCCAGCCGCGCTGGTCGATGGCGCTGACCAGTTCGCCGAAATGCTGCGGATCGATCAACAGTTCGCCCTGTTTGTGCGAATTGCGGTACGGATCGATCATCGCCGCGCTCTGCGCCGGGTACTCGATCACGCCGTCAGCGAAGATCTTGACCCCGGGCAGGGTCAGGTTGGGGATGCCCTGAAACTGCTGGCGCACCTTATCCAGCGTGTCGAGGTCGGCGGGCAGGCTTTTCGGATTGGCGACCAGCAACGCTGCGACGTGCACGCTCATGTCGCCGCTTGCCGACAGTGCTTTGTAGGCCGGCAGCACGCCGACGGTTTTCTCGGTGGGTTTGAGCGCGAACACGGCCTCGCCCGGTGCGGCGTTGGCGGCCGGATCCATCCACGCGGTGATGCCGAGGCTGTTGTTGAAGCGCACCGCGGATTTGGCCGCAGTGAGCATGTCGGCCGGGCTCGGCACCGGCATTTTCGCGGCAACCCGGTCCCAGCCGGCATCGACCAGAAAACCGTTGGGTTCACCGTTCGCCAGTGTGCCGATCGTGTCTTTTTCCGCAGCGGGCAGGGTTTTGAGCAATGCCGCGTCGATGCCGGCGCGCTTGAGCATCACGTTGTTGGCCCACGCGGTGTGGTGGTCACTGCCGGTGAACACCACCGGCACGTCGGCCCATTCACCCTGGTTGAAAGTCTTGCCCAGCGCTTCGGCCTGCGCCCAGTACGCTGAACTCATGCTGGCGATGCTCAGCACGTCGCCGTGTTTCGCCTTGCCGTCATCACGCCAGGCGCGCAGACGCTTTTGCAATTCATCAAGGGCGACGACTTCGTCCTCCATGTTGGCCGAGACCATTTCCAGACCGCCGAAAATCGCGTGGGAATGGCTGTCGATCAAGCCTGGCATCAGCGTCTTGCCGCCGAGATCAATCACCTGCGTGCCGGGTTCGATCAGCGCCTTGATCTGCGCATTGGTGCCGACTTTCAGCACTTTGCCGTTCTCCACGGCCAGCGCCTGAACCTTCGGCTGTGCACGGTCGGCGGTGAAAATCTTGCCGTTGACCAGTACCAGATCGGTGGCGGCCATGGCTTCCATCGAGGCAAAACTTATAGCGCTCACCAGCAGGCTCGGGATGAATCTTTTCATTGAAGATTTCCTTGTTATTGCGTCTGATGGCCAGATTAGTGGCTGATTCTGGCCGACAGAACGCCTTCCTTACGAAAAACGTTTTTGCCTGAATGGAAAAAGCATGGACAAGCTGGGTGCACTGAAAATGTTCGTGGTCACCGCGCAACTCGGCAGTTTCAGCCGCGCGGCCGAGCAATTGGGCAAGACCCCGTCGGCCCTGACCAAAGCGGTCAATCACCTGGAGGCGGAACTCGGCGCGCGGTTGTTCGAGCGCAGTACGCGGCGGATCCTGTTGACCGAAATCGGTCGCGTGTACCTGGAAACCGCACGGCTGGTGCTGCAGCGGCTGGAGGAGGCCGGCGAAGAGATCGAGCAGTTGCAGCACGGTCTGCGCGGCAGCCTGAAAATCACCGCACCGCTTGCGTACGGGCGGGCGTTTCTTGATCAGGTGTGCGACGGCTTCTTGCAGCAATACCCGCAGATCAGCCTGCAAGTGGACCTGTGCGACGCGTTCGTCAATCTGCTGGAAAGCGGCTACGACCTGGCCTTGCGCGAGGGCCACGACGACTTGCCGGGGCTGATTGCGCGGGTGGTCGGCAGCAATCGACTGGCCTTGTGCGGCAGCCCGGAGTATCTGGCGCGCAAGGGCTTGCCGGTGAATCCGCAAACCCTTGAACAGCATGAATGGCTGTTGTATCAGCACCCATTGCTCAGTCGCGAATTCTGGTGGGCCGAGCGCGACGGCCAGCGGCTGAGCCTGCCACAGCCGACGGCGCCGCGGTTGCGCAGTGACAATTACGACCTGCTGCTGGCCGGCGCCCTGGCCGGACGCGGCTTGCTGCACACGCCGCTGTGGAGCGCCGCGCCGTACATCGCCGACGGGCGTCTGGTACGGGTCATGGCTGACTACGAAATCGACCCGGACAGCTTCGGCCCGCACATTCTTGCGGTGTACCCGAGCCATCGGCGGGCCACGGCCAAGGTCGTGGCGTTCATCGATTACATTGCCGCCTTCCTCGCCGAACGTGGCCTCAACTGACGCCCCGTTCCCCTGTAGGAGCTG